>CALQCC020000069.1 GCA_943328975.2 Bordetella parapertussis | reverse complement strand
CTGATGGATGCCTGCTTCGTGCGCAAAAGCGTTCTCGCCCACGATGGCCTTGTTGGGCTGCGGCCCAAAACTGATGATGCTGGTCAACAACTGACTGGCCGGATACAGATGCTCCGTCACGATCTTCGTCTCGAACGGGAACTTGTCGTGGCGAACCTTCATCGCCATCACGACTTCTTCCAGCGCCGCGTTCCCTGCCCGCTCGCCGATGCCGTTGATGGTGCACTCCACCTGCCGAGCACCCGCTTGCACCGCCGCCAACGAATTCGCCACCGCCAAGCCCAAATCGTCGTGGCAGTGCACACTCACGATCGCCGAATCGCCCAACGCCCGCGAAATCCGGCCGATCAGCGCGCCGTACTCTTCCGGTACGGAGAAACCCACCGTATCCGGCAAGTTCACCGTCCGAGCGCCCGCCGCCACCACCGCGCGCGATACTTGCTCCAAGTAGTCCGGATCCGTCCGCGTGGCGTCTTCTGCCGAAAACTCCACATCGTCACAATAGGACCGGGCCAACCGCACCGCGGCAACCGCTTCTTCCAAAACCTGCTCGCGGGTCTTCTTCAACTTGAACTTCAAATGAATATCGCTGGTTGCGATAAACGTATGAATGCGCGGCCGCCGAGCGTTCTTCAACGCCTGCACACACGCCATAATGTCCTTGGTATTGCAGCGACCCAGCGCCGCCACGCTCATCCACGGATACTCGCGAGCCACCGCGTCGACGGCAGCAGAATCGCCCTCGGATGCAATCGGAAAGCCCGCTTCCAGGATGTCGACACCCAGGTCCACCAGCTTCGCGGCCATCTTCAGCTTCTCGCTGACCGTCATGCTGCAACCGGGCGATTGCTCGCCGTCCCGTAATGTGGTGTCGAAAATGTATACTCGATCGGCCATGGGTATATAGCTCCTCTTCCCTGTCGGACTTGGTACGTCCTACGGGTATTATGGCGCGCGACCTCAGATTTGACAAATCAATAACGTTCGCGTACCGTATAATCAGTTGTTATGGAGCTGCACCCTCTCCGCGTCTTTCTAACCGTCGCCTCCGAGAAGAGTTTCTCCCGAGCTGCGATCAAGCTACTCCGCACCCAGCCCGCCATATCTCTATCAATCCAAAGGCTTGAAGCCGATCTAGGCGAGCGCCTGATCGACCGCCTATCAAAGGATATGGCCCTGACCGACGCAGGCCAGATCGTCTACGAATACGCCCGCCGCTTCGAAAACCTGCAAGACGACCTAGAAAACGCGTTGGCCGAGCTCCGCGACAAGTCCTCCGGCCGCCTAGCCATCGGCGCCAACGAGTCGTCCACGCTCTACCTGCTGGACCACATCGAACGCTTCCGCGCCGCCTATCCCAAGATCAAGGTCCAAGTCCGCCGCAGCCAATCGAGCCGCATCCCCGCCGAACTTATTGACGGTGAGCTGGAGCTGGGCATCCTCACCTACGACCCCGACGACGACCGCCTCACCAGCAAGGTCATCTACACCGACCACCTCAGCTTCGTAGTCTCCCCCAAACACGCGTTGGCATCGAAGACCGAAGTCTCCATCACCGAATTAGGCGAGGAAACCTTCATCGCCCACAACGTAGTGTCGCCCTACCGAGGCCTCGTCTTAAAAGCGTTCCAGGAACACAAAGTCCCCCTGAAAATGGACCTCGAAATGCCGACCATCGAAGCCATCCGCAAAATGGTCGAGCGCAATGACGGCGTAGCGTTCCTCCCGCGCATGTGCGTAGAAGACGAAATCCGCATCGGCCTGCTGCACGAGGTCGTGGTCAAAGAGATGACCATGGAGCGCAAGATCCGCCTGGTCTACCCCGCAAGGCGAGCCCTAAGCCACGCCGCGCAGGCGTTCCTCGAAGTGGTGGGTGGGTAGACGATGCCCCTTACCAGGACACAAGCGCTCGAGCACCTTCGCAGTCAGATCGGTCAGACACCCGTACGCGGAGGGTCGGTATCTTCCCCCGAATTCAAGAAATGGTATCGAGATACGAGTGTAGTGATCAAAGAGGTGTTTGAAGGCAAGAGACAGCATGTCCTCGATTTTCAGACGATTGACTACTCATGGCCACGGGATGACAACGACGCTGCCTACGCGGCAGGATTAGAAAAGGCAAAGGCAATTCTCACATCCATGTTCGAAGAGGTGGAAAAGTTCTGGCCGGATTCGCTCTCAACGAACTCGCAGGCCAAGGCTGTCGAAGTTCTGCTTCAACTGCTTGACCACTTTCCCCGCTTTGCGAAAACTCTGAAGGGTCGCCGCATCGGCAGAGATCCAGTGCTGATCGAGGATGAGTACGATGTACAGTACCTGTTGCACGCTCTACTTTGCCTACACTTCGAAGACGTCAGACCAGAAGAAACCACTCCAAGCCAGGCGGGCGCTGCGTCTCGCATGGACTTTCTACTTAAGTCCGAGTCGATAGTAGTCGAGGTCAAGATGACGCGGGATGGACTTCGCGACGGAAAGCTTGGCGGAGAATTATTGATTGACATCAACCGCTATCAAAGCCACCCAGCTTGCCGGACATTAGCGTGCTTCGTCTACGACCCTGAGATGCTGCTCTCCAATCCGAGAGGACTCGAGAACGATTTGACCAAAAAAACATGGTGACCTAGATGTCTTAGTCATCGTGAGGCCGCGCGGAGTCTAGTTCACGAACCGATCCGCTTGGACCCCTGCAGCCGCCATTCCGCTCGCATTTCCACGCCGAGTGCGGTATTCAGATTCCTCTATTCTTCGGTTGCAGGGATCGACGTGAAAGCCGATCCGCCGAAACGAAGGCCTAGAAGTCCCACGCCGGCTGAGTCGACAGAAAATTCGATAAAGCCGCGCTTCCCTACAACGCCTGAAAGGCCGGGTATACTTCTCACCGCGAAAGTACCCTTGCCGTTTGGTGGAAGCGTCAGTGACGAAGTTCCAATTGTCACACCGGCGGTGTCGTGAGCAACCACCGTCACTGTGGTCGTGGTGGCAGCGGGGTTGACGATGGCGACGGCGGTAGTGAAAACTGTCTCGTCAAAAGTAATCGAAGCCTTTTTTGTCGATGAATTGGCCAAAGGTACGACGGCTTCCTGGTCATCACGTCCCTGAACACTCTGCCGAAACACGCCGTATCCAGTGACTCCTGTCGGTAGGTTCATCGAAGCATACCCCTGGACAAGCGATCCAGTGTTGGGTGCCTCGATGATAGTGGTGCCGCCCGCCGGAATCGAGACGGCTTGAGTGCCAGTCGGGATAGAGGGCAACACCAGAGGCACGCCGTTATCTGATGTAAATCGCACAGGGAAAGACACAGCAACAGGGCTGTGATTCGTGAGGTAAATCGCGGAATACCATCCACCACCGAATGCGAACTGCGAGAGTAAACTTGCAGGAACGAGTACAGGTTCAGCGGTGCCGTACAAGACTGCGCCGGGAGTCGTGCTACTGGTGCTGATGAGCAGAATGCTTCCATCCTCGACAATCGATGGTGTCCCGCGTTTAGTTGAAGGTCAACACGGCGGGCAGATTCATCTTACGCCACTTTGGGTTGCGGAGTGGCGTTGGAAACAGGCGAACGGCCAAGGATATTGGCCAAGGCCCAGAGGTCACGATGACCATCGAGCTTGCGG
>CALQCC020000068.1 GCA_943328975.2 Bordetella parapertussis | reverse complement strand
TTCATTCCGGCGCCCTTGGCGTCCTACAATCTGGTATCTTTCCTTCACGGCGGTTGGTGTCCTTTCAAGGATTAGGTTTGGCGACTCGATTCTATCGAATCGGTCACCCACCGCCGCACTAACCTTCAACTAGGGTTGAGACACCATCTGAGGCATAGATTTCAGTGTGAAGCGCTTGCGCCAGAGCCTGCAGCAAAGTCTCCGGCAGGGTCACATTGCCCGGTCGACGCTCAGGCGATTCTCAATATCCTTAGCGATCGATCCGGGCCGATTCCCGGCAACTACAATCTTGACTTGTCGTACATCGAGATTCCCAACGGCTGGGTCCCGAATGGGGACTTCCGAGATGTGTATTTTTGGTCGGCGAAGCTAACCGGCTGGAACTTCTGTGAGGCAAATTTACGTGGGGCCGATTTCAAGGGCGCGACACTTGATTGTTGCGATTTTACTGCGGCCAATCTAACTGGAGCAAATCTAGAGGGAGCGACAATCAAACAGCCGAGAGGCCTAACTCGCGCGCAACTCGAGACTGCGACGAATGTCGATCCGGGCCTATACGAACCTCAATAGACCACACATGCACCGAGGCACAAAAAGGCGGGGGGGGGAGAGAGGCGATTGAGGAGCCATTCGTAGGGGAGCGGTACCCGCGGAGGCCGGTTGCAATGTACGATAGGTGAAATCGTGGACCCTGGGCACATCATGCGGCGTCCGGAGAACTGAGGAGTCATGACCATAGCGGACCGACTCACTCAGTGGGAGGAAGCCGGCATCCTCTCGCCGGAACAACACGCCTTCCTCGCAGGTCTCTCGCGCGGCGAACCCCTCTCGGTTTTTCTCGAATTGAACATCCTGCTCTACGCGGGTATTCTGGCCTTCGTCGGAGGCCTTGGCTGGACCGTCAGCACCTGGTCGCAGCAACTGGGCGACGTCCTCGTTTTGGCCGTTCTCTCCGCGATGCTCGCCGGCTGTTCTTGGTATTGCTTCTCCCGCGCGCCCGCGTGGTCTCCAGCCGAGACGACGTCACCAAGTCTGGTATTCGACTATGTACTTTATCTGGCGAGCCTGCTTTGGTCCGTGGAACTCACCTACATCGAGACGCGGTTCCATCTGCTCTCCAGCCAACCGGATCTCTATCTGCTCGCGACCGCCGGGCTGTTCTTCTTCCTCGCCTATCGTTTTGACAATCGGCTCGTGTTGTCGCTCGCGTTGTCCTCGCTCGCCGGATGGTTCGGACTCACCATCTCGCATTGGCCATCCAATCAGGACGAAGCGTATCGGCAATATGCGATTCTCTACAGTCTGACGGTCGGCGGCGCTGGAGCGGTGCTTCAACGCTGGGGCATCAAGCCGCATTTCTTCGGGACCTACCTAAACCTCGCGGCGAATGTTCTCTTTTGGGCGCTGCTCTCCGGGGTCTTCATTCGGCAGGGCTACTGGGTCTGGTTTCTCGCTCTCCTCGCCGCCAGTGGAGCCTCGCTTGCGTACGGCCTCTCGCGCAGGCAGTTTTCCTTCGTGGCCTATGCCGCCGTGTACGGATACGTCGGCGTCAGCTCGGTCCTCATTCGCGACGTGAATGACGCCTCCGCGCTCCTGTCCTATTTCGTTTTGACCGGCATCGCCATGCTGGTCACGCTAGTCCAGATCGCGCGCCGCTTCGGGAGGCACGCGTGAGAGCCTACAGCGCCTCCGACGAAGAAGCCCTGCGCGCCCGCGATCTGGTGAAGGACTGGACCGGCGAAGGGTTTCTCACAGCAGAGCAGCGCCAACAGATGGAGATCGAAACGGTCTGCAATCTGCGACGCACCAACATTTTCCTGCGGATCGTTTTATTCCTCTTTACACTGCTCATCGTCGTAGCAACCATTGGATTCTTCTTCGTGACTCTCTTCTTGCGACCAGACACGCAAGCCACAGGGATCTTCCTGCTGATCTTCGCAGCCCTCTCCTACGGGGCCACCGAGTTCGCTATTTCGCAGTACCGGCTCTATCGTTACGGAATCGAAGAGGCCCTCGCCGCGTGCTCAGTCGGCCTGCTTTGCGCTGGGTTGGCCGTATCATTCTCCATCGGCTCCGTCGGCTCCAGCGGATCGGACCTCATGGTTCCCGCTGCTGGCGCACTCGCCTCAATCTGGATCTGGCATCGCTTCGGGCTCCCCTACGCGCCTCTCGCGGCCATGCTCTTCATCCCCTGGCTGGCCGTCGAATGGACCTCGTCCCATTCGGCGCAGCATGGGATCGTCGCGGCGCTCTATGCAGTGGGCCTGTTGATTGTGGCCGCGATCCGCCGCCCGCATCGCTTCACCTATCTCGACAACCAGTATTCGATCGCCGAGGCCCTCCTCTGGCTCGGCATCTACCTCGCGATCAACCTGCAGCTTTCGTCGCTGAACCTGCTTGGACAGTGGTTAGGCAAACCTATGACCACCGCCACTGAGTTCTCAAGACCCTTCTACTGGACCACTTGGGCTCTGACCTGGTGCCTGCCGCCCGTTGTGCTTGCGCGCGGTCTGCGTGGGAAAGACCGCTTCGTCATAGCGGTGGGCGCGCTTGTCGCCATCCTGACCCTGGTCACCAATAAGCCCTATCTCGGCTGGCAGCGCAATACCTGGGACCCGATGCTCCTGGGCGCGCTGTTGATCGGGCTCGCCCTGTTCCTGCGACGCTGGCTCGCCCAAGGCCCGAACGAAGTTCACCGCGGCTTCACCGCACGCCGCCTCTCGGGCAAGGACAAAGCTTGGATCAACGCAGGGACCGCCGCAGTCGGGCTCGTGTCGCCGAACATGATAACGCCAAGCCCGCAGACAGGCCATCCGGACGCTCATTTCGATGGTGGAAAGTCCGGAGGCGGAGGAGCTTCCTCCGATTACTGAGCCTGTTTCCATCCTGCCCTTTACACTAGAAGAGGAGGGACCATGAGCGACGGAAACGAAGAGCGGGAAGAACGCAAGAAGCGACTGGAAGAAGAGAAGCAACAGGATCGCGAGGACTGGCCCCAGCGCGATGACGCGGAAGAGTGGGAGCCGGAGCGGGTGGATTCCTAGCGCGACTAGTTCTTGGTCATCGTGAAACCGCTGACGTTCACGTCGGTGTTATGCGCGAAGCGAAGTCCGTACACGCCGTCCAACGACTTGAGCTTACCAGCGGTAACTAGCGCCGCTCTGTCATAGGTGGCGACGACGGTGCCATTGATCGCGCATTCGACCCGGTCGCCCTTCACCGAAACAGCAATCTCCTGGGTCACGGGCTGCAGTTTTCCCGCTGCCTTGTGCACTGCAGCATTGGCTTCACCTTGTCCGTTCATCTGGAACGACTGCGGCCCGAAGCCGCGCACGATGAAGTTTCCATTGCCGTAGGCGGCGCAGTATAGGTAGCTCTGTTGGGCGGTGCCGAGATCGCTGCCGGCGATGAGAATGCCGTAGGGGTGCGGATGGCTGTTCACGTTCATATACTGCGGCTCATTGAACGTCGCCTTGACGGTGTAGTTTCCGGTCGCGGTGTTGGCAGGATTCCAATAGGAGACAGCCGGGCCCGTGGTGATCTGAAAGATACCGCCGTCCTGCGCGAACTTCGCGTTCTGGAGCACTTGTCCCGCGCGCTCTTCATTGGCGTCGATCTTGCCGGTCCAACCTGGAACGGTGATGCCGCCCCCTTGAATCTTGCGGGAGCCTTCGGGCTCGGCCTGGCCATAGAGCATGGGAACAATGGATACGAAGATCGCCGCAGCGAAGAGACGTTTGGTCACGGGTAAGAAAGCACCTTTCACATAAAATTATAGACGCTTCCGTACGAGGACGTACTGGAACTCTTACGCCTCCGCCTAGGGTTAAAAAGTCCTTCGTTTGATTCAAATCCAAGCATGCTGGCGTGTATACTTTACGAAGCTGGAGGTCCCGAAAGAGGAACTTTCAGCATCAAAACATTCCAATTTATTCACGGTAGGAGAAACTATAAGCGCCGCTGACAAACTAGACCAGTAAACGCCGCGTGAGCGGCGTTACGGCGGAGAGAAAGTAGACCGCCGGGAAACTGGTTCCAGCAGACATTCTGTGTTTGTGGAACACCGGAGAGGTGTACACAGTGGAGTTATACGCGCGGGTTCGGCGAGCGGTCATCGTCGAGAAGATGAGTGAACGCGATGTGGCCCG
>CALQCC020000067.1 GCA_943328975.2 Bordetella parapertussis | reverse complement strand
TCCGCAAGCTCGATGGTCATCGTGACCTCTGGGCCTTGGCCAATATCCTTGGCCGTTCGCCTGTTTCCAACGCCACTCCGCAACCCAAAGTGGCGTAAGATGAATCTGCCCGCCGTGTTGACCTTCAACTAAACGCGGGACACCATCCGCCATCGTGTCCGAAGCGTTGTTTGAGCGCGTACATGAGCGCCTGCACGGCGGGGGTTCAAAAGAGCGGCAAGTTCGTTCAAGACACAGTGAAGACTTTCCCCTGCGCGTGTTTGTGTTGTGTCCTAGCTGCAAAGCTCCGATCACCGGGAGTTTCAGTACTGGTCGTGGCGGCAAGAAGTACGCTCACTATGCGTGCCGGACGAAGGGATGTCGAGCCATCAAGTTCAAGAGAGACGAACTGCATCGTCAGTTCATCGAGTTTCTTTACCGCCTGCGTCCCGATGAAAGACACATGCGTTTGTTCCACGCTGTCGTCAAACACGTTTGGGAGCAGAAGCACGCCCAACGCATCGCAGCCGAAGCTCAGGCAAGCAACGCCCGAAAAGTTCTAGAAGCAAAGCGGCAACGGCTGCTTGACCTGTACGTAGACGGCAAGCTTTCAGACGATGAGTACCAGAAGCAAACTTTGACAGTTGGAACCGCTCTAGATCAGCTTCAAACTCAGACAACCACTGGATCAACAACAAACGACGAACTCGAACACCTACTAGAGTTTGCGGATTGGATGCTGGAGAGGATAGCGGGTATCTGGAACGCTGCAAGCCTAGGCAACAAACTGCGGTTACAGACGGCGTTGTTCCCAAAGGGACTAACGGTGTCAAAAGAGGGATTTGGAACCGCTCAAGTACCTTATTTCTTAGGTACTTCAGAGGTGGTGGTGGGTACTGAAGGTGAGATGGCGTCCCCAATGGGATTCGAACCCATGTTATCGCCGTGAAAGGGCGGTGTCCTAGGCCGACTAGACGATGGGGACGCAAGGGAGCTGTTCGGCCAACAGCCCCCGGAAAACCTTTTACAGCGACTTCAAGAACGCCAGGATGTCGGCCTTCTCAGAGGTGGTCAACAGGTCAGCAAAGCCCGGCATGCCGTTTCCGCCCGCGTTGAGGAATGCCATGATGGTGGCATCGGTCACCGCTTCGCCGTTGGCGAGCTTGGGGTGCTTGGATACGCCCTTGAGGCCCGGACCCATTTTGCGCTCTTCGGAATCTGAGTTGTGGCAGACGCCGCAGTTGGCTTCGAACAAATCCTTGCCCTTGGCCGCGTTGCCGGCCGGAGCAGCCTTACCCTTACCCTTGCCTTTTTCTTGAGCGAAGAGCATACCGCCCGAAAGCATGACGCCCAGGCAGGTGATTGCGAGTAGTGATTTTTTCATCCTTGTTTCTCCGTAGGGATAATAGAACGTCCCGAATCTCTAGTGTCGCGCACTGAAGCGCCCTCTCGCAACTTTGGATGCGCGGTAAGGCGGAATAGTTCCCGGATTTTCCGGCCTAGGTCAGTTTGGCGGAGGGTTTGAGACAAACTGTCCCTTTGGGAGAAGCCCCACCGGGAGGCCAAGACGCAGAATCAGTGACTTCTGGATTGGCAGGGGGCGTGCTTTTAGGAAGGGCGAACGGTCCTACTCCTTATAACGGGCGGTTCCAGGGAGGGTACGGTCGCCTCGGCTTCGGCCGAGACGCGTGCCCTGTCGGTGGACCCTGGAGCCGCCTGCTTTTCCTTCGTTAATCCGGCGAACTACTATCGCGGCGGCCCAGTTCCTCAGCCAGGATGATCGCTTCCGCGAGTTCCTTCATCGGCTTCCGCAGGCGACGGCTTTCATTGCGCATGCGCAGGTAGGCTTCCTCTTCAGTAACGCCCTGGCGCTGCTGCAGAATGCCCTTGGCGCGCTCGACGACCTTGCGCGTTTCCAGTTGGCGCTTGGCTTCGGCGGCTTCTTCCGTGAGTCGCGCGTTGTCTTCTTCCAGCAAGCTTTTGCCGATGGCGGTTCCCATCTGTTCGCCGATAAACTGGATGGTCGAGACCTCGTCGTTGGTGTGCGGGTGCCGCTCACGATGATGGACGTTGATGACGCCAATCGTTTTCCCGGCGCTCACCACGGGGACGGATAGAAACGCCTCGTAGGTGTCCTCCACCAGCGCCGGGAAAATCTTGAAACGCGAATCTGCCGCAGCGTCCGCGCCTAACGCGACCGGGGCCTGGTGTTCCGCCACCCAACCGGTGACGCCTTCGCCCATCTTCATGCGCAGGCTTCCGACGTCTTTGGTGTGAGGCACCAGCGAGGCTCGCAGCACGAATTCATCGCTTTCGCCGTCTACGAGATAGACGAGGCAGGCGTCGCAAGAAGTGATGCGTGCCGCCAACCCCACGATCTCGCCCAGCATTTCGTCAAGGGATCGCTCAGAACTGACGATCCGGCTAATCCGGTGTAAGACCGCAATGTCATTACTAGATGTTTCCATTGGTTCCGCTACCATGATTCAAGCCTACGGCTCGCGGGGCGGGGCGTCCAATCGAAACTTCTTATGGAGTCGAATGTCGAGGCTTATTTATGCCGTAGACATATGCCGACAGACCAAGGGCGGCAGTGGCGGCGAAGACTGCTCCGGCGATAAAGGTGGCAAAGGGGCCGAATCCACTCCACAGAGCGCCCGCGATCAGGCTGGCAAAGAGCGTGGAAATTCCTGTAACCAAATTGAAAAGTCCGAAGCCGGTTCCACGCAGGTCGGCGGGTGTGGCGTCGGCTACCAGTTTGCTGAGCGTGCCTTGGGTCAGCGCCATGTGCAATCCCCACAAGCCCGCTCCGCACAACACGATCAGGGGAGAGGGCGCGGTGGCGAGAACGATGTCGGCGACGACCAGTACTCCCAGGCCGGCGATCAACAGGACGTGATGGCGACCGCGATCTGATTCGGTGCCCGCAGGGTAGGCCACCAGCATGTACACGATGTTCATGACGACGAGCACCAGTGGAACGAAGCCGATCCGCATGCCGGAGTCCTGCGCGCGTAGGATTAGGAACGCTTCGCTGAAGCGGGCCAGCGTGAACACGGCTCCCAATATGACGATGGACCAATAGTGGTGATCGAAGCGGCGAATACTGGCTAACGCCAACGGGTTCTTCCGGGCGACGCTGCCGCTGGTGACAGGTGGTTCCTTCACCCAGAACAGCATGGCCAGGACGGAGGCGACCGCCGTTATGGGTGCGAACCACAATACCTTGCGCACGTCGTCGTGCAACAGCCACATCAACGTAAGCGCTAAGGCTGGACCAGTCAGGGAGCCGGCGGAATCGAGCGACTGGCGCAATCCAAACGCCGCGCCGCGCTTGTCGGCGGGAGTGAGGTCGGTAACCAGTGCATCGCGCGGGGCTCCGCGAATTCCTTTGCCAAAGCGATCGAGGGATTGCGCGGTCGCCACCCAGGCCACGGACGTTGCCAGCGGAAAGGCGAACTTGGTGAGGGCGGCTAGTCCGTATCCGAACAATGCGATCGGTTTGCGCTTGCCCCAGTGATCGCTGAGCGCGCCGGAGAAGATCTTCGTGATCGAGGCGATGGATTCCGCAATGCCCTCAATCAGTCCAATGGTGGCGATGTTGGTGTGCAGCACCGACACCAGGAACACGGGGAGCAGGCTGTGGACTAGCTCCGAGGCCAGGTCCATCAACATGGACGTGACCCCGAGCGCCCACACGCTCGCGGGGAGCTGGCGCATGTCCGCGCGCCAGTTATTCATGGGGTGTCATCTGGCTTGGCCGCTTCTTAACGGTCGCGGTTCTGTGTGGGCAATGCTGCTACGCCGGGGAGTTCTAGTCCGGAGAGGAATTCTAGGGATGCGCCGCCACCGGTGGAGACGTGCGAGATCTTGTCGGAGACTCCGGCTGACTTGATGGCCTTCTCTGAATCGCCGCCGCCGACTACGCTGATCGCGCCGGACGCCGCTACGGCCTTCGCTAACGCGACGGTGCCCTTGTCGAAGGGAGGCATCTCGAACACGCCCATCGGTCCGTTCCAGATAATGGTCTTCGCCGTCGCGATCACGGCCTCGAATGCAGCCACACTCTTGGGTCCGATGTCGAGGCCCATCATGCCCTCGGGGACGCTGTCCACGATTTGGCTGTCGGCTCCGGCCTTGAACTCGGCTGAGATCATGTGGTCCACGGGCAGCAGGAGTTTGTCGCCCGCTTCGGCCATCAACTGGCGCGCCAGGTCGAGCTTGTCTTCTTCCACCAGCGACTTGCCCGTGCCTTCGCCGCGAGCGCGCAGGAAGGTGTAGGCCATGGCTCCGCCGATCAACAGGCGGTCGACAACTTTCATCAAGTTCTGGATGACTTCGATTTTGTCCGACACCTTGGCACCGCCCAGAATCGCGATGCAGGGACGCGCGGGATTCTTCGTCGCCTTCGTCAGGTACTCGATCTCTTTGTCCATCAACAGCCCGGCGGCGGCTTGTTTCACGTAAGCGATCATGCCCACGGTGGAAGCATGCGCGCGATGCGCCGAACCGAATGCGTCGTTCACATAGATGTCGCACAGCTTGGCCAGTTGGTGCGAGAACGCCGGATCGTTCTTTTCTTCCTCTGCGTGGAAGCGCAGGTTCTCCAGCAGCAGCACGCCACCGGGAGCGGGCAACATCGACTCCACCGACTGGCCCACGCAATCCGGAGCCATGATGACGGTGCGGCCCAATAGATTCGCCAGCGCGGCGGCGACCGGCTTGAGGCTCATCTCCGAATTCGGCTTGCCCTTGGGACGTCCCAGGTGGCTGGCCAGGACCACGCCTGCGCCGTGATCGAGCGCATATTGAATGGTCGGCAGCGACGCGCGAATGCGTTTGTCGCTGGTAATCTCCTGCCCGCCGGGGGCCAAAGGCACGTTGAAGTCGACGCGGATAAAGACACGCTTCCCGGCCAGATCCAGATCTCGGATGGATATTGTGTTCATCTCTTTAATTCTCTACTGTCGGCGGCTGTAATTCAAAGTCCCGGAAAATCCCTAGTTGAATTGTCCTATGCCTTTCTTATATAGTGCTTGCTCCACCATGCCAGCCCAAAACATTTCGACCCTAACCCGTTGTATTTTTACACTCTTATGCCTGGTAGCTCCGGTGCATTCCTGGGCCCAGTCGTACACGATGACGACGTTCGTGGGTACGGATCGTCTGGGAGATGGGAAACAGGCCACCACTGTACCGCTCCGCGATCCATATGGCGTTGCCCAGGATGCGGCGGGCACTATGTACATTGCGGATCGGTTGGAGCACCGAATCCGGCGCGTTGGGGCGGACGGGGTCATCTCCACGTTGGCGGGTACGGGGCGCCCTGGGTTTACCGGCGACGGCGGTCCTGCCACGGCGGCCAAGCTGAATGGACCGCTGAATTTGAAGTTGGATGGCAATGGGAATCTGTTTATCTGCGACTACGGCAACTCCGTCGTGCGGAAGATCAATCTGACAACAGGTATCATCACTACCGTCGCCGGAGACGGAACCATTCTGTACAGCGGAGAGAACAAGCTGGCCACGCAAAGTGGCATGACACCCTACGGCATCGCCTTGGATACGGACGGCAACCTCTATATCGCGGATTCGCTCAACAATCGGATCCGCAAGGTGAATGCCAGTGACGGCACGATCCAAACGATTGCGGGCGTGAGCAGCCCCGGTTTTGCAGGAGACCGTGGCTTGGCCACGCAAGCTGCTTTGAACATGCCTCTGGGTGTGGGACTGGACGCGCAAAAGAACGTCTACATCGCCGACTATTCGAACAACCGTGTTCGCAAGCTTACCAGGGTGCGGAAAAAGTAAGCGGCTGGTAATTTTGATGGCGTGAGAATCGCCTTGACAACATGCGTGGAGACGACACTCAGCAAGCTGCGATGTTCAGTTACTTGATGCCGGAACAGCGGGTGCCGTCGGACCATCCGCTGCG
>CALQCC020000066.1 GCA_943328975.2 Bordetella parapertussis | reverse complement strand
TGGTCCGACGGCACCCGCTGTTCCGGCATCAAGTAACTGAACATCGCAGCTTGCTGAGTGTCGTCTCCACGCATGTTGTCAAGGCGATTCTCACGCCATCAAAATTACCAGCCGCTTACTTTTTCCGCACCCTGGTAAGCATGCGGACAGAACTCAAACGCTGCGGTGCGGCTCGACCAGGACCTTAAGCGACATGTCCCGAGGATTGGTCGCGAGGTCAAAAGCCTCGCCGATCTGAGCCAAAGTGAAGCGATGCGTGACCAAATCGTCGACCCGCACGCGGCCACTGGCAATCCAGTCGATGGCTTCCTGCATATCACGCGGTGCGGCACCGTAAGCGAAGAGTATGCGCTGTTGTTCCAGCCAGAAGCGGGTCACCGGAATCGACAGTTCTTTATTCGGACCATCCGCCGCGAAGATCATCACGGCTCCGCCGGGGTTCACCGCGTCCAGGCTGGCGCGCGTGGCCGAAGGGGCCCCCGTGCAAACAAAAACACAATCCGCCTTGGGCAGTGGATCGCCCGAGGCGATCACGCCTTCATCGGCACCCGATGCCAGAGCGGCATTCAAGCGACCCTGGTTGGTATCCACGGCGATGATCCGCGAAGCTCCCATGGCCTTGGCCATACGAATGTGCAGCAATCCAGCGAGTCCACTCCCGATGACCAATACCGATCGGCCTTCGATCGGCTGCATCTTGCGCATACTGCGAACCACGCATCCCAGCGGCTCGACGAATGTGCCCGAATCGTAGGTCATCGACTCTGGCAACGGATAGAGGCCTAAATCAAGACCCGATTCAAACACGCGAACATACTGCGCGAAGCCGCCCGGCGCGATGTGTTTGTTGTGCATCGTGGCGCAAGTGGTTTCTTCGCCTGCAAGACAGCGCTCGCATTTGAGACACGGAAAATGATGCGTGACGATGACGCGCTGGCCCACATGAAAACGGTCCTGGACCTTCTCACCCACCTTGACGATCTGCCCTGTGATTTCGTGACCGGTATTAATTCCGCCCAGCTTCTTCACCTGCGGCTCGCGATACCAGGCCATCGTATCCGACCCGCAGATGCCGCAAGCGTAGACCGATACCAACACCTCACCCGCGCCGATTTCCGGCACAGGCTGTTCCACCGGGCGCGCGCCCTCAGCGCCATAGTAAAGGCCGGCCTGCATCATGTTTGAATCGGGAGCACTCATGCAAATTTTATTGGTTGCTGGCTTCCTGGAATAACTGCAACGCTTCCTTCGGCGTCGCGTTGTTGTGGACGATCGCACCCAAAGCCCGCGCGACGGCGACCGGATGATCGTGACGCCAGATACGGCGGCCGAAGTCGAGCCCCGATGCGCCCTTCTGCATGCAGTCGTAGGCCAGATCGAGGGTGTCGATAGTCGGATCCTTGCCCTTGGGAACTTTGCCGCCCGCGACGATCACAGGCACGCCGGTGGCTTCGATCACTTTGTCGAATCCAGGGCCGCAATTGTAAGTCTTGATGATGTCCGCGCCATGCGCGACCATGACGGCGGCTGCACGGGTCAGGAAATCGATGTCATTTTCGAGATAGCCCAGAGCGGTTCCCACGGCGACCACGCCCAACACTGGAAGTCCCAGCGGGCGCGCTTGGCGCGACATCGTGGCCAGGTTATCCAGCGTCTGCGACTGATAGTGCGTGCGCAAGTAGACGCTGACCGCGGCTCCGGAAGCGCCTTCGTCCACGCAACCCTGACCGGTCAACATCAGCCGTTCGCTGGCAATGGTGTCCGGCTCATACAGGAAGCTTTCCAGATAGCGATGCTCTTCATGATCGGCATCCGTGGCTTTGCCGGATTTCATCTTCGCCGCGGCCTCAGCCAGCGCTTGATCGAACGACTTGCCCGTGCGTTGTTGATACGCGGCTTTGGCCGGTTCTTGCAGATAGCCAGGAACACTGACGTTCATGACAGTGGAGCAGCCCGACGCGCGGAGCAACACAGGCTTGTCGACATGTCCGCCGAAAACGTTGCGCAGAATGTGCGGCTCGGTCATCAGAACGTCGACGTAGGGCAGCAGAGGCCGGATAACCTCGCCCGGCGTTTCCAGTCCGTTGACGACGCCGAAATAGCGGTGGTCGGTAGCCAATACAACGGCTTTCCCTGATGCGCCCAGCAATTTGCTTAAGTTCAAGATCGAAGCTCCCTTGGTGAATGCTTGCTGCCAGTGTGGCACCCAGTGTTGGCACTGTGATGTGCGGGCTTGGAAACGAGCGAACCTCCATTGTAGCAGTCCTCTACAATGGATAGATCCCATGGATACACGACGCATGTGCGCGAATTGCCGCGCCTTTATCACCACCAGCGACAAGGTTTGCCCGTATTGCGACATGCCCGTGGGGCCCAAAGCGATTGACCGCCAGATGGCTGCGGACGCCATGGCCGGCATCCTGCAGGGCGACCGCTTCATCACCACGCTGATCTTACTGATCAACGTGGGCCTGTTCGTCGCGACACTGCTCTATTCCTCCGATGGTCGCAATATAGGAACCAGCCCCAGCGGTCTCGCACTCTTCAATTTCGGCGCAAAATACGGGGCGGCAATCTACGGCGACCTGCAATGGTGGCGGCTGATCACCGCAGGCTTCTTGCACGGCAGCATCCTGCACATCGGCATGAACTCCTGGGTGCTGTGGAGCCTCGGCCCGCAGATCGACGAGGTTTTTGGCGCGTACCGTTACATCGCAATCTACTTCGTGGCGACCGTGCTGGGCTTCGCCGGCAGCCTTTTTTGGACCCCCGCAGTCTTGTCGATCGGCGCGTCGGCCGGAATCAGCGGCCTGGTCGGAGCAATGGTCGGCCTCGGCACCAAAGAGAAACATTCCATCATCGGGCGCGAACGCGGACGCTACGTGCAGTGGATGGTTCTCATCCTGGTGCAGGGCTTCATCATTCCAGGCATCGACAACGCCGCGCACATCGGCGGATTCGTGGGCGGCTTCATCGTGGCGTACCTGGCGGGATCCAGAGGCCACGCTCGCGGCGACGATACTTTTTGGAAGACGGTGGCGTGGGTTTCCGTGGCCGTCACCGTGTACTCGTTCTTCCGGATGGCTGAGAATTTATTGGCTCGGCAATAAGCCCGGGTGTGGGGTAAACTTTAACAATCATGGCAAGCCGTAGCGTAAACAAAGTGATCTTGATCGGCCATCTGGGCCGGGACGCGGAAACCGCATTCACCGCATCGCAAGTAGCGGTGACGAAGTTCAGCGTGGCGACGAATCGCCGCTGGAAAGACCAGCAAAGTGGCGAGTGGAAAGAAGAAACCAACTGGACCAACGTGGTCCTGTGGCGCAGCGAAAATCTAGCTCCGTACCTGACCAAGGGCAAGCAGATCTACGTTGAAGGCCGCATCCAGACGCGCAGCTACGACGATAAAGACGGCAAGAAAGTCTACACAACGGAAGTAGTCGCGGACGACGTGATCCTGCTCGGTGGACGCGGCGAAGGCGGTCCCGGCGGCGGTGGCGACGAGTATTCGCAAGAACCGGCCGCTCCCCGCAGCCAGCCTCGCGCCCGTCAGGCCCCGGCCCCCGCAGCGGCCCCGTCCTTCAACGAAGGCATCGGCGACGACGACGTTCCGTTCTAAATCCGTGTGGGGATAACCGAACTCACGGTCGGCGATCAAACGATTCTCTATGACCGCGATGCAACAATAGCAGCATATCAGGGTATGGGGCGAGGCGGCGCGGATGAGTGCCCGTGCTCTACCCCCTGCGATGAGTGCAAGAATTTTGCGGCCCAACGTGACGTTGCCTACCCTTTGCAATTTAAGAACCTACTGGACCAACTGGGCATCGATTCAACCAAAGAGGCTGAAGTATTCACGTATCGAGAGCAGCAGGGCGGATGGCAAGAATACGGTGGATGGTTCTACTTGGTAGGTGCGCTGGTTGCGGGAATTCCTCCGACCAACTGGCATCCAGACGCCACTGGCTTCCACTGTCACTTTTCAACGTCACACCCCGACCCAGGAGACTTCAAAGGTCGTCCGGCACTGAGGTTATCCTTCGACGTTCGCCTTAAGTGGGTGATCAAGGAATCCGCTAATTGAGGAAATAGGCCGCCGATGAATGCAGATCAACAAAGATTTTTGACAGTTCCTTATCTGCGTTCATCGGCGGCCCCATTTCCTTACTTCCCCGAACACACCCCGCCCGGGCACCGATTATTCTCCTCACACACATATTCGTAGAGCCCATCCTTCGACCATTCCGGCTTCGCGGTAATCGTGAAGTCCTGTCCCCACGGCTGAGTAAAAATCTTCGGATCGTCTAACGTGATGCGATACGAAATAGTCTTCGCATCTTTCCAAGCCAAACGCTCGGTAGTCACCAGAGCGTCGCTATGCATCCGATACTCATTCGGATTCGTATAGAAAAAATCGTCAATCGACCAGCGCTTGAAGTTCTTCGTCACGATCACCAGCGTGTCGCCTTCCCAGTGCCCGACCGGATCGCCATAAAACGACGGCTCCAAGTGATCCCGATGTGGGCGACCGTCCAGAGGAATGATGCGCGTCATGCGTTGGAATTCGTGGACCATGATGAGCGTATCCTTCGACTGCGTGAACTGCATCGCATTCGCGGAGAGGATGCCGCTAGGAAAGCCCGCAGGCATACAGAAATCACGCGGCTCGTCATGGCGCGGATTGCCGGTGGGCTTTTCATAGAAGGCCTCCCCGCCGGGCTTCAGCGGAGCGAAATTCTTACGATCGAACACCGTAGCGGAGCACTTGCAGCGCTCAGACCCCGGAGCCGCCTGCGGCCATTCAAAGAGGCCGCTGAAGTCAGGTTTGCCGTCGGCCATGCGAGGAATCCCCTTCGCCTTCGCTTGACCCGACGCCGGTTGCGGCGCGAGCATAATCAACGCAGCCGCGCAGACCGCGAGCAGTGTGGGAATCAGTCGTCGCATCTACTTGCCCTTCCCTTTCGCCTTGCCCTCATCCGGAAGCTTATCTTCCGACCCGGCCGTAAACACCTGGCTGCCATCCGCGAAAGTCACGCGAGCCCCATTCGCGTTGTTCGAACCGTCCTTGGAAAGGAAGCCCTCCACCGTAATGGTAGTGCCCTCCTGAATCACCTTGCGATAGATGCCGCGGCGCTGCAACTGTCCCGGAGCTCCGCCAGAGAAGCCCCAGTTCGTGACCTTGCCCGTGGCGTCCTTCACGTCCACATAGAACCAAATATGCGGGTTCTGCCATTCAACCTTAGTAACCACGCCAGTCACCTTGATCGGTTTGTTGCCGTCGAATTCAGCCGCGAAGGAATGATGTGCGGCTAGTTGCGCCGCGCACAGAATCGAAACAGCGAGCAGGGTCTTCATATTGGGCACCTCGGCATGATTTTCGCAGATCGCACGAGCAGGCGAAAGCGTACGTACGTATCATTGACTCCTACGTACGTACGTGTTAGCTTCGAGCCATGGCAGTCAGTGCGACCCAGTTGCGCCAGAACATCTACGCGATCCTCGACGAGGCTCTCTCCACCGGCAAGCCAGTGGAGATTGAGCGCAAGGGCAAAATACTGCGGATCGTACCTGAGACTGCTCCGAAGCAGGAAATGGTGGACGAAAACGACCTGAGCGAGTTTCCCAAACTCGCACGACTGACCAAGCGGGACTGGTTTGTCGGCAACCCTGATGACATCGTGAACCTCAAGTTGCACGAGTGGTCAGAGCTTAAGAACTGGCCGACAAAACGCGCTCGCAAGTGATTTATTTGGACACACATATTGCCGAGCCTCTCAGCCGCGGACATACACGAGTGCTCAGCAGAGAAGCGGCGCGGTTACTGAATCGAGACCGCGACATCCGCATCTCGCCGATGGTTGTGGTCGAAATTGAGTATCTTTACGAGATCGGTCGATTGAGAGTCCGGGCAAGCGAGATCGTCGCGAAACTCGGATCGGAGCTGGGTTTACGGGTGTGTGACCGTTCGTTTGAGGAGGTTGCCATCCAAGCTACCCACGAATCCTGGACGCGCGACGTCTTTGACCGCATGATCGTCGCCCAGGCGCGGCTCGCAAAGGCCGTCCTAATCACTCGGGATACTACGATCCACGCCAACTACGACCAAGCTCGTAACTAAGAACCGCCCGGTCCCGTCCTTAAATATACGCGTGTTAAGATTGGACCATTCATGGTATTAGAGCTGGAAGCCTCGTCTGCGCAGATCCAGCGGATTGTCCAAAGCAAGGCGTTCCGCACCTCAGAGGTGCACCGCAACTTGCTGACCTACCTCGCTGAAAAGTCGCTCTCGGGCGACGCGGAAAACATCAAGGAATACACCGTCGGCTTGGACGTCTTCGGCAAGCCCGACTCCTACGATCCCCGTCAGGAATCCACCGTCCGGATGCATGTCGCCCGGTTGCGGCAGAAACTGGCCGAGTACTACCGGACCGAGGGCGTAGACGATCCTATCTTTGTCGACCTACCCAAAGGCGGCTTCCGGGTCACCTTTGAGCCCCGCGCCGTCGCTGCGATCCCCGAGCCGGAAGTTGCCATCGAGGCCCCACGGACCTCTCGGCCCACCCGCTACTGGTTTGAAGTGGTCCTGGTAGCCGCCCTGCTCCTCGCAATTGGCGCAGCCCTCTACTTCGGAACCAAGTTGTGGCAGGTCCAAAGCGCCGAAACGGCCACCGTCGAATGGACCCCGGAATTAAAGGCGCTGTGGGAGCCCCTGATCACCAGCAATCGGCCGCTGATCGTAGCCGTCTCCACCGCACGCACGGAAACATCCAGCGCGGGAGCGGCCACCGGCGTTTTCCGCCTGGGCGAGTTCCTCGGCAAACTGAAAACCAATGTTCAGGTGCTGCAGAGCGATCAGATCGAGGCCCCCGAGGTAGCCATGGGAAACGTCGTCTTCCTGGGCCCGTCGGTGGAAAACCGCCACATGCAGGCCATGAGCGAGGGCCGACCGTTCGTCCTGGACTCTGCCGGTATCCATAATACTTCGCCGCAAGCCGGCGAACCAGCGCTCTTCGCCGACCGCCTCCCCGCCGACCGATCTGACACCGAGGAGAGCTTCGCGCTCATCAGCCGGGTCCCCGGCCTCTACGGCAACGGCGAGGTGTTATACCTTTCCGGCAACCGGGTGGGCAGCATCACCGGCGGCGTGCAGGCTTTCACCGATCCAAAGTTCGCCCAGACGCTGGTAACCGAGATGAAAAACGCCTCCGGAAAACTCCCACAGTATTATCAGGTGGTGCTGAAGGTTCGATCCATGGACGACATGCCGGTCGAAGTACGATATGTTCTTCACCGGGAGCTGGTCGCTCCGGCCCGCGACGCGAAGAGCAAGTAGTTTCTTTTCTTCCACATCACAAGACCGCACAGGTCTCGATCCTGGTCAGTGACCGTGACATATCCTTCCGGTAGGTATAACCCAAGGGCATCTATGTTACGTTTCTGACTGAGGGGGCAAGATTCCGGCTTTTAAGGAACTCCCCGGATTTTGGGAGGATTCAAACTTATGAAACAGAAACTTGCAGGACTCTTAGTACTGGCCGGAATGGCGCTCCCGATGGCTGCGCACCACTCCTTCGACGCGGAATACGACCGCACGAAGTCCCGTGACTTCACCGGAACGGTTACCAAAGTGGAGTGGATGAACCCCCACGCTCGTTTCTATATGGACGTGAAAGACGCCGATGGAAAGGTCACCAACTGGGAATTTGAACTCGGCAGCCCGAACGGCCTCATGCGCGCTGGCTGGACTCGTAACTCCATCAAAAAGGGCGATGTCATCAAGTGTAAGGGCAGCTTGGCGAA
Source organism: Bordetella parapertussis (assembly GCA_943328975.2). Classification (GTDB taxonomy): domain Bacteria; phylum Acidobacteriota; class Terriglobia; order Bryobacterales; family Bryobacteraceae; genus Palsa-187. Next base: position 319 of record CALQCC020000066.1, on the reverse strand, counting down.
AGACGGTTCGGCTTTGGCCAACGCTAGCGCCCTGACCCTGGCGAACGGCACCGTAGTTGGCGCCGCCTCCTCGGGCGACACCAAGTAATCGCTACCTGTTGTAGACTTAACCTCACGCCGCCCGTTGGTAGCTACCGGCGGGCGGCGTACTACTGCCCGGACACGTACATATGGACCTTTTACAAGTAGCCGAATGGATTCGCGACACCGACCTGAGTGTCTCCATCCGAGAATCAATCCTGATGTTCCCGATCATTGAAGGAACGCACTTGCTGGGAATCGGCGCCTCCGCCGGGGCCATCATGATCTCGGATCTGCG
>CALQCC020000065.1 GCA_943328975.2 Bordetella parapertussis | reverse complement strand
TGGTCTAGCTTCAAAACAAGTTTCAATCCTGGTAAATTGAGAGCCGCGGAGCAATCCGCGGCTCATTGTTTTGTGGAGGCCACCATGAAACTCGTGCTCGCCGGTTTGTTGCTTGCCGCAGGCTCCCTTTCCGCGCACCATTCCTATGGGGCCTTCGATCGGGATCACCCAGCGATCATCGAAGGCACCATCGAACGGCTCATCTTCGCGAACCCTCACGTGACTCTCACCATCAAGACGGTCGACTCCACGCTCTACACCGCCGAGTGGAATGCCGTCTTCCAGCTGGGTCGCACCGGTGTCACCGCCGGAACCCTCAAAGAAGGCGACCACGTGATCATCACCGGCAGTCCCAAGAAAGATCCAGCCGAGCACTTTCTTTCCATCCTCACCGCAGTCCGCCGGCCCTCCGACGGCTGGTCCTGGACGGCGCGGCCAAAGTAACCTGCGCGAACTCGCTACACTGGACGCAGTACACGCATGAAAAAATTCCTCCTCGGCTTTCTCGGTGGTCTGGTCTTCGCTGGTCTCGTCATTCTCTTGTTGGTCGTCGGTTTCCTTGCCGCCTTCAGCGTCGGTGAGAACCGACCCACCGTGACGGACAACTCGGTGCTGGTGCTGGACCTCGAAGGCAGCGTCCCCGAGCGCGCGCCCGTCGACGTGCCGATTCCGTTCCTCGGTCAACAGGGCGGCCCCACGGTGCTCGACACATGGCAGCTTCTGCGCAAGGGCGCAGCGGATCCCCGCATCAAAGCGCTCATGATCGCGCCCCGCGGACTCAGCGTCGGCTGGGCCAAGCTTGAAGAGCTCCGAGCTCAGATCGTCGAATTCAAGAAGTCCGGCAAGCCCGTCTACGCATCGTTGCGCGCCGCGCGCACTCCCGAATACTACCTCGCCACCGCCGCCGACCAAATCTTCATGCCGCCCGACGATTGGCTTGACGTCAAGGGCCTGCGCGCCGAACTCACGTTCCTGAAGAACACCCTCGACAAGGTCGGCGTCTCCATGGAGTTCGAAGGCGTCGGACTCTACAAGGACGCTCCCGACACCTATACGAAAACGTCGCCTTCGCCGCAGACCCTCGAAGTTACGAATCTGATTCTCGACCAATATTACGGTGATCTCGTGCGAGTGATCGCCGAAGGTCGCAAGCGCCAGCCCGACCAAGCGCGCGCCGCTATCGATCAAGGCCCGTTCGTAGGGCAGGGAGCCATCGACAACGGCATGATCGACGGCTTGCTCTTTGAAGACCAAGTCTACGATCGTCTCAACGGACAGGTCAAAGCCGGCACCCTCAAGAAGGTGCGCGCGCGCGACTACGCCAAGGTTCCCGTTACAGGATTTGAAGGTCCCACCCGCATCGCTGTGATTGCCGGCGACGGAGAGATTATGGCCGCGGGCGCAGCGGAGAACTTCAGCGAAGCCGGGATGACCGGTCCCGGAATGGCGAAAATCCTGAAGCAGGTCGGCGACGATAAATCCATCAGGGGTGTGATCCTGCGCGTCGATTCCCCCGGCGGCGACGCCATCGCGTCCGCCGAGATTCTACACGCCGCGCAAGTGCTCAGCGCCAAGAAGCCAGTCATTATTTCGATGTCCGACTACGCGGCCTCTGGCGGTTACATGATGTCCATGACCGGGGATCGTGTGCTGGCCTATAACAATACGCTCACCGGATCCATCGGAGTCTTCTTCGGCAAACTGACGCTGAAAGGCTTCTATGACAAGATCGGCCTCAATAAATACCTGCTGAAACGCGGTCGTTGGGCGTCCATCGATTCCGAATACACGCCCCTCAGCGCCGATGAGCGCACGCGCTTGCAACAGGAACTGAAGCTCTACTACAAGGGCTTCGTGCAACGCGTTGCCGACGGCCGCAAGAAAGACTTCAACGTAGTCGAGCCTTTGGCGCAAGGCCGCGTCTGGCTCGGAGCCCAAGCCAAGCAGAACGGATTGATCGACGAAATCGGTGGCCTCGATCGAGCCGTAGCGTTGATTAAGGAAAAAGCAAAAATCCCGACCGCCGACAAAATCACGTTGGTCGCGTTTCCCGAAAAGCGCACGCTCCTGCAAGTCCTGATGAATCGCGACCAGCCCGCGACGGAACTCGACGCAGCCGTCGACAAAGTGATGGGCGGCATGCCCTGGCGCTCGCTAGCGAAGGGTGGAGTCTTGCAGACCATCCCCTACGCCGTCCAAATCAAGTAGCGCCTACAGCGGACGAATCTGCACCAACCGGAACCGCACTGTCCCGGCTGCGGCCTGCAACCCAATCGGCCCCGTAGCGAACTTACTGTCGCGCACATCCACAGTCTTCACGCCATTCAGCGTGACCTCGATGTGGCTGCCCTGCGCGCGAATCTCAAACGTATTCCACTTGCCCGCCGCCAGCATGGGTTGGCTAGGCTTCGCGACGCCCACAATCGCGCCAGTCGCATAGGTCTGATCCGGACGCTTGTCATACACGTTGACTTCGTACGCGTTATCCTGCGTGATCTCCGCCGTGTTGCTGCAGCGCAGGAAGACTCCGCTGTTGGCCGCTTCGTCCACCCAGAACTCCGCCCGCAGTTCAAAGTCTTTGTAATTCGCTTTCGAAACCAGGAATCCGTTCCCCGTATTCGCCTCGACGATCCCATTCGCCAGTTTCCAATTCGCGTTGCCGATCGTGTTCCAGTTGTCGAGGCTTTTCCCATCGAACAGCGCCGTCCACGCCGGAGCCTGTTTCGTCTGCTGGGCCTGTACCGTCACGATCAACGCCAATGCGGCCGCAATCGCCAAGAAATGTTTCATGTGGGTCTCCCGTCCAAGAAGTATAGACGAGACGGAGGTGGGAAGTGGTGCGCCCGGAGTGATTCGAACACCCGGCCTTCTGGTTCGTAGCCAGACGCTCTATCCAGCTGAGCTACGGGCGCAACGTGACAACGTTTCCAAAGTAACATACTGGCAATCTAAAACGCTAGCAATCGCCGCAGTATTTGCGTTAAGCTGAACCCGTCATGCACGCCTCCCGATTCCAAAACATCGCTTTTGTCGCCATTTTGTTTGCATCCGTGGGCTCAGCGCAAGGTCCGGAGCGCGTCCGGGCCATTGTTCCCCCGGCCACCCCACTCCCCTCCGAAGCCGGGTCCGCCGATATCTCGAAGTTTTCCTTCATCGTCTACGGAGACACCCGCGGCCGCCAGGATGGCGCCGCCCTGCAATACGAACATTCCATGGTGGCCGAGGGCATCCTCGCCCAAGCGCGCCGCCTGCAAAACACTCAATTCCCCGTGCGCTTCGTGCTGCAGTCCGGCGACGCAGTGTTGGCTGGAGACAAGCCCGAACAGTGGAACGTAAGTTTCGTCCCCATCATCGACCGGCTCACTAAAACCGCCAACGTCCCTTATTTTCTGGTCGCCGGCAATCACGACGTCGGTACGTCTACTACGATGAACGCTCCTGCCCGGCAGCCAGGCCTTCGCAATTTCATGGACGCGATGTCGGCCCTACTGCCGCCCGAGGGTTCCCCGCGCCGTCTCACCGGCTACCCGGTCTACGCGGTTGGCTACGGAAATACCTTTGTGCTCGGCCTGGATTCAAACCTGATCGGCGACGAAACTCAATTCGCCTGGGCCAAGGCGCAGCTAGAAGGGTTGGATCGCACCCGCTACAAACATGTGATCGTGTTTTGCCACCAGACCGTCTTCTCCTCTGGCCCCCATGGCGGAGCCACCGCGGAACCTCAAACGCTGGAAATGCGCAATCGCTACATGCCGCTGTTCCGCGCCAACCACGTCGAGGTCGTGTTTTCCGGGCACGAGCACTTCTTCGAGCACTGGGTGGAGCGCTACACCGACGCCACCGGACCCCATCGTATGGACCTAGTGGTTTCCGGTGGCGGCGGCGCGCCTCTCTACGCGTATCGCGGGGATCCCGATACCCGCGACTACATCCGGGCCAACGGCGCGAGCCAGGTTCGACTCGAGCAACTCGTTCGGCCAGGTCGCGATCCCGGCTCAAATCCCTATCATTTTCTGATAGTTAAGGTCGACGGCGACCGCCTGGAAATAGAGGTAATCGGCGTCGACTGGGGAGTCGGCTATCAGCCCTACCGCACCAACGCGACGTCCCTAGTCCAGCCCTAGGCCCGATTCAGCAAAGAATCAACCGCACTCGTCCGGCGACTAGTCTCAATACGGGATTGACGGAGCAGCCACAAGCGATTAAAGTACTAGCAAGCATAGGGTGATGGGATAACATGACATTTTCTTTATTGGCCACCACGCATGTCTTTGCATGTGTGGCCGGTGAAGGACTTGCTAGTCCATTTACCAACGGCAGCTTTGAAGCCCCGGGCGGTGCGGCGCAGTACTTCACGAATGGGGATACGAGCGTTACCGGCTGGACACATTTTGGGGTCAGCCAGACGCGGGAGTTCTCTGCTGACGGATCGCCTTTGGGGATTACGGCCGGAGAAAGAACTCATTATGTGGGTTGGGGAGCTTCGGGCGTCCCCATGCAATCCGATTTGGTGGAAGCCTTGGACAGCAATGCTTTGATCCAGAGCCAGGGCGTTTGGAGCAACGGCTTAACCCTCGCTTTTGTTGCCACTTCCACCGCCACCATGCTCCGTTTTACGGATCAGACGACAGCTGAGGGCGCGCCTCTCGTAAACTGGGGCTTCGATAATGTTACGGTGGATGCAGTGCCTGAGCCGTCCACCTTCGTCTTCTTGGGGGCGGGACTCGTCCTTGTCGGTGTCTGCCGGAAGCAGTTCGGCCAGGGGGTAGCCCAATGAGGCCGCCGCTCCTGGATGCCGATCCCTCTAAGGCCCGACTGGGGCCGTCCCGGTACCTTTGGCCCATTCTCGGCTCCGGGTTTGGGTCGGATACTGCGATTAGTCAATATTTTCGTCATCGGGTTTCATCTTTATGAAAAAACTATTGTTATTGGCGGCTCTGAGCCTCATGGCTGCTACACCCCGCGGGATGGCCGCAACGCTCTTCTCCAATGGGAGCTTTGAGTTGCCCGGCGGCGGCGGTACTCAATACCTGGACTCCTCTGGTGGCACCAGCACCTGGGTTACCGGTTGGGTTCATGCTGGCGGAACAGACATCAGCGAGTTCTATACGAACTATCAAGCCGGGTGGGGCATTGGTGCGGGCGACGGCGAACTCTACGTAGGCTTTGGAGCCTCCGGTGGCGTGGGCGGTTCATTGTCGCAGACCTTCGATACCGAAATCGGCGTCGTATACATCGTGAACTACCTGCTGACGACGCAGGAATACGAGGGGGAGGGTGCGCCTCCCACGCAGGTGGCGTTGGTTGAGGCCCTCAACGGCATCGCTGTCTTGAATAGCGTTACCAACAGTTTTAATCAAGCCAATGGGATCTGGAACTCTGGTTTAACTCTGAGCTTTGTTGCCGCCTCTACCTCCACCACGCTGCGCTTTACGGAGCAATCGACCGAAGGCCAACTTAATCACCCGATATCCGCGAACGGCGTCAATTGGGCCTTGGACGCGGTGACTGTCGACGTTGTTCCGGAGCCCGCAACCTATTCCTTGTTTGGGCTTGGCCTCGGCGCCATTGCTCTTTTCCGAAAGATTCGACGAGTGCGTTGACAAGTACCCCTCCACTCCTGTACTCTACAAAGAGTATTTTGGCGAGTTGATCTTCTGCTTCCGTGCTACCACTCTTCTTGTCTGTAAATGGAGAGTCCGGCCGGTCGCCGGTCCCGCTGTGATCCCGGTATCTACGCCGTGGGTCGTAAGGACTTGTCCGAAGTTTCTTCCACGCAGTATCTCAAGTTAACCGAAGTTCTTAGTTCGTAAGTTTCTAAAGAGGTTTCGTGCCGACATTCATTCAACTTGTGCGCAAAGGGCGTCGCCCCACGCGTTTTAAGACGGCTAGCCCTGCGCTGCAATCTTGCCCTCAGCGTCGTGGTGTGTGCACCCGTGTTTATACGACAACGCCTAAGAAGCCAAATTCCGCACTGCGAAAAGTTGCTCGCGTGCGTTTGACGAACGGCATCGAAGTCACAACGTATATCCCGGGCGTCGGTCATAATCTTCAAGAGCACTCGATCGTGCTGATCCGTGGAGGCCGCGTTAAGGATCTCCCTGGTGTGCGCTATCACGTTGTGCGCGGTACGCTCGATACCGCCGGCGTCACGGGACGCAAGCAGAGCCGCTCCAAGTACGGAGCCAAACGCCCGAAGGGAGGCGCCGCGAAGTAAATGCCACGTCGACGTAAGCCTGAAACTCGCGAGATCCTGCCGGATCCGCTCTACAATTCCACTCTGGCTGAGAAGTTCGTCAACACGATGATGTGGGACGGCAAAAAGGCCATCTCGCAGAAGATCTTCTACGCAGCCATGGATATGATCAAGGAGCGTAGCCAGGACGATCCGCTCAAGCTCTTCAAGAAGGCGATCGAAAACTGCCGTCCGTTGCTCGAAGTCAAGACTCGCCGCGTCGGTGGCGCGAACTACCAGGTGCCGGTTGAAGTTTCGAACAATCGCCGTACCTCGCTAGCCATCCGTTGGATTCTAACCAACGCGCGGTCGCGGGCCGAAAAGGGCATGCCGGAAAAGCTGGCTCACGAATTAAACGACGCTGCGAATTCCCGCGGCGGAGCAATCAAGAAGAAAGACGACGTTCACCGCATGGCCGAAGCCAACAAGGCTTTTGCTCATTATCGCTGGTAACTAATAAGCATGGCACGTACGACTCCATTAGAGAAGATGCGCAATATCGGCATCATGGCGCACATTGATGCTGGCAAAACCACCACGACGGAGCGCATCCTCTACTACACTGGCCGCACCTACAAGATCGGCGAAGTGCATGAAGGCACGGCGGTCATGGATTGGATGGAGCAGGAGCAGGAGCGTGGCATCACGATCACCTCTGCTGCGACCACCTGTCAGTGGCAGGATGTCACTATCAATATTATTGACACCCCGGGCCACGTAGATTTCACTGCCGAAGTAGAGCGCAGCTTGCGCGTTTTGGATGGTGCGGTGGCGGTATTTGACGCTGTCGCCGGTGTGCAGCCCCAATCGGAAACTGTATGGCGCCAGGCTGATAAGTATCGCGTCCCGCGCATCTGCTTCATGAACAAGATGGACCGCATTGGTGCGGACTTCTATCGTTCGGTGCAAACTCTGGTGGATCGCTTGAAGTGCAATCCGGTGCCGATCATGCTTCCGATCGGTGCGGAAGATCAGTATGTGGGTTCCATCGATCTCTTGACGATGAAGGCTCGCATCTGGCGCGACGACACATTGGGTGCGGAATTCGACGATGTCGACATCCCGGCCGACATGTTGGATGACGCCAAGATGTATCACGACCAGTTGGTGGAGAAGGTCGCGGAATGCGACGACGCTCTGATGGTTAAATTCCTCGAGGGTCAGCCGATCAGCGAGGCGGAATTGCGAGCTGGTTTGCGTCGCGCAACCATCGCGATGAAGATGTTCCCGGTGATCTGTGGAACGGCCTTCAAGAACAAGGGTGTTCAGAATCTCCTTGACGCCGTTGTTGACTTGCTTCCGTCGCCCCTGGATGTGCCTGCTGTCACTGGCACGGACGTCGATGACAAGTCGATTCAGATGGAGCGTCCCTCCTCTGATACCGAGCCGTTTTCGGCTCTCGTGTTCAAGATTATGACCGACCCGTTCGTGGGTCAGCTTGCCTTTATCCGTGTCTACTCCGGACGCTTGGTTGCCGGCGAATCGATCTATAACGTCGCCAAGGGCAAGAAAGAGCGTATTGGCCGCGTCGTTAAGATGCACGCCAATAAGCGCGAAGACGTAACGGAAGTGCTCGCGGGCGATATCGCTGCGGCGGTTGGCTTGAAGTCGGTTTCGACCGGCGACACCATCTGCGACGAGAAATTCCCGATCATTCTCGAATCCATCGACTTCCCGGCTCCGGTTATCCAGCTCGCTATCGAGCCGAAGACCAAGGTCGACCAAGAAAAGCTCGGCATGGCAATTGCCAAGCTGGTGCAGGAAGATCCGACGCTCAAGGTTTCCACCGACCCGGATACGGGTCAAACGATTCTCGCCGGCATGGGCGAGCTTCACCTCGAAATTATTGTCGATCGCATGCAGCGTGAATTCGGTGTCGGAGCCAACGTTGGTAAGCCGCAGGTGGCCTATCGGGAAACTTTGCGCAACTCGGCTGAGTTCGACTACACGCACAAGAAGCAAACCGGTGGTAGCGGTCAATATGCGCGCGTTAAGCTGCGCGTTGAGCCGAACGAAGAGACCGAGTACGAGTTTGTGAACGACGTCCGCGGTGGTAATATTCCGAAGGAATTCATCCCCGCGATCGAAAAGGGCGTTGTCGAGTCCCTGGAGCACGGTGTTCTTGCTGGTTACCCGCTGTCCAACATCAAAGTCACGGTGTTCGACGGTAACTCGCACGACGTCGACTCTTCGGAAATGGCGTTCAAGATTTGCGCTTCTATCTGCTTCAAGGAAGCTGCACGCAAAGCCAAGCCGGTTCTGCTGGAGCCTGTGATGCGTGTCGAAGTCGTGGTGCCCGACGAATATATGGGTACTGTCAACGGCGATCTCATCTCCCGTCGCGGCCGTTTGGAAGGCACTGAGATTTTAGGTTCCACGCAGATCATTAAGGCGATGGTTCCGCTGTCGCAAATGTTCGGTTACGCAACCGAGCTTCGCAGCCGTACGCAGGGTCGTGGCGCATTCACGATGCACTTTGGCCGGTACGAAGAAGTTCCGAAAAATATCGCGGAAGAAATCACCGCGAAGGCGCAAGGCAAGGCCAGCTAGAATTTCCATCGAGGATATAAGGACACAAACATGGCGAAAGAGAAATTTGATCGTAGTAAGCCGCATTGTAACGTGGGAACGATCGGGCATATCGATCACGGTAAGACCACTCTGACTGCGGCGATCACCAAGACGCTGGCCAAGCACAATCCGAAAAATACGTTCCGCAGCTTCGA
>CALQCC020000064.1 GCA_943328975.2 Bordetella parapertussis | reverse complement strand
GCAGTTCTACAAGGACTTCTACGGCGCATCCAACGGTGAAGTGTCGATTGTCGGCGACTTCGACCCGGCCGAAGTCCGCCCGCTGATCGAGCAGTTGTTCGCTTCGTGGAAGAGCCCCAAGCCCTACGCTCGCATCCCGGACGTCTACACGGCAGTCGAGGCTGTGAACCAGACCCTGGAGGCTCCCGACAAGGCCAACGCTTATCTCTACGCCATCCTGCCGCTGGCGATGGATCAACAGGACCCCGACTATCCGGCGCTGGTCCTGGCGAACACCATTTTCGGAGCGGACACCAAGAGCCGCGTGTGGATTCGCATTCGCGAAAAGGATGGCCTGAGCTATGGCACCAACACTAGCTTCAACGCCAGTGCTCGCGACAAGCGGGCCACGTTTGGGCTGGGCTCCACCTTCGCTCCGGAGAACGTCCTGAAAGTGGAGAACGCGTTCAAGGAAGAACTCACGCGCTTGCTCAAGGATGGATTCACCGAAGCGGAACTCAAGATCGGCAAGGAAGCGATGTTGCAGGAACGCCAGGTAGATCGCACCAATGATGGCTCGCTCGCCGGGCTGTTCGTGAATCAAGCCGAGTTGGGCCGCACCATGGTGCGCGAAACCAACCTGGAGAATTCTATCCGCAACGCCACGGTGGAGCAGTTGAACGCGGTGGTCCGCAAGTGGCTCAAGCCGGAAGCTATTTCCTACTTCAAGGCGGGCGACTTCAAGAAGGCCGGCATTACGAAGTAACATCCCATTCGTGTGGGCCGGGTTGCTACCCTGAAATCCGGCCCCATGAATCTTCGCGACCGCTTCGCAGTCTCTCTCATCCACCGTGCCGCAGAGCCCGCGCTTGAATGGCAAGGTGCGGTCTACACTTTCGGCGACATCGACGCCCGCAGCAATCGCATGGCGCACGCGCTGGCGGCGCGCGGACTCGTCCGGGGCGACCGATTGTGCGTCTACCTCGCCAATTCGCTCGACTTCATCGACATCTTCCTGGCTTGCGTGAAGGTCGGGGTCATCTTTGTCCCGATCAACATTCTCTATCGCGAGCGCGAGCTTTCGCATATTCTTTCGGACGCGGAACCGAAGCTGCACCTCACCGATGCCGACTTGCCCGCATTGCGTACCGAAGCGGCGGGGCAATCGTCAGAGTTAGCTCCCGTTGACCTGACCGCAGAGTCGCCTGCGGCGTTAGTCTACACCTCCGGCACCACAGGCGTCTCCAAGGGAGCGATCCTCACCCACAACAATTTCTATGTCAACGGAGCCGTCTTGGTCAGCGAATGGCGCATCACTGCGGCCGACCGGTTTCTGCTCGCACTGCCGCTGTTCCACGTGCACGCGCTGGGCAACGGCATCCACTGCTGGCTGCTCTCCGGATGTTACACGCGACTGTTGGAGCGTTTCGAGCACGAAAAGGCGACAGCGACGTTCCTCGATTTCAAACCCACGTTGTTCTTCGGTGTTCCGACCGTGTACGTCCGCCTGCTGGAAACCGATACTGCCGCCGCGCGCGAAATCGGACAGAGGATGCGGCTGTTCGTATCCGGCTCCGCTCCGCTGCCCGCGCAGGTTTTGGAAGATTTCCGCAAGCTTTTCGGACACACCATCCTGGAGCGTTACGGCATGACCGAGACGCTGATGAATATCTCGAATCCCTACGACGGCGAACGCCGCCCCGGCAGCGTCGGCTTTCCGTTGCCGGGAATCACAGCGCGCGTCGTCGATAGCGAAGGCCGCGATGTTCCTGAGGGCGAGACCGGCGAGGTCTACCTGAAAGGCCCCAACGTCTTCGCCGGATACTGGCGTCGCGATGAGGCCACAAAGAATGCCTTCGATGACGGGTGGTTCAAGACGGGCGACCTGTGTGTCCGTTCCGCGGACGGCTATCACACGCTCTGTGGCCGTCGCAGCGATCTTATTATCTCCGGTGGCTTTAACATTTACCCGCGCGAGATCGAAGAGTTTCTTATGGAGCAACCCGGCATCGCCGAGGCCGCCGTCGCGGGCGAAGCGCATCCTGTGCGCGGCGAAGTTCCCGTGGCGTACATCGTTCTGCGCGATGGTCCGCTGGATCTAGCCGCGCTCGAAGCCGTGTGCCGGCAAAACCTGGCGTCCTTCAAGATTCCGCGCCGCTTTCAGATCGTCGATAAACTTCCGCGCAACGCTCTCGGCAAGGTGCAGAAGCATTTGCTGCCCAAGGGGACTGCATGAAGATCCTGATGGTGGCTTCCGAAGCGACGCCCTTCGCCAAGACCGGCGGCTTGGCCGACGTGTTGGGAGCGCTGCCGCCCGCGCTGGCCAAACTGGGCGATGAGGTCGCGGTGGTCCTGCCCAAGTATCAGTCGGTCCTCGCGGAAGGTGCCAAGCGCGTGTGGAATTTCCTGCCGCTCTCCGTTGGACCCACGTTATTCACCGCCGGTATCGACGAAGTGGTGCGCGACGGCGTGCGCTATTTCCTGGTCGATTGCCCGCAGCTATTCCATCGCGCCGGGATCTATGGCGACTCGCTCGGCAGCTACCCCGACAATCACATCCGCTATTTTGCGCTGACGCAGGCCGCGCTGGGGATCGCCCGCCACATCTTCCGGCCGGATGTATTCCACTGTCACGACTGGCAGGCCGGCCTGCTGGCCCCATTGCTGAAGACCGCGTTCGCAGCCGACCCGGCGTTTTTGCGCACACGCTCCATCTTCACGATTCACAACCTCGGCTATCAGGGGAACTTCGACTCCACGGCGGTCCGCGAACTTGGACTCGACTCCGCGAACTTCCACATGGCGGGCCTCGAATTCTTTGGGCAGCTCAGCTTCATGAAGGCCGGAATCGTCTACTCGGATGCTGTCACGACAGTCAGCCCGACCTATGCGCGCGAGATCCAGACACCCGAGCACGGCTTCGCCATGGACGGAGTCCTGCGCACCCACGCCGCGAAGCTCACGGGCATCCTGAACGGCGTCGATTACTCCGTGTGGAGCCCTGAAACCGATCCACACTTGGCCGCAAACTATTCCGCGGGCGATCTTTCCGGCAAACTCGCGTGCAAGCGGGCGTTGTTGAAAGAAATGGGTCTGCCTGCCAACGACGCCCGGCCGCTGATCGGTATCGTCTCTCGCTTCGCCGAACAAAAAGGCCTGGACCTGATCGGCGAGATTGCGGACTGGCTGACGGCGCAGGATGTTGCGCTCGCGGTCCTCGGCGCCGGTGATGCACCCACGCAAGACATGTTCCTGGCCCTCGCGGCACAGCACCCGGAGAAGATCGCCGTGCGCGTCGGGTACGCCGATGCGCTGTCGCACCGCATCGAGGCTGGCTCGGACATGTTCCTCATGCCCTCGCGCTACGAACCCTGCGGCCTCAACCAGATCTACAGCCTGCGCTACGGCACGGCTCCCATCGTCCGAGCCACGGGGGGCCTAGCCGATACCGTGGACACCAGCACCGGCTTCCTCTTCGAAGAAGTCTCGTCCGCAGCGTTGCAGCTGGCCCTCACGCGTGCTCTGGCCGCCTTCAGTAACCGCACAGCCTGGACCGAACGGATCCTGCGTGGCATGGGCAAGGATTTTTCGTGGGACGCTTCGGCCCAAGCCTATCGGGATCTCTACAAATCCCACGCCACCGTAACTGAATTCTCATAAGTTGCATCCTCAGCACCCCATCCCGCATCATAAAGAACGTAACAGGAGATTTAAGGAAACAACATGGCCGGTGATAATACCCTCAACTTTACGGATTCCGCGTTCGACCAGGACGTGATTAATTCAGATACGCCCGTTTTGGTCGACTTCTGGGCGCCTTGGTGCGGACCTTGCAAGGCCCTGGGACCGACGGTTGACGCCGTGGCCACCGAATTCGCCGGCAAGGTGAAGGTCGGCAAGCTCAACACCGACGAGAATCAACAGACCGCCATGCGCTTCGGCATCCGCAGCATTCCTACGCTGTTGGTGTTTAAGGGCGGCAAAGTGGTGGATCAACGCGTCGGCGGGTTGTCCAAGCCGGACCTCGTCAAGATGCTCACCGCGCAAGTCGAAGTCGCGTCGTAATAAACAATCGTATTTTGGACCTCCGCAGGCCGTACCGCCCGAAGCTTGGGTTGTACGGCCTGTTCTATTTCCCCGCAGCTGAGAACCCTTCCTTCCAGCCCGCCACTGTGATACTATCCCTCTGCTTTGGGACTTAAATTCCGGGTGCAACGCCCGTGAATCAATCGGTAAAGGGATAGGGGGATAATCATGCAACGCAATCTCTGTTGGATCGCCGCGCTCGCGCTTACGCTGGGCACGGCCAACTTGTACGGACAAGCCACGGCACAGATTCAAGGTCTAGTCACTGATCCTACGGGCAGCGCCCTGACGGAGGCCCAGGTGAACGCGACCCAGACGGATACGGGTACCGAACGTTCCACCCTGACCGGTCCCGACGGCACCTATGTGCTGCCGAACCTGCCTATTGGCCCTTATCGGCTCACTGTCAGCAAGACCGGCTTCGCCACGGTCGCGCAAACCGGGATCGTGCTGCAGGTCAACTCGAATCCGAGCATCAATGTGACGCTCCAGGTCGGTGCGGTATCCCAGACGATTGAAGTCACAGCGGAAGCACCGCTGATCGAAACCCAGACCACCAGCATCGGCGGCCTGATTGACAACAAGCGCATTTTGGAACTACCTCTCAACGGTCGCAACCCCGTGGAACTGATCCAGTTGGTGGGCGCGGCAGTACCCGGTGGCAGCAACGGTACAGCGGGCATGCCGGGCGGCCTTAACATCTCCGTAGCAGGCGGCCAGCTTTCGGGCATCGGCTACCAGTTGGATGGCACGATGTATAACAACTTGTTCGACGCCGTAAACCTGCCCTTCCCCTTCCCCGACGCGCTGCAGGAATTCAAAGTCGAAACCAGCACCATGACGGCGCAAAATGGCACCCACGCCTCGGCCTCGGTCAGCGCTTCGGTCAAGTCGGGCACTAACCAATTCCATGGCGGGCTGTTCGAGTTCCTGCGCAACGGCAAGATGAACGCGCGAAACTCTTTCGCCGCGCGCCGCGATACGCTGAAGCGCAACCAGTTCGGCGGCACCATCGGCGGACCCATCGTCAAGAACCAACTGTTCTTTTTCGCTGGCTACCAAGGCACGAAGACCAGTTCGGATCCGGCCGACCTCACCGGCTTCGTCCTCACGCCTGCGATGCTGGCGGGCGATTTCAACCAATGCTCGACGTTCCCGGCAACTATTCGTGATCCCAACGGCAATGGCGCCACCTTCGCCGGTCGTCAGATTCCGGTGAGCCGCTTCAGCCCCCAAGCCCTTGCGGTCACCAAGTTCCTGCCCAAGACCAACGACGCCTGCGGTAAGGTGCCCTTCGGACCCATCAACAAGATCAACGAACGTCAGGTGCTGGGCCGCGTGGACTACAACATCAACTCCAAGCACCAGCTCTTCGGGCGCTACATGGCGACTACGTACAAGACGCCTCCATCCTATGCGCTGTCGGGCAACATCCTCGACTCCACAAACGGTGGCCTGGACGATCTGGCGCAGACGGCGGCGATCGGTCACACCTATCTCGCCTCCCCTAACGTCGTCAACCAGTTCCGCTTCGCCGGCAATCGCGTCGCAGTGCTGCGCTTCAATGACGACTACTTCTCCGGCTGCGACATCGGCGTGAACATTTACTGCTACGTGCCGCACCAAACCGTGGTGAACGTCACCGGGGGATTCAACATCGGTGTGGGTACGGCGATTCAGGCGACCTTCATCCCCACCTTCCTCACGCTAAACGATGACGTGAGCATCACTCGCGGCAATCATCAGCTCGCCTTCGGCTATTCCGGCTTCAAGTATCAACATAGCCAGAAAGCCAACGTTTTCGCGGGTGTTTCGTTCGCCTTCAACGGACAAACCACCGGCCTCGGGATGGCCGACTTCATGACCGGACAGATGAGTTCCATGACGCAGGCTACGCCGAACACCGTATTCACCAACAAGTGGGGCCACAGCCTCTACGCGCAAGACACGTGGAAGGTCACCCGCCGCTTGACCGTCAACTACGGCATCCGCTGGGAACCGTTCCTGCCGCAAGCTCTCAACAACGGAGCGGTCTACAACTTCAACATCGATGACTTCAAAGCCGGCGTGCGCAGCACGGTATTCAAGAATGCGCCTCCGGGAGTGAAGTACGCAGGCGACCCCGGCTTCATCGGCAAGACCGGCGTCAATCGCCGTATGAACCAGTTTGCCCCCCGCGTCGGTATCGCGTGGGATCCGCGCGGCGATGGCAAGACGTCCATCCGCGCTTCGGGCGGCATCGCGTACGACTTCCCGAACATCCAGATCATGTCCACGCCAGCGACCGCGCCGCCGTTCGCCAGCACCGTCACCACGAATGGGCCGGTACCCTTCGGCAATCCGTATGCGACGACACCGGGCGGCAACCCCTTCCCGCTGACCGGTGGCGCCGATGCGTTCTTCGTAAATAACGGCACCTACGTCGCGCAGCAGCCCGATGCAAAGGGTCCCACAACCTATACCTGGAACTTCAGCCTGCAACACCAGTTCGCCGGCAATTGGATGGTTTCCGCCACCTACCTGGGCACGCAGTCGGCTCACATCTGGGTCAGCCGCCAGTTGAATCAGGCGATCATCCTTCCATGCCCCAACGGAGTGTTAACCAGCTGCAACACGACAGCGAACATTCAGTCCCGCCGGCTCGCTTCGGTGATCAACCCGACCGCAGGCCTCAAACTGGGACCCACGGACATGTTTGAATCGGGTGGAACCAGCAGCTATAACGGATTGATTCTCACCAGTCAGAAGCGTCTTACGCGCGGCGTGAGCTTCAACGCCAACTACACCTGGTCGCACTGCATCGGCGATGTGCCCGTCGGCTCCGGCGTCGGTGGAGCAGGTGGCACTTACACGGACGTCAACAATCGCGCCTTGGATCGCGGCAACTGCACCACGCCGACTCTCGCAGGCGGCCAGACCCTCGATCGGCGCCACATCTTCAACCTAACGGCGGTACTCGAAGCCCCGCGTTTCGATGATCGGATGCTGCGTGCCATCGCATCCAACTGGAAATTCTCCGCAAGCTATCGCTACCTGAGCGCGTCCTACCTGTCGGCCACCACCGGCATCGACGTCGCCTTGAGTGGCGCTTCGAATCAACGCCCCAACCAGTTGCTGGCCAACGTGCTGTGCGACAACCCCAGCCCCTCATGCTGGATCAACCGAGGCGCATTCGCCAACGCCACTCCCGGAAGCCTGGGCAACGCGGGACGCTCGAATATCCAAGGACCGAATACCTTCGGCATCGATTCCGCGCTGTCGCGCATCTTCCGCCTCCGCGAGACGATGAGCCTCGAAGCCCGCGCCGAATCCTTCAACCTCACTAACAGCTTCCGCGCTGGACCGGTCACCACGGCGCTGAACAACAATAATTTCGGCCGTATCCTCACCGCTCAGGACCCTCGCATTATGCAGATGGCGGTTAAGCTGGTGTTCTAGAAAGCAGACAAACCGTAGTTTTGCGGGGTCCCTTCGGGGACCCCATTTTTTATGGATTCAGTTGCCAGATGGCGAAGTTGAGGCACGATGCGAAGCTAACCCACGCCAGATATGGGGCAAGTAGCCACGCTGCGGGCATTGAGATCCTGCGGAATGTCAGGATCGTAGCAGCAATCGCGAGCCACAGCAGGACAATTTCCGCCATCGCAGCACCTGGATTTTCCATCCCGAAAAACAGGAACGACCACAGCGTGTTCAGCGCCAACTGCACTCCGAATAACGCCAGCGCCAGCCGGGCACCCAGTTGCTCCCGCCGAGTCCAAACCATCCACGCGGCCACGGCCATCAGGATATAGAGCGTGGTCCACACGGGCGCGAACACCCAGTTCGGCGGATTCCACGTTGGCTTGACGACGGTCGCATACCAAGTGGGAATCTTGGCCGCCGTCGCGAAGCTCCCCAAGCCGCCCGCCGCGAGGCAGAGGACAAGGGAGACTGCGAGACTGCGCGTGTTCTTCATAGTCGAGGAAGTGGCTCCGTGCCTTCGCTGAGGATCTTAAGGTAGGCCGAGTAGACGAATAGGCGACCTCTTTGTTTCCCAGTGACTTCTTTTAAGATCCCAAGGGTCTCGAGCCGTTCGACGGCCCGCGATACGGCGGGGAATCGCATGCCCGTGTGTTGAGCCGCAAATCCGAGCGAAAACACAGCTTGGCGTTGCGCAAGCCGGTGCACGAGCATCGCGCCGTTGGAGGAAGCGCCCAAGCCATGGATTCGCGCACGGTCGCCCTCAAACAGGGTCAGAATTTCGCGAGCGGTCTTCACCGCTTGGTCCGAAGTATCCCTGACACCAGTCAAGAAGAATTCGATCCATGCTTCCCAATCTCCCTCCTGACGAACCTTCGTCAGGAGCTCGTAGTAAGTGTTGCGGTGGGCCTTTAGGTAGAGACTGAGGTATAGAAGGGGCTCTTTCAAACATCCGGTGGCGCACAACAGGAACGTAATCAGGAGGCGGCCCAATCGTCCGTTTCCATCCAGGAAAGGGTGGATCGTTTCGAATTGGACATGCATCAAGCCGGCTTTGACCAGAACTGGAAGATCGGGCCTCTCATCGTGGAGAAACGTCTCCAGTTGTCCCATCGACTCCATCACGTACTCAACGGGCGGTGGAACAAACAGAGCGTTACCGGGCCGATTGCCTCCAATCCAATTCTGGCTCGTCCGAAACTCCCCGGGCGTCTTTTCGCTACCACGGCCTTTTTGTAGCAAGATGGAATGGATTTCTTTTATCAGCCGCAACGAAAGAGGAAAGCCTCCCCGCAATCGTTCGAGGCCATGCGTCAAGGCTGCGACGTAATTGGAAGTCTCTTGCACGTCTTCCAGTGGAATACCTGGAGTCTCATCCATCTCGAACAGTAGGAGGTCAGAAAAGGACGACTGGGTGCCTTCGATCTGAGAAGACAGAACCGCCTCTTTGCGGACGTAGGCATAAATAAACAGCGAGATATCGGGCAGAATTGACCCTAGTCCGTCCAGCCTTCCGATGGCTTGATTCGCCTCTTCTAACAGCCGCTGCATGCCGTCCAACCGAAGTGGTGGGACTGGTGGCAGAACGGGAGGCACAAAGGCGCGGACGCTCTCGCCCTGATGGGCAGTCGTAATGAAGCGTCCAAGCCTCTGATTATGGTTGGGTTCCACGGTAATAGCGCGAGGCGTTAATAAGCCCCCTCGCTATTAACGATAGCAGGTCTTTTCGTTAATAACGACTAGTCGGTAACCGCGCCCTTGGACGCCGAGCCGACCAATCGCACATATTTGTGGAACACGCCGGTCTTGTAGCGGCCTTCGCGAGGCTTCCAGTCTTTCAGACGCTCCGCGATCTCCGCCGCCGGAACTTCCAGATCGATGGTGCACTTCTCGATATCGATGGCGATGATGTCGCCTTCGCGCACCGCTGCCAGTGGACCGCCCACCGCAGCCTCAGGAGCCACGTGGCCCACCATGAACCCGCGCGTCGCGCCACTGAAGCGACCGTCGGTAACCAGTCCCGTCGTGTCCGCCAAACCTGCGCCGACAATCGCGCTGGTCACGCCGAGCATCTCGCGCATACCGGGCCCGCCCTTCGGCCCTTCGTACCGCACCACGATGACATCGCCTGCCAGGATCTTGCCGCCGGTCACCGCAGCCATCGCGTCTTCTTCACGATCGAACACACGTGCCGGACCGCGCCGGACCTTCACTTCGATACCCGTGGTCTTGATCACGCAGCCCTCAGGAGAGAGGTTGCCCTGCAGAATCGCCAGACCGCCGTGCGCCTTGATCGGATTCGACAACGGACGGATGACTTCCTGCCCCGGTGTCTCGTTCGCCTCGGAGGCTTCCACACCGAACGTGCGACCCGTAATGGTCATCGCGGAAACGTCCACGTAGCCGCCATCGGCCAGACGCTTCGCGATCACCGGCATGCCGCCGGCTTTATCCACGTCGACCGCTACAAAACGGCCTGCGGGCTTCAAGTCCACCAGCAGCGGCGTGCGATCACTGATGCGCTGGAAATCATCCATCTTGAGGTCGATACCAGCCTCGTGCGCCATTGCGAGCAAGTGCAGCACGGCGTTGGTCGAACCGCCCGTCGCCGCAACACTGGCGATCGCGTTCTCAAACGCAGCGCGCGTCGCGATGGAGCGGGGACGCCGATCCTGCAACACGGCTTCGACCGCAATGCGTCCGCAGCGCGCCGCGACTGCTTCCTTACGTTTGTCGACTTGGGGCACAGCAGCGGTATTCATCGGCGCTAGACCGATCATCTCCGCTACCGTCGCCATCGTATTCGCCGTGAACTGCCCGCCGCAGGCTCCTGCTCCGGGACACGCTTTGTTTTCGATGTCGAGGAATTCCTGATCGGAAATCTTGCCGCGCGAATGCGCACCGACGGCTTCAAACACGTCCTGCACCGTCAAATCGCGGCCCTGATAGTGGCCGGGCATAATCGACCCGCCGTAAAAAATCACACCCGGAACATTCAGCCGCAAAAGAGCCATGGCCGCCGCCGGGATCGTTTTGTCGCAAGCGACCATGCAGACAATACCGTCCAGCATGTGGCCGCGAGCCACCAGTTCGATCGAATCCGCAATCAGGTCGCGGCTCACCAAAGACGCCTTCATGCCTTCGGTCCCCATGGTGACGCCGTCGGAGATCGCGATGGTGTTGAATTCCATCGGCGTGCCGCCGGCTTCGCGAATCCCCTTCTTTACGTGGTCCGCCAAAGCGCGCAAATTGTAATTGCACGGCATGGTTTCAATCCAGGTATTTGCGATGCCGATAATCGGCTTCTTCAAATCCTCATCGGTGTAACCGATAGCCTTCAACATGGCGCGCGCCGGAGCGCGATCGTGGCCTTGGGTGATCGTGTAGCTGTTGAGTTTCATGGCGAACTACCATCTTAACCGACAGCCTCTCCATTGACAGAGCCGAAGTCGCTTGTGTATTCTAGAAAACCGGAATCACCCGACGCCCGCAAGAGAGGTTTCTCGCCAGCAATGGACCTTTTACAAGTAGCCGAATGGATTCGCGACACCGACCTGAGTGTCTCCATCCGAGAATCAATCCTGATGTTCCCGATCATTGAAGGAACGCACTTGCTGGGAATCGGCGCCTCCGCCGGGGCCATCATGATCTCGGATCTGCG
>CALQCC020000063.1 GCA_943328975.2 Bordetella parapertussis | reverse complement strand
GCCAACTCCGCCGCTGTGCGGCCCGCTTCCATCTGCTTCACCACTGTCAGGATCTGCTCATCGCTGAGCCTCTGCTTGGGCATCTGTTTTCCTCTTTCTTCGTCCGAAATCGTATCTAACTTCGGACGGAAAATGGGGATCAGGTCATGTCGTACTCGAAAAGACGCTCGGGCGAGATCGGCGTAATGCTAGTTAGAGAAGGTCGGCGAACTGATCTACGGTGAACCCGGCTTGCTCGATGATCGAGCGCAATGTTCCCAGCTTTAGATCCTTGGTGTGCCAGGGGATCGTGACGCGCAGAGGTTTTTGCGGATGCTTGAGGATGTAGTGGCTTCCGGTGGTGTGATGGAGGGTGAATCCGGCTCGGGTCAGGATGCGGTAAACGTCTTTGGGCGTGAGGGCAGGGAGCCGACGGCTCATGCGAGCTCGGGTACCAGGATGTGGATCTGTTCCTTGAGCGGTGTCTTGTCGGACGGGATGGGTAGATGATCCTTGCGGAGGCTTTCGATGTAGCCTCGGATGGCGTCTTGGGCCATGGCGCGGGCTTCTTCGAGGGTGTCGCCTTCGGTGACGAGGCCGGGGAGGGCGGGACAAGTGACCGTGAAACCACCTTCGTCGGCGGGCTCGAACAGGACGGTGTAGTTGTATTCCATCTTGCCTATATTCTCTCTCTTTGTTCGCGGGCATGCTAGGGGGCGCGATCTGCTCGGGTAGGATGGCGCGGGGGAAAGGCGTCGGGCTTATTTTCCTGATTTCCCTTTCCCAATTGTGTCTAGGCCTAGTTCACGGCGGAGGGCTGGTCGGGTGGTCGGTTTCTTCGGCGCGGGAGGAATTGGGCCGGCCTGGCGAATCGGGATCATAGGTAGTTCTTTTTGTTTGGTCATGGTTGAGGTATAAAGCCTCCCTCGTTGGAGTTGGGGCGGGTGAGGCTCTAAGTGGTGGGGATACGGGGGATAGGATCGTCTGTCCGCTTGCTAACGCGCGCGGTTCCGTTTCGATATGGCGACCAAGCCCAAAGCAGAAGATGCGTGCGAACGTGTCTAGCGCGGAGCCAAGGCTGGGTGGTGGACGGTTGGGGGAGTGTGGGTGCTTGCCCGCAATGGCACCGGTCGGGGGCGCTACGGGGGTGAAGGAGACGGCAGGCGAGGGCGTGCCCACCTTGAAAGTAAGAAGCAAAAGCAGGATTTAGCTCGGAGCCAAGGCTGGGGTGGTGGACGGTTGGGGGAGCGAGGGTGCTTGCCCGCAATGGCACCGGTCGGGGGGTTCGCTGGGGTTGAAGGGGACGGCAGGCAAGGGCGTGCCCCCCTTGAAAGCAAAAGCAGGATTCTAGCGCGGAGCCAAGGCTGGGGTGGTGGGCGGTTGGGGGAGTGTGGGTGCTTGCCCGCAATGGCACCGGTCGGGGGGGCGCTACGGGGGTGAAGGAGACGGAAGGCGAGGGCGTGTCCACCTTAGCGGGCGCGGTTTAGGTATTCGAGTAGGTCTACTTCGGGGGCTGGGCCTAATGAATTGAGGCGCGTGACCAAGCGGAGAAGGAAGAAGATTAGGGTTTGGCTGGGATCGGAGACCTTGATCGAGCGGGAGTGCTCGAATGACCCGTGTTCGAGGGCGCAGCCGAAGTCGATTTTGTGGGATGGGGGGAGAGAGGTTAGGGCTCGGCGGAGGTTGGCGGGGAAAGTTCTGGATTGCCAGACGGAGGATGTTCCCAAGAGGCCGGCGAGGATTTTGCGCTTGGAGGTGTGGAGGGCACGGACGCTGGCGGCTTTTTCTCCGGCATCTTCCAGCCATTGTTTGGAGATGGTGGGTTTGACTTCGAAGACGGCGTAGACGGACTCGATGGGGATGTGGATTCCGGCGGCGTGGGGGAAGAGTGGTGGGGAGAGGACGTTGTCGTAGATGGCGATGTCGATTTGGCGGGAGCGGCGGCCGGAGGAATTGATGATGAAGGCGGGGGCTGCTCGGTAGCGCTTGGGGAGATAGTTGTCGAGCAGGTCGAGCCACTGTTGCTCGGTGGCGGTGCCGTTGGCGGAGGGGTGCTCGAAGACGTGGCCGAGTGAGAGGTCGGCGAGCATTTTGTGCTGGACTCGGCTGAAGACGTCGGACAGATTGAGATGGCCGGAGTCGGGATGGCGTGGCATGCGACTGCGAGGGTAGCGCGGCGGGTAGGGCGGTACGGGTCGGCGGGATCGGTATGTGTAAGGAAAGCAAAGTTCCTTTGTGGAGTGGGTTGGGAGAAACTCCTGCGCAAGGCGGTGGTTTCTCCCCTTTGGCGCTACTTCACCATGTGGACGCGATCCTTCTCGTTCTCTCCGCAGAACATCTCGAAGATGTCGTTGTCGGCAACCAGTTCGTAGGCGACCTTGACGGTGAACTTTCCGGAGTACATCTGGGGGTCGTCGAAGGTCATCTCGGTATCCAGGTGCCCGAAGTCGCGGCGGTGGAAGCGTTCGGTGACGTGCATGGCTTCGCTGCGGGGGTGGCCGATGGCGTCGATGGGGGTGCGGTCGTTGAAGCCTCGGGTCTCGATGACGAAGGTGGTGCCTTCCCAGCGGCCGACGGAATATCCGAGATAGGCGGGAAGCTGGAATTCGGCGGGGAGTTGGCGGCCGTCGGTGAAGACCTGGCGATGGAGGTTGTCGACTTCGTAGAGGATCATCGTTTCTTTAGGAGCCTGAACGAGCTTCATTGGTTCGGCTAGCAGGCCGGCGACGGGCCAACCGTACTCGCCATGACAGACGTTGTCGACGCGGCGGTCGGCGATGCGGCGCTTCATGGCGGCTTCGCCGTCGGGGGTCATCTTGACCTCGCCGGGTTTGAGGTCGAGCAGGATGTTGAAGCCGTACTTGTG
This sequence comes from Bordetella parapertussis, assembly GCA_943328975.2. Classification (GTDB taxonomy): domain Bacteria; phylum Acidobacteriota; class Terriglobia; order Bryobacterales; family Bryobacteraceae; genus Palsa-187. Next base: position 8,718 of record CALQCC020000063.1, on the reverse strand, counting down.
GACTGCTTCGTTCTCCATGCCAATGAGAGTGGTTTGTTTCCTGGGGTCGTAGTCGGGGCCCAAGATGCGCTTGTAGTCCTCTGGGGTGGATCGCTCGTGCGCCCAGACGCCGGTGAGGTCGGGCTTGCCGTCCGGGGCGCGGGGTGCGGGGGCGGAGAGGTTCGGCTTCCCGTTCCTCAGGAGCGGCGTGCCGGGCGGCGTGTAGTTGAGCCACTGAGCGTGTGCTCCGATGGGCAGCAGGAGAGCCGCTAGGAGCAGGCGCTTGGAGATGATCTTTGAGTAATCCAAGACTCGATTTTAGGTGACTGGGGGGTAGGCTGCAAGGGTCGTGGGAGAAGGATCGGCGCTAGGGGGTGACTGAAAACAGGCGTGGTATGCAGGTGGTCACCATTGGATTTCGTGGATTGGCTCGCCCATCTTCACATCGATTTCGCGTTGACCGAGCACTCCACTTGGGGCAAGCATCAAAACCAAGTATCGACCCGGCTGAACATTTGGAAATGCAAAGTCTCCTGAGGTGCTAGTCGCGGCACTGCTAGTGTAGTCGGAATAAAGTCCGACCAATCTTACTTCGCTCGCTTGGTTATTTGCCGTGCCAGTTGGGCTGATGTGTCCCTTCACTTGAATCATGAACGCGCGACCTTCAATGGGAGCTACGACGAGACAGGTACGTACGCGCTTCTTTTGTGAAGCCATGTCGATCTCGGCTGCGTAGGGCACAAACCCTTGAGCCGTGACGGAGAGCGCATAACGGCCGGGCGGGAGTGAGAAGCGACGTGCAGCGCCGAGTTCGTACCACTCGGTTAGTGCCATGGGTGCAAGGCTCATGACCGTCACTTTGGACGTGGCAGGCAAGGACCCACCCCAACAATCTGACACCTCCACCTCAAGTTCCCGATTGGGGCTCTGAGGCTCGGCGCTGGGGCAAAGTAGTGTGAGGCCGAGGAGTCCGGCAAGGAACCGGTGAGCGTGAATTGCTGGTAATTGCATTTCCCTGCCTGTGATGGGCAAGGAGTAATCTACCATCAAGCTGGTTCCTTTACCAGGCTGCCGTCGTGGTGGTGCCCGCCTGGCGCTTGAGCGCGGTGCCAAGGCTGGGGTAGTGGACGGTTGAGGGGTTTGTGGGTGCTTACCCGCAATGGCACCGATGGGGGGGCTCCACTGCGGTTGAAGGAGAAGGTAGATGCGCTGGAATTGAGGAGTTTCGAGGCTGCTGTGAGAGAATAGGGGCCTATGGCCGTGAGGGTTGCGATTCAAGGGGCGATCGGGGCGAACAGCGAGTATGGGGCGCGGGCGTTTTTTCCGGACGCGACCATCGTCAATTGCAAAGAGTTTGAGGACGTGTTTGCGACCTTGGCTCGGGGGGATGCGGACTGCCTGGTGATTCCGATTGAGAACACTACGGCGGGGACGGTTTACGCATACTACGATTTGCTGCTGGGGTACGCGGCGCGCGAGGGGTTTCGGGTGTGCGGGGAACGCAAGCTCCGGATCTGGCACCATTTGATGGCGCTGCCTGGGGTTAAGGTCGAAGGCCTGACGAAGGTGTTGTCGCATAGTCACGCGCTGGCGCAGTGCAAGAAGTTTTTTGCGGGGCATCCGTGGATTGAGCGGCAACCTTATTACGACACTGCCGGGGCTGCGGTCGATATTCAGAAGAATGACTGGCGCACGTATGGCGCGATCGCGACGAAGCAGATTGCTCATGACTTGGGCATGACGGTATTGCAGGAAAAGATTCAGGATCGTCGCGACAACATTACTCGGTTCCTGTGGGTTCAAAAGGGTACGGCGGTGGAGGCGACCGCGGATGTGCGGGTATCCATCGCGTTCTGCCTGCACAATCTGCCGGGCACGCTGCTGAGCGTGATTGAAACGCTGAGTGTGAAGGCGAAGGTCAACATCATCCGGATCGAGAGTCAGAACCTGATCGGGACGGTGACGGATTGGATCGATTTTCGTGGAGAACAGGGCCAAGTGGATGGTGGAGCTTGGGACCTTATTTATTACATGGACTTCGTTTGTGCTCCGTCACAGACCGCAACAATTCTTGAAGATCTTTCCCGCCTGGTGATGGAAGTGAAGGGTCGCAAGGCTCTGCAGGTGCTGGGTACGTATCCCTTCGAGAAAGATCTCACCATCGACACCACAAACGAACTATGCCGTCCGTAAATACTGCCGATCCTTTTTTTCGTGAATTAGAGTGGCGTGGATTCCTTGCGGGGACCACGGCCGATGATGTTCAAGCATTCCTGGGGGAATCGCGCCGCACGTTGTATGTGGGCTTCGATCCTACGGCGGCGAGTTTGCATCTGGGGAGTTTGATCCCGGTGATGGCTCTGGCGCATGCGCAACGTCATGGGCATCGTCCATTGGCGCTGGTAGGTGGGGGAACGGGGTTGATTGGCGATCCGAGCGGGAAGTCGGCTGAGCGCACGATGATGACGCGGGAGCAGACCGAGGAGAACGCGGCGGGGATCGGTCGGCAGTTGTCGAAGTTCTTTGACTTGTCGAGTCCGGATAAGGGTCTGCTGCTCAATAATGCGGAGTGGCTGGTGCCGCTCAATTTTCTGGAATTTCTGCGCGACGTTGGCAAGCACTTCTCTGTGAATGAAATGGTGAAGCGCGATTCGGTGCGCATTCGCTTGGAAGAGCGCGATCAAGGCATCAGCTACACCGAGTTCAGTTACATGCTGTTGCAGGCCTATGATTTTCTGCACTTGTGCAAGCATCACGATTGCACCATCCAGATGGGTGGGCGCGATCAGTGGGGCAACATTGTATCGGGTCTGGATTTGATCCGGCGCATCCTGGGTAAGCGCAGTGAGGGGATCGTGTTCCCGCTGCTGACGACTTCGAGCGGTAAGAAGTTCGGCAAGACCGAAGAGGGCGCGGTGTGGCTGGATGGGTCGCTTACGAGTCCGTATCAGTTGTATCAATACTGGTTGCAGACCACGGACGAAGATGTGGTGCGCTACTTGAAGCTGTTCACGTTCCTGGATCAGGAGCGGATTGCGGATCTGGAGAGTCAGACGGCGCAGCGCCCGGAGGGTCGGGTGGCGCAGAAGGCTTTGGCGGCGGAGTGCGCGACGATCCTGCATGGCTCGGATACGGTTCGGGCGGTGGAAGTGGCGAGCGGGATTTTGTTCGGCGACTGGAATGATACGGTCTCCGAGGAAGCTGTGCGTACGTTGGCGGCGGAGATTCCGACGGCGACCATCGGGTCGGCTGAGTTGGCACAGGGAATTTCGCTGGTGGAGTTCTTGGTTGCGGCGAAGCTGGCTGAGAGCAAGGGCGCGGCGAAGAAGCTGATCGAGGGCGGCGGGGCGTACGTCAATAACGAGCGGCAGACCGCGGTGCAGCGGACGGTGACGCTCGATGACGTGAAGATGCCGGGGGCGATTCTCTTAAGGTCGGGGAAGAAGAGCTACCGGTTGGTGCAGGTCGGCTAGGCGTCGGTTGGTTCAGGCCGATCTTGAAAGGCGGACATCATGACACCTGAACAAGCATTCAACGAAGATCAACGCACGCGTTGGAATGGGATCGACGGCGAATACTGGACGCGGCAGCAGGATCGGCTGGACCGGACCTTGGCTCCGGTTACGGGGCCGCTGCTGGAGTTTGCTGCGCCGAAGCTTGGATCCACTGTGATGGATGTTGGTTGCGGGTGCGGAGCTACGACGATTGAAGTTGCTCGCGCGGTGGGTCCTTCGGGGCGCGTTGTCGGGCTGGATGTTTCTCAACCCATGCTGTGGCTGGCGACGGGGCGGTTGCGTGAGTATCCCTACGCGAGCTTTCTGTTGGGCGATGCCGCGGAGTTGCCCGTTCGCGATCTGGGAGCGGAGCTGATTGTTTCGCGTTTCGGCGTGATGTTCTTCGGCAATCCTGTCGCGGCCTTTGCGAACCTGCGGACGGGTCTGATTCCTGGCGGGCGCGTTCGATTCGCCTGTTGGCGTCCGGTCTATGAAAACCTGTGGCTGCAGATTCCGCTGCACGCTGTCTATGAACACGCGCCGCGACTGCCGAAGCCGGAGCCGGAAGAGCCGGGTCCGTTCGCGTTTGCCGATCCTGCGCGAGTCACGCGCGTTCTGACGGCGGCGGGTTTTACGGCACCGTCGTTTACTCCGCTCGACATTGAATTGGACCTCGCGGCCGGAGGAACGATCGAAGACGCGGTGCGTCAGGCGACGGAAATGGGTCCGGCGAGGCGGGCGCTGGTGGACCAACCGGAGGCGATTCGAGTTGCGGCGATTGCGTCGGTGCGGCGGGCGTTGATGCCGCATTCTTCGGCGACCGGCGTAAAGTTGCGGGGCGCGGTTTGGTTGGTGGGTGCCGAGCGAGCGTGACCTTGGCCGCCTGCTAGGGCGGGCTGATTTCCGCGGCGTTCACTGCTTCGCGCGAGGTCAAGATGTGGACTTGGGCGAACCCTTCGTTCGGGAGTTCGTAGAGCGATGTTTGTAGGTCCTTTGTTTGCTGGGCGATTACGTTGGTGTCGACTACTCGGTCTGCGCGGGCGTGATTTTGTTCGGCGGTGAGCGCCTCGGGCAAGTTGAATACGATCGCGATTGCGGGGACCGAACAGTGCTGGGCGATGGCAAGGAGGGATGCTCGCGCCCAGGCTTGCACGTTGGTCGCATCGACTACGGTGAGTTTTCCGCGGCGCAGGCGTTTTTCGAGGATCAGGTGCAAGAGTTCGAAGGCGTCTTTGGTGGCGTCCTGGTTGGCTTCGTCGTCGGATACAAGGGCTCGGCAGTTGTCGGACGAGAGGACTTGGGTGGGGCGGAAGTGGCGGGCGGCGAAGGTGGATTTGCCGGATCCGGCGGCGCCGATGAGTAAGACGAGGGCCGGGCTGGGGATGGCGAGGAGCACGCTTGCAGTATAGCGGGGGGCGGCTTCAATCGCAGCGAAGAGTGGGATATAGTGTTTGGCATCGGAAGATCGGCGCGGACTTCCGGTAAACCCAGGAGGTTTCGATGCGTTTACCTGTAGTTTCGCTGTTCTTCTCTGTGTTTTTATTGGTGGCTACCGCGCAGCAACCAGGGCCAGCTCAAGCTCCAGAACCGCCCAAGAAAGCCAGGATTGAGGGCGTCGTGGTTGGGCCGGGCGGGGAGCCCGTGGCGCGCGTTCAGGTCCGCTTGGCTGGACAGCTTTCGGTGCAAGCTGGACAGATCGTACCAGCGGCTGCGTTCTCGGCTACAAGTGACGACGCGGGGAAGTTCGCGATTGAGAATATCGATCCGGGGAAGAACTATAACTTGAGCGCACAGCGCACGGGATTTGTGACCGCGCGCTATGGAGCGCGCTCGGCTACGTCACCGACCGTGCCGCTCTCGCTGGAGGCGGGGCAGGTGATGAAGGGTGTGTCGCTGACGATGACTCCGCAGGGAGTGGTTACGGGCCGGGTTACGGAGCCGAACGGCGATCCGATTCAGAACGCACGGGTGTTGCTGATGCGCCGGGGCTATCAGCGTGGAGTGCGGCAGCTGGTGCTCGCGAATACGACGAACACCAACGATCAGGGCGATTTTCGTGCGGCCAATCTGGCGCCCGGCCGCTACTACGTGATGGTGCAGAATTCACCGACCGCGATCTTGGCTGGGGGAGTCGCACCGAAGAATGCTCCTATCGCTACTTACTATCCCAACGCGACCGAGGCGCAGGGCGCGGCACCGCTGGATCTTGCTGCTGGTCAGAAACTGCGCGGCATCGACGTTCGGATGCGCGAGGGACGGGTGTTCACGGTCCGGGGCAAAGCACTGGGTGTGAATGGCGCGCCCGTTGCCGGCAGCTTGATCCTGGCGATGCCGAAAACGTCGGGCGATTCCAGCACCCAGACACTCGCCCTTCTGAACGGTATAGTAGGCGGGCAGAACCAGACGAAACCGGATGGCTCGTTCGAGTTGCGTGCTTTGACGCCCGGGGCCTACACTCTGTCGGCGATCGCGACACAAACCGGTGCGGTTCGCTCCTCGGGACAAATGGACGTGAATATCGTGGACGCGGATATGGCGGATCTCGCATTTTCGCTGGTCCCAGGCCCATCGGTGACGGGCACGGTTCGGTTGGAAGGAGGGGATCTCAAGGCGTTGTTGCCTCCGGTGGATCCCAATACGAGTGCGCAGGCGAATGCGCTCGCCGTTGCGGCCACCAATGCCGGGGTGGCGGTGAACGGGGCGCGATTGTCCATCGGGCTTACGCCCGTGAATCCGCTTCCGCTGGGTGGGAATCCGCCCGCGACGATCAAAGATGATGGCACGTTCCAGGTTGACGGGGTTGTTCCGGGAAAATATCAGTTGACGGTGGCGGCCTTGCCGCAGAACATGTATGTGAAGTCGGCTCGGCTGGGTGGTGCGGACGTGACACTCGGCGTCGTGGATCTTACGCGTGGCGGGGGAGGGAACATCGAGATCGTTTTGTCGAACAAAGCGGCGGACATTACTGGCGCCGTGCGTAGCGACAAGAACGATTCGATGATCGGCGTCCTGGTCACGCTGTGGACGCGCGATCCGGAGCCGGGCACAAACGCGAACGGCGTGCGTACGGCGACGACGGACCAGACGGGGACGTTCCAATTTAAGGGGCTGCGTCCAGGAGTTTACTACGCGGCGGCGTGGGAAGACATCGATTCGGGGCTGGCCCAGGCGCGGGATTTCCTGACGCAGTTCACCAGCGACGCTACGAAGCTGGAACTGGCGGAAGGGGCGCATTCGGCCACGGAGGTGAAAGTGGTCTCAGCTGCGAAGATCAAGGCTGCGGAAGAAAAGCTGCCTTAGCTGCCCAGGGACGGGAGTTAGTGGTTCGCTAAACTCCCAAACCGGTGTTTGGTACCTTTGTTCCCCTGTCCTTCCCTGAATCTCGGGTATACTGGAGATGTTTAGCAGTCACTTTCCTTCGGTGTAGGAGACCCCGTGAAGCGTGCAGGCTCCGATGATTCGTTACGTTGTTCGTTCTGTCACAAAAGCCAAGATGTTGTCGGGAAACTGATCTCCTCCCCGTCTGACTATCCGCGCGCCTATATTTGTGACGAGTGCATTGCCGTCTGCAATTCCATTCTGGAAGATGACCGGCAGGAGCAGACTTATGGAGCTCCGAACAAACTTCCTAAGCCGATGGAATTAAAGGAGTACCTGGACCAATACGTGATTGGCCAGGACGCCACCAAGAAGAAGCTCGCGGTAGCGGTTTACAACCACTACAAGCGGATTCAGATGAACAAGGCTCGCACGGGCGACGTGGAGCTATCGAAATCGAACATCCTATTAATAGGACCGACGGGAACAGGCAAGACGCTGCTGGCGCAGACGTTGGCTCGGATACTGGATGTGCCGTTCGCCATAGTGGATGCGACGACGCTGACCGAGGCTGGTTACGTCGGCGAAGACGTCGAGAACATCATTCTCCGTCTGCTGCAGAATTCGGATTGGGACGTGCAGCGCTGCCAGACCGGCATCATCTATATAGATGAGATCGACAAGATCGGGCGCAAGGACGAGAATCCGTCGATTACGCGGGACGTTTCGGGCGAAGGCGTGCAGCAGGCGCTGCTCAAGATTTTAGAAGGCACCATTGCCAACGTACCGCCGCAGGGCGGGCGGAAGCATCCGCACCAGGAATTCACGCCGGTAGATACCTCGAACATCCTCTTTATATGTGGCGGAGCGTTCCTGGGCCTGGAGAAAACGATCCAGCGCCGGGTGGGTACACGGACCATTGGCTACACCAGCAATGAGGAATCCGAGAAGGCGCAACGCAGGGCCACGGCTGGCCGCCGGGACATCACCATGCTGGAGCAGGTCCAACCGATGGATCTGATCAAGAGCGGGTTCATTCCGGAGTTCATCGGCCGCTTGCCGGTGGTGGCGGTGTTGGAAGACCTGACGCGCGACGCGCTGGTGCAGATCCTGACCAAGCCGAAGAACGCGATTGCCCGGCAGTATCAGAAGCTGTTCGAATACGAGAATGTTCGGCTGAAGTTCACCGATGAGGCTCTAGAAGCCATCGCGCAGCTTGCGATGGAGCGTAAGGTAGGGGCCCGCGGGCTCCGCATGATCCTCGAGGAACTGATGTTGGATTTGATGTATTACCTCCCCTCCCAGAAGAAGGCCCGTGACTTCCTGATCACCAAAGAGATGGTGATCAACCAGAAGATCAATATGGCCGTGCTTGAGAAGGCCGGCTAGAGCCTACTGGATTGAGATTGTCTGTCATGCACTACAATGTAGTGCGTGAAGACCAACGGTAGGGGCGATACCGGAAGTGACGAAGAGCAGCAGCGACTGCGAGCAGCCGCCATGGCTTGCGTAAGCTCGATCACCGGCGGAAATCCCCGCCGCGCTGAAAACGCCGGTCAGAACGTTCGCGAGCGCCTGCAGCGGAAGAGGCGAGCCTAACCGATGCCGCCTTGCGTATTCGTCGACAAGGGCGCTCTTCTCGCCTTGCTCGACAAGTCTGATCGATAGCATCGCCTTTGCGTGGATGCTTTCCAGTAAGTCCGCCTGCCGTTACTCACCTCGGAAGCTGTGTTGACCGAACTATTCCACCTTGCCTGCGACAGTCCTCGCGAAATGGAAGTGACCTGCCCCCATATTCCGCCCACCATCACACCTAAGTTTGCATGATCGGTGCCTGGGCCGCACGCCACTGCTGCACGAACTCGTTGGGCGTGCGGTAATCGAGACTGCTGTGCGGCCTCTCCTGGTTGTATTGCATCAGCCATGC
>CALQCC020000062.1 GCA_943328975.2 Bordetella parapertussis | reverse complement strand
GGCCTGCCAATAGTTCTCCAAAAACACTGGAGAACTGGATCTATGCCACCCAGCCGCTGCGGCCTACGCCTAAACGTCGACGATTGGGCCGAAAATCGCAGAACGCAGTTGCGTTCGAGGGGTGGTATGTAGTGTAATGTACAGACTTGGGTTTGGCTATCCGGGCGGTTGTCCCGACCACTAAGTAGGGGCAACTGTATTATTTGCAGAACTTTTTGCCTGACCTTTTCACTTGACAGGGCCGGGCGCGGAGTGGTATCTATATTCTGACTGCGTCCATGTCGTAACAGTGGCGGTATTAGTAGTCGGTTTCGGCGGCGTTTCATGAAACATGGATCCCGCGAGCACAAGTAGTACTAAAAAGAAGTCGAAACAAAATGAGCTTTGACACCAACGCGGGCGGTAATAGACGGTTTAACCTTCTAGCCAAAGCCCCAGTCCCGAGTCCGGGGCGCACCGATTAGAGCTCAGGTTGAAAAAGAGAACTTCCATCAATTCAATATTCAAGTACGAATCTACAAGGAGAAGGAAATGGCAGAATTTCGTAAAGTATTTTACGCGCTAGGCTTCGCAGCCATGCTCGCCGGGGTTTCATCCACGGCCAGCGCGCAGCAGATTACCTGTAATGGTGGCGGCACCGTACCTACGGCGGTTCGCGCGGAATCATTCGCGGACTTGGTAGGCGACTACGTGCTCGATTGCACCGGTGGGGTACCGACTACGGAAGGTCAGATCGTTCCCACGGTGAATATCACTGTTACGCTCAGCCAGAACATCACCAGCAAGGTGCTGATTGGTACGGCCGGCTCCCAAAGCGCCGGTGGCCAGTTCACCGAAGCTTTGTTGATTGCTGACGATCCGAACGCTGGCGTTTCCGGGGGTAACTTGACTCACCCGATCCTCGCCTGCGGCGACACCAATGCTCCCTACAACCCCAACGGTATCGGCACTTGCCAGATCACTGCGGTTGCGGATCCGACCAACACCTACAACGGCGCTGCCTCTTGTCAGACTCCGGTGTACGGTTGCGGCCGTCCGAACGTGTTCCAGGGTCGCCAAGGCCTCGCGCAGAACTCCGGCAACACGAATATCATCGTGTTTAACGGCGTTCCGTTCGACGCTCCGGGCGAATTGAGTGATCCGCGTCACACCTTTGACGGTCATCGCCACTTCCGCATCACGAACATCCGCGCGAACAGCCCGACTGTCGCCGGTGGCTTCTTGACGTCGGACATCACCATGACTGTGAACATCGCGGGCGTTTCCAACGTCTCGATCCCCCAGCCCACGCAGCGCGTTGCGAACGTTTTCATCGGTCTTCAGTCGCCGTCTTTGAGCGGTGTGACCACGTTCGTTCAATGCACCTCGACCTCTGCCTCTTCCACCTTGCGCTTCCGCGAAGGCTTTGCCTCTTCGTTCAAAGCTAAGGGTTTGGAGCAGGTCGTTGCGAACGGCCTCAGCACCAACGTGCAGCGTTATAACGGCACCACGTCCTCCAACGGTTCGGGTACTGTCAATCAGAACGTCCCGGGCGTGAACTACAACACGGAGAGCGGCTTCGTGAGCACCTCCCTCGCCGGTAACCTTGCGACGAATCCTCCTGTCGGTCTCGGCAGCGGAACCAACAGCACTGCGAACGGCATCCTCAACAACAGCACTGGCGTCAACGCTGCTGGTATTGCGACTCAGGGAACCCGCATCGCGGCGACCTTCAGCAATCTCCCGGTCGGTTTGACGATCAGCGTTCCGAACGTTGTCAACCTCGTGCAGGCTGGTACCAGCTTGGTCACTGGCGTTGCGGTTCGCACGAACGTCGTCTCCGCTCGCGGTGACGGTCCGTTCAGCGCCTACACCGGCACCACCTCCGTCGTCGCTGGCGACATGGTTGTCTACGAAGTCCTCTTCGCAGACGCCAACGTTCCGGAAGACTTGGCGATCACCATCACCATGACCAACCCGTCCCCGGCGATTTCGGATCTCGAAATCAACAAGACTGGTCAGGTTGCGGGCGGCTTCGCTCCGTTCATCCTCCAGACCGACGACAGCAACGTTTGGGGCCGCGCTCAGCAAGCGCTCGATACAGTTGGAATCAACTCTTCCTTCGCCACGGTTCTCCCGGTTCCGCGTTTCCGTACGCAGAGCGCCCCGGTGGACTTGGTCCGTGTGAACAAGTGCGCTTGCAACTTGCTCTTCCCGTTCGTCTCCAACGCAGCTTCGACGAATGGCAACTTCGATACCGGTATCGCCTTGGCGAATACCTCCTTGACGCCTGGCGCAGCGAGCAGCAGCTCGGCGCGCTTCGGCTTCGCCGCCAACACCTCGCAGTCTGGTCCGGTGCAGTTCTGGTATTACCCGGCCAACGCGACGGATCCGCCGGTCGCCACCCAGTGCACCAACACGGTTGCCACGGGTGTTTGCCCGTCGCCCACCAGCGGCCCCAGCGCAGTCCAGGCCGGTGAAACCCTCCTCTATGTCCTCTCGAGCGGCAGCGCACGTTGGGGCTTGAAGGGTGCACCGGGCTTCACAGGCTACATGATTGCTCAGGCGAGCTTCCAGTATTGCCACGCCTTTGCTTACATCAGCCCGCAGGGTGCGACCCCGTTGACCAACGGCATGTCCGTCGGTTACCTCGCGCTCCAGATGGACGGTGGTTCGGTCCTGACTCGCACGAGCCAGAGCTCCGAACGCCTCGACAACTAAGCGTTGTCTAAGTAGAACGATCAAGGGGGGAGCTTCGGCTCCTCCCTTTTTCTTTTTAGTACCACTGCCCGCTGTCATGTGTTAGACTCGTTAGTGTCCCACCCGCGTCCCATCCCTCATTCGAGAGGTTTTTCCATGAATTTCAGTAGAATCCCGCAGCTGGCCGTGCTTTGTCTGGCCATCTGTTCCCATGCCTTCGCACAGGTGAACCCGGGAAGCAGCTTTCTGTTTCAGCTACCCGGTGCAGGCAGTGCAGGTACCCGACTTCTGGGCTATTTTGCCGACACCAGCGACCTGAATCCTGATCTCGATACCACCGGGCCCGCGGGTGCGAGCAAGATCATTGCTACCCCTGATGGACAACGCGTGTACGTTGTCGCTGGAGGTGCCCTTCAAGTATTCAATGCAACGCTGCAAAACCTCCAGCCCATTAGCGCCGTCGTTGGCCCCATCCGCAACATCGCCCTCACACCCAATGGCCGATATCTGGTCATCGCGGCGAGCCATTTCTACGTACTAGACACCGCCAACAATACTGTCGCCGCTACCGAAACCAACTTTCGGGTGAGTGGATTGGTGACGGACTTTGCGATCAGCCCTGATTCGCAAAAAGCCTGGTTGTTGCAATCTTCCGCGCTCTTCGGCTCCATCGTTCCCATCAACCTGGCCGACCTCAGCGGTGGGACCCGCGTCGATATCCCTCGATCCGGAGACACGATCACTCTTTCGCCCCAAGGCAAGCTCTACGTTCCCACGCGAAACAACATCGCGGAATACGACGCGACCACCTTGCAGAAATTGAACGACACGGTCATGTCTGCACTCCCCGGTCGGATGCATTTCAATCTGGATGGCAGCCAGGCCTACTTTGTAGACCAACAAACAACCCAAGGCTACGCCATCGTCGCCTTCCGTCCGACCACCCAACAGACCTTCGGTTGGCCCGCCAACATCTTTGAACCGAACCGGCCCACCTTCGATGAACTATACTTCGCAGGTAGCGACCGCGTCTTCGCTTTGGATAAGCTCCACACGACACTCTGGGAAATCACCGGATCACCCCTGAGCGCCGCGCCGGTCAGCATGCCCGCGGCATTCGATTCGAGCGTTGTTTACGCGGCGGCCGTGACTAACGAAATCCCATCCGCGCGCTTCCTTTACATCCTCACCGAAAACAGCTCGCGTCCCACCGTTGCCCGTGTTGCTCTCGCCAACGGTTCGCTGCAAACATTTTCAAACGCTGTCAGCACCACAGGAGTCCTTCAAACCATCACGATCCCGCCCCAAACCGGAGCGAGCCAAATCGTCAAGTTTAATGACAATCAGGTCCTTACGACGGGCGGAAAAGCTAAGACTCTAATCGCGTATGTGACCGATTCGCTCGGTCGACCGATCTACAACCAACCCGTAACATTTTCCGTCGGGACGGGTCCAGTGGGCGTCACACTGTCGGGTGCCAGCGAGCAAACCAACGCTAATGGCTATGTCCAGGCCAATGTGACGCTTCCCGAGACGCCGGGAAACTACACCATCGAATTGGCTGCGGGCAGTGCCAGTGCCACCTTCAGTCTGACCATTCCCGCGACGGGTGGTGGTGGAGACGGGGGCGGTCCGGGATCTAAGCCTCGCATTTCGATCATCCGTGGCGACGGACAATTGGTTACTGAGTTCGACGCAACCGCTTATTACGTTCCTCTCACCGTCCGCGTGGTGGACGAAACCGGATCGCCGCAACCTGGCGTTCCCGTGGACTTCAACGTTACCCAGGGAAGCGGCGGGGTTGTCACCCCGCAGACAGTAACCAATAGTTCCGGTATCATCACCGCAACTTTCTTGGCACCTACGATTCCTAACACGATGGCCTTTGAGCAAAATATCGTACGCGCAACCTCACCCTACGGAAGTGTGGATATTTCCGCAGTTATCTTCAAACCTTCGCAGGACCGATCGAGCGTCCCAATCTATACTCAAACGAGTACGCCCGACCGCGTCAACGTCCGCCGTGGGGACATCACTCCCAACCTATTTAGCATCGAACTCCATTCAGGGCTGGCCCCACAAATTGGGGCGCCCGTCCCGGGTGTAGGTCTCAGGGTTGCGGATGGTGAAGATCTTACGCTCGATGGACCTGGCAGCTGCGTGAACGATACCAAGTCGGATAATCTCGGCGTGGCACGCTGCGATTACCAGGCCTCCTGCAGCATGGTCAATGCCACCAGAGTTCAAATGATGATCGGCGAAGTCTTCCGCGCCCCCGTCATTTTGATCCCACTCCCCGGCAGCGGTCAAAAGCTCGGCTACGTTTCGGGCAATAACCAAACCGCCAATATCGGTCAGGCTTTGACGAACCGCCTGAATGCCACCATCACCGATAACTGCGGTGAACCTGTGGCCAATCAGACGGTGACCTGGACGGTAACGCAGGGCACGGCCACTCTGAGCCAAATCATCGCGAAGTCTGGTGCGGATGGAAATGTCTCTGCGCAACTCACGATGGGTCAAACCGCTGGAACGATCAAGGTTAGTGTGAGCCTCTCCGGCGGCGTTCCGGTCGTGTTCAACGCGACGGCAACTGTTAGCGTGTCGAGCATCTCGTTGACCGGTGGCGGCGGCCAAAGCGTACTGGTCGGCGAGGTGTTCCCCACCCCGATTCAATTCACATTGCGAACCGCAGCCGGAGTCCCGGTCGGTGCCAATGTGAACGTTAACTTTGCGCTCACCGGTAGTGGTACGCTCGGTGTCGCGCAGGCCTCGACAAATACATTGGGCCAGGTCCAGGTGGCGGTAACCGCAGGTTCCAGTCCCGGGACTATTACGGTCACAGCTACTTATTTGAACCTAAGCGCCTCGGGTACTTTAACGGTACGGCCGCCCACGTTGCCACTCACCGCCGCCTCATTCTCGAATGCCGCGAGCGGCGTGACTGGATTGGTGCCGTGCGGCCTGGCTACTGCAGTCGGTGCCGGCCTTGTGCCGACCCCGGGTGTCATCTCAGGCATCGGTGCTTTCGGGCCGCTTCCTTACCAGTTGGGTAACGTCAACTCACTCCTTGTGAATAACGTCCCCGCCCCCATCCAGGCCGTCTCCAACCAGAACGGCAAGCAACAGATCAACTTCCAGGTGCCGTGCGAAACGGCCGTCGGCAACGCGACAATCGTTGTCAGGGTTAACGGAGTAGACACCACAGTGACGGGTGTGCCGGTATTCGCCGGTCAACCGGGAATCTTCACCTACGCTGGGCCGAACAACAAGCAATACGGCGCAGTCCTGCGAGTGAAGGACGGCAGCTACATCACGCCGAGCAATTACGCTCCCACCGGAGAGAACTTCTACCTGATCCTGACGGGTCTGGGTCTGGTTACTCCGACCACGGCTACCAACAGCGGTGGTAACAACCAAGCTGTTAACCTGACGGCGGTCGTTGGTGTCGGGAATGCAGGTGTACCCACGCAGACAGCGCGCTACTTGCAAGGCTCCATCGGCGTCTACTACGTCGAATTCACGATTCCCAAAGCCACCAATGGGGTAGGTGTCCCACTGGCGCCTGGCACCGTAGTGTTGACGGACACGCCGCTAGCTGTTTTCCTCAACATTAACGGACAACCCGTCTTCAGTCAGCCCGGGGTTCTGCTACCCGGCGTTGTCCAAGGTCAGTAGCTGTTCCATCCCTTGAAGCGGAGCCGCGCGAGCGGCTCCGCTTTCTTTTTTGCGTCAACCGTTCTGGCTGAGTTGTTGTACAAGCCGCTGAATCTCCTTCAGGGTCAATCGATCTGCCTCCGTAAACTGCCCCGAAGTCTCCGCCTGCGTCTGTTGCCGGTCCGTGCGCAGGATCACTGGCCCCGTCAGTGTCACCGCAATCTTTTCGTTTGGTAGCAGGTCCCGCACCGGCATCTCCCGCGGAGGACGCACGTCCGACAAACCCGTAGGAGCCGGAGGGTCCGGGATCCACTCGATCGTATCTCCCACCGACCAATGACCGGGCGCTCCCACTCCGCGCGCGTTCTTGCTTGCTAGCAGCCCTCCGACACCGTGAACCAAGCCCTTATGCACGAAATACCACACGCGCCGAGGATCATCACCATACACAATTGGGAACACGCTCCCCTCGCCCTCATCGAAGAGTTCCAATTCGGACAGCCCCAATTCCTCCAGGAGAGCCAGTCCGTCTGACTTGAGACTCAGGGTCACCGGCCAAATGCCCGACGTGACGCCTCTGGCAGCCGTGGTAGGCGCGATGACATAAGGGGGGTAGGTAACGGCCCCCGGCAAATTGAGAGTGCCTGCTTCGCGCGCAGGCATCACTACCTGGCGGAAGCCCCACTGCCCCTTGGGATCCGGAGTAAGGATCTTGTACAAAACTACGTTCGCCGGGTCCGAGGTGTCCGCCGACGAATCAAACCAAGTCTTGATCAGTCGGGTGGGATCGTAGGGCGGAGCTTCGGACCCGAATGCGGACCGAAAACTATCGCGGGTGAACGTCTTGAAGAGTGCGAGCTCGCTGAATCCGTAGGAATCCTGTTTGGGTTGCCCGGGTACAATGGCTACGCTGTGCGGAATGGTCATAAGAGAACCTCTGGACCATACTCCGCACGATGGGTCCCCTCAGGAACCCGCGCGCCGGGCTAAATCTCGCAAATTAAGCGAGATACTCAAGTCCAGGCGGGGTCACCGGGATGGGCCGGTCGAGATCCAATGCTGGTCGACTCCAGGCCTTTAGCGAAATCGGTGGAGACGAGAATGGCTCCCGGTGGCGGGTGCTTCGCGTCATAGCGGGCCATGCCAGGGAAATCGAGCCCTGGCCCCAAGGGGATACCGTCCTGCCCGAGCGCCGGGACCCAGGTGTAGCCCTCCTCCATGCGACCCTTCATGGTCATGTAGGGGTCCCAGCGCTGCAACATGATACTGGGATCGATCGCAAAACCTTTTTGCGCCAGTTCCCGGCCTTTGTCCCCGCGCTCAGTCCAGTCCTCAATCGTACGCAGAACGCGAACTTCTTCCGGTTGCGAGGCCCAGTAGGCATCCACCTCATTGGTGATCGGTTCGGCGGCGGGAGCTGTTGCTTCCGCTGGCGGAGGTTTTGGGATCCCGCTGTACATCAACATCCCGGATACGTCGATCTTTGCCGGGGCGGGCGTGCTTGTCGGCACAGCCGGAATCTCAGCAGGCCCCGTGACATCAGCATCTTTCACGGTGACAATAAATTGCCGCGTGCCAGAATTTGGACCCGGTTGGGGTGAGATGTCGATCTGGAGATGCGACCCTGCCGATGCCGTGCCAAGGTAACTTTCCAGAGAGTCCGCCAGCTGTTGTGCGAACGAAGTGCCTGAATTATTGGGAGTTGTCGCCGATAGCGACGGTTTATTTGAGGACGATACCAGCGCATCCAACGACATTGCCGCTGAGAGCCCTCGAGTAGCTGTAAGCATCTTTGTGTGCCTCCGCCAAACTGAGAGGCAAGCAAATCGCCAAAGGAGCGGCTACTGAGGGCCGATTAGGGTCAGTTTAATCGGAAGCTCCAGATTGAAGGGGACCACGTTCAAGCGAAGGGTGTACTGTCGGCCGGTCGGAGCAGGAGCGGCATCAGCTGGAGGGGTATACACGAAACTCACGACCCCATTCTCGTTCGCCAGTAGATCCTTCTTGTTCAGCGTGATCGTCAAGCCAGGAACTTTCGGGGCCTCATACAAATTCAGCGAAACCTGACCTCCATAGCCGTTGACGAAGGTGACTTTATCCTCGCCAGCCTTGCCGAGTGTCAAGGTCACCGAGTCTTTATCCAGCCCTCCCTGTTTGATGATTGCCATACCCTGCGCTGCAACCCGCTCGGGAGCCGCAAAATCCTTGGGTAGATTCAAAGTTCCGTCCGCGTTCAGGATCTTATCTGGGACGGCGAGGCTATCGATTGCGGGAGGAGGGGGCCTGGTGGCTCCCATCGGAGTCGTCGCCTGGATGAGTGCCTGATTATCCAAGAACCAGACCCATTTACCATCCTCCATCTTCCAACTGGTCACAACCGGCGTTGTGGCCACGGTGGTGTATTGCTGGACCTGCCAGTTCTGCGTTGTTTCCAGCCGGACGGAGGCTCGTTGCAGATCCTTGGTGAAATCCACTCCCATGATGGCGACGCCCAAAAACTGGACCTTGCCCGACCCGAAATAGTAGTCCTTGGTGTCTTCGGCGACTAAATCGATGGCTTTCCGGTTGACGGGGCCGATGTGATACCCGAAGAACTCCGTCACGCGCTCACGCAACGCCTTGACTACTTCGGCAGGCGCGGCGGACTCGGGTACCGAATAGTCGGCCAAAGCCTGCGCGCTCAACGTCAGGGGGATCAACAACCCCATCGCGATCTGCCGGAACCAGCTGAGTTTGTTCATTCTAGGATTCACCTCTTGTCCAATCTCTTAGCGTTCGTAAAAGGATGGACGCACGCAAGGCACTTTTGTTTGCCGTGCGGGCACTTTTATCGTAACATTCACTTCCCCAAGGGGGGATCACATTGCATACTAGGGGAATCCGCGCCTTGCGTGCGATCCATCTATGTTCTTTGCCGCCATCCTTGCTGCTTTACTGACGTTTCTGGTGTTGATCACCGGAGGCCTCGCGACCACGGCAACCTCCTTGCCCGTTCCGGAGGGTGTGCTTACCTACGCCCTGCTTCATCGGCAAGCCGGGGAATTTATAGGCGCCGCGCTAGTGGCTCTCTTCGCGTGGATCAGTTTCGCACGGCCGCAGTTGCGGAAACTCAGCGGTGGATTGTGCCTCGGGGTGATTGCGCAGGGCGTGTTGGGTGCGATGCCTCTGGGGAGTGCATCCGCTCTGCTGCATTCGTGTTTGGCGCAGTTCCTATTCGCAGGAGCCGCCGCGCTCGCCGTCGCTGCCTCGCCGGGTTGGTCTCGCGAACCGCATTTGATCCCGGACTATGGCTGGCCTTCATTGCGATCGCTATCGATTTCCTTGCCCGTGTTGGTAGCGCTTCAGATCGCACTAGGCGCGGCTTTTCGGCATCGAATGTTGGGGCTGATGCCGCACGTGATCGGCGCGATGCTGATCTCGATGTTCATCCTGATCGTGGGATCGTTTGTATTGCAGCAATGCAAGGAGCACAAGGCGCTGTCGGGTTCGGGCCGCGTCATGATGGCAACCACGTTCTTGCAGATCTTCCTGGGACTCGCGGTGTTCACTGTGCGGTCCATGCCGAAGCAGGAGGCGAGTGCAATCCTGGCGATTGCGACGGCACACGTTGTTACCGGCGCGGCGCTACTGGCGGCTTGCGTTGTGCTCGGGATGCATATCCGGCGCAACGTTGTGCCTAAGGATGCCGCGCCTAAGAAGGCCTAGAGTACCTCGGCGGGCTCCCAGTAGCCGATCCAACGGCCGGCTCCGACCAGGCAAATCCATAGAAACAAAGAAATGATCGCCGCGAGTTTGGCTGTGCCTGTCGACTGGCCGGTCTTATCCATTTCTCCCAGGCTCTTGTAGACCGGTCCACGGAACAACAGTGCATGAACGGCAACCAAGGCCAAACAGGCCAGTTTCATTTTGAAGAACGGGTTGGGCCAGTAGATGGCAGCTTTTGACCACGCGAGTGTTATGCCGCAGAGGGCCACGATGGTCAGGCCCAGATGTTTATACGGGCGCAATTGATTGTGGACTTCCGCCATGGGTCGTTGCGTCATCGCCACGCCCAGAATGCGCAGGTCGGTCATTGCGATCATCCCGCCGAACAGGCCCATGCCCGCTAGGTGGGTCGCCAAAATGATTGGGTACGCCAGCGAAGATTCACGAATGGAACTAGCGAATCCCATGTCTTGCAACGACTGCATGAAGGCTTGAAAGTCCATGATGAGCTCCCTAGACGAACGCGATGAAGATGCCGCCGAAGATGACGGAGGTCCACATCAGAATGGAAATGCCGCCCACCAGTGTGCCCATTCCGCCGGGCTGCGGCGAGGTGGCAACCTTGCGGTGCAAGGTCCAGTTGAAGAGGATCGCCAGTAGCAGCATCGTGATCTTGAACCGGAACGATTGGTTGCCCATGTATAGGTTCGGGTCCGATGAAAAGATGAGCGGTCCGGAAATGAGGACGAGCACCAGTCCCAGCAGCGTCCACGGCGCAGTGTCTTTCACCAATTCCGCGGCGGTCTGCTTTTTCATTCCTAAGCCCAGCAGCCTCAAGTCGACAATGGTGATGGTGCCAATGAGTATCGCGAATCCGATGATGTGCACTACCTCGCACACCGGGAACGCCCACTCATTTGTGTTCAGCGGGTTGTTAGCTGGATCGTAACCTGCGAATTGCATCGTATCTGCTCCTGCTTCCTCAAAGAACTATAGCGCAAGGTCTTCACTCGGCGCACGACGGGCTTGCGCTACTCCTAGTTTCCGTTTCACGACGCGCCAACTCAATACCATCGAGGTCCAGCATAGCCACACACACGCCAGCATCAGGCTGAGCACCACGAGGTCCCAGGCGGGGCGGTAGTTGTAAAGCCACGGGAAATCGAGCGAATGAAGTCCGTGATACAGCCAGCGATTTACCCATGCCGCAGTCGATTCGGAGTAGCGGCCCACCACGCGTGCGGTCTTGGGGTCGATGTAGAGGCGCGTTTCGCCTTCGTCTTTCAACTGGACGAACAAGACGGGCAGGGGACGCTCATGGGTGCGATCGAGGTAGTAGCGATCGTATTGCGGCATCAAGTGGGCCTCGGCGATGTTCTCTTCTCCCGCCGCTTCCTTGACGATGGTGAGCAGTCTATCTTGATTCAGAATTCTGTTCACAGGAATCACGCGCGTTTCGCCATTGCCGAATCTGGCGTGAAACACCGGTTCGCCGGCGAAGGAGGTGTACTCCAGTTCCTTCACCGGGTCGCCCAGTTGTGCCAATACCTCTGCGGGGTGCTTGCCTTCAAAGCGAGTGAGATCGAAGGGTCCACCGTTGAGCGCTTGCTGCACGCGTTGCGCCGGGGATCCCTTCGTTGCTCCGCGTCCTGGGCCTCGGCTGGCGATGGGGAATGGTTCCATCGAGAGCATGCCGCTAAAGGCCCACGTCATGGTCAGGATGCCGAAGAATAGACCCAGAATCGTGTGCAGGCGCTTCTGGCCGGTGTACGGAATGCTGGTCGGCTGGCCTGCGTGACGATACTTCTGCGAGGGGGACAGCATCCAGATGCCGACGATCAAGCCGAGCAGGGCGGCGAGGGTCGCGATGCCGCTGGACCACACGACGACATTGGTCCACAGCTTGCCGTTCACGCGCAGGGGCGTGTAGTACAGCCAGTGCGGGATCGCGCCTAGGTGGGAAAAGATACGAGACGACAGCGTCGTGTATTGGACGATCTGTCCTGTGTCTTCGGAAAGGTAGACTTGCTGACCGTCGGGGAAGGAATATTTCTGCAGCGGCAGTTGCTGGCGTACGCCGAGGGTCCATTGATCCGGCTCCGTGACCGTTTGGACTTCTGCGCTCTGTGCCGGCTGGCCGGTCCAAGCTGCGGCGGTGCGCGAATTTAGTTCGGGTGGAAAGATGTCCTGCTGCTCACCGGTGTCCGCGTAGACGATGGCGGAACCTCCGCCGACGCCGAAGAAATAGGCGGGGCGCCCATCGAAGGACGAAAGGCGAATGGAGTTTGGTCGGTCCAGGCCAGCCGCCTGGAGGGCCTCGGCGGGAGAGAGTTTAACGCGCGCAGGGTCTAACTTGGGGGCGCGCTGGAGGCGGTCTGTATCCGATACTTCTGGGTAGCTCCAATACATCATGAAGATCCCGGAGACGAACCACCACAGGAACAGCAGGCAGAATGCGACGCCCATCCATCGGTGGCAGACGATGGCGAGTTTCTTGACGGCGATGGCCGCGCGACGCATGGAGCGAGAGTATCACGCTCCAACGGCAAAACAATGGCCTGCGCGGTTCGGTTACGGTCAGTGACACGCAACGAGACCGCGCAGGCCTCTTTTTTGCAGCGTTTTGCGGCGGTTTAAACGAAGCCGATGGCGCGACCGCCGGCTCCGACACAGAACCAGAGGACGAAGTTGACCAGGGCGGCGATCATGCCCAGGGCACTCGATCGCTGGGCATCTTCTTTCTTGAGCAAGCTGCGATAGATCGTGTACTGGAAGATCAGGACCAAGGCTAGGCTCGCCATTTTGAACTTAAAGCCGTCATTGGAGAAGTCTTTCAGTGCTTCCGACGAGAACATGGCGTAGCCGGAGAGAATCATGATGAACAGTCCCCAGTTCACGAAGGGCATGAGCGTCTTCGCCATCATGGGCAGGGATTGTTTCTT
>CALQCC020000061.1 GCA_943328975.2 Bordetella parapertussis | reverse complement strand
GCTCCGGACAGGTTTTCCTTGACGAACGCGAACACTTACGGCAAAATCAAACTGCCAGCGTCGCTACGCTCCGTGAACTGTTCGCCTTCGGCCCGGAATGCCGTTCGCGTTCCCTCTGGAATGACTGTTCGCCTTCGCCGGAATCCGCAACTCCTTCCACCCAACTCTTCAATCGCGATAGGCGACCCTTGCCGAGTTGCGCCAGTGCCGAGCCGTGATTGGGTGGTGCGAGCATCACCAGTGCGCTCAGGGGCCCGTTGTAACGATCCAGCCAAGTTCGAATCACCGGACCGCCAGTGGAGTGAGTCACGCAAGTGAAGTCACGGTCAGGGAAACTCGATAGCCGGGCTCTTTCGAAGGCCTGGGCTAAGTCGTCCATTGTGACTTCGTCGGAGTAACTGACGTATTCCGAAAGCCAGATGTCGATGGTTTCGGGACCAAAGGCCGAGCGAAGTTGATCCGGTAACGAGCCGTAGTCGGGCCGGCGAACACCCCATCCATGAACGAATACGACGAGCATTGTGGATTGAAGCTAGCAAGTCGTGCTCGAATGTTGACGGAAGCGTAGTCGCGAAGTGGCGAGGAGTTGGGGACTTAAACAAATACCAAACGCGCGAACCAAATTCCGGCAACCGCCAAAAGTATTGCGGAGGACGGTTTCCTCCAAGTCGTCGGCACACGCAGGGCCAAGAACGAGAGCACTCCCAGAAGGAGCATCTGCACAATGGTCACGGCCCCCAGGTAGAGCGACGGGAAGGCGACAAATGGCAGCCCGTGCACCAGGCCGAGTAGCGGGACGATCCCCCAGCGGGCTTTCCCATCGGGCAGCAGGAACAACTCGCCCGCAAGATAGGCCACGGTGAGTGCCATCACAGCTTCTAGAAATTCAGGGGAGAGTGAAAGCGGAATGAACGGAGAGAGTGGCCGCACGACCCATTCGGCAAGTAGAAATGTCGCGGCAAGAATGGTCGCGTCTCGCCCAGAGCGGGCGGCCAGGGCGATGGCGGCAAGGAATAGCAGCCCGGAAAAAGACTTCAGTAACCGCAACACCCCGGCGCTCCCGTCCCGAGTTATCGATTCCCATAGCGAGGGCGGGTGAAAGCGCATTTCGATGATCGATGTGTTTTGGTCGAACACTTTCTGGTCGCCGTTTTCCCCTTGAACCGCGTAGAGCATGTGGACGTGGTTGGGGACAGTCGTGCGGTAGAGTGTGCACTCCACGTCAATCTTGTCCGGGACGGGTTGGGCGAACTCGTAATTTGCTTGGCAGACCAGCCAGTCGCCATCCGTCTTACATTTCGACGACGTGCGTTTCGCGTCGCCGAAGCGGAGCTCGTCTAGCAGGGTGGTTTCCGGGCTGGCGACATTTTCAACTTCATAGGCAGGGACTCGCAACTCATACGTCGCGGTCCGTCCAGTGATGCGCAGTTCGCCATTGCTGATACTGACGACGTGCGCATGGGCGATGCCACAGGCCAGCAGCGTCAGCAGCAGTCTATTCAAGCAAGACACTCGTTTCCACTTCCAACTTCTGCCGGCGCATACGTACCACGATGATCCGAAGCGCCGCGATCACAGGAACGGAAAAGAACATACCGGGGATGCCAGCGATTTGTTCTCCGGCCAATACTCCAAAAAGAACCGCGAGCGGATGAATCTCGACGCCGGCAGCCATCAGATGCGGATTGATGACGTAGTCCTGAATGATGCGGAACACGACCAGGAATATGAAGAGCCACCACATGTGGGTGTAGCCCGTGAGCAGCGCGACCAGAAGAATAATGACCGCGGAAACCAACGGTCCGGCGATGGGGATCACTTCTAGAATTGCGGCAAGCGCTGCAAGCAACACGGGGTAAGGAACCCCGGTCACATACAAGAATATCGAGTAGACGACAAGTACCAAGATCGCCAGAAACACCAACGCGCGAATGTATTGGACCAGAAGTTCATGCAAGTCCAAGAGAATGTCTTCTGCGAGATCTCGATGGTCCCCAGGGACCATGTCGACGATGGCGTCGTGAATGTCGCGGCTATCTTGCAAGAAAAAGAAACTCAGAATCGGAATCAAGAGGAACGCCAGAGCGCTGCCGAGAATGCCAGCGATGTTGGAGCCTATGTCCTGTAACAGCGGGATCAGTTTTTCATCGAAGTCGGAAAGCCGCTCCCGTAAAGTTCCGGTCAATTTGTCTCGCACCGGTTCAAGCCAAGCGGGTAGTTTCAGTTTGGTGAGTGGATCTTCATCAAGCGAAGAGGGTAGAGCGCCGGCCAAGTCCGCAGCTTGTTGCCCGACTTGAGTTACTACCGGAAAGAGCGCTGCCGTGATCGCCAAAATCATCACCAGGTAGACGACCGCTAGCGATAGATTCCGCGAGACCCATTCGTCAGGGATCATCTTCTCGACCCGTTCGGCGAGCGGACCTAAAAGGTGCGCGAGGAACACCGCGAGCGTGAAGACGACCACTGTGCTCCCAATCATGTAGAGCAGCATTGCAACTAGCGAGAACAGAAAGACCGTCCAAACAATCTTCAGCGTCCGCAGATCAAGTCCGAACATGGCTACTAGGATAGCCTTATGCGGGTGTCCGGTGAGCCACATAGAATAGGAACGTGACCGCATCCCCAGCCGAACACATGCGCGCACTGACGCGCCAGTTACAGGATCTTGAGGACCAACTACGTTCCGGCGGAGGTACTGCCAAAATCGAGAAGCAGCACAAAGCGGGCAAGCTGACAGCGCGCGAACGTGTCGCCCACCTGATCGACGCCGGAGCTCTGTTCCTCGAAATCGGGCTACTGATCGCCCATGATCGCTATGAGGGCCAAGCGCCAGCCGCAGGTGTGGTTACGGGTATTGCGCGCGTGGAAGGACGACCGGTCGTGATCGTCGCCAACGACGCCACGGTGAAAGCTGGAGCCTGGTGGCCCGAAACGATTCACAAGATTCTGCGTGCGCAAGAGATCGCGATGCGCAATCGGTTGCCGATCCTGTATCTTGTCGATTCGGCGGGAGTCAACCTGCCCTACCAAGATGGGATCTTTCCCGGTCAATACGGAGCGGCGCGAATCTTTTATTACAACTCCTTGATGCGTCGACGACTCAAGATCCCACAGATCGCCGCAGTGATGGGGATGTGCATCGCGGGTGGAGCCTACCTGCCTGCGCTCTCCGACGTCATCATCATGGTGGAGGGAACCAGCTTCATGGGGCTGGGTGGTCCCAACCTGGTGAAGGGCGCCGTAGGGCAGGTGATCGATGCGGAATCGCTGGGCGGAGCATCTTTGCATACCAAGGTCAGTGGAGTTGCGCATCACTCGGTCAAGGATGACGAGGCATGTCTCGCACTGATCCGCGAAAAGATCCGAGAGTTGCCCCTCCCCGCGACGGTACCGAAGGGAACAGCTCCAGCAAAGCCCGCCGACGGACTTTACGACGTGTTGCCCGCCGATCATCGCTTGCCTTATCCAATCGAGGAAGTGATCCAGCGATTGATCGATGCGGGAGACTATCTGGAGTTCCAACCGGAGCATGCGCCGGAGATGCTGTGCGCCACGGCGCGATTGCATGGCCGATCCATCGGGATCATTGCCAATCGGCGCGGCTTCCTGAAATCGGCCGTGGGCCCGCGTATCGGCGGCATCGTCTATCCTGAATCCGCTCGCAAGGTGGCCTACTTTGTGGAGAACGCAGAACGCCAGGGTTTGCCGCTACTCTACTTGCAAGACGTATCCGGATTTATGGTGGGTCGCGAGGCAGAGGCTGCCGGCATCATCCGGGCAGGTGCTGAAATGGTGGAGGCCATGGCGTGCGCCAGAGTACCCAAGATCGTGGTGACGCTGAATCACGCCTCGGGAGCCGGTTACTACGCGATGGCAAGCCAAGGCTTCGATCCTAATTTCACCTTCGGCTGGCCCTCCGCGCGCATCGGCGTGATGGAAGGCGATGCAGCGGTGCAGGCGGTCCACGGACCGGACCTAGCCAAGTACAAGGCGACCGGGGAAGAAGTGCCCACCGAACTGGCGGCGCGCATCGCAGAGACTCGGGCTGACTATGAACGATGGCTCGACGCGCGCTACGCTGCCGCACGCGGTCATGTGGATGCACTGGTGGATCCCCTGGAAACCCGCCGCATCTTGGAGTTGGCCTTTGAAGCGGCCACGGCGTATCAGGGCGGGGAACACTTACCGATCACGATTTTCGATAGGGAGAAATATGATTCGTAGCGAACAAGATGCTCGCGTCCGCCGCATTACGCTGGCAGCGCCGCTGCGTCGCAATGTATTGAATGCCGCGTTCGCCAAACAGTTTCTCGCAGAACTGACGGACGCGGAAGTGGACCCGGCCACGGGATCGATCTTGATCGACGCCGAGGGCCAGGTGTTCTGCGCAGGGCTCGACTTTGAGGATCCGCCGGAAGAGGCTATTTTCACGTTCGGCGAGGCCGCTACAAAACCAATCGTTGTGGCCATGAAAGGCGTTGCGACGTCCGCAGGGGTCGCGCTACTCGCGAACGCACACATCGTAGTCGCTGCCCAGGGTTCCAGTTTCGGCCTCACCGACATCCGCGAAGGTCGCTGGCATACCGGTGTTCAGTCCGCCGTCACTGCCGTTCTGGGCGAGCGCCGCACGCGCGAGCTTTCCCTGACGGGCCGTATCTTCACTACGCCGGACGCCGTGAACTGGGGTCTGGTCCACGCAGCCGTGCCCGCATTTGAACTGGATGATCGCGTCCTGGCCGTCGCCGTTGGGCTGGCCGGGGCGAACCCGGACGCAGTGCGGGCCGTTTTGGCACATCGCTAGCCCGGCAAGCCGCTGAAACCCGTCCGACCCCTCACGCGTCCACAAGGAGCATGAGTACTTCTGCGCGCCACAATCGAGCCAGCTATAATCAATCCATGCGATATTTCTATGTCGCCCTTGTTCTTTCCCTGGCCGCCCCGGTCTTCCTTCACGCTGCTGAAGTCGTGTTGATGGAAGAAATCGCAGCCAAGGTCAATGGCGATATCATCACGAACACCGAACTCCGCGACGACCGCAAGGGAGTTGAAGAGGAACTCACCAAGCAGGGCCTCAGCGGCGCTCAGTATGAGCAGGCGCTCAACCAAATGGTGGCGGACCTGCTCCGCAACCGCATCGATGAAATTCTGTTGCGCCAAAAAGGCAAGGACCTGAGTCTTAAAGTCGAAGCCGAGGTCAACAAACAGATCGCCGACTACCAGCGCCAGTTTAAGATCGCCGACCCCGACGCGTTCCAGCGTTACGTGGTGGAGCAAACTGGCCGGTCGTACGAAGATTTCAAAGGTCAGCTTACTGACAGTGCGCTTGTTCAAGGTGTCATCCGCGACGAAGTGATGCGTAAGATTCAAGTGCCGGCAGAAGAGATCCACGCCTACTACGACGAACACAAAAATGAGTTCCAACGCAAGGAACGCGTGTTCCTTCGCGAGATCCTAGTGTCCACCGAAGGCAAGAAGACTCCTGAAGAAATTGCAGCTGCTGAGACAAAAGCCAAGGATTTGGCGGCCCGCGCAAAACGCGGCGAAGCGTTCCAGCCCATGGCGCAGAACAATTCCGACAACGAACTTACTAAGGAACGAGGCGGCCTGCTGGACCCGTTCGTCAAAGGCTCGCTGGCACCGGCTATCGAAGCCGAAGTGTGGGATCAAGCACCGGGCTACGTGACCAATCCGATCAAGTTCGACAACGGATGGGAAATCCTCAAGGTCGAAGATCATCAACGCGAAGGTCTCGCTGGGTACGACGAAGTCGAAGGCGAAATCCAGAACTTGCTCTATAGCCAACGCCAAGGTCCGGCCACCCGCGCTTACCTGACCAAACTGCGCGCGGATGCGTTCTTGCAGATCAAAGAAGGCTACATCGACTCCGGCGTTGCGCCCGGCAAAGACACGCGTTGGGGTGACGTCGCAACCCTGAAGCCTGAGACGATCACGCGCGAAGAAGTGATCGCCAACCCCAGCATGAAGCGTCTGCTGGGCATGTTCCCCGTCCCGGGCACCAAGAAGACCGGAGCGTCGTCTTCTCGCTAGAGAAGGCCTCCCGTCCAGCTGAATGAAGTCCCCCTACGTTAACGAACTGCAACCGAACCAGAACGTGGAAGCCACGTTCCTCGTGTCGCACAAAGAAGTACGCCAGAAGAAGACCGGCGAACCCTATCTGTCACTGACCTTGGCCGACCGCACGGGCGACCTCGATGCCAAGATGTGGGATAACGCTGCGGATGTGATTTCGACGTTTTCTCACAACGATTTCATCCGCGTGAAGGGCGCGACGCAGGTTTTCCAAAACCGCATCCAGTTTACGATCCACAAACTGCGCACGGTGCCGGAGTCTGAAATCGATCTGGGCGATTTCTTGGTCGCCTCCACCCGCGATCGCCATGAAATGTTTGCGGAGCTACAAGGTCACATCGCAGGCATGACCAATCCGCATCTAAAGGGTCTGCTGGAAGGAATTCTGTCCGACCCCGCCGTTGCCCAAGCCTATCGCGACGCGCCTGCTGCCAAGAGCGTTCACCATGGCTGGATAGGCGGTTTGATTGAGCACGTGCTTTCGCTGTGCCAGTTGGCCCGCATGACCGCTGGGCATTACCGCGACATTGACGCCGACCTTCTTCTCACCGGCGTCGTCCTGCACGACATCGGCAAGATCTACGAGCTCGAATTTGCGCGCTCCATTCGCTACGGCGATCAAGGCCAGTTGCTCGGTCATATCCAGATCGGTATGCAGATGGTCACCGACCAGATCCACAAGATGCCGGAGTTTCCGCCACGCCTCCGCGATCTGGTGCTGCACCTGATCCTCAGTCATCACGGCCAGTTGGAATTTGGATCGCCCAAGCTGCCTATGTTCCCTGAGGCCCTGTTGCTGCACCTGATCGATAATATGGACTCCAAGATGGAGAACATGCGCGGCCTCATTCAAAACGATCGCCAGCTAGATGGCAACTGGACTACGTACAGCCCGATCCTGGAACGCAGCGCATTGAAGAAGGATCGCTATCTCAACTCCGCGCCTGCTGCCCCGCCGGTGACACCTGCAGCTTCAGAACCGAAGCCCGCCGTTGGTTCACCCTTCGCTGATAAACTTCGCGGCGCACTGAAATAATCAACCATGGCAAAGTATAAACCCGCTGGCGGTAAGAAGCGTGAAGCACCGGCTCCAACACGTGGCCTGATTCCGTGTGCCGTCCTTGTGTTGGCCGGCATGGGCATTATCGGCCTGCTCATGTATTACTCGCTCAAAGGCTCCGCACAATGAGAATCGATCAACGTCAACCCGCCCAGATGCGGCCCGTTAAAGTCACCACCGGCTATCAGGTTACGGCTGAAGCCTCTGCTCTAATCGAAGTTGGCAATACCCGGGTGCTTTGCGCTGCGTCAGTCGAAGAAACAGTCCCGTCGTTCCTGCGCGGGTCCGGCAAAGGCTGGGTCACCGCCGAATACGCCATGCTGCCTCGTGCCACCAATACGCGCAGTCCGCGTGAAGTTTCCAAGGGCCGTCAGTCGGGTCGCACCATGGAGATTCAACGCCTCATCGGGCGTTCCTTGCGGACTGTGGTCGACATGCAATTGCTCGGCGAGCGCAGTATCATTCTGGATTGCGACGTCCTGCAAGCCGACGGTGGCACACGCACTGCAGCCATCACGGGTGCGTACATCGCTCTCGCCAGCGCCATTGGACAGTTGCTCAAGTTCGGAACGCTCAAGAAATCGCCGCTCATCGATAGCGTTGCGGCCACCAGCGTAGGGATCATCAACGGAGTACCGATGCTGGACCTCTGCTATCAGGAAGACTCGCAAGCTGAAGTCGACATGAATGTCGTGATGACTGGCTCTGGGAAATTTGTCGAAGTGCAAGCGACCGCAGAGAAATCGGCGTTCGACGATGTACAGCTGGGGGAATTACTCGGCCTGGCGCGCATCGGCATTTCGGGTCTCATTTCCATTCAAAAATCCTACGAATCCAAGTGACCGTTTACTGCGCCACCAGCAACCTCGGAAAGCTGCGCGAGTTCCAACTCGCAGCACGGGACTTCGATATCCGCAAGCTTCCGCAGTCCGTTCCGCCTCCCGAAGAGACTGCCGATACCTTTGAAGAAAACGCGATGGAGAAGGCCGTCTACTACGGTCAGTTTGCGGAAGGCTACCTCTTCGCCGATGATTCCGGCCTCGAAGTCGATGCCCTCAATGGAGCCCCCGGCGTTCACTCGGCGCGCTATGCCGGCGAAAGCGCCAACGATGCCGACAACAACAAGCTTCTACTCCAGAACCTCGGCGGCGTCACAAATCGTACCGCAAGATTCGTCTGCGTCATCGCACTGGTGAAGGACGGTCAGCCTGTGAAGACGTTCCGTGGCTCGGTAGAAGGCCGCATCTTGGACGAGGCCCATGGTACGGGTGGCTTCGGCTACGACCCGCTGTTCTTCCACGAACCCTTCGGCTGCACATTCGGCGAAGCCCTCATCGGCGACAAAATGTTGGTCAGCCACCGAGCTCAAGCCCTCAACGCGATGTTCGCTTTTTTACGAGATAGCGCTGCCACTTCAGAAACCCGATCATCGTCTTAGCGTCGGAAATCTTCCCCGATTCCATCAACTTGTCGATCTCTGCCACGGTGAACCAACGCGTCTCAATGCGCTCGTCCTCCATGGGCTTTTGTTCCCCCGCAGTCAGTCCCGTCGCCAGATAGATCGTCATCTTCTCCGCGAGAAATCCAGGACTCGCCCAGAACTCCGCGAGCTTCTGCATCTTCCGCGCGCGATATCCGGTCTCTTCTCCCAGTTCCCGCCGAGCGGCCTGCAACACCGTTTCGCCTGGATCAACGCGCCCCGCCGGCAGTTCCCACAGATATCGCAATGACGGCAATCGATACTGCTTCACTAGTAAGACTCGATTCTTATCATCCACCGGCATCACGACAGCCGACCCGCCATGCTGTACAATCGCCCGCGTGATTTCAAACCCATCCGGGTCCAACGCCACATCTCGCGTCACCCAGAATATGGGAGTACGCAGTAACTCTGTCGAAGAAATGGTTTTCATGACCGTCCAATCGTCCGCGCGAACTCAGCCAGCGGCAGCGTATTCACAATATCCCCAGGCTCCAGCCACGCCCGCCGAGCCATGATCACCCCATACCGCATGTTTGCCAAATGCTTCGGGTGATGGGCGTCCGTTGAAATCACAAACTTCACTCCCCGAGCCTTCGCCGCCCGAGCCAGCGACGCGGTCAAGTCCAGTCGCTCAGGGCTAGCATTGATTTCCATCATGACGTTCTTCCGAGCCGCCGTCGCCGCGACTGCATCGAAATCAAATGGGAACGGATCGCGATGCAGCAACACGCGCCCCGTCGGGTGCCCGAACACTTTCAGGTGTGTGCATTCCATGGCGCGTAGCAACCGATCGGTCATCTCCGCCGATTCCTGATTCATGTAGCTATGCACGCTGCCCACCACAAAGTCGAGTTCCGCCAAGGCATCATCGGCAAGATCCATGGACCCATCACGCTTGATGTCGCATTCGAGTCCCGAGAACACACGAATGCCGAGGCCCTTCTGATCTAGCTCTCGAACCTGAGCCGCAAACGCCACAACGCGTTTCTCGTCCAGCCCGTTCGCCATTGCGAGAGCCTTGGAATGGTCGGTGATCGCGATGTATTCGTAACCCAGTGCTCGCGCCGCTTCGGCCATTTCTTCCAGCGTCGCCCGACCATCACTCTCCACTGTGTGCATATGCAGGTCGCCGCGCACATCGCCGAGCGTAACCAGATTCGGCAGCTTGCCGGTTTCTGCTGCTTCGATTTCACCCTGATTCTCGCGAAGCTCCGGCGGAACCCACGCAAGCCCCAGTGCAGCGTAGATCTCTTCCTCCGTCGCCGCCGCCACCGGTTCCTTCGTATCGATGCGAGCCAAGCTGTACTCACTCAGCGTCAGCCCCATCTTCTGCGCCCGCGTCCTCAGGTAGATGTTGTGTTCCTTGCTGCCAGTAAAGTACTGCAACGCAGCGCCGTAGTGTTCCTTCGGCAGAGCCCGCAAATCCACCTGCAGCCCTTCGAGACCAAATCGGACGCTGGCCTTGCTAGGGCCGCGGCCCAAAACTTCATGGACCTTGGGATGCGTCACGAACTTCTCAATCGCCGCTTCCGCCCCTGGGCCCGTCGCCAACAAATCCAGATCCCCGACGGTGTCTTTGCCCCGCCGCATGGACCCAGCCGGCGTCACCTGCTCGACACCATCGATCGCCAGCAAGTAAGAGCTCAACTCGTCTGCCACTTCGTAAGCGAAGCTCAGTAGGAAGCGGCCCGCGCGCTGCCGGTACTGCGCAATGGACCGCAGAACCTTCTCTTCCAGCTTCGCGCCCATGCGAGGCAATTCGCGCAGTTTCTGCTCCTGGCAAATCTTCTCCAAGTCATCAATAGTAGAAACTCGATACGTCTCATACAGCGTCTTGATCGACTTCGGACCCAGTCCTTGAATCTTCAGCAACTCCAGCGCTGTCGGAGGATAGACCTCCAACATCTGATCTCGCCGCTCAAAACTCCCGCGAGCCTCGATCTCCTCCAGCGCCGACGCGATGCCCTTGCCGATTCCCGGCACGTCCGTCACCTTCTGCGCAGGATCCCGCAAGATCGCCGAGATCGGCTCCGGATATCCCTCGATCACCGAAGCAGCATTCCGATAACTGCGAATGCGGAATCCATCCTCACCCGCAATCTCCATCAAGTCCGCTGTTTCCGCCAACAGTCGCGCGATTTCGTGATTATCCATTGCCTACCGTTTCCCGAACAACCACAGTAGCGCGCTCAGCAACACGCTTAACAGCAAGCACGTCACCACCGGAAAATAGAAGGACCCATTCTTGCCCTCGATCCGAATGTCCCCCGGCAGTCGCCCGAGCTTGATCGGCAACTTGTCACCAAATGTAACGACGATGCCGAATGCCACCATGACCAGCCCTACAATAATGAGAGTGCGTCCCACACACTGATGATAACTTCCCATCCCATCTTTCAGTCATCTCGTGCGAGGACTGCATTCTGCCTTGCCGCCGTCTTCGTTCTCAACGTCTATATCTGCCACAACCTCTTCAACACAGAGTTTACTCAGGAAACCGCGTCTGTAGACCTAGCGTTCATGTCGTTCAGTCGTTGGCTCGCCGATCACTGGAATGATCGCTCCTGGTTCCCCATGTGGATCATGGGTACGCCCGCTCGCCAAGTCTACAACCCGCTCTTGCACCACATGGTTGCATTTCTATCGCTCATTAGCGGTTGGACCGCGCAGCACGCGTATCACTTTGTAACTGCGACCACGTATTGCCTGGGACCTATCACGCTCTTTTGGTTTTGCTACCGCTCGACCCGCCGCCATGGTTTTGCGCTCCTCACTGCGTTGCTCTATTCGCTGATTTCCCCTTCGGCCTTTCTAGTTACAGCACTGCGAATCGATAACGGAGGACTCTTCGGTCCGCGCCGACTCCAAACGTTGGTCCACTACGGCGAGGGGCCGCACGTCACCGCGTTGATGCTGATCCCGCTGGTTATTTGGTTGCTCGACGAAGCTGTTTCCAAACGGCGATGGATATTCCTTCCGTTGGCGCCACTCTCTCTCGCTGGCCTCGTGCTTACCAACTGGACCGGTACCACCGGCCTGATCATGGCCATCGCTGCCTATGTCCTCTCGAAGCTAGGGGTCGCCAGTACGGGCGAGCGTCCCATTCACTGGCCGACGCTAATAGGCATCGGCATAGTGGCATATTCCCTTGCTTGTTACTGGATTCCTCCATCCCTCATCCGCACTGTTCAGGAAAGCTCCGTTAACCTCGATATCGTCACTCCCTTTGCCGAAAAGGCCGCCCTTGCTGCCTTCGCTGCAGTGGTCATGTTCGTCTGCCATCTGCTCTTTCAACGACACCGCATTCCGAGCTTGTTCCGGTTCTTCGTTTATTTCGCCATCATCAGCGGAATCGCTGTCCTCGGCAAGATGTGGTTTGGTCGAGTCCTGATTCCGATAGCGCACCGTTTCCACTTGGAGATGGAAATGGGCATCGTCGGAGCTGTCGCCTTCGTGGCGCTCGCAGTAACCGCGCGCTTGTCTCGACGCATACAGATTGGGCTTGTAGTTATCGCTCTGGTTGCTGGAGCCGCCCAGGCCCGCTATTACCGTCGTGAAGCCCGCAATACAACGGTCGCGACGGACATTCGCGGCACGGCCGAATACAAGATGTCCCAATGGTTCGCCGCAAACGCTAACGGTGAACGTGTGTTTGCTCCTGGCACCGTCGCGATCTGGGCGAACCTCTACTCTGATGTTCCTCAGTTCTACGGCTGTTGCGATCAAACCGTCCGTACCGACGAACTCCGCATGGCGATCTACGACATCTATAGCGGTGAGGGAACGGGCAACCGCGGTGGGGAGATCGCAACAGCGTGGCTGAAGGTTTATGGAGTAAGCTTGATCGGCGTTGCGAATACCGGAGGTGAACAACCCTTCCTCAATCCCAAGAAATTCGACGGCGTTCTGGAAGAAGTGTGGCGCGATGCCGGCAGCGTGGTCTATCGCGTGCCGCGCCCCAATGCTTCTCTTGCCCACGCGGTTCCAACGTCCGCGCTGCACCAACGTCGCCCGGTCAACGGCATCGATATCGAGCCGCTACAGCCGCTCATAGCAGCGCTCGATCATCCCGCCGCGACGGCCACCTTCCGCTGGATCAATCAACACGAGGCCGAGATCTCTGCTCGCACCGATGACGGCCAAAGTCTCTTTGTCCAAGAAACGTGCGACCCGGGCTGGCACGCTTTTGAAGGCACTACTGAACGCAAAGTATCGTGCGGGCCGCTGGGGCTCATCACCATCGACCCGCAATACACAGGTCCCCACACAATCCGACTGATCTATTCGGGCGGTACCGAAGACAACATCGCGAGATCCGCTCAGCTAGCGGCCATCCTGATCCTCGTAGTCTGGACCCTGCGTGCCCGCCGTCGGTCGCTACTCCACCCCGAACGCTAACACGACGTTGCCTTGCGAGCCCTGCTGGATTCCCACGTAGCCGGACGCCACGTAGACCATC
>CALQCC020000060.1 GCA_943328975.2 Bordetella parapertussis | reverse complement strand
CCGCACAACCGACCTGAGAGGCACACCGATGGGATGCTAGCCAGGGCGAAATGCCCGCTGGCGGCCATCATGAAACCACGCAGTCCCGCCTCAAACTCATATCCGAAACCAAAAAGCACTGAAGCTGCCCCTTTTTTCCGCACCCTGGTGAGCATGCGGCCAGACACGACCGCCTTACTTCTTCCGCGTCTGCAGCGAGTGGTAGCCGTGCTGCGTACGCGCTTCACGCAACGTCATGCCCTGCTGGACGGCTCTGCGGATTTCGTTTTCAACGCCGTCAATCTGTTCGGCCGCGTCGAGGATCGCCGTTTCGTGGGCCTTCGGAATAACGATGACGCCATCAGAATCGCCGCGCAAAATATCGCCTGCTTCGCAGCGCGCGTTCCCGATATTGACGGGTCCGCCCATCGCTTCGACTTGCACACGGTCCTTGCCTGTGCGCATCGAGTAGCTGCGACTGAAAATCGGATACGCGAGTTGGTGCGAAAGATGGGTATCGCGGCAAGCTCCGTCAATCACCGTTCCACCGATGCGGCGTTCGTGGGCGACCCAAGTGAGAATATCGCCCCACACCGTCGCATCCTCGCGACCGCCGTTGTCGAGCACCACGATGCCACCGGGCTCCACATCATCGATATAATCGCCGACCGTGCCAGAGGGCGAGGCCGACGGCCCATAAAGAATCGTGAAAGCTCGACCCGTGAGACGGAACTTGTGTTCGAGCGGCTTGATCCCGAGGCATTGGCCAGCGATACCGAGCCGGTCCATCGCGTCGCTCAGAGCAGTAGTATCCAGGCGCGAAGCGCGCTCAATGTTGTTATCTGTGGACATGAGGTCTACCTTTTTAGCATGTGTTCGTAGTTGGTGCCCATCACCTGGCTGATTGGGTTGCCCTCGCGCAGTGACTGCGCAATCAGCGACTCCCGCTGCCAGATGTTTTCGGCGGCTTCCAGAACACGTTCGATTTCAGCTTGGGCAATAAACACGACGGCGCTCGCATCGGCTATGACGTAGTCGCCCGGATGCACGGTTACGTCGCCCACTTGGATCGGTTCGCCCGTGGCTACTTCGACAATCCGTCCACGTGCGGTGCGTCCGGTGATGGTGCGCGCAAAAACGGGAAATCCCAGTTGACGGCTTTCGTCGATGTCGCGCGCAGGCCCTTCGACAATGGCTCCGGCGACGCCACGCATCTGTGCGCCGATAGTCAGATTTCCGCCCCAGCAGGCCGCGTCAAGGCCAGTGCGCTGTTCGCACACGATGATGTCGCCGGGCTCGGCGGCTTCGATCGCGGTTGAGCACAGATGACGAGTGTTGCTACGACCCTCGGCTCGATCCAACTTCACAGTCAACACTCGACCGGCGATACGTTGGTCCGTAGAGACGCGACCGATTCCAGTCACGGAACCAGCGAGACCGAGTTTATCGAGCGCGTCGGAAACCGCGCACGAATCCATGCGAAGCAGGCGATCGGTATAGTTGCTCATAATTATTCCCAGTAGGAGAAGACCATGCCGTTGCCGGTGCCGGCCTCAGAACGGTAGCACGGCACATAGTCCACCTGATTGTACTTGAGGCCCTCGGCGTTCATCGCAGAGATGACCGCGAACCAGTTTTTGATTTCAGCGGTGCCGACCTTGAATATGCTCTCAGGAATTTCCAGCAGCGCCTTTTCGTCGCCAGTGCGCATAGCACCGATGACCTTCTGATCGAGTTCTTCGTCGACCACGAAGTGGCTCAAGCCGCCGGAAGCCAACATCGCGACGCGCTTGTATCCAGTGAAGCTCTTGATGGCCTTCTGAATCGCGCGGCCCAGATCCAGCACCCGCTGCGTCTTGGGAACGTTGTGCGCAAAGTGGACATTCAAGATCACCGGCACGCTAGGCGGTGGCGCGCCATGCAACAGCGTGTGATAGAGAAAACCATACGCGTGCGGGATGCCGTGGCGAATCGCGTTCTGCGGCGTGGTATCGGACTGCGCCACGTCGAACGTGCCATTGAGTGATTGAAGAATGTGGTCCGCAAGTTCCGGGGCGCCTGGGTAGCTGGTGCCCATTTCAGGCGCGTTCCCGACCTCGGCGATATTCAACCCGGGAGACGTTTCATGCATATGCTGCACGTTCACAATTTCTTTACCGCGATAGATCGTGATCGCGGGCGTGAGTTCGGGAGTGAAGAACTCGCGCTGATCATTGCCAAGGATTACGATGGCTTCCGGCGCAACTTCGCGGAACTTCGCGGTCAATTTGTCCAGTGCGGCGCGGCAACGGGCGTGGCGTTCGCGGCGAACTTCGATCTCGATTTCCTTAGCGAACCCCGGAGCGCGTTCCTGCAGCAAGGACTCAAAATCGTAGCTCTTGCCCCGATACCAGTGGGATTTATTCTGCCGATCGGCCTTCGCGCGAAGATCCCATTGTTCGGGAGGAGTGGAAAGAAGCGGTCCGTGTGCCGCCCCCATGCCTAAAACGATATCTGCCATAACTTTCTCCTTAACGCTCGGGACGCCACTGCGAAAAGCGTCGTTCCAGACGTTCTGCGAGCCACGTCAAAACGATTCCAGCTGCGGCGATGATGAAAACGCCGACAAACAAAGTGTCCGTCGCAAAGGTTTGTCCGCCGTAAGCAACCATGAAACCGACGCCCTGGCTGCCGCCGAACATTTCGCCGACCACCACACCGATCAATCCGAGAGCGACGCCCTGACGGAGGCCCGTAAGGATGAAGGGCACCGAGCCGGGGATCGCGACGGTCTTAAAGATCTGCCAATCCGAAGCGCAAAAGGCACGCGCGGCACGGAGCAGGTCGCGATCAATCGCGCGCATACCGCCGACGGTATTGACCAGCACTGGAAAGAAGGCCGAGATGAAAACGATGAAAACTTTCGACCACATGCCGATGCCGAACCACATCAGGATCAGCGGGATCATCGCGACGCGCGGGGTGGCGTAGAGCGCGTTCAAAAGCGGGTCCGTCAACATACGGAGGCGGCGATACCAGCCGACCAGAATTCCGATGACAACTCCGGCGACGGCTGCGGCGATGAAACCCAACGTGAAGTTCGTACCGCTATAAAGAAGGTCGCCCTTGAGGTTCCCTTGCGTCCAGGCGTATACCGCTTGTTTCGCGATCGCCGAAGGGCCGCTGAAGAACAGTGGCGAAATCATTTTGGCTTGCCACGCGGCTTCCCATAATCCGAGAAGCACCACCATGGAGCCGCCTCCTAGGATGGCGCCTTCGTAGCGTTGATAGAAGGTCTGTGTAGGGCGGCCAGTGGGAGCGCCTTGACGATCGCTCATACTTCAGCCCCTTCGACAACCATACCCATGCGGTCAGACTCTTCTTCGATGAGCTGCCAGATCTTGTCTTCGATTTCCAGGAACTTCGGATCGCGTTTCAGCGCCAGCGTACGCGGACGATCGAACGGAATATCGAAAATCGCCTTGAGTCGACCCGGGCGCGAACTCATGACCGCGACGCGATCCGCTAAGTACACAGCCTCATTGATTTGGTGCGTGATAAAGAGTACAGTCTTCTTCGCCTTCGACCAGATCTTGAGCAGTTCCGACTGCATGAATTCGCGAGTTTGCGAGTCAAGCGCGGCAAAGGGTTCATCCATCAAGAGCACGACGGGATCGGATGCGAGCGCTCGCGCAAGGTTCACTCGCTGCTGCATGCCGCCGGATAGTTCGCCAGGGAAATGCCGCTCAAATCCAGTGAGGCCGACCAACTTCAGGAAGTGATCCGCACGTTGCTGCATGGTCGCTTCGTCGAACTTCTTCTGCATTTCCATGCCATAGCGGACGTTGCCCAGGATGGTGCGCCACGGCAACAAGCTGGAGTGTTGGAACACCACCGCGCGATCCGTGCCCGGCCCATGGACCTGTTTGCCATCGATGGAAACGACGCCTTCTTCGTAAGGCAGCAACCCGGCAACGATGTTCATCAAAGACGTCTTGCCGCAACCGCTGGGACCGACGATGGCTAGAAATTCGCCGTCATTCACGCCCAACGTGACGTCGTTCAGCGCCAACACTTGGGTGGATTCTCGTTCCAACCAATAGCGCTTCGTAAGATGTTCGATTTGAAGTTTTACCGCCACTGACGCGTTACTTCCCGAATGCGAGGGATGCTTTCCTCTCCTGCTCTGCTTTGACGCTATCGCCAAACAATTGCACGAAGAAGCCTTTCTTCACCAGTTTGTCGACGATGCTGTTGTCGATGACCTGCTTCCAATCGTAGGCCTTCATCTGCTCCGCTAATTGCGAACTAGATTGCTGCGCCAGCACCGATTCAACCGCTCCCTTGAGGACATACGGCACGCGCTCAAACGCTTGCGGCTTGTTGTAAAGTTCGTAGGTGCGATCAGCGTCCTCGGGCGAAATTTCAGGATCGTACTTGCGGTAGGCAGCGACCGCGGCGGCCTTGTCGGCATAGAAAGTCTTGATCGCTTCCGCGTGCGCCTTGATCAGAGCCTCGGCCAGTTTGGTGTCGGTCGCCAGGTCCTTCTTGGCCATCAAGTAAGTGGTCGACGCAAAGATGTCTTCGCGTTCCGCCAAGTTGACCAGCGTGTTGTAACCGTCGGCTTCCAACTTGAAGTACGCCGGCGCCGTCAGGATCGTTGCATCGGCCCGACCGCTGGTCAACGCAGCAGCGCGACCCGCAACTCCCTGTCCAACCGGAATCCACTCGACGTCGCGATCACTCATACCAGCCTTGGCCAGGATCGCCACCACATAGCCGTAGGGAGCATCGCCAACCTGGCTGACCGCGATCTTTTTACCCTTGAGCGATTCAACCGTCTTCAGGTTCTTCGTCGCCATCAACGCGAATGTGCCACGGTTCAGCGAACTGCCTACCAACTTGAGCGAGCCGTCCTTCGACGCCGCCTGCATCAATTGCTCCAGCGAGGAGTTCACCATCTGCCCCTGACCGCTGGCCAACATCGCCACACCCGCCGGGTGCACGCCGAAGTTCAGTTCCACGTCGAGACCGTACTTCTGATAGAAGCCGCCCTCTTTCGCCAGGAACAGCGGCCATTGCGAGCCGCTCTTGTTTGGGTAGTTGATGACAACCTTGCGAATCTGGGCCGGTTCCGGCGCGCTGGAGCAGCTAAACGCCACCAGCGACGACGCAATCATGAGCACGAACTTAAGACGGGAGGTCATAACGAGGAGACTCCTTACTAAACGTTGATCTTGAATAC
This sequence comes from Bordetella parapertussis, assembly GCA_943328975.2. Classification (GTDB taxonomy): domain Bacteria; phylum Acidobacteriota; class Terriglobia; order Bryobacterales; family Bryobacteraceae; genus Palsa-187. The sequence goes on along the minus strand of CALQCC020000060.1, from coordinate 7,893 downwards.
TTTCTTCGCAGTGTCTTCAAAGATGAGCTTCTTGTCGGCATCGCTCAGCCACTCGAAGTCTTCAATGATATAGCGCGTTTCGTCCAGCCAGCGGCCAGTGCGAGGATCCTTCACCGTACCGACGCCGGGACGCTCCGTGCCAAACATGCAGCGATCCGCGCCGACAGTCTTGATCAGCAACTCGAGCGATTCCTTGTTGTACAGAACCGTATCGTAGTAGATATTGCGCAGGCGTTCCGAGAAGCGTTGGATACCGCGACGAATCGCACTGGCTTCAAAGCGCGCCCATTGATACGGAATCGCGCCGCCACCATGCGAACAAACGATGCGCAGCGTGGGGAAATCCTTGAAGACGTTCGAGTTCAGCAACGACAGCACGGCGATGCTTTCTTCGTTGATGAAGTGCAGCGAATACGGCAGGCGTTCCGAACGGCAACCGGCCGAGTGAATATGGCCGGGAATATCCAGTTCCACCAACTTTTCGTACAGCGGATACCAGAAGCGATCGCCCAGCGGAGGAGTGTCCGTGCTAGTCCCTTCGCTAGGATCGGGATTCAGCAAGCAGCCGACAAAACCATCCTCTTTCACGATCTTTTCGAGGTACGGCAGGAACTCTTTCGGGCTAACGCCGGGAGTCTGCGGCAAACCGCACACACCACGGAACGTATCCGGGAACATCTTCGTCTGGCGCGCAATAATCTTGTTGGTCTCTTCGATGTACCACTGCACAACCTTCGCCTGCTCGCTGTGCATCATTTGGTACGGACGCGGTGAAATCACCTGCAGATCCGTGCCGACTTCCTTGAGCTGAGAAAGGTGCGACGTACCGCCGAAGGTAGGCGCGTTCAACGCTTCGCGGATATCGTCATCGGTGGCTCCCGGCTCACCCCGGCCATGCGCTCCGCGATGCGACAAAATGTTCGCTTTGTAAACGTAAAGTTTATCTGGGGCGCTGACGTGGCCGTGGATGTCAATGATCATTCCCTAAATCTCCTGGCGGGCTAAAACTTATCCGTTCGTACATGATAGCGAACCCCAACAATAGCCGTTTGGCAGTGGGTTCGGCCTGATTCGATGGCGTTTACTTTGCAACAGTAACGATAGCCTGGGCTTCGGAAGACCGCAGTTCGCCGACCGGACCTACACCCTCGGCCGTCTTGAATTTGACGGACACTCGGTCCACTTCAATACCTAAAGTCTTGGCCAGCGATTCGCGGATCGTGAGCCGATAGTCCTTCAATTTGGGCTTCTCCAGGATCACGGTCGAATCCACGTTGACGATGGTGTAACCCGCCGCGCGCACGCGCCGTACAGCCTCGGCCAGGAACACCGCGCTATCTGCGCCTTTCCACTGCGGGTCGGTGTCTGGGAACAGCATCCCAATATCTCCCAGCGCCGCTGCACCCAGCAGAGCATCCGTGATCGCATGCGATAACACGTCGGCGTCGGAGTGTCCCAACTGCCCGCGTTCGCTCGGCACGCGCACCCCGCCCAGCATTAGTTGCAATCCCCACGCCAGCCGATGTGTATCCCAGCCTAACCCGGTCCGGATCTCGCTCAAGCGTTCTCTCCACCGCGCTCCTGCGCCAGAAACAAGTGAGCCAAGTCCATGTCCCCGGGCTTGGTGAGCTTGATATTGCGATCGCTACCTTGCACCACGCTCACATCGATCCGCTCCAAGCGCTCCACCAGGCTCGCCTCATCCGTCCCGACAAACTGGTCCGCGCGCGCGCTGGCGAACGCTTCCTTCAATAGATCGAGCCGGAACACTTGCGGCGTTTGCGCCATCACCAAGTGTTCACGCGGCAACGTCGATTTGATCTTGTCCTTCTTGTGCATCTGCTTCACGGTATCCACAGGCACAATGCCGACAATCGCCGCACCCGAGTGCGCCGCCTCAGCGATCACCTTTTCCACAATTTCAGGGTCAATGAACGGCCGTACAGCGTCATGCACAGCCACCAGGTCCGTAAGGGGATGGATGGTCGCCAGGGCGTTCTCGACGGAGGCCTGCCGGCTGTCCCCGCCTTCTACGAACCGGACCATCTTCGCGGGCTTCTCCTCAGCCACTAGCTCGCGAGCCCACTCCATGTCTTCGGCACGCAGGGCGATCACAATTTCATTCACCGAAGGACAGCGCAGGAACTTGCGAATCGTGTGAATCAGAATCGGAGCGCCGTCCAACAACATAAACTGCTTGCGGCTAACGCCCGATCTCTCGCGCCCCATACGCGTGCCGAGCCCGGCTGCGGGGATGATTACGGAAACATTCATGCGAAATCTGATTGTAATGGAATCTACGCCCCACCGACAGCTTCCCGGGCTCCCCGCTCATGCACTACCTGAATCCGTTCGTCGTAGCGCCCGAAGATCATCTTCCCCGCCGTCGTTTGCAGGACGCTGGTCACGGTCACGTCCACCGTCTTCGAAATCAGCTTGCGAGCGTTATCCACCACCACCATGGTGCCGTCGTCCAGATACGCCACGCCTTGGGTCGGCTCCTTGCCTTCCTTCAGGATGAACACCCGCATCACTTCCCCAGGCAGAACTAACGGCTTCAGAGTGTTCGCCAATTCATTGATGTTCAGAACCTCGACCCCGCGCACCTGCGCCACTTTGTTCAAGTTGAAGTCGTTGGTCATGATCTTGCAGTTGTAGAGCTTCGCCAGTTCGATCAACTTCATGTCGACCTCGTGCACGTTGGGAAAATCGTCTTCGACAATCTGCACCGTCAGTTGCGGCATCTTCTGGATGCGCTGCAGGATATCGAGCCCGCGGCGCCCACGGCTACGCTTGCTGCCGTCCGCCGAATCCGCCACTTGCTGCAACTCGCGCAACACGAACTGCGGGATCACCACTGGACCCTCAATAAACCCTGTCTCCGCGATGTCCGCGATACGGCCGTCGATGATGACGCTGGTATCGAGAATCTTGAAGCTATTCTTTCCCGTAGTTTCACCACCAAAGATTCCGCCGAACGCCGCTAGGTTCAGCATTTCTCCCTTGGCCGCGCCCACCACCAGTCCGCAGTAGGTCATGAACGCAAGCAGCAGGATTTGCAGAAAGGGAACCGTGGTGTTGTTCCCCGGCATCGCGAGTTCCAGCACCAGTGAAATTAGATACGCGCCAAAAATGCCGAGCACACTACCGAACGCGGCGCCAATCAGCCGCTTCATACTGGCCTCGCGTACCCGCAACTCGAAAATCACGACGCCGACCGCGCAAATCACCCCCACCGCCACCGCCGCCGGACCTTCCAGCGAGAACGGTTTCAGGAAAAAGGCCGCACAACCCAAAAGTGAAATAAAAAGAAGACGAATTAAGATTAGGTCCACCATCAAGCACCTCAAAAATCCCTGTCGGTACAGCCAGCGTCAGAGTATATCACCGTTAGCCCCCCGAGGCTGCTAAGATAGCTGATCGTATCTATATGTGGACCCAAAACTACACTCCGCTCGGCGGCAGCCTGTGGCTCTCCGCGCTCGTGGCCTCGCTGCCCGTCTTCGTGCTGCTCTTCCTGATCGGAATTAAACGTAAACCCGCGTGGGTTTCCGCCCTCTCAGGACTCGGCGCGGCGGCGGTCGTTGCGCTCTTCATGTATCAGATGCCCCTGGGCCTGATGCTGAACTCCACCGTCTACGGCGCTGCGTTCGGACTCTTCCCCATCGGCTGGATTGTCTACTGGGCCATCGTCCTCTATAAGGTCTGCGAAAAAACCGGCAAGTTCGAAATCATCAAGGACTCAGTCGGCGGTCTCACCGATGATCGCCGCTTGCAGGCTCTCCTGATCGCCTTCGCGTTCGGAGCCTTCATCGAAGGCGCTGCCGGATTCGGCACGCCAGTCGCGGTCGCCGCTGCGATGCTCACCGGACTCGGCTTCGCTCCGTTCTACGCCGCAGGGATCTGCTTGCTGGCCAACACCGCGCCGGTAGCGTTCGGCTCCATCGGAATCCCGGTCGTCACACTCGCGCGCATCACTGGACTGAACGAACTTGCGCTCAGCGCCTGGGTCGGCCGCATCTGCGCCCCCATCTCGATCTTCATCCCCGCATACTTGATCCTCGTCATGGGCGGACCGAAGGGCCTCATGGGAGTACTGCCCGCCGTCGCCGTCTGCGGCATCGCCTTTGCCACGGCACAGTATTTCGTATCAAACTTTGTCGGACCGCAATTGACCGACATCCTCGGAGCCCTCTCCGCCCTGCTTGCACTCGTCGCTTTGTTGAAAGTGTGGAAGCCCTCGGATAACTTCGTACTGGCGGACAGCCGCCCCATGTCCACGCCGAAGAAGCACACACTCGGCGAAGTCATCGTCGCGTGGTCGCCCTACTTGTTCCTGGTGTTCTTCGTGCTCCTCTCAGGTGTCAGCCGCAACGGGATCATCAAGGGCTGGATGCGCGGTGGATCTTTGGATTCCTTCGCCACAATGCTCGATGCGGTGGGCGCCTTCCTCGTCTCCGCTACCATGCGCTTCGATTGGCCCGCGCTGGCCGGCAACATTATTCAAGTTGCACCCGTCACCGCCACCCCTGGCCCCTATCCGGCCGATCAAACCGCGTTCACTCTGGATATCCTGGCCGCTTCCGGCACAGCATGCCTGATGGCGTCCCTTTGCTCGATGGTCGTTCTGAAACTCTCGTTCGGCAATTACATGGGCATCCTGATGGAGACCGGCAGGAAACTATTCACTTCCATGGTCACCATCGCCAGCGTGCTCGGCCTGGCGTACCTGCTCAACTTCTGTGGCGCGACGGCCACCATGGGCCTGGCGTTCTCCGCCACCGGAGCCGTCTTCCCCTTCTTCAGCGCCCTGCTCGGATGGCTGGCCGTGTTCCTCACCGGCAGCGACACTTCGGCCAATGCCCTGTTCGGAAACCTGCAAGTGGTCACCGCGAAAACACTCAACCTCGACCCCACGTTGATGGCCGCGGCGAACTCCGCCGGTGGCGTCATGGGCAAAATGATCTCGCTGCAGTCGATCGCGGTAGCCGCTGCTGCTACCGGAATGGCGTCCTCGGATGAAGCCAAGCTCTTCCGCTTCACCCTGCGTCATAGCGTCTTCCTGGCCTGCATGCTGGGCGTGATCGTGATGATTTACTCCTACGTCATCAACTGGCCGCTGCCGCAGTAATGAGTGGGGCTTCGCAGCAAGTCTTTTTAGTTCGCCACGGCGAGACCGAATGGTCCCGCTCCGGCCAACATACCGGTCGAACCGATATCGCCCTGACCGATCGCGGCAGAGCGCAAGCGGAGTTGCTCGGTCAAACATTGCGCGGGCGCGAACTCACGGTGCGGACCAGCCCTCTCGATCGAGCGCGCGAAACCTGCCGGCTAGCAGGCTTCGATGCTCCCGCCGTCGATAACGATCTGACGGAATGGAACTACGGCGTCTACGAAGGCCGCACCACGCTCGACATCCGGCAGGAGATCCCAGAGTGGTCGGTTTGGAATTCGCCGATCCCGGATGGGGAAACGCTGGACCAAGTAGCAGAACGCGCGCACCACGTGATTCACCGCGTTACCGCAGCGACCAACGGCGATATCGCCCTCTTCGCCCACGGTCACATCCTCCGCATCCTCGCCGCCTGCTGGATCGGATTGCCTCCGGTCGCTGGGCGTTTACTAGCGCTCGATACCGCGACCATCAGCGTTCTCGGTTACGAGCGCGAGACCCGCGTCATCAAGCACTGGAACGTCGCCCCACCAGCGCCTCGATAAAGCGAAAAATGACGCCGCTCCTGCCGCTAAGAGATCCTCACTGCGATCAATCGGCGTAGTGCTTTATACGCAGCAGCACGAACCAACCGAGAAGTGGGAAAATTGGGAGTCATGCGAATTGACCGTTTGAGAATCGAGAATTTCAAGGGCTTCGAGCTGAAGGATTTCTCGTTCCACCCTCAGATGAATCTGATTGTGGGCGTCAACGGCGCTGGAAAGACATCCCTACTTGACGCACTAGCTGTAGCTGCAGGTGCATGGCTGCTAGGTATTCGAGGCTATGACACGCGGAATATTCGACCGCACGATGTGCGGTTGAACGCGATTCCTGGATACAACACCGCCATGGTTAATTGGGAGTCCCAATTTCCCTGCGTGGTTCATGCCAACGGTCTTGTTTTCGGACAGACGGTTGAGTGGAAACGATCCCTCACCACACCAGGAGGGAGGACAACTCGTGGCGACTCCCGCAACATTCGCAATCTTGCCGCAAATGCAGATCGAGCGGTACGGGCTGGGGAAGCATCGGTACTCCCATTGCTCTCCTACTACGGTACTGGTCGGCTTTGGGATACCCCACGCGAGCAATATCTAGTGAAAGATGAAAAGGGACTAGTCGGCAAACAGTCTTTGTCTCGTCTTGAGGGCTACCGAAACAGCCTTGATCCTCGCGTATCGATCCCCACGCTGGCAAAATGGATCGCACGCCAGTCCTGGATCGCCTACCAATCGGGTGGCCCATCACACCTCTATTCAACCGTCCGCAGCGCTATTCTAGCTTGCATTGAGGAGGCGCACGACCTCTATTTCGATGCTGCTCGTGGAGAAGTTGTCCTAAAAATTGGCACCCACGGACTCCAGCCATTTTCTAACCTCAGTGACGGACAAAAAGCCCTAGTCGCTCTTGTCGGCGACATGGCTCAAAAGGCCGCCACGCTCAATCCCTCACTCGACGAACGCGTCCTCGAAGACACTCCTGGGATGGTGCTCATTGACGAGCTCGATCTACACCTTCATCCAGGCTGGCAGCGACGAGTGATAGAGGACCTTAGACGAGTCTTCCCGAGAATCCAGTTTTTCGCTGCGACTCACTCTCCGTTTCTCATTCAATCCTTGCGCTCTGGAGAGGAACTCTTGATGTTGGACGGCCTTGCAACGGCTGAACTAGGCAACAAAACACTCGACGATATCGCCCAAGGCATCATGGGAGTTCCGCATCCCGAAGTAAGTCAGCGCTACGGCCAAATGAAGCAAACCGCAACCGAATACCTGGAGACCCTTGATCAGGCAGCACTAGCACCTGAAGACAAGCGAAAGCAGTTTGAAGAACGATTGTCCGAATCGATTGCTCCCTACGCAGACAATCCAGCGTTTCAAGCATTCCTCGAAATGAAACGTGCGGCAAAGTTACGGGACTGATCTATGCGACCTGTGAGAAGAGGCCCCTCACCCCAGCAGGGCGATTTCAGTAACTATAGAGACGCTCTGCCAATGCTTGTCGCGAGACTAGGGCCATATTGCAGCTATTGTGAACGGAAGATCAGTGCCGGGCTCGAGGTAGAACACCTCCAGCCAACGGGTTTGCCCCAATACTCCCACCTGATTGGTACCTGGACCAACTTCTTACTGGCCTGCAGGAACTGCAACGCGACAAAATCGAAGAAAGACGTCTCGTTCCTAGACTTGATTTTCCCTGACAGGGACAATACTTTCGCCCCCTTTACCTATGCGCCCGATGGGAAAGTAATGCCGCACGTTGGCCTCGTCCCTCAGACGAGAGACCAAGCAAACGCAACCCTTTCACTCACCGGCCTGGACAAGCGAATTAACAACACTTTGGACGAGAACGGCAAGCTCGTAGCGCTTGATCGAGTGGCACAGCGGATGGAAGCTTGGAGCGTCGCAACGATGTCCCGTGATGATGCCCAGGGTGATCAGGACAACGAACCGCTGAGGAGACAAATCGCCCGAACTGCCCGAGAAAGCGGGTTTTTCAGTATCTGGATGACGGTATTCGCTGGCGACGTGGGATGGTGTCCCGCGTTTAGTTGAAGGTCAACACGGCGGGCAGATTCATCTTACGCCACTTTGGGTTGCGGAGTGGCGTTGGAAACAGGCGAACGGCCAAGGATATTGGCCAAGGCCCAGAGGTCACGATGACCATCGAGCTTGCGG
>CALQCC020000059.1 GCA_943328975.2 Bordetella parapertussis | reverse complement strand
GTCCGCTTCTACAAGGGCACCGGCAACACCGGGACCCATATCGGTCACCTGTGGAGCTCCAACGGAACCATCCTGGCCACCGCCACCTTCACCAATGAAACCGCCACCGGCTGGCAGCAGGTCAACTTCGCCTCTCCGGTGGCCATCACCGCCAACACCACCTACGTCGCCTCTTACTTCGCGCCGCTGGGACATTACTCTTATAACTCCGCCTTCTTCACCTCAGCGGTGGTCAACGGTCCGCTGCGCGCTCTGGCCAACGGCGAAGATGGCGGCAACGGCCTCTATCTCTACGCCCCCAACGGCGGCTTCCCCGTCAACACCTGGAACTCCAATAACTACTGGGTCGACGTCGTCTTCAGCACCGTGCCATAAACCCAGCGAAACGGATCAGCCCTTCGCAGGCAGTCCAAATCTTGTATATAATGACCGCGAGCCGGCATGCTTTACGACGGAGCTGAGACGTCCGTGTAACACCTTCGTCAAGCATGAGGTTCCTAGAAAATAGGAGGCGGCATGTTTGACCGAGACGAGAGGCGCTGCCTAGCAAGAAAGTTGGTGTTAACGCTGCTCGTGTTGTCCGGTTTCGCCGGGTCGGCATCCGCGGCCGACCCGACAGATTCCAGACTAGTGGACGCAGCCAAGAACCAAGACGCGAAGGCAGTTCGCTCACTTCTGAGTCAGAAGGTGGACGTCAATGCGCGGACAACCGACGGCTCCACGGCGTTACTTTGGCTGGCGCATTGGAACGACCTGGAAATAGCGAACCTAGTGCTGGGCGCAGGTGCGGATGCCAACACCGCAAATGATTTCCGCATGACGCCGCTATCGCAGGCATGCACCAACGGGAATGCCGACTTGGTCCGTTTGCTGCTGAAGTCGGGCGCGAATCCAAACACCGCGATCGCCACCGGCGAAACCCCGCTCATGACTTGCGCCAAGACGGGCAATGCGGACGCAGTGCGTTGGCTGATCGAATATGGCGCGGCGATCAATGCCACCGAGCCCGCGCAGAATCAAACTCCGTTGATGTGGGCAGCTGCGGAACGTCACCCGGACGTGGTGAGCGCGCTCATCCAGGCGCACGCTGATCTAAAAGCCCTCACCAAACAGGGATTCGCTGCCATCCACTTCGCCGCACGGGTCGGTGACTTGGATAGCGTCAAATTACTACTGGCCGCCGGCGTCGATGTGAACCTCCCCACCGGGGCGGGCGCGGGTGCCGGTTACACGCCACTGATGGTGGCCACCTTACGAGCCCAGGTGGATGTCGCGCAGTACCTGCTGGATCATGGTGCCGACCCCAACGCCGACGGCGCTGGCTTTACGCCCCTGCATTGGGCATCCACAACATGGGAGGGCTACGCAGCGAATCCGGTATACGGCTTTGACGACCCCATGTCGGGAATTCCGGATCGTCAAGCCAAGCTGCGGCTAGTCAAATCCCTACTGGCCCACGGAGCCAAGGTGAACGCCCGCATGACGAAACGCCAGCCGTCCTTTGCCACCGGATACACCGACGCCGTGGGAGCAACTCCGTTGTTACTTGCCGCTTCGGTCGACGACGTGGAGATGATGCGCATCCTGCTCCAGGCCGGCGCGGATCCCAAGATCCAGACGGCAACCAATGCAACATCCATCATGGCCGCAACAGGTTTGAACCATGGAATTGGCGAGTCGCTGGTGACAGAGGCGCAAGCGAAGGATGCCGTGAAACTCCTGCTGGATCTCGGCGTCGACCCGAAAGGTGAGACGACGTTCGGCGAGAACGCCCTGTTCGGTCCCGCCTATCGAGGCTGGAATTCGCTTCTGGCCCAATTGATCGATTTGGGCGTAAACGTGAATGCCGTCAGCAAAGCCGACACCACTCCGTGGCGTGCGGCGAACGGCCAAGGGGACCGACTGGGAGGAGTGCTGGTAAACAAGGAAGGCGCGGACTTGCTGGTGAAGCACGGCGCGGACCCCAATCTAGGAAGCCCCTGCGAGTCACAGAATCGGTGCCGGGAGAAGTGAGGAACATGACACGCTACAGCCTTTATGGAATCGGAGCGGGCTGCCTGGCGCTTTTCGCCGCTGCGGCTCTCGGCTTTCAACCCGCTGCCGCCCCCACTACTCCCGCCAGCGAACTAGTGAACAAGTATTGCGTTTCTTGTCACAACCAGAAGTTGAAGATCGCGAACCTCACACTCGACCGCGTGGATGCGGAGCACGTCGCCAACTCCGCCGAAGCGTGGGAGAAGGTTATCGTGAAGCTGCGCAGCCGTGCCATGCCGCCTCCGGGTATGCCCCGCCCCGAGAACGCCACGTATGATGCCGTTTCCGATTGGCTGGAATCTGAAATCGATCGCGCGGCAGCCGCGCAGGTGAACCCCGGCCGGTCCGCCACGCTGCATCGCCTCAATCGTGCCGAATACGCCAACGCCGTGCGGGATTTGGTCGCGGTGGAAGTGGACGCACAAGCTATGCTGCCGCCGGATGAGCAGGCATTCGGATTCGAGAACAACGCGGAAGCTCTTTCCATGCAGCCTGCGTTGCTAGACCGGTACGTTTCGGCGGCGGCAACCATCGCCCGACGGGCCGTGGGCGATCCGAACATGCCACCCGCGTTCGTGCGCTACGGCGCAATGAAGAACAATGCCAACGACCTTACGTATCTTCGCCAGACCGAGCGCCTGGGCGAAGACTTTCCCCTGGGCACGAAGGGTGGTGTCGCCACGCGTCACTATTTCCCAGTGGATGGAGAGTACGTGTTCAAGCTCCGTCTGCAACGCGCGTGGAGCAGCGAGATCCGCGGCCTGAACGTCCAGACGCAGTTTGAAGTCCGTGTGGATGGAGCGCGCGTGGCACAATTTACGCTGGGTGGAGAACGCTCGCCGTCTAGAACCTTCCAATACGAAGCGGATGAGGCCTTGCAAGTTCGTGTGCCAGTGAAGGCCGGGTTGCACCAGGTGATGGCGACCATGCTCAAATCCGACAACGCAGCGCCGGAGGGCGGCGGGCCCGATCGTCTTTCGCCCTACAGCCGCAACTCGGACAATGCGACCGCGCCCATCGCCATCGCATCGTTGCTGATCGGCGGACCTTATGAAGGCAAAGTGCCGCTCGACTCGCCTAGCCGTCAGGTGCTCTATGTGTGCCGCCCGGCGAACACCGCAGAAGAACTTCCCTGCGCAACGAGGATACTGTCCACGTTAGCGCGGCGTGCGTATCGCCGTGCCGCCGACAACGATGACACGCAGACGCTGCTCCGTTTTTACACTCGCGCACGCACCACGGGAAGCTTCGACGACGGAATTCGTTCCGCGCTGGAGCGTGTATTAGTGAGCCCCGATTTTCTGTTCCGCATTGAGGCGGATCCCGCGACCGCCGCCCCTGGCAGCGTTTATCGCATCTCCGATGTAGAGTTGGCTTCGCGACTGTCGTTCGCTTTGTGGAGCAGCATTCCCGACGACACGTTGCTGGACCTGGCCATCCGCGACAAGTTGCATGAGCCGGCGGTGCTGGAACAGCAAGTGTCGCGTATGTTCGCCGATCCCCGCACGCGCACGTCGCTAGTCCAGAATTTCTTTTCCGATTGGCTGCAAACGCGGAACGTTTGGCTGCTTAATCCGGATAGCACTAAGTTTCCCTGGTTCGACGACAATCTACGGAGCGCGTTCGTAACCGAGGCCGAACTATTTCTCGACGCTCAGCTGCGAGACGACCACAGCATCATCGACCTGTTGACGTCGAATGAGACCTACCTCAATGAACAACTCGCGCGCCATTACGGAATTCCCGGCATCTACGGAAGTCACTTCCGGCGCGTGAAGCTGACGGACGAGAATCGCTTCGGCTTGCTGGGCAAGGCCAGCGTGCTTGCGGTTACCTCTTATACGACGCGCACCTCGCCCACCATCCGAGGCAAGTGGCTGCTGGAGAATATCCTGGCTGCGCCGATGCCTCCCCCTCCCCCGAATGTGCCCGCACTGGAATCGAGCAACAAAGCAGGCAAGCCGTTGCCCGTTCGGGAAATGCTGGAACTGCATCGCGCGAATGCAACGTGCGCCGGTTGCCACGCGCGCATGGACCCACTGGGGTTGAGCTTGGAGAATTTCGACGCGGTCGGGCAGTGGCGCACAACGGACGCGGGCAGCGCCATCGACGCATCGGGCGTCCTGCTGGACGGCACGAAAGTGAACGGACCGCGAGAGTTGCGGCAAGCTTTGCTTGCGCAGAAAACGCAATTCGCCAAAGCGGTCACTGAGAAATTACTGACCTATGTTCTGGGCCGTGGACTTGGGTATTACGACGCCCCTGCCATCCGAGGGATTGACCGCGCAGCGGCAGCGGACGGCTACCGCTGGTCGTCTGTGATTTTGGCCACAGTGAAGAGTGCTCCATTTCAAATGAGAACCGCGAGCAAGTAGAGGAGGACAAGACAATGTTTGTAACCAAGAAATCCATCTCGCGCCGCGCGATTCTCCGGGGAGCGGGTACGGCCGTCGCACTGCCTCTGCTCGACGCCATGATTCCTGCCTTTGCGCCCGCGGCGACCACCGCGCCTGTGCGCCGCTTCGGAGTCGTCTACCATCCCAACGGTGTGATCTATGACCAGTGGCTGCCGAAGGGAGTCGGCTCGAACTATGAGCTATCGCCCACGCTCAAAGGGCTGGAACCATTTAAGGACAAGTTGATCGTCATAACAGGCCTAGCTAGCGATCAGGCGGAGCCGCTCGGTGACGGCGGCGGCGACCACTCCCGTGCATGCGGCAGCTACCTCACGGGCACGCACGTCAAGAAATCGGACAGCAACGTGGAAAACGCTGTCTCTATGGATCAGATTGCGGCGCGGGCATTTGAGAGCGAGACGCAACTCTCTTCGCTGCAAATGACGGCCGACGAGAACAGCCTGTTGGGATCGTGCGATCTGGGCTACAGTTGCGCCTATAGCAGCACGCTCTCATGGCTCACGCCGACGTTGCCGTTGATGGCGGAGAACAACCCACGCGTGCTGTTCGAGCGGATGTTCGGAGCCAGCGACAGCACCGACGCTCGCGTGCGGGCCTCCCGCCTCAGCCAGGATCGCAGCCTGCTCGATTCCGTGAATGAGCGGGTGAATCAACTTCAACGCAAACTGGGAACCGCTGACAATCGCAAGATGAACGACTATCTCGCGGCCTTGCGAGACGTGGAGCGGCGCATTCAAAAGGCGGAGGAGCAGAGCTCCAAAGAGTTGCCCGATGTGGCCCAGCCCGCGGGCATCCCCGATACGTTCGAGGCGCACGTACGGTTGTTGTACGACTTGCAACTACTGGCCTACCAATCCGACCTCACGCGGGTGATCACTTTCATGTACGGTCGCGAACAGACGGGACGCCCCTATCCGCAGATCGGTGTGCCCGACCCGCACCATCCCGTCACGCACCATCAAGGCGACCCGGTCAAGATGGACAAATGCGCTCGCATTCAGCGGCATCACATTGGATTGTTCGCGGAGTATCTTGAGAAGTTGCGCACCACGCCGGATGGCGACGGCTCGCTGCTAGATCACACCATCTTGCTCTTTGGCTCCGGGATCAGCAATAGTGACCGGCACACGCACGGTCCGCTCCCCACGTTCGTCGTGGGCGGAGGCGGAGGAACGTTGAAAGGCGGTCGTCACTTGGTCTATCCGGAGCACACACCGCTCACGAACCTTCAACTGACCTTGCTGAATAAACTTGGAGTGCCGGCCGAAACGTTAGGGGATAGCAACGGACAGTTCCAGGAATTGTCGGCGCTCTAGTTTACGGCAGCGAAGGGCCGGAAAAGTGGTGGGCGCGCAGGGACTCGAACCCCGGACCTCCTGCGTGTGAAGAAGCAAATTTGCCTGATACCGATGGTGCCCCCCCGATTCAGGCCCAGTGAAGCGCAGTCCTGGAGCGCCGCCGGCGCGGCTTGGGGCTCAAGGTGCTGCCACGTCAAGCTGGTTGCCGAGGATGCCGGTGCCCGGTGCTTTAGGGGTCGGAATTGCACTATCCCCAATTCTTGGCCCCCGCTTCCGGAGGGCATTCCAATCCTCGCTGAGCTTCTGGGCCTGGGCAATTTGGGTTGGGGTCATACTTCTTTCTAGCGAAACAATTTGAATCTTGAGGTTCGAGAGTTGCGCCTTGAGATTCGGCTGGCCCAGGTTCATCCACATCAGAGCCAGAACAGGATTCTTTGGTACGCCCTCCCCCTGGGCATACATCCCCCCCAAATTCCACTGTGCTCTGGAATCGCCCTGCTCCGCAGACTTGCGAAACCACTTCACAGCGAGTCCTGCATCTCTGGCTACACCTTGACCACCGGAGTACATCACTCCCAAGGCGAACTGCGCGCTCGCATCTCCCTGGTCAGCGGCCTTGCGATACCATTTGGCAGCTATCGCTGGGTCCTGTGGCACTCCATTCCCTGCGTCGTACATAGTGGCCAACACGTATTGCGCAGCTCTGTTGCCGCTTTCCGCACGCGCTGTGAGTTGCCCTAGCGCTGAGGTATCACCGTTGCTGGCGAGGTCCCGCAGCTCACCTGCGATTCGGGTGGCCTTTGCTGAAGACCCACGGCTGGGAGCCCGGCTACAGTCTGCGGTTGATAGTACGAGCGCCAGCAGCGCCGCCGTCACCGCTAACCGGTATGATTTCGTCATGGTTGCCCGCCTATTCAATGCGGGAAGTATAGCGAGTCTGGTTGAGCGGGGCTAGCCAGGGGTAATGCGTGTACGGAGCAGCCCAGTCTGCTTGGTCGAACTGTTTGTTTGACCCAAATGCCCACGGCCGCGAGATAGTTAGGGACGCCGCTTCTTCAGAAAGTCATCCTTAAAAGTGCTTCGCAACGGCTTCGGCTGCTGATTGGACATCCGTGGGGACACGAGCCCTAACGCCCAGAGGGAGTATGTACAACTCACTGATAGGAATGGTGGGCGCGCAGGGACTCGAACCCCGGACCTCCTGCGTGTGAAATGGTTGGGCTGAGCGTTACGCTCGACTACCGGATGCCACCGGCGAGACTCTAAGGCCTAATTCCTGTGCGACCTTGCAAGCTTACGCTCTCATCTGTCGTACTCTGTATCGCTCCATACGATTCGGTGTTTCGAGGCGGCCGGGACCGGGGTTGCGTCACAAGGCGCGTCACAATGCAGAGCGGCTGGTTAGGGTCTGGCTCGGGTCCTCCCCCGGGTATGCCCCTTTTGGGCATGGGTCCCTCGTAGAGCGCGGCGGAGGCTAAGTTAAAGCTGTTGTGGCTAAGAGAAGTGTACCCGGAATCGCCGGGTTAGGGGAACATCCCCGGCCAATTCATGATCGGAATCGTGGCGAACGCACCAGCCCCATTAAACCTGAACCCGAGAGACGAGAGGAAACCCGAAGTCCCCGTGACGTACAGAACGCCAGTTTTGCCTATCGTCTGTGGATAACGAGCGCCAATCGAGAACGCCACTTGAACGTTGAGTTGCCGGGTTATGTGGGGAAAACGGAATTTCAGGCCGAGTGTTCGCCGCAAAGCAGCAGATCCATCGTCCAACCTAACATCCGCGTTCGTTTTTGAGCCTCGTGAGCCATGAGCACAACCGTAAGAGTGCGATGAAGCGGTCTCATCGTTAGCCGTTCTTGACCGTTTGCGTAAAAAGAGATTACAGTGAAAGTTGCCAGACGGTTTTGGGATTTGCAGCGAATGACGGTACGTAGATGGTCGAGAAAGCAATTCAAGAGCCCAACACAGTCGTATCAGGACGCGGCGTGGGAGCTGCGATTTCAGGAGTTGAAAGCGTATCGTCAGGAGCACGGCCACTGTCAAGTGCCAAGTTGCTCCAAGACCCATCCGAACTTGGGCAATTGGGTTAACTACCAACGGGTGCTTTACCGGTCCCGCCGCCTCAAGGATGCCCGCAGAAGGCGATTGGAGCAGGTCGGCTTCGATTGGGTTTCCCGCGGCCGTTCCGTAGAATTCCGGGACTTCAGGTACTGGGACAAGATGTGGGAACGAATGCTGGGTAAGTTGGAGCGTTTCCACCGGCGTTTCGGTCACTGTCGCGTGCCGGTCGCGTGGGGAAGGACTCCCAGCCTCAGCGGATGGGTGAAGCGGCAGCGACGCTTGAAGCGACAAGGACTGTTGAGCCAGGAACGCTGGCGGCGCCTGAAAACCTTGGGCCTGGATTGGAAGATAGGCGTCCCCCTTGACCCGCGCTGGGAGCACAGTTTTCAGAGGCTGCTGGAATTCCACCGCAGTTTCGGCCATTCCCACGTGCCTGCGGAATGGGCGGAAGACTTCAAGATGGGCCGGTGGGTCGTGAAGATGCGCCTACTGAATCGGGCAGGCCGTCTGAGCGCTGAGAAGGTGCGCCGACTCAATGAAGTCGGGTTTGTCTGGGATGCGAAGGGGAAGCGTGAGGCCGAGCAGGACGTTGTTTGGTCGAAGTGGCTGGCCAAACTGCATACGTTCTATCAACAACACGGCCACTGGCGCGTGCCGACCGATCAGCGCAGATTCCACAGCTTGCGGGTGTGGATGGACAATCAGCGCATCAGTTACCACCGGGGGTGGCTCTCTGCAGAACGGATTCGGCGGCTGGAGAAGGTGGAGTTTCCCTGGGTCAGCGAGAGGGTGCGCCAAGTCGCGTCCCGCGGAAATTAACGCTTTCCTGCGGGAGCCACCGCAGTATGAGCTCCAAACTGCGGACCGAAAGTGGCCAAGAGTTCTTCCCGTTGCCCCCGTTAAGAGCGTGACCGGAAAACGTCCCAACCAGTAGACAGGCGCTCGAGCCAATGAGAATGCCGGTTGCACCTGGATGACGGCGCAACCGTCCCCTACTTTTCAAATTCGCGTTTGGCGTAGGGTTGAGCTTCCGCCAAAAAGTAGATGACGAGTTGCCGACCAACCGGTAGTGAAGGCCCAATTGCGCCGCCTCATGATTCGCGCCAAACTTGTATCAAGCCGCCTTAGCCCGGTGTCATGAACCAGGGCGAACGCAGGAACCTTGACCTGCTGGCGGCCTTGGAACTTCAAGGTGATTGCTACAAGGAGCGATTCGTGGCGGCGACGACTAAAGCAGAAGGCCCAAAGGCCCTTAGGGGACGCTTTCCGAATCAAACTAAACTCTTTCAGGCGCACTTCATATTCGCTCAAAAGCACCCAGAGCTTTTTCCTGATGGTCCGGCGCGCGCTCCTGAAGGTCCCCTCCTGATCCTTGAAGCCCTCAAGACGGCAGCGGAGGAAAAGCAATCCGATGCCTATTCATTCCTGCTCCAGGCGTATTTACAGTTGCTCGGAGCTTCACCCCCGAAAGGTGTTTTCTTCACCCCGCTAGAAGTTCAACCCAAGGGAAGAGGCAGGCCTTCGATAGGGTCGAGACGATATGTTGTGTTGGCGGCTGATCTATTGGGCGTGAAGACTGTAAAGCTCGCGGCGGCCTTCTTCCCTGATCTTTCTCCTACCGAAGGACGAAAGCAGGTTTTGAGTCATATCAAGGCGGCGAAAACAGACCTGAACCGCAAACTCTCTCTGCTCCCCTCGCAGAGCACCCCTGAGCAACGGGCCGATGCTAAAACCAGGATTCTGCTAGCTGAACTTCGGGGCTGGCAAGGTCCATCCATATCCAAACTTGCGCGAACATAATCAGGCACCATTTTGTGCTTGGAACAAATTCGTCTCGGTTTTGTGCATGGTCTGATACGGACAAATATGCTGTAAAAAGGGGAATGAATAATCCAGTAAGTTCTCCTCCCCCAACATTCGACACCAACGAAGCTGCAACTTTTCTCGGCATGTCGGAAGCATGGATCAGAAAAGCAGTTCACCTACGAACCCTCCCCTTCCTTAAGATTGGCCGCTCGGTTAGGTTCCGTCGCGCAGACCTTGATGCCTTTCTCGATGCGAGGCGCGTGGAGCCCGGGCGGATCAACCAATGAACGCTACCGTGCATGCATTGCCCCTTGGTCCGATCCAACCGCCGCTGCGCGCGGTAACACCTCCTCTAGTCCTGCCCCCGGGACTCGCGCCCCAAGTGGCCCCAAATCTCACCCAAGCTACCTATTTCCAGCGGAACATCGCCCAGCGCGCGGAAATCGTCGAGGGTATGTTCAGAGAAAGTCAGATCACGGTTTTTGCTGGTCCGTACGGCGTAGGGAAGTCACCTGCACTGGTAGATTTGATGTTTCATATCTTGAACGGGAAAATCTGGTGTGGACGACAATGCCAGCGCAGGCCGGTTATTCTCCTGGATTTCGAGAATAGCGGCCCCACGGTGAAGGCATGGTTTTCAAGTATCGGGCAGCGTCTGAATACTCCCCTACCTTTGGTGCCCTCGGAACTGGACAGCTATATCTTCGCTGACTGCCTCAGCGAACCTTCCACAGCAAAACTGACTCAGGTTATTAAGAACGGCGACCTAAGCGCGAGGATGGATTTCCTCGACCAAGCCCTTCAGCGCATGCCCAATGCGGTGGTTTTGGTAGATCCGTTCGACCTGTTCTTCCCAGTGGACAAACTGAAAGCGGTGAACGTGACTGCCGCCTACCTTCAGCTTCGCGAATTGTTCAAGAAATACCCCGAAGCATCAATCCTCCTTACGTTCAATCTGCGGAAGCAAGACCGCCAGAATGGTCGTCCGAACCTGCTTACAAACGCACGAGGGTGGCTCGAAGAAGTTTCGGGATCGCTCGATATTCTGAACAGGGCCGACGTTCGGTTGGGGATCGATTTTCTTGACGACGACCAGGAGATACGGGTTATCAATGGTGTCCGCCGTAGTGAAGATTTCGATCCCCTGCTAATTCTCCCGGTTGAGGGCGCGAACGGCAAGGCCGGTTTCCAGCTCGCCCCGGCGAGTCAGGCCGGCACGCTGGCATTCACGCCGAAACAACGCGAGCAATGGGGGAGGCTCCCTAATGTCTTCCGCATCGAGGATGTCGCAGATAAGGGTGTGCCCCGGGCGAGCCTTTACAGGCTTACTAAGCGGGCCTGCTCATTGGGCATCTTAGAACATGTCGGTGGAGTTTACCGGAAGGTATTAGCCTAGGTGGAACGGTGGAACCTTTCCGCTAAGTATAGGAATACAATGACTCAAGATAGTTCCACGCAATCTGAAACCTCCTGGAACTCTAAAACCTTGGGAGGTTCCAGGTTTCAAGGAGGTTTCAAGGAGTTGGAACTACCTAAACACTTGAACGCTATATACTTCCCCCGTAGGTTCCAGGTTTCAGCAGGTATCCAAGGGGCAACGTCACGGAGGATTCCAGGTGGCTTGTCTGCCGGGCGCACGAACGCACTCGACGTCCGCAAGGAGCATGAACCCTATGTACCCCGATGAGAAGCTGGCAGTTTCGCGGAATTCAGCGAATGGTGAATTGCGCCACGGGAACCCGTCGGGGGATCCCTCCAGCAGTCCCCGTTGCGGAGCCAAGACGCGCGCGGGGAAACCCTGCCAAGGTCCGGCCATGTGGAGTTCTGCGACAGGCCGCTACACCCGCTGTAGGCTACACGGCGGCAAGTCAACGGGACCACGCACCCCGGAGGGTTTGGAGCGTTCGCGTAAGGCGCGTTGGACCCATGGGCAATATTCGGCAGAACATCTCGAATGGATGCGCCTTCTCCGCAAGCGGGCGCGGCTGCTCGGTCTGTATCTAAAGACTCTTGTCAGGGACCTTAAGCTATTACGAAAAGGGAGAATCACGCTCGACCAGATGGAATGCGAGTTGGCTACGATCCGCGGGGCGATTGAATACGCGGTGGTGCTCGGTCCTTCTAAAAATGACTCAAACTCCGTTCTATCTCCGAACCGCGCTGATGGCGATTAGGGAAGCCAGGGGCGTGATGGGTGAGGCGCGGCAATATATGGAACTGCGCGGGGAGCTGAGTGGGGAGTTGGCCCCGGAAACGGGGAGTCCCTACGGCCAAACTCTCTACGTTCTCAGCCTGCCCCGCTGTAATGACCCGCTGGAGGTCATCGAAGCGTCGGAGCGGATGGTTGCTGCGGTCGGGCGAAAGTAGCTGCGAGCCAGCTCAGTTACGGGTGAACAGTAATTCAATGCGGGCTGGTTGTAGGGTCATCTGCTCGCCATGCTTCTCAGAACGGCGTTTTGGGCAACCAAGGGGAGATTTCGCAAAAAAGAAACTTCCGAGTAGCCGACCATTCGGACACAATCACCTCACCCTTTTTAAAGACGTGATCCGCTGTACGGCCCAACCCCGGACATCTCGGGGTGTCCCCAACTGCTGGCCTGCTTGCCGCTGGTGCTATTCATTATCCTCAAGCACCCTGGGCCTGACGAGACTTTCAATGTTGTTAGCGTTCACGTGGACCAACCCGAAAGATCTTAGCAGTTGCCGATTAGATTGTTTCCAGCGAAACGGAGGTACTCCGCGACCCAATCACCCGTATGTCTAGAAAGCCTAAAGGAGTTATCCCTACCTTCCGATTAACCACTCAACTGGGGTCGCTCTCCCTCTTCCTGTCGGCGGACCCTGTCGGCTCACTGAGCTACCCCATCCTTCCCCCCTCGCTCTATTTCCGTTAGTCCCGCGCGATTCTCAGGTATCCGACGACGCTGAAGCCACAGGCGACCGGAGTAGACAAGCTGGATCGGCTCGGGGCGAGCTTTCAATTTCAGTCAAGCGCTCAGATCGGGGTGGTACCATGCCGCCAGTACCAGGCAACACATCTCAGGTGAGGCTGTCGTTGGGAACGAAGGGGGGCACCGGGTGACTGTTCTCCGACAATCTACATCAAGTAACTCAGGATCCAAGATATCAAAGGCCTGACTAGTCGGCGCTTTCGATCTTCTCTGGACCGCCAAGGATTCGCGCCAAGACTTTTTAGTGGGCGGATTGCGGACCGCGTTCGGTTCGGCGAAGCGCCCACAGCGTTGGCGCCAGCATTGCCACGGCCAGCAAGGAAAACGGTATGCCGCTGTTCCTGTGCAGGTCGCCGGCAAAGAAGCCCTGATCGATATTCAGCCCCAGCCAGGTGATGCCAGTGATACGAACGGCATTCTTGAAGATGACGACGGGGATCGTAACCAGCACGAAGCTGATCTGCTTCCAGCCGCTTTTGAGAAGCAGGTGACCGGCCAGGATGGCGCTGATGAACATCGCGGTGGCGGATCGGACGCCGCTGCATTCTTCCGCGATTTCGATATTGACGCCATTTAGGGCAAACTCGAAGCCATCGCGTTCAAACGGGATGCCAATCAGGCGGAAGAGTCCCGCAGTCGTGTCAGCCGATGCTTTCTGCAGCACCGCCACTACGCGATCCATGACTCCGGCGGGAGCGGGAATCAATAATAAGAGAAACAGGAAGGGGAAACTAGCCGAGCGCACCACTCGCGTGCCATAGCTCAGGAGAACAATCCCCAGCCAAACCACTAGGATCCCGAAGATGGTCAGTCCTAATTCTGTAGCCGGGACGGCGCTGATCCCCAGCCCGGCAATGAGGACCGGGATGCCCACTGCGGGGGAGTAGCGGGCGGATTCCTGTAGCTCTTCTTTCTTGAGCCACAAAAGAAACCCGCTGATGACGGGCACCAACAAGACATAGGTATAACGGTCGTCCTGGAGCGCCAAGCTGACCAGCTGGCCTAGGGGAACCCGGAAAATCACCAAGGATAAGATCCAGAGCGCAGCAGACAAACCGTGCATGCCCGCTGCGGTTCTGGTCGTACTCCAATGATTTTCTGGATGTTCCATCTGATGGACCGCTACCCTACCTTGTCGCTATTATTTGCGACGGCGTAAGGCAAATGCCCCCAGCCCCACCGCGACGCACGTAGCTAGTTCAACCATGCCACTCGGTTCAGGCATCGAGAACGAGGGGGGGCCTCCGGGGGGGCCTTTGGGGCCTCCTTTCCCTTTAGACTGGGCGAAGGCCCCAGTCGAACACAAACCGAGGAAAAATACGCTCAATACGAGTTTTTTCACTATGTACTGCCTCCTTTTTAGAGGCTAGCTCCATACGCTCCATCGATCAATCCCCTAGCAGTATCAAAAACTAATTGAAACAATTCTAGTACTTTTGTATAAGCGCCGCTGACAAACTAGACCAGTAGACGCCGCGTGAGCGGCGTTAACGGCGGAGAGAAAGTAGACCGCCGGGAAACTGGTTCCAGCAGACATTCTGTGTTTGTGGAACACCGGAGAGGTGTACACAGTGGAGTTATACGCGC
>CALQCC020000058.1 GCA_943328975.2 Bordetella parapertussis | reverse complement strand
GCTTGATCGAGCGTGGTAGCGCGCAGCCGGGCCAATTGTTCATCGCTGTTCAGCGCGGCGCGGGGGTCGTCCAGCGGGAAGCGGCTGACGTGTTTGTTGCGAGCGGTGCCGGCGATGGTCGCCGGTTCGCTGCGAGCGCTCTCAATGGCCGCGATGCGCGAACGTTGGATCTCATCGAAGTCGCTGGCCGGGAATGTCGGTTGCTGCAGAATCTCCGCCACCAGCTTGAGTGAATCCGCCAGGCCCGCACGCAAGGTGCTGACGGAGGCGGTAGCGCCATCAAGGTTGCCGTTCACGCGGATGGTGGTCTTCAGGCGATCGAATTCGTCCTGCAATTCCTGGCGGGTATGCTTCGTCGTGCCGCGCATCAACAAGGAACCTGCGGCCTGCGCCGCTCCGGCCTTGCCTTTCAAACTATCGAGATTCCCCCAATGGAAGCCCACGTTCGCTACCACCGTGCCGCCGCGCGTCTTCTTCGGCAGCAGGACCACCTTCAAGCCGCTGGGCAACGTAACACGCGTCAGTCGTGATTCAATGTTCGTCGGCGACGGATCAAACGCCTCGCCTTCCTGAGCCGCCGCGCGACCGGTATAGCCGTTCAGTGCCACAGCGAGGTCGACCGGGACCGGAATCTCCGCGCGCTTGGGCGATTCGCTGGCGGGGGTAAAGCGGCCGATGGTCCGGTTGGATTCGAGAAAATATTTCTGCGCCACGCGCACTACGTCTTCCGGCGTGACCTTCTCAATGCGGTCCCGATCCAGGAAACGTAAGCGCCAGTCGCCCGACGCGATATTCTCGCTGATCGCCCGAGCAATGGTCGCCGTGTTGTTCGCCGCGAGCTCGAAGTTTTTCAGGATGTTGTTCTTGGCGCGGTTCACTTCCTCTTGCGTAGGCGGTTCTTTGGATAGATTGTCCACCACGCGGAACAGGGTGTCTTCAACGGTCTTGAAATCCTGCGTCTTGAGCATCTCCGCGCTCATGAGGAACATGCCGGGGTCGTGCAGTTCGTATTCGCTGGCATCCGCGCGCGTGGCTAGCTTCGCTTCGACCAGGGCCTTGTAGAGGCGGCCCGACGGAGCATCGCCGAGGATAAATGCGAGCACGTCGAACACGGAAGAATCAGGGTCTGACGCCGAGGCGATATGGTAGCCGACCAGCAAGTTCTGCGTGTCGCCGACGCGGTGCAGCACCACTTCACGCTCGCCATCCTGCGGAGGTTCGGCCGTGTAGGTGGTCTCCAGAACACGCGTGGGCTTGGGGATCACGCCGAAATACTGGTTGATCCAGCCGAGCGCTTGCGTCTGATCGAATTTACCCGCCACCACCAGCACAGCGTTGTCGGGCTGATAATACTTGCGATAGAAAGCCTGCAGCCGCTCGATCGGCACGTTTTCAATGTCGCTCCGCGCGCCGATGGTGCTGCGTCCGTAGTTGTGCCACAGGTAAGCGGTGGACATCACACGCTCTTCCAGCACGGACGACGGATCGTTCTCACCGCGTTCGAATTCGTTGCGCACCACCGTCATCTCGGTATCGAGATCCACGCGCGAAACACGGGAGTTCACCATGCGATCGGCTTCCATCTCCAGCGCCCAACGCAGATTCTCGCCTGTGCTGGCTTCCAGAGTCTCGAAGTAGTTGGTGCGATCGAACCAAGTGGTGCCGTTCCACGGATTGGCGCCTTTCTCAGTCAACAGCTTCATGATGGAATCGCGCGTGGGCGTGCCTTTGAACAACATATGTTCCAGCAAGTGCGCCATGCCCGATTCGCCGTAGCCTTCGTGGCGGGAGCCGACCAGGTAGGTCATGTTGACCGTCACCGTGGGCTTGGAAGAGTCCGGGAACAGCAGGACCTTCAACCCGTTGGCGAGCCGGTATTCAGTGATACCTTCGACGGAAGCAGTGCGCACTGGTGCGGCGGGAGCTTGAGCGAAGGTGAGGGGGGCCGCGACCAGGAGGCCAGACAGGAGAGCGAAAAGTGCCGTCTTTCTCATGCCCTCCATTCTAATGCGTCGGACGGTCGCTCGCGCGCGCCCATTCCACTACAATGTCGGTACCCGCAGCCTGGGTCAGCTTAAGGAGATTCAATATGTCCGTAGCTCGCGTAACCGAAATCATCGCTTCTTCCAAGAAGAGCTTCGCCGACGCCGTCGACAATGGTGTCGCCCGTGCCTGCAAGACGCTCGACAATGTCACCGGAGCTTGGGTGCAAGATCAGAACGTCGTGGTCGCCAAGGGCAAGATCACGGAGTATCGCGTCAATCTGAAGGTCACCTTTGTATTGAAGGACTAGGCCTTCAACCGCTTGGCGTTCCGTGATACGATAACCGCCATGCGTTGGCTCCTACTACCTATCTCTCTTCTGGCGGCTGCGGCTGCCTTCATGCTTCCGGCTCAGACGAATGCTCCGAACGCCTCTGGCGTCGCGTTTGGCCATATCCATTTGATGGTGCCCGACGTGGCGGCGACCGAGAAGTTGCTGGTGGATATCCTAGGCGGCACGCCGCAGACGATTGGCGCACTGCGTACTGTGAAGACGCCGGGCGTGTACTTTATCCTCGGTCAACGTGCGGACGGCGGCGGCACGGATGGCTCGGCTGTGAACCACGTCGGTTTCTACGTGAAGAGCTACGCGGCCACCAAGGCCAAAGCGGAAGCGGCGGGCTTGGCGATTCGCGAATTGACGCCCAACGTGCAGGCTTTCATCACGTTCCCCGGCGGCGTCCTGATCGAAGTGCAGGAATTTCCCAATACGGAAGTGACCACGTTCAGCCACTATCACCTGTCGGCCGCGGACACCAATGGAGCTCGCGATTGGTACCTGAAGACCTTTGGCGCGGCGGAAGCCGAACGCCGCAAGGGCTCCAAGGGCGCGGGCCTCACCGGCGGAACCATCGATTTCCTCGGCGTAGGCGGAGTGGGCGGCGGCAAGGACAAGGCTCCTGCGGCTCCTCCGGCTGCTCTGGCTCCGACCAAGGGTCGCACGCTGGATCACATCGGATTTGAAGTCACCAACCTCAAGGCCTTTGCCGCGAAGCTCGAAGCACAGGGCATCAAGTTCGATCGTCCCTATTCCGAGACCAAAGCGAAGATCGGCGTCGACTTGGCGTTCATCACCGATCCGAACGGCACCTACATCGAGTTGACCGAAGGCTTGGCTGGGAAATAACGTTCCGCGATACAAGGCCGCTCTTCTTCCGGGAAGGGCGGCCTTTTTCATTGGAGGCTCCATGCAATTGCGTTATTCCGACGTCACACCGAAAGAGCTGTACCTGAATCGCCGCAAGTTCATGGGCGCCGGCGCGGCTATGCTGGGTTCGCTGGCGCTGCCCTCGGTCTCCGAAGCCGCCACGCTGGACGCCGGGAAGACCGGTCCGCTCCACAATCTTCTCAGCGACAAGCTACCTCCCAAGAACGTCATCACCAACTACAACAACTACTACGAGTTCGGCACCGGCAAGGACGAGCCAGCCAAGAACGCTCCCGCATGGAAGCCGAATCCGGATTGGCCGGTGCGGATCGAAGGCGACGTGAAGACGCCGAAGACGATCAACCTGGGCGAACTGATGAAGCTAGCTCCGCTGGAAGAACGCATCTATCGCATGCGCTGCGTCGAGGGCTGGTCCATGGTCATCCCCTGGATCGGCATTCCGTTGAGCGCGCTGCTCAAGCAAGTGGAGCCCACCGGCAACGCCAAGTTCGTCGCCTTTGAAAGTTTCTACGATTCCACCGCCATGCTGTCCCCGCGTCAGGCCGGCATTCGGCTGCCCTACGTGGAAGGTCTGCGTATGGATGAAGCCATGCACCCTTTGACCTTGCTCGCGGTCGGCCTCTACGGCGAGACGCTGCCGAATCAGAACGGCGCGCCCGTTCGACTAGTGGTCCCGTGGAAGTACGGCTTTAAAGGCATCAAGTCGATCACCCGCATTCGCCTGATGGAAAAGCAGCCGCCCACCACGTGGAGCGTCGAGTGGCCCGAGGCCTATGGCTTCTACTCCAACGTGAACCCGAAACGTCCACATCCGCGCTTTGATCAGGATAAAGAGCAGCGTTTGGATGGTCAGGGCCTGCTGGGACAAGGCCGTCAGATCCGCACCGACATGTTCAACGGCTACGCGTCGCAGGTGGCGAGTATGTACAACGGTCTGGACCTCATCCGGAACTACTGAACCAGTTCAACCCCGTTCGTGCGGATTCGTTCCCGCACCGCTGGGCTGGTGAGCGCTTTCAACTCTTCTTCCCACTGATATTCCCAGTGCGCATAGGTTGCGCGACAGGCGGCATCCGGTCTGCCGGGATGCGAGACCAACTCCGTGGTGCCATCGGTCAGCGAGTCGAGAATATTCAGCAGGCGGCTCTCCGTGAGCGCGCCGCTCTCAAAGAGTCCCGTCATGCGATCGCAGGGGAGCAAGCCTCGATCACGCACGCTGGCCGCGTCATAGCGG
The DNA here is from genome assembly GCA_943328975.2 of Bordetella parapertussis. Classification (GTDB taxonomy): domain Bacteria; phylum Acidobacteriota; class Terriglobia; order Bryobacterales; family Bryobacteraceae; genus Palsa-187. The sequence goes on along the minus strand of CALQCC020000058.1, from coordinate 10,300 downwards.
GCCAGCCAACACAGGGCGGACTTCGCCAGATAGCGCGGATGCCCGCGCGCACCCTTGCGCGTCGGCGAATCCAGCGGCAGGCGAATCCTCTGGATCCCGTGCTCCTCGGCAATCTTCACCACGATGCTAAGAATCGAAGGCAGCGTGTGAACGTGTTGGTGACTATCGAGGTGCGTCAACCGCAGATCGGCATCCATGCACTTCCGGACCTGCGCGCGTAACTCCGTCTCGATATCCGCGAGGCGAATCCGTCCCAGCACCACGCCGCTGACCAACGCCGAGTAGGACCGGAGCAACCGGCCATCGGACCCCACCAGCGATTCAATCTCCGCAGGTCTAGAGATGGGATTCTCTTCCACCAAGGTCAGGTGTAAACCCAAACCCAGCCGAGGATTCAATCGAGCCTGTTCCGCCGCGTACTCAAAATCTTGGCCGACCGCCATGATGGATGTCCGGGTCACGATCCCGTTCCGATGTGCTTCCAGAATGCCGTCGGTGACGCCTTTGCTTAAGCCGAAATCGTCAGCTGTGACGACCAGTCGCTTCATCGCTCTTGCGGGCGGTCTTGGATGATCACCAGCCCGGAAGAAGCATGGGCTGCCGCCGAATGCGGTCTCACGGCCGGCCGCCGTCTGATCCGGCGAACCCGGGGCGCGATGCCCAGCTCTTCCTCGGTGATGTAGACCGGGCGCTGTTTTACCTCTTCAAAAATCTTGCCCACGTACATCCCGATCAGGCCGATCATCAGTAGTTGAATGCCGCTGAGGAACAACATGGTCAGGAAGGTAGACGCCCATTCGGTGAGGTCCTTGTCCTCCTGCACCTTGTTATACATCGCATATCCCATCAAGCCAAGGCACAAAACGTTTACGGCCAGTCCTAACAGAAAGGCGAGCCGAAGCGGGGCCGTCGAAAACGAAGAGATCGCGTCTACCGCCAGGTTCACCATCTTGCCGGGGGAGTATTTGGAACGGCCCGCAAATCTGGGATGCGGCGTGTAGTGAATCTCTGTCTCGCTAAACCCGACCCAGGAAATCATGCCGCGCACGAAGCGTCCACGCTCTTTCAGGGCGTTGAGTTGCTTCACCACGCGCCGGTCGAGCAAGCGGAAGTCCGCCACGCCATCCTTGATTTTGGTCGCCGAAAGCGCGTTGATCAAACGGTAGAACAGTCGGGAAGGAAGCGTCTTGAGAAGCCCCTGATGTGACGCCGGATCGCGCACCATGGAGACCACATCGTAACCGGCGCGCCATTTCTGGATCATCGCCGGCAGTAGTTCCGGCGGATGCTGCAAGTCGGCGTCCATGGTGATGACCGCATCGCCTGTGGCGTAGCGATAGCCCGCGGTGACAGCGGCCTGGTGTCCGAAGTTGCGCGAGAAACGCACTCCCTTCACCTGCGGGTCCAGGTCACGCAGGTTCGCAATGACTTCCCACGATTCGTCGCGGCTGCCGTCATCGATCAGCAGTAATTCGTAGTCGAAATCCGATACTTCTTTCATGGCCGAAACTACGCTGCGATGCAGGGCGCGTAAACTTTCCGCTTCCTCAAACACCGGCACGACAATAGAGATGATGCGCTTTGTCATAGGGGTTGATTCGTAAAAAGATACTTTCCGCCACTCGCACGGACTAAGTGGAGCGACTCTTTCCCGACTAGCTTCTCGACTCCCAATACCTTCGGTCCTTCCAGGACCAAATACAGCCGTTCCCCGCCATGCCACAGCTCGGCCAAGTGCGTATCTGGCAGGAAAACGTTCGGAGCTTCCGGCGCGTAAGAGCCGTACTCCAGATTCTGATAGCGCCCGTTGAGCAGCAGCGCGTCTTGCAAGTCCGCGTAATAAAATACCGAACTCAGCGTGTAGTACTGATCGCCCAGGATCACTTTGCCCGGTGGACCCGCCTTGATCGCTTCGGCAAGCTGTTGGCTGCTCAAGTAGGGATCGAAGGTGATCATCGCCATGCGAGCGGCGTTCAGGAACAGCACCATCATGACCGCGAGCCCTAACTGCGTGGCCATTCCACGCCAGCGCCACGCAGCAATCACGCCCACCAGGAACGCCAGCCCCGCCACCATCAAGGGCGGACGCAAGTACGCGAACGAAGACAGTGTCAGATCCCCCATGTGTCCCATCGAGAGTTGGTAGCGGCTGGGATCCTGTGTGAGAGCGCCCGCAATGTCGCCCGGAGTCGGCAGGTTCCACACGTAAGCCAGAATGCCCACAATGGCCAGCAGTGCCAAAGCCGACACGGCAGCCACCACCTTCGCGCCGCGCTCAATCCACGGCGAACCGGCGGCAATAGCGGACCCGATCAGCAACGCGAATGCCGGATACGCCGGCATCGAATAATACTCCTGCGTGGTTGAGAACGTAAAGAAGAACAAAACGAATCCAGCCCAGCACCAACACAGCAGCCGCATGCGCGAGGCTCTGTCCGTGCCGCGCCAGCCCAGTCGCAATGCTTGCGGCAAATACGCCGACCACGGGAAAAACCACGCCAGATGTAGCAGCCAGAACAGATGCCGCGGCACCGTATCGTAATCGCGCGGCCAGCGCGTGTTCAGGAAGCGCAGAAGATGTTCGTTGAAGAAGAAGAACCAGAAGAACCCGCGATACAAGCCCGGTCCCGAGGTCATGCTGAAATCGAAATACGGAGGATTGCGCAAGATCGCCAGCACAATCCACGGAAGACTCACCAATAAAACCAGCAGGATCCCCGACACAGGTCGCAGCCGCTGCCAGGTCCGCCGCTCGCGCCACTGGCCGGTAAACAATAGATACAGTCCGCCGCCCGCGATCGGAAACAACGGTCCAATCAAGCCCTTCGCCAGGATGCCGACCCCCATCGCGACGGCCATCGCATGTGCCCACAACGCAGGCCTGGGCTCTTCTTCATCGAGCGCCCGCAGGAATGCCCACAGCGTAAATGCGATCAGTCCGGTGACCATCGCATCCGGAATCAAAATTCGTGTAAACAGGAACAACCCAATGCACGTTCCATACATCAGGGCGGAATACGTGCCCGCCTCTGCCCCGAACGCCCACTTGCCCATGCTGGCAATCAGCCAGATGATCGCGAGGATACTCAAAACGTTGGGAATGCGTCCAATCCAATCCGCTTCCCCCAACACCGCATAGGATGCGGCAATCATCCAATACATGAGCGGGGGCTTCTCCATATAGCGGACGCCGTCGATGTGCATCGTCACCCAGTCGCCATCGCGCAGGATGTTGCGAGGAATTTGCCCGTTCACCGCGTCGGTATCGTCCATCAAATGTGGACCGAAAAGGGTGGGAATGTAGATGAGCGCGCACAGCAACAGGACCAGCGGCAAGCCCCAGCGCCGCGCTGTGTCCCAGAAAGACGGTCTCCCTACTGGAAGCTCCTTGGCCTCCCCTGCATTCACGCTCATTGTCCCCGTTCCGCCGTACCTTCCGGCACGTTTCAAATATTGCCCGTAAGTATATTCCAAAATCAGGATTTTCGCCATCACCTGGATACCGTTGACTTCGACCCAACGCGGGAGTATCCTTCCATGCAGTCTCGACGGAGGATAATGATGCGTTTCTGGAAACTAGCTGGTGCCGTACTGTGTTTGATGACCGTAGGTTTCGCCCAGAGCGATAGAGGCACGATCACAGGGACCGTTACGGATCCCACGGGTGCCGTTCTCGCAAACGCATCCCTGGAGGCGCGCAACACCGCCACGGGAGCCACCTTCCGCGCGGCGAGCACCGCCACCGGTAACTACAACTTGGCGCAGATGCCCACCGGGACCTACACGTTGACCGTGTCCGCGTCCGGATTCAAGACCTTTGTCCGGCAAAACATTGAACTGCCTGTGGCTCAGACGGTCCGCATTGATGCGGCGCTGGAAGTCGGTTCCGCCGCAGAGTCCGTGACCGTCTCCGATACCGCACCGTTGCTGCAGACCGAAAGCGGTGAGCTGAGCCACAACGTCAAGGTGGATCGCTTGAACAACCTCCCGATCCTCGGAATCGGTGCCGGGCGCGCCGGAGCGGCGGGCATTCGCAACCCCTACGCGGTGGTGCTGCTGCTGCCCGGTAGCGATTTCCGCCCAGACAGCAGCGTTCGCATCAACGGCAATCCCAGCAACACCCAGTCGCTGCGCATCGAAGGCCAGGATGCCACCAACAATTTGATCAACACGCAGTCCCAGACCCAGCCCAGCGTGGAAGCGATTCAAGAGTTCGCCATCCAGACCAGCAACTTCGCAGCCGAGTATGGCCAGGTCGCAGGCGGCTTCTTCAACGCCACCATGAAGTCCGGCACCAACCAGTACCACGGCTCAGCCTACGATTACTTTGTGAACGAGGCGTTCAACGCCGGTCAGGCCTTCACCAACAATGGCAAGGGTGGCCTGGTACGCAACCGCGCGCGACGCAACGATTGGGGTTTCACGGCCGGCGGTCCCATACAGCTGCCCAAGATCTACGACGGGCACGACAAGAGCTTCTTCTTCTTCAACTACGAGCAGTATCGCGAAACCCTCATCAATAGCACCTCGCCGATCAATGTTCCTACGGCCGCCTACCGCACTGGCGATTTCAGCGGCGCGATGACGGCGGGCCGAGGCAACGTGTGTCCCACCGCGACTCCGAATTGCGATCCGCTCGGACGCTCTATCTTCGAGAACCAAGTCTTCGATCCCGCCACCACACGGACGGTGAACGGCGTGCGCGTGCGCGATGCCTTCGTCGGCAACAAGATTCCGCTGGCCCAGCAGGATCCTGTGGCACTGAAGGTCCAGAACATGATTCCGCTGCCGAATAACGGAACCGGCTTCCTGAACAACTACCTCACGTCCTTCAGCAACCCGCGCGTGACCTACATCCCGTCGGTCAAGCTGGACCACCAAATCAGCCCGGCGTTCAAATTGTCCGGCTACTGGTCGCGTACTCGAACGTCTTCGCCCAACAATAACGCTCTGCCGTTCCCGCTGAATGGCGTTCCCAGTACGATCACCGCGCACACCATTCGCATCAGCGGCGATTACACCATCACGCCGACCCTGCTGTTCCACGCCGGCGTTGGACTGCTGCACAACTTCCTCGATCAGATCCCGAACCCGTATAACGTGAAGACCAATCTTGGACTGAACGGCACCTTTGTGGACCTGTTCCCCTCCATGCAAACGCTCAGCCTGGCGAACGGCGGCGGCATGGCCAACATGGGACCGGGCAGCTCGGCTCAGATCCTGAACACCAAGCCCACAGCGAACACCAGCCTGACCTGGGTTCATAACAACCACACGGTGAAGGCCGGCGGGGAACTGGTGTTGGAAGGGTTCCCTTCGTATAACCAGACTTACGCCAATGCCTGGATGATCTTCGGCCAGTCGCAAAGCGGCATTCCCACCTCAAACGGCGTGGCGCTGACAGCGCAGCCTGGCTTCAACTACGCCAGCTTCATGTTGGGTGGCGTAAACAACGGTTTCATCGGCATTCCGTCGAAGTCGCGCTTGGGTAACAAAGCCTTGTCGGGTTTCGTGCAGGACACCTACAAAGTGACCCGCAAGCTTTCCATCGACTACGGCCTGCGTTACGACTTCCAGACCTATCTCAAGGAGCAGTACGGTCGCATTGCTTACTACTCCCCCGAAGCCATCAATCCAGGCGCTGGCGGTCGCAAAGGCGGAGTGGCGTTTGAAGGTTCCGGCCCGGGCCATTGCAACTGCCCGATCGCCCACAACTATCCCTATGCTTTCGCCCCCCGCTTCGGCGCCGCCTACCAGTTGAATACCAAGACGGTGATCCGCGGCGGCGTTGGCATCAGCTACTATCGCACCGCAATGAACGGCTTCAATTCGCTCTCCACCGGTTCGCAGAATATCTACCAAACCTCCACTCCTGGCGATGCTGCGTTTACCCTGAAAAACGGTCTGCCGTTTAATATTGTGTGGCCGAATACCGATCCGGGCCAGGTGCCGTTCCCGGGACAAATCGCAGCGCCGGGTCAACAAATTGACCAGAACGCCGGTCGTCCAGCCCGCAGCTTCCAATACAGCCTCAGCGTGCAACGAGAGATTGCCAAGGACTTCGTTATCGAAGCCAGCTGGGTGGGCAACCGCGGCGTCTGGTGGAACTCGGCGTACTTGATCTGCCCCAACTGCAACCAACCCGGCATTCTGGCGCAGCAGGGCTTTGATATCACCAAGGCCGCTGACCGCTCCATTCTGACCAGCCCGGTCCAATCTACCCTGGCCGCGCAGCGCGGCTTCACCGGTTTGCCCTACACCGGCTTCCCGACCAGCGCAAACCTGGCCCAGGCCCTCCGCCCGTTCCCGCAGTTCGGCAGCATCACGAATATGAAGTGGGTCCCCACCGGCAAGAACTGGTACGACGCGCTGCAGATCCAAGGGACCAAGCGCTACTCGCACGGCCTGGACTTCACCAGCAGCTTTACTTGGAGCCGCACCTTTACCATGGGCACCGAGTCCGATATCTCCACCCTCTCGGTGACCACGCCTCCCGTCAACGATGCCTTCAACCGCAACACGAACAAATATCTCTCCGGTCTCGACCAACCGTTCCTGTTCGTGCTCGCCGCCAACTACACCACGCCGAAGCTGGTTGGGAATAAGTTCCTGTCCTTCGCTGTAAAGGATTGGACGATTGGTGCCGTGATGCGCTATGGCTCCGGGTTCCCCATCATGGCGCCTATCGCCACCACCGGCTTGAACGCGATCCTCTTCCGTGAGACCGGTGCTGTCGGTACCACCGGCGGTACGTTCTTCAATCGCGTCGCCGATCAGCCCTTCTTCACGCAGGACCTCAACTGCCGCTGCTTCGATCCGCAAAAACAGTTTGTGTTGAATCCGAAGGCGTGGGTAAACCCCGATCCCGGCGTGTTCAGTACCTCGGCGGCCTACTACACCAACTACCGCCAGCAGCGCCGTCCGAACGAATCCATGAGCATCGCGCGCAACTTCCCCTTCCGCGAAGGGAAGACCAACTTCCAGTTGCGTGCCGAGTTCTCGAATATCTTCAACCGGACCTTCCTCAATAGTCCGACCTCGACCAACGCCCTCGCCGCGCAGACCACCAGCGCCACCACGGGCCTGGCCACGGCGGGCTTCGGCTTCATCAACACCGGCACGGTGCAGTCGGCACCGCGTTCCGGTACGTTGGTGGCCCGGTTGACGTTCTAGTTCCAGATGGAACGTGGCACTTGCACAGACAAAGTGTAGGTGCCACATGTTACGTTGGTGAAGATGAAAATCGCCGCTTCCCTTCTGCTTCTCTCGACGCTTGCATTCGGCCAAGGCCTAATCAATCGACGTGCCCCCAGCTTCTCCCTTCCGGATTCCAACTTCACCCAGTTCGACATCCTGGACTATCGTGGCAAGTGGCTGTTGATCGAATTCATGATGACCGGCGACACCAACTGCCCCTTGTGCAAGGACATCACCAAGAAGCTCGACGCGTTGCAGCTGAAACACGGAGCCAAGCTGGCCGTACTCTCCATCGCCAACACCCCGCCGGAAACGCAGGACACCATCAAGAAGTTCGTCGCGGACACCAAAACGAAAACCCCCATTCTGTTCGACGCGAGCATGGTGGCAATGGCGTATTTCAAAGCGACCCCGGCACGTCCGGCCATCGATACCGGTCACGTTTTCGCCATCGACCCCTCCGGCATGATCGTGCAGGATTGGGCACAATCTCTCGTAGTTGGACCCGCTTTCAGTGCCGATGTCGACAAACTCATCGCGCGCGGAGCGTCGGCTCCCCCCGCCGAAAAGGCAGCCCCCGCGCCCAAGGCAAAAGCTAAGAAGTAACGTAGTCCTGTAGGTTGTACTAAAGCCAAGCCCCTAGCTCTGCCGATGCAACACTGTGCAGAGTGTGCAGATTTCTCCCGAGCTGGCGGATGCGGCAGACGTCCTCAGTGATCAACTTCGGGTTCATTTAAAGCGGATGTCGCGGCTGCTGGAGCCGCACACCGAAAAAATTGAACGCCGATTCGTGAACCGCATGCGGCAGATGGGCATTGAGCCCATGCAGCGCGCCGCTCTCTCCGCCATCACCACCGGAGCCGCCGCCAACATTCTGGCGCGCAATAAACCCGCGCTCAAGTTCATCGAACAGGTGGAGTACAACGGCCGTCGTTTGGCCAAGATGAACCTGCCCCCCAGCGCGATCCTCGAAGCGCTGCAGGAATACGATCGCCTGTTGGTGCCCATGCTCGAAAGCCTGCGGCCGGATCAACATGCGAATTTTCAGTGGGTGCGCGAGCAGCTACACTTCTGCGTCATCCTCACGCTGAACAACGCCTACTATCAGGTCCGCGAGGCCGAAACCCAGGCGTTTTACGAACTCTTCCGCATCGAACTCGAATCCCGCAATCTGGAAGAACTGCTGCGCCGCTTCCTGGAATCGCTGGTGCACGTGTGCAAGGCCGACGCCGGTCGCCTGTACATGCTCAGCGAAGACGGCAAGTCGTGGCAACTAAAAGCCGGTTCGCCCAGCCCCGAGGTCTTCTCCGTCGCCAACCGACCTGGATTGGTCAAGAAACTTTCCAAGCCTCGTCAGTTGAATGGCGAAGCAACAGCCGCAGGCACGCTGCTTGATCCCGATTGGCACAACCGTTTCGCTTCCTGTTGGTCGATCCCCTTGGCCGTCGGAGGCCGTACCGCGGGCGTCATGCAATTCGGCTTCGCGCGCCACTACGAATGGCTGCCGCGCGAACAGGAACTGCTGGCCGCCGCCGCAGAGCGTTGCCTGATGGCTGCGGAAAAAGCTCGCTTGATGGAAGATCTGGCCCGTCGCGAGGAACAAGTTCGCGGCCTGGCGGAGCACATGCTCCACGTTGAAGAGATGGAGCGGCGCCGCATCAGCCGTGAACTCCACGACGAAGCCGGTCAAAGTCTGCTGTGCATCCGCTTGCAGATCGAAATGATCGAACAAGCGCTACCCGAAAATGAGGGGGAGTCCCGTGCAAAATTGCGGGAGGCCCGCGATCTCACAGAGCGAACCATTCTCGAAATGCGGCGATTGATCTCCGCACTGAGCCCCGCCGTACTAGAGCAGCTTGGTCTAGGAGCGGCCTTGAGGCAATTGATCAACCGCTTCCAACGTCTGCAGCCCACCTGCCGTGTGAAGTTGCAGCTGGCGAAGATGGGCGCGTTGCCGCATCAGCTCGAAATTATCTCTTATCGCCTGGTACAGGAGTGTTTTAACAACATTGGCAAACACTCTCAGGCAAAACTTGTAAACGTTTCCTTAGTCTCCGCCGATGGAGTACTAAAGCTAGTAGTAGAAGACAACGGCGTTGGGTTTCGCGTCGATGAAGCTTTGGCAAAGCGGGAATCGTTTGGTTTGTCCGGCATGCATGAGCGTGTCGCGCTCTTAGGTGGAAAGTTTCACGTAGAAAGTAGAACGGAATCACCTAAGAGAGGTACAAAGATTTCGATAGAACTGCCGATAGCCAAATAGTAAGCGTTGTAGGAAGGGTTACGTAAGGCGAAAAACATGGCCAAGATTCGAATCATGCTCGCGGACGATCATACACTGTTCCGCCAAGGCATCCGGACGCTGATCTCCGCGGAAGCCGATATGGAAGTGGTTGGCGAGGCTTCCAACGGCGGCGACGCGGTGGACAAAGCGAACGAAGTGCGCCCGGACATTGTCCTCATGGACATTGGCATGCCCGGCTTAAGCAGCTTTGAGGCAACGCGCCAGATCAAGAAAAATCGGCCTGAAACTAAGGTCCTGTTCCTCACCATGTATGACGACGAGGATTACCTTGTCGAGGGCATGGAAGTCGGCGCCGGTGGCTACGTCCTCAAAGACTCCCCCAGCCAGCAGTTGGTCGCGGCGGTTCGCGACGTCTGCCGTGGTGGCAGCTACCTGAGCCCGCGCATGCTGTCTCAGTTGGTGGACGATTTCCGCAGCCGCATCAAGTCGGCCAATCGCCTGCCTCGTTTCGCGACTCTCACCACTCGTGAGCGCGAAGTGCTGAAGATGCTGGCCGAAGGCAACTCCGTCAAGGAAATCGCCTGCGACCTGAACCTCAGCGTCAAAACGGTGGAAGCGCACAAGTTCAATCTCATGCGCAAACTGGACATCCATAACAAGGCCCAGTTGGTGCAGTACGCGATCCAGAAGAAGATCATCAAGATCCCGAATCTGGTCTAGCTTCAAAACAAGTTTCAATCCTGGTAAATTGAGAGCCGCGGAGCAATCCGCGGCTCATTGTTTTGTGGAGGCCACCATGAAACTCGTGCTCGCCGGTTTGTTGCTTGCCGCAGGCTCCCTTTCCGCGCACCATTCCTATGG
>CALQCC020000057.1 GCA_943328975.2 Bordetella parapertussis | reverse complement strand
GCGCGTATAACTCCACTGTGTACACCTCTCCGGTGTTCCACAAACACAGAATGTCTGCTGGAACCAGTTTCCCGGCGGTCTACTTTCTCTCCGCCGTTAACGCCGCTCACGCGGCGTCTACTGGTCTAGTTTGTCAGCGGCGCTTATAGAGAACAACTCTGGCGTTTCCGCCTGGCCCAGGATCAGGTTGTTCCGATATTGCTGATTCGACACGGCCCCCAGCATCGGATGTGCCGGAGCCATCAGCGTATTGTGGTAGATCAACACGCCCGCCGACGACGACGTAAGTTTTAACGCCCCTCCCTCAGGGGCGTGATACACCACGTTACGCAGGAAATAGACCGGACCGCCGAATGCCGGTTGGACGCTGAGCGCCCGATGGGCCATGTTGAAGCACCGGTTGCGGAATATCCGGATATTATGCGCTGCGCCGTCGGCCTCTAGGCAGTTATCATCCACATTCGAAATATCATTGCCATAAAAGTCGACGGATACGGGCATGCGCTCCCGGATCGGGTTGGGCGACCCGTCGGGATTGCCGCAGGTCGCCATGTCGATACCATCATGGAATCCGGAAACACGGTTGTAGGCAACCACATGTCCTGAACCATACACCTTCACAGCGAACTCCGAGAGAAGTGGTGGTGCGCCTTTCTCCGCGATGAACGGCTGCCAGGTAGTCCCGATCCATCCCATGAGCCGGCTAGGGTCGTTCTTTCCGATGAACACATTATCGGCAATGTAGTAGTCCTTGGATCCGGACCAATCGGTATGAACGCCGACGCCGATGTCCTCGAATCGGCTTTTCTTCACGGTCAATCCAAGGGATCCGGTGATGTTTTTCAATCCACCCTGGAAGGCCAACTCGGTGTTGCGGATTGTCAATCCCTCGAAGTAGTTGTAGTTCGCGGCCATCACGTTGAAGAGGTTGTAGCAGCCATCGCCGTCAAAGATTACCTCGCCATCGCCCGCGGCCTTGATTACGATGGACCGCTCGGACGTTCCGCTTTGCGTAAGAAAATAGGTGCCGGTCCCAACGGTCCCTAATCCGCCGCCGTAGCGGTAGCGGTTGTCTTTATAAAGGCCAGCATGGACCAGAATGGTATCGCCAGGCTGGACACGCGCTGGAAACGTATTGAAATTGTCTGAGTGCGAGGACCCCGTGAAATAGGCTGCTAGAAGACCGTTGAACGCAGGCTGCTGCCTCGTTCCCTGATAACCCTGCGGATACACATGGTAGATGTTCCCGCCTTGCCAAGGCATCGGCTCGGCACGCGTGCTCACCGCGATCGTTCGCTCGGTTTGCCCGCTGGTTCCATCAGGATCGGACAGCACAAACCGGCACTCGTATCGAGTGCCCGGTTCCAGTTCAAAAATGCTGCCGCTGAACATGTGCGGCGTGGTGTATTGAATGGGGCCATCGTTCATGCGTTCGCCGCCGATGCGCAACAGTTGGGGTCCTGGCGTCCATTCGGTGGCGCCCAACTTCCGGTACGACACGGAGGCGGTCGCATTCCGGTTGGCATCTCCTTCGATGGACCACTCAAATCCCAATGAGATCAAAGTGGGAGGCTCGGCATACAGTTCCCCGGCGACGGTTCCGCTCTGAGCTCGCAAAGTCGAACCGAATCCAACTAATAAAATGCAGCCGATCCAAAGCCGGTGAACCCGAACGCCTAGCCTGTTGAGGGCTGATATTACGGCCTTACCGCTTTGTAGATTCACAACTCACCTCCTGGTTCGCAATGGATAGATTCGTGGTTCGTCCATTCTACCGAACATTGCTGCAAGTGGGTCGCCCGTTTGCGCTGCTAAACCAAACGTCCGTTCACTGTCCGGTTGCAAGGGAAAGTAGTTGGGGCGACGCATTATTTTCTTTAATGACGTCGCCCCACTGGCTATCCCGGACAGTCTGCTCGTGGGGGGTCAGAACGTGATGCGGGCAATCATGGTGCCGGTGCGGGCACCTGCGGTCCCGCTGGTCGGGACGATGGTTCCGAAGCCGCCGCTATACAAACCCGCGTTTGCACCGGAAGTGAACTTATTCGGCGTTGCTGTGTAGGCCGAAGCGACAGTAGGCTGCGGCAGGCGCGTACGGTTAAACGCATTCTGGAATTCCACGCGGATGTGGAGCGTCACCCGTTCTTTGAGGCGGAAATTGCGGCTCAGATTTAGGTTCTCCTGCGGCTGCCGAATTCCGCGGAATTGGCGGATAGTAGTTTGCTGCGCGCCCCACGCGCCGTTCGGAATGTTGCTCCAGGCGGCGGAGTTCAACACAACATTCTTGGTTGGGTCAAAGCAGTGGCAGTTGATGTCGATTGGATCGGTGTGCTGCTTGCCGTCGTAATCCACCCAGTTCGTCGACCACAAGCTCTGACCGTCGACATACTGGGCAGGACCGGGCCCGCGGCCCAGCCACTGGCTGAGCGGTTGGCTGCCTTGGTTGGCGGGACGGGCCAGGGTGGGAGCGCTCTGGTATTGGAAGAACCAACCGAATCCCCAGTCGCCCAGGATGTAGGAGACTACGGGGTTCGAGAGGCCTTTGATGCCGCTGTTTTTCAGGCTCGGGACCTGATACTCGGCGCTCATGCGCATCTGTTGCGGGATGTCTGTGCTTTGAAGATCCTTACCCAAGCTGCGGTTGAAGACGTCCGGTGAGTTCATGAGCTCCAACGCTTTCGAGGCAGTGTAGTTAAAGTTGAACGACAGCCCGTGGTTGAAACGCTGGATCACGCTCAATTGCAGCCCGTCGTACCAGGTGTTCCCCAGCGGCGCCTGGGACGGGGTGATGGTTGAACTGTACTGCGGGAACGGTAACAATGCTTGGCGGACTGTTTGACCTGTGGAGTAGCCGGCGTAGGGGAACACCGTGACTCCTTTCACAGCCAACGCGCTGCGGTCCGCAGCCGTCAGACCTGAAATCTGCTTGGCCAGGAGCGTTCCATCCGCAGAGCTGTTCAAAGAGAAATTGTAGCGCTGCATTTGGGCTTCCGACATGACATTTACTGGCGCCAGGTTTGGTGCGGACCACCAAGAGCCTCGATTGGCGACATAGGTGGCTTCCACGACCAGGTTCCGGTGGATCTCGCGCTGGAGGCCAATGGACCACTGTTGTTGGCGGGCCGGACGACCGGCGTTCGGGTCCAGCAAGGTCGGTGCCGCCACAACAGCGCCCAAGGGCTGGCCCGCATCCGCAGCGAAGTTCGGGAACTGCGGTTGCACTTCGGCCGGGATACCGTTCCTGAACTGGCCCACAGTCTGACCGAACCCAGGGGTACCTGCGGTCGCGCTGTTCACTGCGGAACCACTGGCATTCAGGACCGTGGAGTACACAACGCCGTAGCCACCACGGAGTACGGTCTTCGTGCCCAGTTGGTAGGCGAACCCGATGCGCGGCCCGATCGCATAGGGATAGTTCGCTGCGAACTTGCATTTGCAGGTGGCCTCGTAAACGGTTCCTCCGGGATGTCCTCCCGCCGCAGGATTGATCACGCTTGAGCTGAAGCTGCCGAATCGGCCATATTGCTCGCTGGCGTAGGTTCCGTAGTCCCAACGCACGCCGTAGTCCAGGGTTAGTTTGCGCGTGACCTTCCACGTATCCTGGGCAAACAACGCGGACTGGCTCTTCGAGGTGCCAGCCACCATTGGTACGGCGAGAGTAGCTCCGGACAAACCGCCCAGCATGAAACTCGCCAGCTCAAAGCCCGTCGCGCCCTGCGAAAGGACGCGTCCTTGCAGCGCGCTTTGCAGGGTGTTATTGGTGTTAAAAACGTAGGCCCCTGTCGTGTTGTTGAAGTTGCGCTGTGGATACTTCTCCAAGCGATATTCGGCCCCGAACTTATAACTGTGATTGTTCTTGACCCAGGTAACATTGACAACACCGGACGGGCGCCGTTCCAATTGATTGGCTTGGGCGCTTGCACCAGTTCCCAACGTTTGCATGCCGCCCAGCGCCACCGATTGCGCCGTGGTGAGCAAAGGGAAGTGCCGATCGATCCCGCGGTTCGGCAACCCTAGCAACTGCTGCTGGTTCACCGGACCAAGTGTATCGAGGTACGGTGCGTGGTCGTCAAAGTTCCAGGTGAACATGCCGGCACCGACGTGCAGAAGAACCGTCGGCGAAATCGTATGATCGTAGTTCACGCGCGTACTATGCGACCCGATGAAGGAGCCCCGCGCCGCAGTGATCGGTTCCGGCAGACCCTCCATGTTCCCGTTCGGGAAGCTATAGGGCGCTCTCAGCTTGTTGAACTGGTAATAACCCGAAAGGCGCCCTTTCGACCCAATCGTCTGATCGACCTTGATCGACGGCAGGTCCGATCGGCGCGAGGCTCGCCACGAACGCTGGAAGTTCTCGCCGATCTGCCCCTTGGCTGCGTTCGGACCTTCCGGCAACGGAACAAGCTTCAACACGTTCACGGCCACCGGGTCGAAGCGAGTGACGGGAATAAGGTTGCCAACGAAGGCTGAGCGAACCTGAACCGGTTGGTTCGCAGTGCAGTTGGCGCCCGTCGACGGACAAGTCACCGTGCGCTCGGTCAGCGGATCGAAGAGCGTGCGATCGAGTACCGTGGCACCGAACGGATCCCGATAATCGGCCGCCCCTTCACGCAATACACGGTTTGCGTTCGCTGACCACAAACCACTGAAGTCTCCGTTGCGGTATTGCTGCGTTGGCACTGTGGCCAATGTGGAATTGATGTTCAGCTTCTCGCGAAACTGTTCAAAACTCCAGAAAAAGAACGTCCGATTCTTGCCGTTGTAGATCTTGGGAATGCTTACGGGGCCACCGAACGTCATCCCGTAGTCATGGCGTTTGGCGACGTTCCGCAAGCCGGTATAAGGCTGGTACGCATTCAGCGCCTCATTCGCGGCGTAATCGTAGATGCTGCCGTGATACTCATTCGTGCCGGAGCGCATGGTCACGTTGAAAATGCCACCGCCCGCGGTTCCAAACTCGGCGGCGTAATTCGAGGTTTGGACGGCGACTTCTTCCACAGCATCGACCGATGGCTGGGACTGGGCCGTGAACCCCCGGAACGCGCCCGTATTGCCGGCCGTCTGCCCTTCGACGCGGAATTGGACCGTGTCGTCAGGGTTGCCGTTGACGATCATCACCGAGTTGTTGGTATAGCTCACGCCCGGCATCATTTGCCCCATCGAGTAGGGATCGCGGAAGCCTACGGTGTTGGTCGATCCCGTGCCACCAAGGACGAGGAGCGGTAGGTTCTTCATTTGCGACACGGTGACGTTGTGTGTCAGGCTACCACTCTCGGTCGTGAGCAGCGTGGCCTCCGCCGTAACAGTCACGGATTCCGCCGCCGAACCGACCTCCAGCGAGACGTCGACACGCAGGGTCTGCGCAGCAGCCAGCCCTAGGCTCACGCGATTGTAGGTCTTGAACCCCGCAAGTGTCACGCTCAAGTCATACGTGCCGACCGGCAACTGGGGAGCGACATAATTTCCCGTCGCCGTACTTACGGAATTGAATACGATTCCAGTTCCCGTGTTCGTAATGCGGATCTCCGCATCGGCCACGATGGCCCCACTGGGGTCCGTCACGGTGCCCGTGATCGTTCCGTTGGCTCCTTGACCGAAAGCCAGCATCGCGGTAAACACGATGTATACACCTGCCAGAAATGCCCTCATGACGCCCTCCACCAAAATTGACTTAGATTTGCTGGAGCTTACACCCCTCACCGAGGGGCTGTCAAGGATCGGGATACTTGCGGGATACCCGCTGGATACACCCGTGGAGCCTGCATTCCGGGCCTAGCTCCGGTTCGAGCTACCGAATTATTCCACCGGAATCCCGCGGGCGGTCATCGCTTTTCGGAGGATATCCGCAACGGCCGGAGCCTCCTTTTTGCCGTTCGCAATATACAGGCCGCCCGCAACCATGAGCGGCGTCCATCCCAGTTGGTTCTTCGCGTTCAACACCGCGCCCTGGGAAATCAGGTAGTCGACAATCGACGTCTGATTGCCGATAGCCGCCCCGTGCAGCGGTGTCATTTGGTTGAACCGCATGTCGCCTACTTGCAGGTTGAGAATATCCTGAATGTTGTCCGGATAGCGCAACAGCGTGTCCTTTGCAGTTCCCGTCATCGGATAGGTTCCGAAATTCGTCCGCGCATTGACATCGTTGCCCAGTTGAATGGTTAACTTCACCGCCTCCAGCCGTTCTGCCTCTGGAACGCCGGAAAACGGACCTGCAGTCTCGCCTTCGTAGTAGTCCAGGCAGGCTGCGGCCATCAACGGAGTTATGCCGTGTTTGGTCGGTTTGTTCGGATCCGCGCCTGCCGCCACCAACACGCGCATCATCGCGATGTCGCCGTTGCGAGCCGCCAAATAAAATGGGGACGCCCCTTCGTAGGAAAGGTAGTGGCGTCCGATCTGCAGCAGAGGAGGATTTCGTGACAAGCCACCGCCCGGAGCAAAGCGACCTTCCTTGATCGTGACCAGGGCATTCGGATTCGCTCCCTTCTCCAGCAACTTCTTCGCCATGTCGAGGTGTTTCATTCGTCCGCTCGGCTGCGCTACCGGCTCCGGATCCAGCCCGAACATCGCGAAATCCGGAGGCGCTCCCGGCTTGTGCAACCATACGACCACGTGCAGCGGATGTCCACGCGGGTCGAAATGGTTCGGGTCGGCGCCCTTGTCCAGCAGCATGGCCGCCAGATCGAAGTCGGCGTTCAGAAGCGCCATATTCAGCGCGGCCGTGCCGTCGGGAAGCGCATCGTTGGAATTCGCTCCGTGGTCCAGCAAGTACTTTACGGTCTCGTAGCGGTTGTTCCGGACGGCGAAAAGGAGTGGGGTGAGTCCCGCTTTAGATTTCGCTTTCAGGTCCGATCCGAACTCGAGCAACAGTTCCACGGCGCTGGTGTTTCCCTCGCCTGCCGCGAACATTAGAGCTGTCTGGCCGCGAAATTCTTCCGTTGCGTTCACTTTCGCTCCGGCTGCCAATAAAAGACGAACCACGTCGAGGCGCCCGTTTCGCGCTGCCGTCATCAGCACGGTTTGGCCTTCTTCGGAAATCGAGTCTGGGCTTGCTCCCGCTTTCAGCAGCCGTTCCACCAGTCGGGCATTACCGTTCTGCGTCGCCAGCGTCAACGGTACGACTTTGTACCGAGAGGCTAGGTCCGCTTTGGCGCCGGCGCCCAACAGGGCATCGACCATTGCTGCATCATCGCGATGGACGGCCCAGTGAAGGGCGGTAGATCCATCGGCGGCTGTCGAGTTAGCATCGACTCCGCCGGTTAACAGCGTCTTTACTGCACTGGCGTCGCCCGACTTGGCGGCCTCCACCACGCGAGGATCGCTCGCCGCCCAAAGCCCCGACGCCGCAAGCACCAACGAACTGAGATTGAGAAATGTCCGCACAATTACCCTGTCCTTCACTTAGAGTTCT
This sequence comes from Bordetella parapertussis, assembly GCA_943328975.2. Lineage (GTDB taxonomy): Bacteria > Acidobacteriota > Terriglobia > Bryobacterales > Bryobacteraceae > Palsa-187. The sequence goes on along the minus strand of CALQCC020000057.1, from coordinate 7,523 downwards.
TTTCCCTGTATACTTTCCCTGTCAGGATGTATACATACCCGCAATGTCGAGCATAACATCACCGAAACTTTTGAGCATGGGGGCCCTGCTCGCGCTGAGCTTAGTGGCTTTGCGCGCACCCTCGCAAACCCCTTCTGACGCTGCCGACATGCAAGCCACGGTCAATCGGTATTGCACCGGCTGTCACAATGAGCGGCTGAAGACGGCTGGCTTGTCACTCAATCCAGCCGCCGCAACGCGTCCCGGCGATGACGCAGAAACCTGGGAAAAGGTCCTGCAACGATTGCGTGCGGGCACGATGCCGCCTCCGGGTTCCCCGCGCCCCGAAACTGCGGTTTACGCGCGAACTTCGGCGTATCTCTCGAGGGAGTTGGAAGCGGCAGCAGTGGCCCATCCGAATCCTGGCACGCTTCCCATCGTGCACCGCCTCAGTCGCACGGAATACAAGAACGCCATTCGCGACCTGCTGGCTCTCCCGATTCTCCCCAAAGAACTCGACTATTCCACCCTGCTGCCCGTCGATAACGTCAGCAGCGGCTTCGACAATCTTGCCGATACCCTCTTCATGTCCCCCGATACAACGGAGCGATATGTTGCCGCTGCCCGCAAGATCGGGAGGATTGCCGTGGGCGATCCGTCGATGGATGCACTGGTCAACATTCATCTCACGCCCCTACGCCAGCCGCAGGACAACCGTAATGAGAACCTGCCCTTTGGAACCCGCGGCGGCACTGCGATCCAGGGCTATTTTCCACTCACTGGCGAATATGAATTCCGGGTTCAAACCACTGGCTCCAGCCGTGACGAGCATCGCCTGGAGATCGCCTTAGACGGTGAAGCTAAACAGACACAGCGCATTGCCTCCAATGCGCGTTCGGAGGAGTTCGAAGCCGATATCGGCGACGTGTGGCGATTTCGCTTTCCGGTTACAGCGGGGGCGCACAGTGTTGGCGCGACGTTCCTCGAGCGCAGCGAAGCGCTACCTGAAGGGCCGCTCCGGCCACCTGCCCGCAGCCGTGGCCTCTTGCCTAGTGTGGTGGGTGTGACCATCACCGGTCCCTTCGATCCCACAGGTCCGGGCGATACGCCCAGCCGCCGCCGCATCTTCGTTTGCAGGCCGTCATCGGCAGCCGAAGAATCTGGCTGTGCCGACCGGATTCTTGCGACGCTGATTCGCCGCGCCTATCGGAGAGACATCACCGCGACCGATCTTGCTCCGGTTCGCCGCTTTTACGAAGCTGGGCGTGCCGAACGTGACTTTGAGCTTGGTATCCAGCGCGCTCTCGAACGCATCCTGGTGAGTCCGCAGTTTTTGTTCCGCATCGAAGAACAACCCGTCACTGCCAAAGCTGGGGCCGTCTATCCCATCAGCAGCTTCGAGCTGGCCTCGCGACTCTCTTTCTTCCTGTGGTCCAGCCTCCCGGACGACGCGCTGCTGGATGCGGCGTCCAACGGCTCACTGCGCCGTCCTGAGGTGCTAGCGCAGCATGTCAACCGCATGCTGGCCGACTCCCGCTCAGAATCGCTCATTAATAATTTCGCAGCGCAGTGGCTCTTTCTGCGCGACGTGGAAACCAAGGACCCCGACCTTTATCTCTTCCGCGAATTCGATGAAGGCCTGCGCGCGAGCTTCGTCCGCGAGACGGAGTTGTTCCTGGACAGCATCCTGCGACAGAACCGTAGCGTGCTGGATGTGATCACCGCGAATTATACGTTCCTCAACGAACGCCTCGCGAAACACTACGGCATTCCCAACATTACCGGAAGCCACTTCCGCCGGGTGGATCTCCCGGCAAATAGTCCACGGGCCGGATTGCTGGGTCACGGCAGCGTCCAACTGATTACGTCCTACCCGATTCGTACCTCAGCAGTTCTGCGGGGCAAATATATCCTTGAGAATTTGTTGTCCTCGCCTCCGCCTCCTCCTCCACCGAACGTGCCGTCTCTGAATACGGAGCGCTCAGGTCAACCCCTGTCGATGAAAGAGGCCATGCAACTTCATCGCGCCAATCCGGTGTGCGCGTCATGCCACGCCAAAATGGATCCAATCGGATTCGCGATGGAAACCTTCGATGCGATCGGGCGCTACCGCACCGAGGAGAACGGTCGTCCCATCGACAACTCCAGCACCCTGCCCGACGGCACGCCGATAACGGGCATCGAGGGCGTTCGCCAATTGATTCTCAAGAGCCCCGACTTGTTTGTCGAGGCCATGACGAACAAGCTGCTGATGTATGCGCTCGGCCGCAATGTGCAGTACTACGATGATCCGGCCATTCGAACCATCGCACGCAACGCAGCCAGATCTAATTACACGTTCACTTCGCTGGTTTCGGGCGTGGCCACAAGCCTGCCTTTCCAGAACCGCATGGTCCCCATCAGCGAACAAGACAAGAGAAAATAGTTTAAGGAGCCGATCATGAACTTCGTTACACAAAAGTCGCTGAAGCGCCGGACCATACTGCGGGGCTTAGGCGCCACCATTGCTCTGCCGCTGCTGGACGCCATGGTCCCGGCTCTCTCCGCGCAAGCGAAGCCAGCTCCACAGCGTTTGGGCTTCGTGTACGGCGCGCATGGGGTCATCTTCGCCGACTGGACCCCTGGCGGTGTCGGTCGTAACTATGGCATCTCTCCCAACCTCAAGCCGCTGGAAGGCCTGCGCGATCACTTCAACGTTTTCTCGAATCTCTCTCACCTTGAAGCTGACACCAAAGGTGACGGCAGTGGCGACCACAATCGCGCCTCGGCCGCATGGCTCACTGGAGTCCACGCGTACGACCGTACGCGGCCAGGAGCGGAGATCCGTTTGGCCGCCTCAGCAGATCAGATCGCCGCACGCCACCTCGGCAAGGAGACACCGGTTCCCTCTATCGAGATGACGCTGGATGCGCCGTCGCAGGGTGCCTGCGATTCCGGCGATTGCTTCTACGTCAACACCGTGTCCTGGCGTAGCGAAACCTCGCCCAACACCCCGGAGATTCACCCGCGCGTGGTGTTCGAACGAATGTTCGGAGACGGGGGCAGTGTTGCCAAGCGCCGTGCCCTAATGCGAACCGAAGGCAGCCTGCTGGATTCGGTGCTTGAAGAAACCGGGCAGCTCGCGGCCAAGCTCGGCCACGCCGATACCTCAAAACTGAATGAGTACCTGGATTCCGTGCGCGAAGTCGAACAACGCATCCAGCGTGCTGAGGCCAACGTGCAGGAATCCCTGGAACTGCCGGATCGGCCTGTGGGAATCCCCGGCTCTTTCGAAGAGCATGCCAAGCTCATGTTCGATCTCCAAGTGATGGCGTTCCGCTCCGACATCACTCGCGTGTTCTCGATGATCGTCGCTCGCGACTTGAGCAGCCGGTCCTACCCAAACATCGGCGTACCCGGCGCCCATCATGGCATTTCGCACCATCGCGAGGACACCCAACTGAAGGCCCAGAAGTCAAAAATCGACACCTATCACATGCAGATGTTGAACTACTTCTTGGAGAAGATGCGTGATACGCCTGACGGCGACGGCTCTTTGCTCGATCACAGCGCGATTCTGTACGGCAGCGGCATGGGCGACGGCAATCTCCATCGCCACTCAAATCTCCCATGTATGATCGCCGGCAAGCTAGGCGGGAAGTTCCAGACCGGCTATCACTTCGACCACAAGCCGGACACTCCCATGGCCAACTTATTGGTCACGATGCTCAATTCGGTAGGCGTGCCCATCGCCAAATTAGGAGACAGCACCGGTCAGTTGCTTATCGATTACAACCGGGCGTGATTCTCTGGGCGGCCGAGTTATTCTCCCGGCCGCAATTCCACGGAGAACCCGTCCGAATCTTTGAACCGGAGCAGCTTTTCGTCCGTCGAAGGCAGAATCTCGACCCCGATTGCCTTGAGCCGGTCGGTAATCCGCTTCTGATCGTAGCCGGCAACCCGCACGCCGAGATGATCGATGTGCGACTTACCTCCCGGCGTCGCCATCTTCTCTAACCCTAATTTCGTTCGCGCCACTGTGAACCAAACCCGGTCCGGATTTTTCGTGAATGTCGGTTTGCCGAGGAAACGCTGATAAAACTGTGTCTCCTTCTCTACATCATTCACCGCCAGTATCACGTGGTCCATTCCGATGGGGTGGCAAATCGCGTCCTCCTGGGTTACCCTCGTCGACGCGATGATGGTCGGCAACAGCCCGCCGGGTGTCTCCATGAACTGCATGCGGATTCCCTCGGGATCGGTCACTGAGTTGTAGCCTGGCTGGCCGGTGAGATTGATCCCGAGAGCCTTCAACTCCGCGCGCATGTCCTCGAGCCGGTAGTTTTCCACGGTGACGCAGAAATGATCCATGGCGGCGGGCACGCCTTCTCTGCCGGGTCCGAAGGCGAGATACCCAGTCCCTACGCGGCAGTAATATCGCAGCGGCGGTGCCATCTCCTGGAAAATCTGGGGATCGAAAATACGACCGAAGAAGCTCGCTGATTTTTTCGGATCAGGAGCGGTGTACCCCATGTGCTCTATCCCTGAAGCCCGTAGAGGCAGCTGCGACCCTCCCGTTTGTGCGAACGCGGCCGGACTCAGCAACGTCGTTGCAATCATATCTCTCCTGGTCAGTTTCATTTGACACGCCTCCCTGATGGGCAGCACGCCAACCGAGCTGCCGGTATTGATGAAGTGAGTAGCACGGAATCAGTTACTGCGGCACAACTTATGGTCACAGAGGGCATTGATTCGTGTCATACGGGGTATCTTTCCACTATCCTTCCCGACGATCTTACCAGACTCAACTCCTGGATCACGGGCCACTCGGCAGCTTATTGCGCTTCTCCTACTGCGCCAGACCAAGACACGATCTGAGCAAAGAATCCGCAACCAGGCCGGCGCAGAGGGCGCCGAGCCACGGAACAGGAGACGCTCGAAACCTGAAACAAAATGTCGGGAACCGGGGTGGTGTTGAGGATAGCTATTCCGCGTCCCAGTTGCCGATCGTCTTTCCGTTGGGAAACTTTGCGGCAACAAAGCCGGCGATCGGGGCGCCGTTCTTCATGGGATGGACTTTCATCGACACCTTCGTGCCGGGAGCGAACGTGGAGGGACGATAGCCGTCGCGGCCCAATTGGTTCGGGCTGCCCCACTCCACACTCCATTCCACGATTTTGCCGCTGGCGTCGGCGACGTTCAACTGGATCCACGAGTGCGGATTGGTGAACTGAAACTCTTTGACAGTGCCGGAGATTTCTTTGGTTTCGTTACCGAATCCCGCGCCCGAGTGGTGCGCCAAAACCGGCTGAATCGCAAACGCCGCTACCGCGATCATCTGGGCTACAAGAACAACTTTGTTTAATAATTTCATTTCGGAATTCTCCTTCCAGATATTCAGAAGTCCACTAGTTCGCCGGTTTGCCGTCGGGACCCAAGACAAACGTCTTGCCGGTGGCTGTGTCCACAGGGTTCCGGTTGTTCTCCGCGCAACCGTAGTCATACAAGAAGAGTCCGGGTTTGTTCTTCCGGAACTGCTTGGTAACTTCCCACGGCTTGGTCAGGGCTTTCGGGTCCTCGATGACCATCTTTGCCTCGAGCGTATTCTCATTGATCTTTCGCATCCGAGTAGTGATCTTCACGGCGTCACTCAGTACCAGGCCAGTTCGATCGAGGATGGAATCGTTGTCACGGCTCCCTTTCAATCCGATCGTCTGCCACACCAGCGTGTCGCTCTCCCAATGGCCGACGGAGACGCCGGTGTAGGTTCCCCATGTGTCTTCCTTAGCCGGGAGCTTTCGTCCATCGGTGTACACGCGCATGGTGTTGCCACCATTCTCCGCGATGATGTAGAAGACATCCGGCCGGACCACAAATTCATAGGCATCCGGGAGATTCAGGATTCGGGGAAAGCCCACTGGAACTCCACAGTTGGTTTGTACGTCGGGATAGCGGTCTTCATCGCGAAGAGCGAGGTGGCCTGTGTAAATCTTTTCGTACTCGGCGTTGTAGGGCGGATGCTCACGCACGCCGGGAGTTACGGATCCGCCTTTACCGGTCTGTGTTGCAGTGTCGAAAACGGTCCCGCCGACCATGCCCCAGACGCCACTCCAGTCTGGTAGTTTGTCGAAGGGAGTGACCGTGCTGTCCTGCCCGTAGCTGAAGCTGGGCGCCAGCATGAAAGCGCTGCTCACTGCAGCCAATATCGCCAATTGTTTTCTATTCTTCACAGTTCGTCTCCACTGCCACCTGCGCCGAAAGCGTTGATCGCCAATCGAAGGCGGCATGCGAGTGATTCCACTAGTTTACTCAATCAAGAATGGATTGGGGCCGCCTATCTTCCTCGCTCTCCTCCGAAGGGCGGATAGGTCTTCGGGTGTAGCAACACTCTATCAAGGAAGAAGTCTGTCAGTTGCGCTGCCATCTCGGCCATCTCTGGATGCTCGTCGAAGACGTGCGGCACATTGGCGTAGGTGTGCAATTCGCTCGGCACCTTTGCCGTGCGCAGCACCTCCAGCGTCTTCAGGCTGTTCTCCGGCGCCACCGTCACATCCGCGAGGCCATGATGCAGCACAGTCGGCGGATAGCCTTCCTGCATAAGCAATCGGACGTTGGTCGCCAGCAGTGCCGCGTCGTCGCTTCCCGCAGGCATCACAGCCTTGGCCACCAGGGGCGCTGCATAGAAAGCCACGCACGCCGCCACACCCAGTTCCTTCCGCGAGGCAGCGTACGTTGCCAGATATCCACCCGCCGAGTAGCCCACCACGCCGACCCGGTCCGCGCCCAGTTGGCTCATGTGCGCCTTCACCCATTGGAACTGCGTGGCCGCATCTTCCACCTGGTTCAGCCACGTCACGCCGTTCCCCAGCCGGTACTGCGCCGTCACCGACACATATCCGCGCGCCGTAATCGGCAGCACTCTCTGCGAGAGCGACTCCTTGTTGCCTCCCACGAACCCGCCTCCGTGAAAATGCACCAAGGCCATCCGCTTCTCGGTCCCCGCTGGCGGTCGATAAATATCCACGTGCAACTCGGCGTCTCCGCCTTTGCCCGTAGTGACGTTCTTCTCAACTTTCACTTCGGCGTTGCGAGAGGCTCCGACTGCCTGCGCTCCGGCTCTCTGAGCCGTTCCAAGCACACTGAGGGCTGCGCCACTCATTCCCAACAAGTCCCGTCTCGCGATCTTCATCTTCGACTGTTCCTTTCTTCCGCCTGTTCGATATCCGCGGGGCCAACACTGGACTTTTGAAGCATTATCCCTCTGCGAGAGCCTTAACGCCAACCAAGCGCCGGGGCGACTGTGGTTAGAATTGTTTCCAAGACATGCGCATTGTAGCCAACACCGAGTTGGTTCGGTACTGCTAACAGCAGCGTGTCCGCTTAGCAATTTGTACAGGACTAGTAGGTTCATGGCCTTTTCGGATGGTGTCCCGCGTTTAGTTGAAGGTCAACACGGCGGGCAGATTCATCTTACGCCACTTTGGGTTGCGGAGTGGCGTTGGAAACAGGCGAACGGCCAAGGATATTGGCCAAGGCCCAGAGGTCACGATGACCATCGAGCTTGC
>CALQCC020000056.1 GCA_943328975.2 Bordetella parapertussis | reverse complement strand
TTCCGCAAGCTCGATGGTCATCGTGACCTCTGGGCCTTGGCCAATATCCTTGGCCGTTCGCCTGTTTCCAACGCCACTCCGCAACCCAAAGTGGCGTAAGATGAATCTGCCCGCCGTGTTGACCTTCAACTAAACGCGGGACACCATCGTTGCCCAAGTCGGGGACAAGTCTATACCAGTTTCTAATAAGAGACAAGGAGTCTCAGGAATTCCTGTCGGTAGGGTAGGGGATCGTTTGGTGCCTACACAGGTTATTGGATGCTACAAAGAAGAAGCCCCGAGCTTTCGCCCGGGGCTAAAGGATGTTCACGAACTATAAGTTAGAACGTCACGCGCGCGACGAAGGTGCCGTTGCGCTGACCGCCTAGGCCGCCGAGCACACTGTAGGTGCCGAAGCCGCCGCTATACAGGCCGGTGCTGGCGCCCGTAGTGAACTTCGTCGGAGTCGTGGCAAAGTTGCCCGCCGTTGAGGGATTCGGCAAACGCGCCCGGTTAAAGATGTTGTTGAACTCCACACGCACGTTCAGCGTCACGCGTTCCTTGATGCGGAAGTTGCGAGAGAAGTTTGCGTTCTCGTCCGGCAGGCGGATGCCCCGGTAGAAGCGCAGCGCGCTTTGGTCCGCGCCCCACTGGCCGTTGGGAATGTTCTCCCACGCCAAGGGGTTCAGCACCTGATTCTTGGTCGGATCGTAGCAATGGCAGTTGATGTCGATAGGATCGGTGCGTTGCTTGCCCTCGTTGTCGATCCAGTTCACCGAGAACGGACTTATGTAACTCCCGTCGGTGTTCCTCTTCAACTGCGCCCCGCCCGGACCGCGGCCCAGGAACTGGCTGATGGGCAGAGTCCCATTGCTGGTTGGGCGGGCTAGCAGGCCAGCGCTCTGGTAGCTCATGAAAACGCCCAGACCCCAGCTGGACAGGACGTGCGACACATACTTGTTGGAGACGAACGCCATGCCGGAATTCTTGAGCTCCGGCACCTGATACTGCACTGTGAAACGCAACGCGTGCGGCCGATCGTTCGTGGAAAGGTTCTTGCTCAGGCCCCGGTTGAAGACGTCCGAAATGAAGGTCGTCGTATCCAGGTTCTTTGACCAAGTGTAGTTCGCATTGAAGCTCAACCCATGGCTGAAGCGCTGAGTCGCGGTGACCTGCAGCGAGTCATACCAAGTGTTGCCGAGCGGTGCCCCTGCGAGGCCGCTGCCGGTGTACTGCGGGTAATCCACCAACGACTGACGCACGATCTGGTTGGTGGGGAAATTCGAATACGGCGCACCGGTGATGCCTCGGGCCGCCAAGGTTGAGCGCTGCGCCGTGGTCAGGCCGGAAACCAAGCCCGTCAAGAGCGCCGCTTCCGTGGAGCTGGTGAAATCGGTAAAGCCCAACGCCTTCAGCTTGTCCTGGTTCACAGCATTCAGCGTACCGAGGCCGTTCGCCGTCCACCACATGCCCCGGTTGGCCACGTAGTTCGCCTCCACCACCAAATTGCGGTTCACTTCGCGTTGCACGCCGAGGTTCCATTGCAACAACCGGGCCGGACGGCCCGCATTCGCATCCAGCAGGGAAGGCATCGCGATCACCGTGCCCACGCCTTGGCCGACGTTGGCGTCGAAGGAGGGCCATACCGCGCGAACGTTCGCGGGCATGCCGTCTTTGAATAGTCCCGTGATCAGCCCGGAGTTAACCGGAAACGTGTTCGACGAGGCCGAGTTCGAGGTGAACCCTACCGCCGTCGACGTGGCGTTGTAGACCACGCCGAACGCCGCGCGGAGCACGGTCTTCGAGTTCAGTTGGTATCCGAGGCCGAGCCGCGGCCCGATGGCGTACGGGTAGTTGGCTGCGAAATTGCATTTGCAGGTTGCTTCAAACTGCGTCGCGCCCAACCGTCCCCCAGCCGACGGATTCGGAACCGCTAGCCCGGTGGAGCCGTTGCGACCGTATTGTTCGGCGGAGTAGGTCCCGTAGTCCCAGCGAACGCCGTAGTCGAGCGTCAACTTGCGCGTGATCTTCCAAGTGTCCTGGGCAAATAGAGCGGTTTGCGATTTGTTGTTGCTCAGGGCGATGGGCGCATTCTGGGAATTCGAGCTCATGCCGCCCAGCAGGAAAGACGCAAACTGAAATCCGTGGAAACCCTGATTGGTCGTCGCATTCAGCAATGAAGGGGTCTCCGTCATGTTCGTGGCGAAGTTATACGTGCCGTTTGTGTTGGTCAGAACATAGTTGGGATACTTTTCCAGCCGGTAGTCCAGGCCGAATTTGAAGGTGTGCCCGCCGGTCACATAGCTCAACGTTGCGTTACCCGCAGGACGCCGTTCATAGGACTTGGTGGGGAAGGTGGTGCCGAGCGGCGACATGCCGCCGATGTTATCGTTGGCATTGATACCCGATACGATTCTGGGGAAATAGCGCTGCAACGTTTGCCCGGTCAGCCCGAGTTCCTTCAGGGAATCATAGTTGTTCACCGGCGATTCCAGATACAGAACCGCGTCGTTCCAGCCCACGCCTACGTGGAGCAGCATACGCGGTGTCACCGTGTGATCGTAGTTCAAGCGCGAAGTGTACCCGTCCGCCATCGCCAGCACGCCCGCGGTGATCAGATCCGGCAGCGGATCGGCACCAGCGGCGGTGCGCGGAGTGGTGGTCTGGGTGTACTGGAAGTAAAAATTCAGCCGGCCCTTCGATCCGATATTCTGGTCGATCTTCACCGACGGAATGCGCGTGGTGCGGCTGCTGTCGAAGGTTCCCGTGTAGTTATTGGTGGCGAGTCCGCGTTGGAAATTTGGTCCTTGCGGTAGCGGTACCAGCGCCAACACTTTGGTGGCGATGGGGTCGTAACGCGACAAGGGAACCAGGTTGCCTGGGAACGGATCACGGTAGGCGCGCCCATTGGCGGCCACCTGCTGTGTATTGGGGTCGAAGATCGTGCCGCTCGCGATTTGGCGTCCTAATGCGTCGGTGGCCGCGCCGCCAGCGGTGGTAACCAGACGGTTCTCGGCTGTCAACAGCTTGCTGAAATCCCCACCGCGGTACGCCGCCGTCGGAACACTGGAACTCGACACTACGACGTTAGTCTGATTGAATCTCTCAAAGTTCCAGAAGAAAAAAGTCTTGTTCGTCCCGTTGTAGAGTTTGGGAATCCGCAGCGGGCCACCGAGGGTGAAGCCCCAATCATGCTGCCGGATCTTGTTGCGGGTGCCGAGATAGGGCTGGAAGGCATTGAGCGCCTCATTCACTACATAATCGTAGCCGCTGCCATGGTACACGTTGGTGCCGCTCTTGCTGACCATGTTGATCATCGCGCCGCCGGCGGTGCCGTACTCCGCCGCGAAGTTACTGGTTTGAATCGCCACTTCTTCAATCGCGTCCACGGACGGCTGTGTCTGCTGTTGCGCCCCCAGGTTACGCGGGCCGGTCGGGTTCGTTGTGATGCCGTCCAGGCGTGTTTGGTAGGTATTCGCGGGTGTGCCGTTCACCACCATCTGCGCGACCACGGCGGTGGCACCCGGCTGGCCGTTGGTGTACTGTACGCCGGGAACCAGGCGCGCTGACGCAAAAGGATCGCGGACCCCGGACGCCGTTGCGCCCACCACCAGCACTGGGAGGTTGTTCAACTGCGCAAGGGTGACGTTCTGCACCACCTGGCTCGACTCGGTTTTGAGCAGCGAAGCTTCGGCAGTGACTGTGACCGACTCCGTAGTTTGGCCTACTTGCAGTGTCACGTCTTCGCGCATGGTCTGCTGCGCTGCTAAGTGGAAGTTGGTGTGCGCGTAACTCTTGAAGCCGGGGACGGTAACCGTTAGGTCATAGTCGCCGATAGGCAACTGAGAGACGGTGTAGTTGCCGGTGGCGGAACTGGCGGCCTGGAAGACCTGTCCGTTATCCCGGTTCTTGACCTCCACCGGCGCGTTGGCCATGACGGCTCCCGTGGCGTCGGCGATGGTTCCCGTAACCGTCGCCAAGCCGGTTTGGCCGAAGCCTAGAGACGCGGAAAGAAGCAGAGCGGCGAGCAGAATTCGATTCATTAATCTAGGCCCCTTTGAAAACGACTCCGGTCAGCATATCACCAAATGCAAACGCACAGAAGGGCCACCCTTGCGGGTGGCCCTTGAGGAACGCCCGGTGTTTGTTAGAACGTAATGCGAGCGACGTAGGTACCCGTGCGCGGGGTGGCCGTGCCGCTCAATACGTTCAACGTACCGAAGCCGCCGCTATACAAGCCGGCGTTGGGGCCCGTAGTTAGTTTTGTGGGGGCTGCAGCGAAGTTAATGGCCGGTTGGCCCGCGGCAGCAACGGAGACGGGGCTCGGCAGCTGCGTCCGGTTGAAGATGTTGGCGAATTCCACGCGCACGCTGAGCGTCACCTTTTCCTTGACTCGGAAGTTGCGGCTGAAGCTAGCGTTCTCAAGAGGTGTGCGCACGCCGCGGAAGTTGCGGATGCTGCTCTGGTCCGCGCCCCACTGCCCGTTGGGAATGTTCTCCCACACGGCCGGGTTGAGCACCTGCGTCTTGGTCGGATCGTAGCATTTGCAATTGACGTCGATCGGGTCCGTACGGTGGGTGCCACTGTAATCCACCCAATCCACCGACCACGGGTTCATGCTGGACCCGTCTGCGTTCTTCTTTAACTGCGCGCCGCCAGGGCCGCGGCCCAGGAACTGGCTGAGGGGCGTGGTCCCGTTGCTGCTGGGACGGGTGACCACAACCGCGCTCTTGTATTCCAGATACGTACCAATGCCCCAATCGGACAACGCGTAAGAAACGAATCGATTGGAAACCAACGCCAGCCCGGAGTTGCGCAACTGCGGAATCACGTATGTACCCGCCAAGCGAATCTGGGTCGGTTGGTCCCAAACCGAGAGGTTCTTGCTCAGGCCTCGGTTGAACACGTCCGAGATCGAAGTCGTCGTGTCCAGGTTTTTCGAGTAGTTGTAGTTCAAGTTGAAGCTCAACCCGTGACTAAAGCGCTGGGTGACGTTCACTTGGAGCGAGTCGTACCAAGTATTGCCCAAGGGCGCGCCGGTGAGTCCGTTGGTGTTGTATTGCGGATAGTCGAGCAGAGACTGGCGCACGGTTTGATTGGTGGGGAAGTCCGAATAAGGGATGCCCGTGATACCGCGTGCGGCCAGAGTGGACCTTTGCGCGGTGGTCAAGCCAGAGACAAGCGAGGTCAGCAGCGCGGCTTCGGTCGGACTCGTAAAATCGTTGAAGCCGCGCGAGGTCAGCGCATTTTGGCTCAAGGCGTTCAGGGGAGCTAGGCCGTTCGCCGTCCACCACGCCCCGCGATTCGCGACGTAAGAAGCTTCGACGACGGTGTTACGGGTGAGTTCACGCTGCAGTCCGATATTGAACTGCAAGAGGCGCGCTGGCCGGCCGGCGTTCTGGTCCAAAAGAGCGGGCATAGCGATCACCGTGCCGGCACTTTGCCCGATGCCCGGATCAAACGAGGGCCACACGGCACGGACATTGGCCGGTATTCCATCCCGGAACAGACCGGCAATCTGACCGGAGTTTGCAGGAAACGCGTTCGAAGAGGCGGTGTTGGTGGAAGCGCCTGATGCAGTCGAAGTCGCGTTGTAAACCACGCCGATGCCGGCGCGCAGCACGGTCTTGGGGTTGATCTGGTACGACAGGCCAAGACGCGGTCCGTATGCGAAGGGGTAATTCTTAGCAAAACTGCAGTTGCAAGTTGCCTCAAACTGGCGTGCGCCAAGTCGATTCGAAGCAGAGGGATTCGGGATCGCAAGGCCGATCGAACCGTTGCGACCGTACTGTTCGCGAGCGTATGTGCCCAAGTCCCAGCGCAAGCCGTAATCGAACGTCAATTTGCGGGTCACTTTCCAGGTGTCCTGAACATAAATGCCGGTCTGGGATTTGCGGACGCCCAGGGCAATCGGCGCAGCCACCGAGGCCGCGCTCACGCCGCCCAACATGAACGACGCAAACTCAAAGCCGTCAAAGCCCTGATTTGTGGAAATGCCCTGCAGCGACGGCTGCTCGGTCATATTCGCACCGAAGGTGTAGGTTCCTTGCGTGTTGGCCAAACCGTAGTCCGGAAATTTCTCCAACCGGTACTCCGCGCCGAACTTATAGGTGTGTCCGCCGGTCACATAGCTGGCGGAGACGTTTCCAGATGGACGCCGCTCAAAGGAAAGGGCAGGGAACAGTGTGCCCAACGTGGTCAGTCCGCCGACCGATTCGTTTCCGCTGACACCCGTCACGATCCTCGGGAAGTACCGAGCCGTCGTTTGCCCCGTTAGGCCCAACTGGGTAAAGGCATTGTAGTTCTTGACCGCAGCTTCCAGCATGAAGTCGGTGTCGTTCCAGCCCGCGCCAAAGTGCAGCAGCAACCGGGGCGTCACCGTGTAATCGTAATTCAGCCGAATTGTCGTGCCCGCAGTCGCGGAAGCGGCGGAGGCCGTGATCAAATCCGGAAACGCATCGGCCCCCGTGGTGGTCCGCGGCGTCGTGGAACGCGTCTCTCCCGTGTAGAAGGACAAGCGGCCTTTGCTTCCCAGGTTCTGATCGATCTTCAGCGAGGGGATGTTCGATTTGCGGCTCGTGTCGAACGGTGCCTGATAATTATTGGTCACCAGCCCGCGGTCGAAATTCGCGCCCAGCGGCTGCGGAATCAGCGCCAGGACCTTGATTGCGATGGGGTCGAAGCGAGCCACCGGAATCCGGTTGCCTGGGAATGGATCGCGGTACGCCCTACCATTGGCAGCAACCTGCTGCGTGTTTGGATCGAAGATGGTCCCACTCGCCATCGTCCGTCCTAATGCATCCGTAGCGTTCCCAGCGGCGGTGGTGATCAACCGGCTTTCCGCCGTGAGCAGGGCACTAAAATCGCCGGCTCGATACGCCGGAATCGGCACCGTGGTTGCACCGTTGGTGATGATGTTTTTGTTGCGGTAGGCCTCGTAGCTCCAGAAGAAAAAGGTTTTGTTGGTGCCGTCGTACAATTTCGGGATCTTGACGGGTCCACCGAGAGTGAAGCCCCAGTCGTACTGCCGGACCTTGTTGCGGATTCCTGTGTAAGGCTGGTGCGCGTTCATCGCTTCATTGGTCCCGTAGTCGTAGGCGCTGCCGTGGAAGACGTTGGTGCCGCTCTTGCTGACCATGTTGATCATCGCTCCGCCAGCGGTACCGAATTCCGCGGCAAAGTTGCTGGTCTGAATCGACACCTCTTCCACTGCATCCACGGAAGGCTGCGTTTCCATCGTGGCGCCCAGCAGGCGCGTTCCAGTGGGGATGGCTGTCATGCCATCCAAGCGCATCTGAACAGTATTCGCCGGCGTTCCGTTGACCACCATGGTGGCAACCGAACCGGCATTGGCATAGCGGACTCCGGGGACCAGGCGCACCGCTACGAAAGGATCGCGGAACCCCTGGGCGGTTACGCCCACCTGTAAAACCGGCAAGTTGTTCAACTGCGCTAGCGTGACGTTCTGCCCCACTTCGCTCGACTCTGTCTTGAGCAGCGAAGCCTCGGCGGTCACCGTCACCGATTCGGTCGTCTGCCCAACTTCCAGCGTCACGTCCTCGCGCATGGTCTGCGCCGCAGCCAAATGGAAGCTGGTGTGGGCGTAGCTCTTGAACCCAGGTACCGTGACGCTGAGGTCGTAGTCACCAATGGGTATCTGCGAGACCGTGAAGTTGCCCGTGTCGGAACTGGACGCCTTGAAGATCTGGCCGTTGGCCAAGTTGCGAATCTCCACCGGCGCATTCGCCATCACCGCTCCCGTTGCGTCCGTGATGGTCCCGGTAACCGTGGCCAAGCTTGTCTGGCCAAAGCCAAGAGAAGCGGAAAGCAGCAATGCTGCGAGAATTCGATTCATGGTCAGTCCCCTTTTCGCAAAACAGCGCAGCAAGCTTATCACCGAATGCAATTGCGAAAAAGGGCCACCCTTGCGGCGGCCGCGGTTGGCCCCGCACAAAAACCACCGTTTCAAAGTCGATAAACAACTCGGACAACTTGTCGTCTGCCAGTATTCGCAGGATTCCTGCAGGTAGCTAGATCTTGCCCAGCCGATTGAGTCCGTTGAACGCGGCGGCCTTGTAGCACTCCGCGAGCGTCGGGTAGTTGAACACGGTGTCGACAAAGTAGTCGATGGTGCCTTTGAGCACCATCACTGCTTGCCCGATGTGGAGCAGTTCGCTGGCCCCTTCGCCGATGATGTGGATGCCCCGAATCTCCCGCGTCTCACGATGGAAGATCAGCTTCAGTCGACCCGTGGTGTCGCCGCGAATCTGCCCACGCGCGATCTCGCGATAGTAGGCGACCCCGACTTCATAGGGCACGTCCGCATCGGTCAGAGCCTCCTCCGTTTTACCGATGAAGGAGATCTCAGGGATGGTGTAGATCCCATACGGATATGTCGCCGGGTTCGAGTGAACCGGCAAGTTGTAAGCCCGCGCCGCCGCGATGCGTCCTTGCTCGCGCGACACCGACGCCAGACTCGGAAACCCTATCACGTCACCCGCGGCGAAGATGTGCGGGACCTTGGTGCGATAGTCTTGATCCACGGAGATGCGCCCGCGCTCATCGGCATCAAGGCCGGCAGCCGCCAAGTTGAGGTCGTCCACGTTGCCCTGTCGGCCTACCGCGTAGAGCAGCGCATCGCCGACGATCTTTTTGTTGCTGTTGAGATTCGCTACGACCTGTCCGTTATCCAGATCCTCCACCGAGGCGACCTCTTCGTTCAACCGCAGCGTCACGCGCCGATCGCGCAGGTGGTAACACAGTGCCTCGACGATTTCGCCATCGGCGAACTCCAGCAGGCGAGGCCGCCGCTCGATCAGGATCACTCGCACGCCCAGCGCCGCGAACATGCACGTGTATTCGACGCCGATCACGCCGCCGCCCACGACAATGAACGTCTTCGGCACGTCCTTCAAATCCAGCACCTGATCGCTGTTGAGGATGTTGCGACCGTTAAACGGAACCTTGTCGGAAATCGCAGGCTTGGTCCCGGTCGCTATCACGATGGTCTCAGCACGGTAGTCTGCCGAAACGCGCGGGTTCTCCACGCGGACCGTGTGCGGGTCGACAAAGCTCGCCTTGCCCCACAGTGTTTCGACGCCATTGCGAGAGAGTTGCGCGTGGCTAACGTCGATCTCAGTTTTGATCACATGCTGGACCCTGAAAATCAGATCCGCCATGGTGATTTTCTCTTTGACGCGGTAATTGACGCCGTAGATATTCTGGTAGTTGTAGCCGGAAAAATGCATCACGGCTTCGCGCATGGTCTTGGACGGAATCGTCCCGGTGTTGACGCACGCGCCACCCACTACGTCGCGCTGCTCCACCACGGCCACCCGCTTGCCGGATTTGGCGCTCTGAATCGCGGCTCGCTGGCCCGCCGGGCCTGAGCCCAGCACAATCATGTCAAATGTTTGCATTCACTCCCTTGGGATGAAGCGTCCGGCAAACGCGGCGTGGACACACTTCTACCCTCCATTATAGTGGGCGCACGGTCCAATTTCGCTCAGAGTATCTTGCGAGAGTGTTGCCTATCGGGTCAGTAGCTCCAGTTCAGGCTCTGGAACGCCGGGCTTTCCCATGCCGTCGATATGCAACTGAATCAGCGCGGCATCCTCGGCCGAAGGAGCCAGTTCTAAATAGCGCGACATGTGTTGCTTGGCCCCGGCGGCATCGCCCTTGGCTTCGAGGATTCGTCCCAATGCGTATTCCGCACGCGGAGCGGTCTGCTTCGCTTTCGGATTCAAGGCCTCGGTCGCGGCGGCCTCTGCTGCGGCCAGGTCCTTCATATTGTAGTGGGCGACAGCTTGATGCAGATACATCTCCGGAAAGATGCGGTTCTTGTCGAGTGGGAGCATGGCGGCGGAAGTCTTGAGGACTCCGGCCCAGTCCTTCTCCTTCACCATCAGGCGAGTCATCGCTACATAGGGCACCAAGCTCTTCGGGTTCGCTTCGATGGACTTGGCATAAGCGTCCAGCGCCTCGGGCACATTGCGTTGGAAATCGAGCAAAATTCCCAGATCGTGCCACGCCAGCGCAAACTTCGGATTCGCGGCCGTCGCGGCTTTCAATTGCTGCGTCGCCCCGGGAATGTCGTTGGCGCCAAGCGCCTTCATTGCCGCCTTCCATTCCGAGCTCCCTTTCGCCGGGATGTCTTTGTCCTCTCCTCCTATTGCATAGGGATCGCTGCCCTTCAACGTGAGCTTGATCGGCGGAAGGTCAAAGTTCAGGCCCGTGGCCGGATTCACGTTGGAAATCTCCACCTGCGTCGATTCGTAGCCGCTCAACGTGGCGAGGATGAAACACCGGCGTGTTCGCATGTAGTCTACTTCCATGCGCCATGTGTAGACACCCTGTTTGTCGGTTAAAGGGCCAGGAGCGGTGCCATTTGCGTCCGTGCAGTTGCGCTGCGTGCCCACTGATTTTCCGGGCGACGAGCCGTCCGCCATGACCACTTTGCCGCGGAATATGACATTGACCGATTGGCCGGATGCCGGAAGAAGAGAGCAGGCAATTACGAGGCCCCAGCCGAGCATTTTCATAGGCTCTAACCTACCAGATTTGCGGGACCAGTAGAAGCGGTGTCTGGTAGAGTGAAGACTGCATGATTGTTGAAATTGAAGGTGTTCCGCTTCACTTAGCGCATCCGGATGAGTTGCCGGTAAGTTGGGTGGGGCAAGAAGAAGTAATGCGGCAGTTGCTTGCGGCGTGGTTGGTAGTGGGCCCGCGAGATCTTCCAATGAATCCGCGTTTGTTAGGCAAGCCCGGTGTGGGCAAGACAACGCTCGCCTATGCCGCGGCCAAACGACTGGGGCGGGAGGTGTACATCCTGCAGGCGACGGTCGACACGCGGCCTGAAGACCTGTTGATCACGCCGGTGATTGAGGGCATGTCGCAGCTCCGTTACGTTGCGTCGCCCTTGGTGACCGCCATGTTGCGCGGCGGGGTCGCGATTCTGGACGAAGGCAATCGCATGAGCGAGAAGAGCTGGGCGAGTTTGGCTCCGCTGCTGGACAACCGGCGCTATGTGGAATCGATTGTCGCGGGCATCAAGATCAAGGCGCATCCGTTGTTCCGCATCGTCGCCACGATGAATGACGACGCCAGCACCTTTGACCTACCCGAGTACATTCATTCGCGCCTGCAACCGCAAATTCTGATCGATTTCCCGGAGCGTTTCGAGGAATTCGCCATCTTAAAAGAGAATCTTCCGTTTGGCGACGATCATATTCTGAACTACGTGACCGACTTCCTGCAGCACGCGCACGCCGCGGAAGAGCGTTACTCTGCGCGCGACGGCATCAACATTGCGCGCTTTGCGATGAAGTTGGCGTTTGACGGGGCCCGCCCGGGTCCCGAACTGATGCGGACCGCGATCATTCAAACGCTTGGCGAAGAGGCCCTGCGCTATGTCCCTGGAAAGTGACGGCTCTCTAGACTGGGACGCTAAGGGCGGGGGACTGATCCGCGGGCGATACCGCTACTTCCCGGTGGTGCCGGGACGCGTTGAGTTCGCCATCGCACTGCGGCGGCTGTTGCTGGAGAAGATGCCGACGCTGGTCGCGGTGGAACTGCCCGAGTTCCTGGCTCCGCAGTACCGGCGCGCTTTGCAGCGACTGCCGGAGATGTCGGTCATCCTCTATAGGCCGCAAGACGAGGATGAAGAGGACCGCGCCGTTTACGTCCCCGTGGAACCGGCCGACCCGTTCACGGAGGCTCTGCGCACGGCCGAAGAAATCGGCGCGCAGGTTATTTTCCTCGAACCCGAAACGCAAGAACGCCCCCACATTCATGACGCGTGCCCCGATACTTATGCCGTGCAGCGGCTGGGGATCGAGAAGTACGTGGAAGCGTATCGCGTGTACCCGCAGGAACGCACCGATGAGATTACCGAGCACGCGTCCGCCATGGCTTGGAAGCTCCAAGGCGCGCATCCCGAAGCGAACATCGTTGTGGTGGTCTCGTTGAATCTTCTCGACCCGTTGCTGGATGCGATGGAAGTTCCGCAGGAAGCACCGGAGCGTCGGCGAGTGTCCGCTCTGCCGCTGGATGTGAAGCTGGTCAACCCGCATCCGGACAGTCTGGCGGAGATCACTATCGAGTATCCGTACTTGCAGGAGCGCTACGAATTCTTTCGGCTGGATTTGGCGGGCGAAGAGAAACTCGACAAGCCGCGCGTGCAAATGGAGCTGCTGCGCGAGGCGGAAGTGAAGTACAAGGAATCCACCGGCGAAGTGTTGGCGCACTGGCATCGGCGCGCGATGGCTCGCTACACGCGCAACTTGGCGCACGTGACCGGAGACTTGGTCGCGAGCGCTTACGATATGGCGCTGGCGGCGCGCTCCATCGTGGATGATAACTACGGCTGGGAAGTGTGGCAGATGGCGAATCGGTATCTGGCGCAGATGGATCATTCCACGCTAGAGACGGTGAAACTGAGCGCCGGCGAGATCTGGCTGAACACCAAGCGCTTGCGCATCCGTCGACGCTTACCGCGTCCCAAGCAGCGCTTGAAACCGACGGGAATCAAGCCTCGCAAGAAGGAGCAGGTTCCGGGCGAGTGGGCCAAACAGACCACGGGCGACGCGATTTGTTCGTATCCGCCGGAGGACTTGGTCATTGAAGAGTACGGGCGCTTCTTGAAGAAGAAGGCCAAAGCGTTGTTGTCCGAGGAGCGCGTGCGGGTGGAGCCGTTCACGACGTCGATTCTCGACGGCATCGATATCCGCGAGACGATTCGCAACTGGCATCAGAAGAAGATCTACGTGCGGCAGGCGGACCGCTTGGCGGGCGAGGTCGGATCGGTGGTCGTGATCTTCGATGAAGACCTCGACGACAAGTGCCAGTATCTGACCACGTGGCTCGGCGAACATCAGAATGAATCGGACATGGCGTTCTACTCGACGTTCCCGTTCGACAATATCGTGGGACCCGGCATCGGCCGCGCGGAGTATGGCGGACTGTTGATGACCTTGCCTCCCCGGCGGCTATTCGATGTGTGGTCGGATTCAGACTACGATTTCGCGGAGAGTAAGTCGGAGCGGTTGTTGATGGCCGCGATCGATTATTCGGTGGAGCGGTTCGTTGTGTACGTGGCGGCGAAGCCACCACGGTCGATCTTCCGGTCGATTGCTTCGCATCTGAACCGGAAGATTTTATACGTGCCGATCGGGCAGCTCTCGCCGACCAAGATGAAGCGGCTGCGGGTGGTGCATGTGTTGGATAACTATGACCGTCGGGCGGATGCGAAGGATTATATCTGGTAGAGAGACGGATACTCCTGAAGAGTTAGATTACAGCGATTTCTGCTCCGCAATTGCAGTTCTTCTCAGTTCCGCCGACTTATTGATATTCCCTGGTCGAGTGAATAACTGGCAAGATAGGTCCCTCACAAGTTCCAGCAGGACCCCAGCCCTGGCCGCGTTAACATCCGGTAGGTGGGGATGAGATCCATCATGCCCCGTAAGCATGATTTCGAGAGCTATCGATTTGGTTTCAGTATCTATGCCCGTAAGGTCCGCCATCTCGCTGATTTGCGCTTGAACCTTGGTCGATCCCTGCGCGCCTAGCTCAGTGCACATACTTTGAATGGTTCGGCGGCATAGTGCGGCGAAGCCATTGTATGCTTCAAGCGAGTAGCAGAGTAGCCCTTCGCGGATTTCCTTGGCAACCGCTTCAGGTACGTGAGCATACTCAAAGGGCTCTTCTGCACGTAAAACTATTTCGGGTCGATGCACGAGAGGCATGCTGTTTTGAAAATCGGATATCTGCCATCGAACCGGGATAGATCGCTGGCAACCATCGCAAAGATATCCAACCACAAGTTCTTTTGCGCGAGTCTGATGGGCTTTTTCATTCGGAAGCGTGGCGATACTCAGGAGCACAGAAGTATTACAGAACGGACAAAAGGTTCCCAGTTGAAAACTTTGTACGGCGCCCGGAGGCTGATTACCAATGACCCTTAGCATTCGGATGGTCTCTACTTAGCGCAGTTATGGCCGCTGCTTTTTTAGATAGTCGTCCTTAAAGTGCTTGGCAAACGCTTCCGCCGCGGATTGAAAGTTGCCCTTCTTTACGTTGTAGGCGAAAAGTACGGCACTGCTTTCATTATTGATAACCTGAATGGTTCCTTCAAACTTGGTGAAGCCACCACCACAAAATAACCCGCAGAGAGCTAACTTAGCTACTTTTGTCCCAGTGCTATCTTCCTTCTGGGACGAAACGCTCTTGATCGTCCATTGGGCTTTGGTCACGTCTGTGACGACGACAACCGGAACTCCTTTTTTCACAAGCGCTGCCGTCAAGGCAGTGCCGAAATCTACCTGCTTTGCTTCGTCTCTGGAATTAGAACCGTCCACGGTAGCGCTTGCCTCGATATATACACGGGGTGGTTCTGCGGCCACTACGATAAATGCAAATATCATAAATACAGCAAGCGGTCTAAGGATGCGTTTCATTATGATTTCTCCTGAATGTAACAATTAAAATGTTGCTGCTGACGTGCGTTCAGAACTCAGCTAATAGTGTCATTAGCATGCGCTGAAGTATTGCCTTTCTGTCAAGGGAATCGGATGCGCGTCCAGAATACGCCTTACGTACTACGGTGCCGGAACGAACGCCCTGAGGGGGGTAAAACTATTCGTTGGGTTGATGCGTAGACCCGTCGCCGTGATGGCCGCTCCACTACTGTTCTGTCCACGTATTACCAGTGTCCCCTGGATGCCAATGGTTTTGGACGCCAAGACGTGGAGCGTCAACAATTGAGACTCCAATGGCCTAAACGTCAGATTCACGGTACTCACGAGTTGGTCGTCATAATTCCGGATATCGATCGCCACTGTACTGGAGGTCACATTGTTATTGATCAGGTATAGCAGTGTTGTCAGTCCATTGCGGCCATCGAAAAACATGTATTGCAAAGACGCAGGCTGTTCGAATGAGAACACGGACTCAAAATCAGGCCGTGAGAGATTCTGGTTCCTAAGTGTCACTTCCCCATACAGACCCGGTGTTCCACACCCATTCGACGAACAGCCGACGAAGCCATGGCCAAATAGCGTATCCTTACCACCGATAAATGTAACTTCTAGTAGACCGCTGCCAACGCCGAGCGAAAAGCTAAATCCGGTGTCCGTTACAGTGTCGCCATCAGTTGTCTTAAAAGTTGCTTTCATATTGTTTCCCAAGTTGTCCACGAAAAATACGTTGGTCGTGGGGATCGCCTTGGTCCCACGGTTTGTAAGCCTAATTGTGGAGGTCCACTCCCCGCCGAGGACTAGTTCCGGAATGACATACTCAACACCTCGCAGATAACTCGCGTCACGTTGAGCCTGTCCGGCCTTGGTAGGGTTGAAAGAGTCGGAATCCGTGGTTAGCGGCTGAATAGTCTGAGCGCTGCAAACAAACCAAGCGCCACACGACAACGTAGGGGAACGCCCGACTTTCCGTTGAAAGTAGCGGCTCTCGCTAACCCACTTTACGAGGCTTTCCTCTTTTTGACAACCGCGAGCTTCGCCGGGGCCAGAGTTTCTAACTGACGGAGCAGGAGCGGAATCAGTTTGTGGCCCTTGACCTTCC
>CALQCC020000055.1 GCA_943328975.2 Bordetella parapertussis | reverse complement strand
GCGGTCCAGAATGCTGCCGCCGCCGCCACCGGTCCAGGTGGACAGACCTACGCGTTGATCATCGGTGTGTCGAAGTACCAACGCGCGGAACTTTCTTTGCAGTACGCGCACTCCGACGCAACAACGTTTTCGCAGCTCCTCACAAGTCCGCGCGGAGGTGGCGTCCCCGCCGCGAACATTCTACTGCTCACCGATGAAAAGGCCACCACCGCTGCCGTGCGCAACGGATTTCAGGACTTCTTGAAACGGCGCGCGACGAAGAATGACACTGTCATTATCCTGATCGCGGGCCACGGGACCGTCGAGACGCCGGGCAGCCGAAACGCGTTCATCCTGACGCACGATTCAGACCCGCAGGATCTGTCGAGCACTGCGTTGCCGATGGCGGAACTGCAATCTCTGTTCGAAGAACAACTACAGAAAGTCGGCAAGGTCCTCCTATTCGTCGACGTCTGCAAAGCGGGTACCATCGGATCCATTCAAAACACGAGCATCAACTCAAACGTTCAGCAACTCGGCGACATCGAGGGAGATCTCTTCGGCCTGCTGGCCAGCCGTCCGCGCGAGGTCTCTTTTGAAGGTCCCGAATTCGGCGGCGGGCATGGCGCGTTCAGTTACTTCGTGATGAAAGGCATGGGCGGTGCGGCGGATGCGGATGGTAACAAGACAGTAACCGCAAGCGAATTGATCGACTATGTGAGCAAGCAAGTTCCCGAGGCGACGAGCTCGAAGCAACACCCGCGCGAGTTCGGCGTCTACGACAACGGAATGCGGTTAGCGGAGGTCGACAAGCCGGGCATCGAGCTGGCTCGCACTCCTCCAATGATCGATGTTCGCACCGGCGAGCCATTATATCTCGCGCAGGCAAATCCACCGTCATTGAACGGCCAAGCCGCGCAGGATCTGGAGCGTTTCAACCAAGCGCTGGCTTCCGGACGCATCTTGCCGGACCAACCCAATAACGCATTCGACGCGTTGCGCCCTCTAGCGAGCCAATTCTCGCCGCAGCGCTATCTCGAAACGCAAAACCAACTCCGTGTTGCGCTGGAGAATGGCGCGCAGAAAGTTCTGCTCAAGTATTTGCAGGGCGACCAGACTCCTCCCGTTCGCGACGATTTCACCATCGCAGCGAAATACATGGAAGCTGCTCGAACCCTAACGCACGAATCGCTTTATCTCGAAGCGCGCGATACATTCTTCCAGGGTCGCGCGCTGCTCTTCGACAAACGTTACGATGCGGCGGCTCCTCTGCTAGAACAATCCGTACGTTTAGATCCGGGAGCGGCGTATTCTTACAACGCGCTCGGGATCGCGTACTTAGAGCAAGCCCGCTTCAACGAAGCGATTCCGGCATTCCGCGACGCGGCGAATAGAGCCCAGCACTGGTCCTATCCGTTGCACAACCTCGCGCTCTCTTACGTTGAAACCGGTGACTATCAAAACGCCATTCGGGCGTATCAGAAGGCCATAGCTCTGACGCCGGAGTACAGCTATCTGCCGTACAACCTGGGGCTGGTCTACCAACGCCTGAACCGTCGCAAGGATGCCGAGAAGTCGTACCGCAAGGCAATGATGATCGCGCCCGATTCGGCGGAGGCGTACAACGCGCTCGGGACGCTCAAGGCGTCAGACAAGAGGCCAGCCGAGGCGGAGCAACTGTATCGCGACGCGCTCCAACGCAACGCGGGTCTGCTCCCCGCGCGCCACAATCTTGCGGTCCTGCTCGCCGAACAACCTTCGCGCCGTATGGAGGCCATTGGTCTGCTGAGAGACAACCTCCAACGTTCGCCGCAGTTCCTTGCATCCCAATTGAGCTTGGCGGAAGTACTGGAATCCTCCGGCGACGCGACCGCAGCAATGCAAGCCTACCGGCAGGTGCTCGCCTTGTCGTCCAATTACTCCGCCGCACGGTTAGCATTGGCGCGCTTGTTGCTGGCCTCGGGCGATCCCGCTGGAGCCGCGGATCAAGCCCAACAGACCGGCCCTGAGAATGTTTCGGCCCTCGAACTATTGGGTGACGCGCGAGTGAGGCAGTCCCTCACCGCCGATGCGCGGACCGCCTATCAGGCAGCGTTAGACTTAAACCCGGACCGTTCCGACCGCAAGCGCATCGAAGCCAAACTCAAGACGGTTCGCTAGGCGCCTTGTTCATCTCCGAGCGTCGCCGCGCCAGATCTTCAAACACCGCACCGAACGCAGGTACGCTGGTTTTCAACTGGTGAAAATCCCCACGAGGGATCAACAGGACATCCGTAGATGTCACAGCCCGGACCGTCGCATTGCGGCTCACGTTTCCGAGGACCGCCATCTCGCCGAAGTAGTCGCCTGCTCCCAAGTCCGCGACGTGCTCCTCGCCGCGCAACACCACGCACTGGCCCTTCTCGATGATGTAGACGTTGTCGCCCAAGTCGCCTTGATTGAAAACGGTCTCACCCGCGTCGAAGTGTTGCCGAGTGATCCCAGACTCGCGCGTAGCCTTGATCTGCACCAGATCCGGCGGAAACAGCAGCGCGACCAACCAATCCAAACCGATGCGTACTTTGCGATTCATCCCCGGCATCTTCATCAAGTAGATGGTGCGCCAGAGGACCCACGCCGGGAATCCGGAGACCCGCACGCCCATGATTTCCGCGATGGCCGAAAAGTGTCCCAGTGAAGCGAGTTTGCCGAGCCCCTCAAATTCAAATCCGCGCGCTTGGCCTCCGCGCATCGCCGCCGCAATGTTGTCTGCGGCGAGTTCCGCAGCGCGAGTCGCGTGTTGCGCCGTAGGCGGCACCGGATTTCCCGCGACTGTACTGACCGCCGCGCAATCGCCCACAGCCCATACTTGTCCCTCAAATCCAGCGAGTTCGAGACTGCTGCTGGCGACCAACCGGCCCTTGTCCTTCGCGCAATCGAGCTTCTGCAATACAGCCGGCACAGCCGAGGGAACCGTGGACGCCAACGTCTTACAAGGAATCTCTTTGCCCGACTTCAGCACCGCTTTTTCGGACGTTGCTGCAGTCACGCGATCATTCGCCAGAATCTCCACGCCACGCTTGGTCAGGATCTTCTCCGCGAACAGCGCGAGCTTCTCATCCATCTCAGGCAGGATGTGATCCTTAGGATGCACCAACACGCAGCGCACCGCCTCATTGCGCAAGCGCGGATAGTTCGTCTTCACCCGATGAACAAAGTCGTTCAGTTCCGCGATGAGTTCCACGCCGGAAAAGCCTCCGCCCGCCACAACAAACGTCAGCAGCTTGCGACGCAGGTCGGTGTCGGTTTCAACGTCGGCCTCTTCCAGCACCTGGATCAAATGGTTGCGCAGCGCGAGCGCATCCGCCAACGTGCGGAACGGCTTGCCATGCTCGATCATGCCCGGCATGCCGTAGAAATTCGTGACCCCGCCCAACGCGATCACCAAGTAGTCGTAGGGAAGTTCCAGTTGCCGCGGCCGAAAGCCTGGACTCACAGTGACTACCTTGTGAGCCAAGTCGATATTCTCCACCTCGCGCATAACAAGCTGCGTGCGCGGGCACAGATGGCGGATGGGCGAGACGATATCCGTGAGCCCAATCGATCCCGAGATCACCTCCGGCAGCATCGGCTGGTAGACCCAGTAGTTCTCCTGATTCACCAACTGGATCGTCGCCTCTTCCGGCCGCAGAATCTTTTCGAGCCGGCGGGCGACGTAGATCCCTGCGAAGCCGCCGCCCAAAATCAAGATGCGCTTCGGCACGGCGCTCATAGCTCGAAGGACCAGCCTTCTTTGGCCATGAACGTATACGGAAACTCACGGCGCGCATCGCTTTCAATGCGCCGCAACACGTCGTCGGAGTGCGATGGATCGTGATGGAACAGAACCAGTGATTTCGCCCCCACCTCGCGAGCTACACGTGTCGATTCCAGCCAGGTGCTGTGTCCCCAGCCTCGATGCGATTTGTATTCCTCGGGTGTGTACTGCGCGCTAATCACCAACGCGGTGGCGCCTCGGGCTTCCTCTTGAAATAGAGCATCCAGGCGCGCATCGCCGTGTTCCCGATCTGGAGCATAGAGAAACCGCTCGCCGCCGTACCCCACTCGATACCCGCACGCTCCCTGCGGGTGGTTCACTTCGAAGGGACGCACCGAAATGTCTCCCAGTGTCACCGCGTCGGTGCCTAAATCCACGAAGTCCACGCGCGCAGCCAACGCGTCGAAGCCAATCGGAAAGTAAGGGGCCCTCATGATCACAGGGAGCGATTCGTGCAGCGGTGCCGAAAAGCTGGAGGAATAAATCGTGACGTGGGTTTCGGGATGGAACAGAGGAGCGAAAAAGGGGATGCCTTGAATGTGGTCCCAGTGAAAGTGGGTGAGGAAGAGATGAATGCGCGACGCGCCACGCGCCGCGATGTTGAGGCCCGCAGCGCGAATGCCGGTGCCACCGTCAAAAAGGATTACGTCACTCGCGCCTTCTAACTCGACGCACGACGTATTCCCGCCGAATTCGAGCGTCGCGGGTCCAGGTACCGCTACGGACCCGCGCACACCCCAGAATCGTAAGTTCGTCATTTCCGGCTCCAACACTGGGGCCGATTATCGCACGCTCTTACTTGCCTTTTGCTGCCTTGGCTCGCCCACCTTCGGCTTCCGTGTAGTGATCCAGGTCGATGTTGCCTTCGTGGCAGGCGAACTCCATCAATTCGTAGCTGGGATCGTCATGGCGGCCCAAGTTGCCGGCGATCTTCCACGGACGCGTGTAGATGCTCGGATCCGTGATGGTGGCTTCATAGTCGATACGATTCAGGTCCTTCATGGTGAAGCGCTCCACTACGTGAATCTTGTCGGTGGTGAAGTTGGCTTCCATGTCGAGCCACACAATGCCGTTCTGATTGGTGGTTTCAACCACGAACGTATCACCTTCCCAGTGGCCGACGCCGTCGCCCATGAAGAGCTTGATGTCGCCCGGGATATGCGGACGATTGTCGGTCGGGATCACCCGGTAGCTATGCGCGTATTCCGGCATGAACGCGACATAACCAGGCGTCTGTTGAATCTGGTAGCCGAACTGTTGGTAGGCTGTATGCGGCACGCCGGATTGGAAGCAGTGCGCCTCGGTCTCATCGAACATGTGGTTCTTCTTAAGATCGTTCTTGCGAGCGAGCGCGGCCGGAGTATAGGGCAGCATACCGTCCGGCGGATCCACGATCGCACCCTGCTTGCCTTGAATTTCGAAAATCGCACGGTTGAGGCGCGGGGTCCAGAAGCCGGTCATGTCGGGCTTGCCGTCCTTACCGCGTGTGAACGGACCGCCGGCTATTTCGGGAGCCTGATAGTACGGACCGTCCTTACCGTTCGGTCCACCCTTGGGCGCGCCGCCACCACCCTTTGCACCGGGTGCCGGTGCGCCGCCTTTCGCGGGCGGAGCCTGGCCCGATCCCGGTACAGGCGCAAAGAACATAACAGCCGCGGCAGCTAGCGCGACAAACGTACTAAGGAATGTTTTCTTCATGGCTACTTCGCTCCTTCAAATTCCATGTAAGCGTTGCAATCGTATTCGAGCACGCGGAAGTTCGGCTCGGTGTGGCGCTGAAGTTGGACACGCATGGTCCAGGGGCGCGTGTAGGTCTTGGGGTCGTCGAACGTCGCCTCGTAAGTCAGCGTGTCGGGACCAGTGCGGGTGAATCGTTCCACAATGTGGACGTCGTCGCTCTGGTGGTTGCCCGAGGCATCCAGCCAGGTGTTTGCGCTGTTTTGACGGACGTCGACCACCAGTGTGTCGCCTTCCCACTTGGCGCGCGAGTCGCCCATCCACAGGTTCAAACCATCCAGATGTTCGCCGGTGAGAAAGATGTTGCGGGTGCTGTGCGCGTATTCCGAAAGCAGGACAATCGTCTTCGGCGTCTGCATGATCTGGATCGGGAACGGCAGATACATTACGCGAGCTGCACCCGGCATGTAGCACTTGTTCATGGGATCGAGCTTGGCGCGATCCTTGAAATTCTCCTGCTGTTTGGCGCGAGCGGCAGGAAGGTATGGAATCTTCCCGTCCGCCGGATCCACAATCGCGCCCATGCCTGCATGAATGCCCAAGGCGGGCGAATGCGGCTCGATGCCGTAGGCGATGCTGGTGTTGAAGACTTGCCAGATGCCTTGCAGGTCGGCCTTGCCATCATGGGCTCGTGGAGCCTTATAGGTATTGGCCTTCCCCTTAGCAGCGGGTGCCTTGGTCGCCTTTGCCTGGCCCGCGCTAGGCTGCGGTGCGACCAGGATTGCCACGGCAAGTGCCGCCGCAGGCACGAAAGAGGCTAAAATTCGAGTTCTCATTACTTCCCCCACAATTTGGCGGACGCCAACCGCGCGCCTTCCGCCATAGTCTTTAGTTTCATCCAACCCACCGACGGATGCACGGGGCCGAATCCGGCGAAGGTGCCGAAGCCGCAATCGCTGCCCGCGATCACTCGCTCACGCCCCACAATCTCAGCGTACCGGATGATTCGCTGACTGACCAGTTCCGGATGCTCCACAAAATTGCAGGTGGTTTCCACCACGCCCGGGACCAGGACCTTATCCTGCGGTAGCTTGAAGGTCTTCCACACTTCCCATTCGTGCGCGTGACGCGGATTCGCGCCTTCCAGCAATAACGCCATCGGCTTCGCCTTCAGCACGATTGGCAGGATTTTGGTCAACGCGATGTCGTGCGTGTGCGGACCTTCGTAGTTGCCCCAGCACACGTGCATGCGTACGCGATCCGCGGGAACGTTGGACAGAGCGTGGTTGATCGCTTCCACTTGGATTTCGGCGTTGCGCAAGAACTCTTCTTCGGTGAGATGCTTAAAACGCGAATGCCGCCCCATCGCAAGATCCGGGCAGTCGAGCTGCAGCAGCAATCCACCCTTCACGATCTCTTCGTACTCGGCCTTCATGCCGTTTGAGACCGCTTCCATATAAGCTTCGTGCGACGGGTAATATTCGTTGGGTTGGAACACGGCCACGGTGCCCGGCGACACGGAGTTCATGAAGCCTTCGTTGACGCCGCCCCGCTCCATCGCGAGTTTCATACGGCGAACGTCCAGGCGGACCGGTTCCAGATCCTTTACTGTGATCTCGCCGCGGCAAGCCGGACGCTTATAAGTAGCCGAGTGGCCTTCCTTCACCAACTTGTCGCGATAGTCCGGAAAATCATCCAGATCCTGCGGAGTGGGTCGCGCCGAATCGCCTTCAAAACCCGTCAGGCGGTGACGAATGTAGGTCGCGTAACTGATCTTGCTTTGCTCGCCATCGCTGGGAATATCGACGCCGCACTCTTTCTGCAATCGGATCACGTCGTCCACAGAACGCTGCACGACCTGCTCAAATTTGACCGGATCAACGGCCTCTTCGCGATCCTGGGCGAAGATCAGGTCCACTACGTCTTGCGGCCTCGGCAGGCTGCCGACGTGGGTCGTAAGAATGCGCTCCGTACTCAACTTCATGGTTCGAGGGGTCTCCTAGAAAATTTGGATGTTCAGTCGCTGCAACGATAGAGGATATCACGGAGGGCTCGCCCCGCACCTAGCGCCGTGTCTGCGGCAGCGCGAGCGCGACCAACTCCGCTGGCTCCCCACGCTTGGCTACCGCCACGACGATGAATTGCCGACCGTTGGCCATGTAGGTCATCGGCAAGCCAGTCTCGTTGCCCGGCAGTTCCATCTCATGGATCGTGCGGCCGGTTTTCTTGTCCAGCGCGCGGAACATCGGACCTCCGCCGTTGGGTCCGGAGGCGAACAAGCCGCTGCCGTCGCCCGAGAACAACAGCGTCTTGGTGACCAGCAAGGGAGCGCGTTCCGGATTGCCTGCGCCACTGAGATCGATGCCCTTGAGTGCGGGATGATCGCGAACGTATTGCGGAGCTTGTCCATTCGGCACCATCCACGCGTGATCTCCGGTGTTGAGGTCGATCGCGGTGATCCGTCCCCATGGCGGTTTGACCAAAGGCAGCCCCAGCGGCCGGTCGACCGGAACGTTGCGCGCGATGTAGCGCATGTCGCTGCGATCGCCGGGTTCCACCAGCGCGACCGCCCACCAATTCGTGACCGATGGGACATAGAGCATCCCCGTCTCCGGATCGGCTGCCGCGCTCTGCCAGTTTGCTGCGCCTTGATTGTGCGGAACGATGAGCGTCCCTTTCTTATCCGTGGCACCTTCCACGATGGGCGGCGTGTAGATCGGCCCCAGCTTGAACTGCGACGCGATGCGCAGAGCCTCGGCCTTGATCTCCGGTGTGAAGTCAAGAAGATCGTCCTCGGTTACACCTTGCCGATCGAACGCGGCGGGCTTGGTGGGGAACGGCTGTGTCGCTGAGGTCTGTTCCCCCGGCGCATCGGATTGCGGCACGGGCCGTTCGATGATCGGCCATACCGGCTGGCCCGTCACGCGATCGAACACGTATGCCCAACCTTGCTTGGTCACCTGCGCGACCGCTTTGATCGGCCGGTCATTCACCGTCACATCCAAGAGCACCGGGGCCGATGCCGTGTCCCAATCCCAAATGTCGTGATGGATAAGTTGGTAGTACCAGATGCGTTTGCCGGTCTTCGCGTCCAGACAAACGATGCTGTCGGCGAACAAGTTGTCGCCAGGGCGATGACCTCCGTAGTAGTCGCCCGTGGGTGTTTCGACGGGAAGGTAGACATACCCCAGTTCGAGATCCGCACTGATCGGAGCCCACACGGCAGTATTGCCAGTGAACTGCCACGAATCGTTCTTCCACGTCTCGTTCCCGAACTCGCCCAAGCGCGGGATGGTGTGGAACGTCCACAGCAGCTTGCCAGTGCGCACGTCGTAGCCACGCACGTAACCTGGCACGTTCGTTTTCGATCGCGGAGCGGAGCCGGCCAGCATCGCGGCCCCAACGACAGCTACGTCGCCGACGATCATCGCGGGCGACGACGATCCCATCTCGTTGACCTGCACTTGACGGTCCAGCCCATCCCACAGTTCGACGATGCCCGCCTTGCCGAAGCCCGGCATTGGACGACCGGTCTTCGCGTTCAGCGCGACCAACTGGTACCCCGGTGAGATCAGCAGGATGCGGCTATCGTTGGCTCCGTCCGACCAATATGCCAGCCCTCGATTGTTGGTGCGCGGCGCACGATCGCCACGTTCGCCTTCATCCAGCCGATAGGTCCAAACCGTTTCGCCGGTCGCCGGATCCACTGCGATCGCGGCCCGTCGCGATCCTGCCGTGAAGTAGAGCAAGCCCCCCGCCATCAGCGGAGTCACTTCCCAATTGCTGTCCACGCGCGGACCGTAGTTGTCCGTTTTCCAGCGCCATGCAATCTGCAACTGGCTCACATTGATGGCGTTGATTTGCTCCAGCGGCGAATACTTGGTACCGCCCGCGTCGCCGCCGTAGTGCCGCCATTCACCATTCGTGGCGCCCGCCTGCCCTTGTCCCTTTGGGCAGAAGAACGCTACGCCAAGCAGCAGGCTCATCAAAACGCGTACAATTCTTGCGAGCATTCGGTATCCTATGGGGTCGATTATACGCCCTGTAGTATAGGCTAGGTAGCGTTAGATGGAACAGCAGCCGGAAAAGATCGGACCGTACGAAATTATCTCCAAGCTAGGTGCTGGCGGGATGGGCCAGGTCTATCGCGCGCACGATCCGCGTTTGAATCGCGACGTGGCGCTCAAGGTGCTGCCGCCGGAATTCAGCTCTGATCCTGCTCGCAAGGCCCGTTTTGAACAGGAAGCAAAGGTGGTGGCGGCGCTCAATCATCCAGGGATCGTCAGCATCTATGACGTCGGTGATGGATGGATGGTCACCGAATTGGTCGAAGGCGAAACCCTCCGCCAGACCGGATTTACCACGCGCCAAGTTATCGACATCGGGGCGCAGATCGCCGACGCACTCGCCGTGGCCCATGACGCCGGCATTTCCCATCGCGACCTCAAACCGGAAAACGTGATTCTGACGCCGGATGGCCGCACTAAGATCCTCGATTTTGGCTTGGCGAAGTTTGTCCAACCTCCTGAACCCGGTGTAAAGCCAGAGAACGTAAGCACGCTCACGAATCCCGGATCGCCCATGGGGACGCCGGGCTATATGTCGCCAGAACAGGCGCGCGGACAATTCAGTGACCCTCGCACCGACTTCTTCAGCTTGGGCACGATGCTGTATGAAATGCTCGCGGGCAAGCCAGCCTTCAAGGCAGACTCGGCGATCGACGTCATGCACGCCATCGTTCATGAGGACCCCGCGCCGCTCCCCGATGCGATCCCGGAAGGGCTGCGGACTATTGTGGCTCGGTGCATGGAAAAGAAACCGGGGCAACGCTTTCAATCCGCGCGCGATCTGGCGTTCGCATTGCGTTCGCTCTCAAATGGAGGCAGCAGCCATCCGCGTATTGCGCAAGCCCGGCAACGTTCTTTGTGGCCCCTCGTTGCAGGTGTGGCCGTAGTGGCCGCTGTGGCGGTTTCTTATTTGTGGTTCCGTCAGCCGGAAGGCGCAGAGCTCTCCGAATACAAATTCTCTCCGTTCGCGTTCACACGCGCGCAGGAACACTCCGGAGTCTGGTCGCCCGATGGTAAGAGCATCGCTTATGTGGAGCAGTCCGTCGACGGTTCCCGCCTAATGGTTCAGTCGACCGATGCGACCTCGCCCACTGAATTGGTCGCGCAAGTTTCGCCCCAGCACGGACAGCTCGCATGGTCGCCCGATAGCAACCGCATCTTTTTCCTGGGGACAGGTCAGAGGCTCGGTGGCGTGAGTGCCATCAGCCGGGCGGGTGGAGCGCCGGAACGGATCTTGCCCAACGCCAGCGCCTTTCATGTCTCCCAAGATGGCAAAGTGCTGGCCCTGTGGCGTGGTTCGCAAGGCAACGGGAACGGTAACCGCTATTCCGTGTGGATCTCTTCCCCGCCGGGCGCCGATCCGGTGGAATACAAGCCAGCGCCTTTCGCCGTACAGACTCCGTTCACGCCAGTGTTCCTTCGTTTTTCGCCCGATGGCAAGAAGCTATTCTTGTCGCTCTACACCGATGGCGGTGCCGAGACCTGGTTGCTGCCCTATCCCGCAGGCAGCGGCCAAGCCCATCGCATCTTCAAGCGCACTCCTTGGAATCGCCCGGTAGCAGCATCGTGGATGCCGGATAGCCGGCACATCGTGCTGTCCGGCAATCCAGCTCCTGCGGTGAACGAACAGCTGTGGCTGGCCGACGTGGAGTCCGAGTCTTTGACGCGCATGCTGGCTTTGCCCGAGGCAGGGCAGGCCACCCCTTCAGTTTCGCCAGACGGTAAGCGCATTCTCTTCTCGCAGGTCACGCGAGACCGCGACATCATTGAACTGCCGCTCGATGGCTCCGAATCACGAACCATCCTGTCGACGGATCTGCCGGAGTTCGGTCCTTCGTGGTCCCCGAAAGGCGATCAGTTTGCGTTCGTCACGCAACGCAACGGCACGGACGAATTGTGGATTCGCAGTCCAGAGGGCAACTGGGATCGTCCCGTGGTCACGGCAAAGGAGTTTCCAACCCTGCAGTCCTTGATCAGTCCTGCCTTTTCTCCGGACAGTGCACGCATCGCCTACACAGCGCTGCTAGCGGGCGGAGGCCGGCGCCGCAGCCTGGCAATTTCTCCCGTAGGAGGCGGCACGCCGACTATCGTCGCCGACGGCTACGCGCCCACGTGGTCGCCCGACGGCACCACCATCGCGTACCTGTGGTTGAAACCCGACGGCACCATCCCTGTCGCGACTTTGCGCGTCGGCTCTGACGACGCCCCGATCGAGATTGTTCCCCCGCGTGGTGGCTTAGGCGCGCCGGAGTGGT
The DNA here is from genome assembly GCA_943328975.2 of Bordetella parapertussis. Taxonomy (GTDB): domain Bacteria; phylum Acidobacteriota; class Terriglobia; order Bryobacterales; family Bryobacteraceae; genus Palsa-187. The sequence continues at coordinate 4,427 of CALQCC020000055.1, read as the reverse complement.
CCCCCTCGGGCGCTTTGATCGCCGTTCCCAGTACGCGCGGTGTTGAAATTACCTCTCCCGACGGGACGCAGCAGCGCTTCTTCGCCGGTTTGAACGGAGCTGCGCTGGCTTGGTCGCGCGACTCTAAAACAATTTATGGTCTAACGTTTCAGGCCCAACAGCCGTCTCTTTCGGCCATGGACGTCGCGACGGGAAATATCCGCAAGATCGTCGACTACGATCTCAGCTTTCAGCCGCTGCTGGAAAACACTTACACCGGAAGCGTGCGCTTGAGCCTCTCGCCGGATGGCAAGAGCGTGGTCACCGCGTCGGCTACGAGTCAAGCGGATCTTTGGATACTAGACGGCTTCGGAAAGTAAACCTCCACCCGCCGGCCGTCTTTAGGCGATCCTAAAAGAAGCAGCCTGCATGAATTATCCTGAATCCGTCCAATTCCTCTACGCCCTAGGCAACGAAGTCAAGACCATCAAGCTCGGCCTCGATCGCATTCGCGCGGTGCTCGATGCGCTGGGCAACCCGCAGCACGCGTATCGCATCGTGCACGTCGCCGGCACCAACGGCAAAGGCTCGGTGTGCGCGATGATCGACGCGGGTCTGCGAGCAGCAGGGGTTCGCAGCGGCATGTTCACGTCGCCGCACTTGATCGAACCGACGGAACGCATCCAGATCGATGGAATGCCTGTGAGCCGGGAAGCGTTCGAGCAGGCGTTCAACGCCGTGCACGAGGCGGCCTCGAAGCTCAATCTCGACGTGCATCCCACCTATTTTGAAACCGTCACGGCGATGGCGTTGTGGTTGTTCCGCGAACAAGGCGTGGAGACTGCGGTGATCGAAGTAGGCCTCGGCGGTCGCCTGGACGCGACCAATGTTGTGGAACCCGCCCTCACTGTGATCACGCCCATCGACTACGACCACCAAGTCTACTTGGGCAACACGCTGGAGCAAATCGCCGCTGAGAAGGCCGGGATCTTAAAAGCCGGCGTGCCGGCGGTCTTCTCCAAACAGCGCCCCGAGGCCGCCCACGTGCTCGATGCGCGCGCTGCGGAACTCGGCATCGCCGTCACACGCGCGGAACAATTTGAAGTCCACGATCTTGTTCTGCACGCCCGTGGATCGCGCTTCTCCGGGATCACCTGTCCGTTGGCTGGCGAGCACCAAGTCGACAACGCCGTCACGGCGGCGCAGGCCCTGACGGTGCTGGGCGTATCTCCCGAAGGGATCGAGGAAACCCGTTGGCCCGGTCGCATCGAACACGTGACGCCGAACCCGGACACGATTCTCGACGGTGCGCATAACCCCGCTGGTGCGCAGGCTCTGGTCAATTACCTGCGGCGCTTCTATGGCCACCGCAAGGTCTGGATGATCTTCGGCGCCATGCGCGACAAAGACATCAAAGAAGTTACGGAGATCTTATTCGGGGTCGCCGACGAATTGGTCTTCACCGCTCCGACAGCTCCCGGTAATCGAGCGCTGGAGCCTGAAGCCTTACGCGAGATTGCTCAAAGAGGCCACGTGGAACCCACGATCGCTGCCGCAGTCGAGTACACGTTCAAGCACCTCACCGCCGAAGACGTGGTTGTCATTACGGGATCGCTGTATCTGGTCGGTGAAGCGCGATCGCTCTTTCTGACCACAACGCTGGGCCGCTGGTAAGCGTTGCGTTAAGAGAAGAACGTCCGCCATGTTGTGACGGTCAAGGCGTGCGTGACCATTGACGCACGGATGCCTTTGCCCTGGCGGAACGCGAGTCCATAGAAGACTCCCGCTAACGCGGCCAGCACGGCAAAGCGCCAGTTCGGGAAAACGCCATACCAGAGGTGAACCGACCCGAAGACCATCGCGGTCGCAAACAATCCCGCCCAGTCGTTCTTGAGCCAGCCACACATCCACTGCTGCAACAGCCCGCGGAAGAAGAGTTCTTCGCCCAGCGCCAGCACCCACAGCGTTCCGAAGAATGTCAGCGGCAACAACGTTCCCCAACCCGCCGAGGGCCAGCGCGGGTGTGTGAAATCGATGGCCCATCCAAGCCCTGCTGCCACCGGAAGGAACGCGACGAAGTAGAGCGCGCCGATCTGCCACTCTCGCCATTCGGGCCAGAAGCCGAAGCCGACTCCCTTGACCCGGCGCACGCTCAGGATCGCCAGGAGCCCTGTGCGAATCCACATCGCCTGACCCAAAGCTTCCATCGCCAGCTTTTCATGTGGCCGCACGTAAATCTGGCTGAACACTTTCAGTAACACCACCGCAGCCACGAAGCCGAGCAGCCCAGCATCGGTCAAAGGATTGTGCGGCAGCAGGACATACCAGAACGACAGCACTCCCGTGAGCACCACCAGCGCTCCCAGATGCATCCACGAAAACGATCCCAAAGCGAGCGACGCCGTTAGATAGGGAGCTACCGCCGCCACGACCAGCACCACCGCGATCACCCCGCGTGGCAACTTGTCCAAACGTTGCCGCAACTTCTCGACGGCCAGCGCTAGGAATAACGTCGCTTCCAGCACAAACGCCGGAGCCACCACCTGCGCGACCTCCCAGGGCACCCCTTTTTGCTGGGTATAAAGGTATCCCGCTGCCACGCAGGCAACCCAGAAAAGAGGTAGCAATAGCCAAGTCATACTCGCGTTTCATGGTAGCAACCTCGAATGGGTACAATCCCCTTGTATGCCTCGTTTCCCCGGTGTCGACTACCTCAAGATCGATTCCCATTTCACCGAACAAGAATTACTTGTCCGCCAAACCGCGCGCCAGTTCGTGGATGAACGCGTGATCCCCCTGATGCGCGATTGCTACCGCGACGGCCGTTTCCCCAGCGAATTGATTCCTGAGATGGCGCGCCTTGGATTCCTGGGCGCCAACATCGAAGGCTACGGTTGCGCCGGCATGAGCAGCGTGGAATACGGTTTGATCATGCAGGAACTGGAGCGCGGTGATTCCGGCCTGCGCAGCTTCGCCAGTGTTCAGGGGGCTCTGGTGATGTTTCCCATCCTGACCTACGGCAGCGAGGAACAGCGGCAACGCTGGCTGCCTCGGCTACAATCCGGCGAAGCCATCGGCTGCTTCGGCCTCACCGAGCCGGGCTTCGGATCGAACCCCGCAGGCATGTTGACCACCGCTCGCCGCGATGGCGACGGTTGGATTCTGAACGGCGAAAAGACGTGGATCACGAATGGTTCGATCGCCGACGTCGCTGTGGTCTGGGCGCGCGCCGAAGATGGCGTCCACGGCTTTCTAATCGAGCGTGGAACTCCCGGCTTCACCACCTCTGATATCCACGGCAAGCTGTCCATGCGAGTGTCGGTGACCTCCAGCCTTCACTTCAGCGATTGCCGCGTGCCGGATGCAGCTCGGCTTCCCAACGCCAAGGGCTTGCGCGCTCCGCTCGGATGCCTGACCCAAGCCCGCTACGGGATCGGTTGGGGCGTGCTGGGCGCGGCGATGGATTGTTACGAGACCGCGCGCAGCTACTCCGTCACCCGCAAGCAGTTCGACGGACGCCCTATCGCCAGCCACCAACTGGTCCAGGAAAAGCTCGCCGGGATGATCACGGAGATCTCCAAGGCGCAGCTGCTCGCGCTGCACGTGGGCCGTCTGAAAGACAGCAGCGAGGTGGACCCCGCCCACATCTCCATGCTGAAGCGAAACAACGTCACCATCGCTCTCGATTGCGCCCGCACCTCGCGCGACTTGCTGGGAGCCAACGGTATCGTCGACGAATATCCTCTTATGCGCCACCTGTGTAACCTCGAGACGGTCAAGACGTACGAAGGCACGGATCACATTCATGCGCTAGTGATCGGAGAGCGAGTTACAGGCGTCGCGGCATACAAGTAGCGCGCCGTGTTAAGATCTAAAAAGTCCCTCGGGTATCTGTATGCTTATCCTCGTAACCATTATTCACGTCATCGTGTCTCTTTTTTTGATCGGAGTCGTGCTGCTGCAAAGCGGTAAGGCTGCGGATTTGGCCGGCGCATTTGGCGGGCTGGGATCGCAGACGGTGTTCGGACCTCGCGGTTCGGCCACTGTGCTCACCCGAGCCACGTCGATTTCGGCGATTCTGTTCATGGTGACCTCCCTCAGTTTGTCGCTGCTGGCGACGAAGGAGGGTGGTGCGAGCGGAAACGGCCTGTTGGACAAGATTACGGCTCCCGTGCAACAAACTGGAGAAACAGCCCCGGCGGCTCCTGGAACTCCGGCGACCACTGGAACTCCGGCTGCTCCGGCTAACCCGGCAGCTCCGGCTGGTCAGATCCAAGTGAACACGGAAGTAAACGGCAAGGCGGGCGCGGTTCAGAGCGTTCCTGTCCCGGCGCCGACGCCTTCACCGGCGAAGAAGTAGCCAACGTTTTTGTAGTCCACCTGCGGAGGTGGCGGAATTGGCAGACGCACTAGCTTGAGGTGCTAGCGGGAGCAATCTCGTGGGGGTT
>CALQCC020000054.1 GCA_943328975.2 Bordetella parapertussis | reverse complement strand
TCCGCAAGCTCGATGGTCATCGTGACCTCTGGGCCTTGGCCAATATCCTTGGCCGTTCGCCTGTTTCCAACGCCACTCCGCAACCCAAAGTGGCGTAAGATGAATCTGCCCGCCGTGTTGACCTTCAACTAAACGCGGGACACCATCGAATGGCTACCTAACCTTCAGTCCGACGCAGACCGGACAATCGGCTCTCAACGGCGTAAACCTTGCGGCACAGCCTGGATTCAATTACGCCAGTTTCTTGCTGGGCGCGGTCAACAACGGGCAAATCGCGGTACGCTCGGTCACGCGTTTCGGCGCACACTCGCTCTCCGGTTTTGCGCAGGACACCTGGAAGCTAACCAGAAATCTGACGGTGGACTACGGTCTGCGCTACGACTACGCCCACTACTTGAATGAGGGGCGAGGCTTGTACGGTGTCTTCTCCGCCAGCACTCCGAACCCGGTAGCGGGTGGACGGATGGGAGCGGTCGCCTATGAAGGTTATGGCGGCGGGCGCTGCAACTGCAAGCTCGCGAAGAATTATCCGTTCGCTTGGGGGCCCCGGCTAGGCGTTGCGTATCAAATTACGCCGAAGCTGGTCCTGCGCGCAGGTGTCGGGATCAACTACAACAAGACCGATGACAACAATATCGGGTTCTCCTCTGGTTCGCAGTTCCTGTACGGAACGCCTTCTTACGGAGACCCGGCCTACAACATGCGCGATGGCCTGCCCTACAAGATTTCATTCCCTAATTTTGACCCAGGACAATATCCTCTTCCTGGGACGACGGCCTCCATCCCGCAGTTGATGGATCCCAACTCTGGCCGACCCGCGCGTCAAGTGCAGTGGAGCCTTGGGCTGCAGCGAGAGTTGAGCAATAACCTGGTGGTTGAGGCCGCTTATGTTGCCAATCTCGGCGCGTGGTGGAATGCGGCCGATATGCTCGGTCTCAACTCCAACCAGCCGGGTGAACTTGCCAAAAGCGCAATTGACATCACACGCGCAGCGGACCGTACTTTGTTAGCGGCTCCTCTACTTTCCTCGGTCGCCAGACAACGTGGTTTTGGAGCACCGTACGCAGGCTATCCCATGGGCTCCACCGTGGCGCAAGCGCTTCGCCCGTATCCTCAGTTTGAAGGCTTGACCAACAGCCACTGGGTACCCGTCGGGAACACTTGGTACAACTCCTTGCAAGCCAAAGCTACCAAACGGTTTTCTCATGGCCTTGATTTCAGCGCGAATTTCACTTGGCAGAGGAGTCTGGTTCGGGGCGTAGAGGATAAATTTGGACGCGGCGGCGGCGTCTTCATCAATGATCCCTTTAATCGCGTAAACCAGAAGGTCCTGTCTGCATACGATCAACCCTTCCAGCTAGTATTCTCTGGCCTCTACACGACGCCTGGATTCAGATCTAGCGGTGCCCTGATGAAGTCTTTGTCCTGGGCCGCTAAGGACTGGCAGATCGGCGGGCTGTTGCGCTATACCAGCGGCATGCCGATTCTAGTTCCTCAAGCTACCACCAGCCTCAATACGTACCTGTTTCAGCAGACGGTGATGAACCGCGTGCCCGGAGAGCCCGTGTTCACTCAAGATTTGAATTGCCACTGTTTCGATCCGAACTCAACTTTTGTGCTGAATCCAAAAGCTTGGGTGAATCCCCCGCTGGGTCAATACGGCGTGTCCGCTGCCTACTACACCGATTACCGCCAGCAGCGCCGCCCGCAGGAAAACGTTAGCCTGGCGCGGAATTTCCGTATTAGGGAGAGTTTGAATCTGCAGGTCCGGGCAGAGTTCACCAACATCTTCAACCGGACACAGGTGAACAATCCGACTTCGACGAACGCGCTGGCAACTCAGACTCGTAACGCTGCGGGTCAGACGACTGCAGGGTTCGGGTTTATCAACAACGGAACGGTATTCAGCACGCCTCGCCAGGGCACGCTAGTGGCCCGTTTTCAGTTCTAGAATTGCAGAAGTCGAACGGGGCTCCGTCTGGGCGTGGTCAAGAACTCGTCGAGATAACTGAGGCAACAATCAACCTGCTCTCCTTTGGCTGGGGTGTTGGGGGGCTGTCTGAATGGTCGTTAGCCTTGATCGGAAATGCCCCCGCCCGCAAACGCGGCTGCTTCGTTCTCGTCGGCTAACAGTGCATTATTTCTTTTGCGGATGCTCAAATCCCCGCCAAATGACGTGTTGTCCGGATACGTCGCCGCTCGGGCTCCCCTACTTTCCCAAATTCGCGTTTGGCGCGGAGTTGAGCTTCCGCCCAAATAGTAGTGGACGAGTGGTCGGCCACTCGGAAGTAAACCTGTCTTGATCTACGATGTTAGCGGCCAGCAACCGTGTTCCTGAGCGGCGCACGCGGTCGGTATTGTCCACAAGTCGACTTCTTGAGAAGTCGCCGTAGCTGTCGTCCCCTCCACCGCCTACCGTCCCAACGCCCCTCCAACTGGCTTTCGTCGTGCTACTCATACCCTCAGGAAATCCCAGGTGGGGATGCTGTGCGGAACCCCCGGATAGAAAAAACCAAACGAACCCATTTTCTGCTCGGAAACCAAAGAAGAAACATGTACTTAGACTCACAAAAACGAACCCATTTAGGCGCACCTCGGGCGGTGGAATGTCGGGCAGCAGGGTGGAGCCAAATCCCACGCCTCCACCCCCGCTCAAACGCCTCGCTATACTTTTTATCGAATGGGTGCAGAACTATCTCAGGGTCGCGTCGTGACAGGGAAGGCGTTTGTTGAGGTGTCATTTCAGGAACACGTCGAACTGCTGCGACTGTTTCTGGCGCATCGCGAAGCTATCGTTGAGAGCATTGAGGCCATCCTCAACGCCCAGCGAAAGCCCGTCCACTACCTGCAGGACCAGCCTCTCTTGTCCCGCCATTTCGAGGATTGCTTTTTTAAGCACACCGCGGTCACCGCCAGCCAATCTCGCCTTAGAGGTCAACTGGAAGAAGTGCATTGGGCCTCGGGATTCAAACCTCGTCCGGTTCACCATCTGCACAACGACTTGATCCATCCGGCGGAGATGATGATCCGCGCCTTTCATTGCTGGCAGCAGACGCGCTGGCCGGGTCGTAACGGTCGCCTGCACTACGCCCACACGCTGTTCAATTTGTATATACTCCGGTGTCTCCAGTTCCTGAGCATGCGGATTTGGGATGAGGACCGAAGCAGCGCGAGCGGACGGCTCGCAGAAATGCAGGGCGTGCTCGATGAGCTCTGGCGCAGCTCGCCAGCCAATCAGCCTGTGATCGTACGCGATGCGCGCTGGCTGATTCCCTTGGCGCAGAGCCTCATTACCGACGAGTTGGCTCCCTACTTCGAGGTCGCCCAGCAGGTCACCGACACGCTTTCGCATGCGGACGCGCTCGAAATCCAGAAGGCCCATGCTCGAATGCTCGGCGGGCATCTGACCTCGCAGATTCGTTACTACTGCACCAAGGATGGCGTCGAGATCAACGAGCACAGCGTCGTTGTCCGTACGCGCACCTCCAACGCGCTCGATCTAGCCCTGCTGGTTCAGGATCTCGGGGCGCTGCTCCACGCCTATGACGGCGCCGTGCGGAGCGACGATGAGCCCATGCGGCTCGACATGGCAGGAGCCATCTTTCAGGGCATCTCTCCCGATCCCGAGCTGTTCCTAAATCGCATCGACCTGCTCAGTGCCTACAGCATGATCGAGCAGCTTTGCACTTCGCACCAAGGCCAGCGACACATGCAGTTGCTAGCAGAGTACGACGCGCTGATTCACCGCTTGATCCCGGCGTTGCGCGACGACTTCCCGCGCTTCAAACCGGTCGCCGGCCGCTATTCTCCCTACGGAGTGATCTTCGGGTTGCCCTCCACGCTGATCGAGCACATGGCGCTCAAAGCCCTGCAGCACGACGCCGAAACGCGATTCAGCCTGGAGGCTGTTTTCCTGGATGACGTCTTCAACGATGACACCAGCGCGGCCAAGCTCGCCTGGGTGAACGGCTGGCGGGACTTGCCCCACATCCCCCGCGAAGTGCAACGTTCGTTCGCCTACCCGCAACAGTTCGCCGAAGACATCTACGACCGCATCGAGCACGAACTCAGCCGCCCAGACGGTTCCAGCACCGGACGCCTGTATATCGATTCAAATGAGCCGGCCATTCCCGAAGTGTCGGCCCGCTACTTCGTCTCTTCAGACCAGCAGCTCGTGGCCACCCACAAGGCCGAGCCTTGTGACCAGGCGCAGCTCCTGCGCGATCGCCAGGAAGGCCATTTCCTCGTCAGCTACGAAACACCCGGCGGATGGATGGCCCTCAAGAAGGAACTGCTCGCGGAGGTCCTGGGAGCGGGCCGCGATGCCAGGATCGTCGGGCTGCCCCCCGACGCGGCTCACGTGTTGCGGCTCATGTGCACCGCCCTGGTGATGCCGGCACCCTCAGGTTCACCGTGACATGTCCACGTTGTCGAGTTCAAATGGCGGAACTCAAGGGCCACATCTACCACAAGAAGAGAAAGTGGAAGTGTCCTAAGTGCAACCGGGTCAGGATGCAGGCGCCGAAGTCAGGCCGGGCATCGCGCGAATAGAATCGCTCTTCCTGACTAGGGGCGCTGCTCCGACACGGAGCGATCCGCGAGTTCGCCTAAGATCGGCAGGCGGTAGTCTTCATTCTGGTGGACTTTGATGATCATCAGGATCCAGGCGCCGAAGACGGCCAGGCTGAGCAGGCGCGGGATGATCTGGCCGGAGAAGCCGGGGCCGAAGCGGAAGATGGGGGAGACGAACCAGTCCACTAGGAGGTAGGCGACAAAGATGTAGAGTCCTTGGAAGGCGTGGAAGTGGAGCCGCTTGTTGCCCTTGTACTGTGCGCTGGCAAGGACCGCGACCGCGGCGATCCAACCGACCCAGGGAATGTAACAGAGCAGAGCAGCGTTGTTATCAGTGACGTTGGCCCAGAGGTTGGCCGGGTTGTTCGGCGGGCCGCCGGTGGGCGCGGAATTCTGGGCCCGCCCGCAGCCGGGGCAGAATTTATCGGCGTCGCCGACTTGGTTGCCGCATTGTACGCAGTAAGCCATAAACGTTCCTGAAACTATTATGAAGTACGATAGCGGCATGAAGCTTGTTCACGCAACTTTGATTTGGCTGAGTCTCGCTGGTGCGGCGATGGCGGCGGATCCGCTGCGGCTGTATTTTATCGACGTGGAGGGCGGGCAATCGACGTTGATTGTGACTCCGTCGAAGCAGACGTTGCTGGTGGACACGGGCTATGACGGATTCGGCGGGCGGGACACAGTGCGCATTCAGAAGGCGATGAAGGATGCGGATGTGAAGAAGATCGACTACTTGTTGATCACGCATTTTCATAGCGACCATGTGGGCGGCGTTGCGAATCTGATGGCGCAGGTCCCGGTGACGAACTTTCTGGATCACGGCGTGAGCATCGAGACCGGCGCGTATGATGCTCCGTATGCGGCGGGGTTCGCCAAGGAGAAACATCAGGTGGTGGTGCCGGGAGATAAGATTCCGTTGAAGGACGTGACCGTGACGATTGTCGCGGGGGCGGGGAAGGATCGGCCGGGTACGGGCGAGGCGAATCCGCATTGCGCGGGCTTGACGGAGCAGGCGGGCGAGTCGGGGGAGAATACGCAGTCGCTGGCGTTGGTGGTGGAGTTCGGGAAGTTTCGGTTCCTTGATCCGGGCGACTTGACGTATAGCCGCGAGCTCGCGCTGCTGTGTCCGCGCAATCAGGTGGGGAAGGTGGATCTGTTTTTGTCGACGCATCATGGGTCGGAGTCACCGAAGGCGATTTGGGACTTGGCTCCACGGGCGGCGATTATAAACAACGGTCCGCGTAAGGGTGGGGATGCGGCGGGGTGGAAGAACATTGCGGCGTCGCCGGGGATTGCGGAGATCTGGCAGCTCCACTTCGGGCTGGCGGCTGGTGCGGATGGGAATTCGCCGGACGCGCTGATCGCGAACGTGGTCCCGGGTGGAGATGAAGACGGCAAGTTCCTCAAGGTCGAAGCGTTGGCGACGGGTGAGTTCACGGTGACAAATTCGCGCAACAAGTACGCGAAGAAGTATCCGGCGAAGTAGGCTACTGCAGTTTCACCAGGGCCTGATACGAGTCCACCCACAGCGCGCCATCGACCGGCGTGATGTGACCGAACGGCCAGTTGGGTTCGGCGGTGGGGCGTGAGAAGGACCATAGAATGCTGTGCGTCTTGAGGTCGAGTGCGTGGAGTGTGCCGCGCGTGCTGGCGCCTTGGAAATAGAGGACGTCGCCGGCGGTCGCCATGTTTTTGGTGCCTTCAGCGTAAGTACCGGGAAGCTCCCAGGCGGTCTTTCCGGTGGCTTTGTCGAAGGCGATGAGCGAGACCGAGGTTATCCCCATCAAGACGGGTCCTGCATCGACGAGACTCATCACGTCGACGGCGCGATCGCGACCTTCCACGGGGCGGCGGACTTCGAAGGGCTTCCAGCGGTCGCGCCCGGTGGTGCGGTTGATCGCAAAGAGGAAGTTCTCGCCTGCACCGTAGATTGTGTCTCCGGAGAGCACGGGTTGGTGCAGACACACGCCGGCATTGACGTAGGGTGCTTCGGCGCGATAACGCCACTGCTCCTTACCCGTCTTTGCATCGAACGCGAAGAGATAGTATCCCTGCGGTTTCTTCGCGTCGCCGGGAGTGGCGGCGTCGCTGCCTGTGAAGTAGACCGTGTCTTCGCTGACGATGGGACTTGAGGCGCACGGTGCTCCCTTGGAGGTGAGCGCGGCCTTCCATGTCTCGCGACCGGTGGCGGCATCGAGTGCGTAGAACGTGCCCGTCTTGGACAGGAAGTAGGCGAGTCCGGCGTTGGTCACTACTGCAGCGTCCATATCGGGTTCCGCGGCGCGCCAGACTTCCTTACCAGTGGCTAGGGATACTGCAATCACTGCGCCAGGGGAGCCGCTGGAGAAAGCGGCGATGGCGGTTCCGCCGGAGACCGCAGGTGCGGTGGAGACCGATGCAGTCCCATGGAAGACGGGCCGGAATGTCCACTTCAACTTGCCGCTGGTGGCGTCGAAGGCGAACATCCCTCCCGCGCCGGTTTGGTTGCCTCCCAGGATGGTGGTGCCCGTGATAGTGACGGGGGACCAATCGCGGAAGCCTGCTTTCAGGGTGAGCTTTTCGGTGGGCTGGGTTCGCAGTGGTTGGACGGAAGTCTGCGCGAAGGCTAGCATTCCGGCTAGGGCGGAAGTTGCGATGACGCTAGCTGCTCCACATCTATTTGTTCTCGTCATCGGCGGCCTCTTTCATGCGCATGGTACCGCGCCGGGGGGCGTGAGGTGCGGCGAAGGCGATATCCTGGAGGGTAGTGATCTCTTTTTCCAACATCAGCAAACAGTACGGCAAGCAACTTATCTTCGTAGAAGCTTCCTTTCAATTGAATCCCGGCGAGAAGGCTGGACTGGTGGGGCCCAATGGCGCGGGCAAAACCACGTTGTTCCGCATGATCATGGGCGAGGAGTCGGCCGACGATGGCGACGTGACTGTGCCCAAGAAGTTGACCATCGGCTACTTCCGCCAGGACGTCGAGGAGATGCAGGGCCGGTCGGTGCTCGACGAGGCGATCGCCGGCAGCGGTCGGGTAGGCGATCTGCATCACGAGCTGGAGCATTTGCAGAACGCGATGGAGGATCCATCGAAGGCCGACGAGATGGACGCGATTCTGGAACGTTTTGGCGCGGTCCAGGAAGAGTACGAACATCTGGATGGCTACGCGCTGGAGGCTTCGGCCCGCGAAGTGCTGCACGGGCTCGGGTTCCCCGACGTGCAAATCGGCGGCGATGTGGGCGCGCTGTCGGGTGGTTGGAAAATGCGCGTGGCGTTGGCGCGCGTGCTGCTCGGGCGGCCGGATGTGTTGCTGATGGACGAACCGACGAACCATCTCGATCTCGAGTCCATCATTTGGCTGGAACAGTTCCTGCGGTCCTACGAAGGCGCGCTGTTGATGACGTCGCATGATCGCGAGTTCATGAATCGCCTGGTGAATAAGATTCTGGAGATTGACGCGGGAGAGGTCAATACGTACTCCGGCGACTACGATTTCTACGAACGTGAGCGCAACATCCGCGAGACGAATCAGCAGGCGGCGTTCGCGCGGCAGCAGGCGATGCTCGCGAAAGAGCAGCGCTTCATCGACCGCTTCCGCACGCATGCGGCCAAGGCGTCGCAGGTGCAGAGCCGCATTAAGGCGCTCGACAAAATTGAGAAGATCGAGCTGCCGAAGAAGCGCACGGTGGTGAAGTTCGAGTTCCGCGTGCCGCCCCGGTCGGGCGATCAGGTGGCGGTGATTGAGGGGCTATCGAAGAGTTACGGCGAGCGCGTGATTTACGACGGCTTCAATATGACGATCCGGCGCGGCGAGCGTTGGTGCGTGATGGGTCGCAACGGCGCGGGTAAGTCAACGCTGCTCAAGATGGTGGCGGGCGCGTTGAATCCGGATACGGGCGATGTGCGACTGGGCGCGAGCTTGAAGATGGGCTACTTTGCTCAGCAATCGCTGGATGTCCTCGACGCGGATCTGACGGTGATCGAGCAGCTGCAGAACGATTTCCCGCAAGATAGCTTGGGCTCGCTGCGGTCGCTGGCCGGGGCGTTCCAGTTCTCAGGCGACGATACGGACAAGAAGATTCGGGCGCTGTCGGGTGGAGAGAAGTCGCGGCTGGCGATGGCTCGGATGTTGTACGATCCACCGAATTTCCTGGTGCTCGACGAACCGACCAACCACTTGGATCTGGCGACGAAGGAAATGCTGGTGGAGGCGCTCAAGGGATTCGAAGGCACCATGATCTTCGTGTCGCACGATCGTATGTTCCTGCGCGGGCTTGGTACGCGAGTGCTGGAACTGGGCGGGGAGAGCGGGACGGAGAAGAATCCTCGGCTGTATCCGGGCACGTATGTGGAGTATGTGGAAGCGATGGGGCAGGAGGCTCCGGGGACGCATACTTAGAGCGATTCGGATACCATCAGGGTCATGTCCGAAGAACGACTGCCGTTGCGTGCTGCGATCCTGTGGATCGGAAACCTTCGAAACGCGGCGCTGGCGGCCTGTTGTGCTACGTCAGCCGGTCTCGTAATTCCACTATGGAATACCGTGCCGCAAGCATCGGCATTGATGCAGCAGTGGCCGAGGTTCAAGTGGCTTGTCGTGATCCTCGAGCTTGTGATCGTCGCCTTCTCGGCGACGTTTCCCGTATTCTTGTTTACTTTCAGTCGCGATCGAGGCGCGCTCACGATTTCAAGAGGCCACCGGCGTCTCGCGAGTATTGCTGCGGTGCTGGCGGCCGTCCTATTGATGGTTCGTCTGGTTCCATGGGTCCAATCGCTTGGAATCTATCTGGATGAACTTGAGATGCTCGATCTGAGCGTAGGTCGCGGTAGCTTTGATCGCCTCAATTTTGCTGACGTAGTGCTGTCGGCGCTAAGCACTGTCTCCTGCGTTGTGTTGCTAGTGGCTACGGCGCGTTATCAACCCGTCGCTGATACGGAACAGGAGTTGTCTTCGAGAACCTTCACTGTTGCCGCCAAGGTGACCGTTATTTCATGGGGTGTCGTACTCGCGGGTACTGTGATTCGCTTACTTGCATTGCCGTACATCTACTCCACGGTTCAATCGCAAATGGCGCTCTTGCCGCAACGCCCCACGTTCACGCAACTCTATGGGGAACCGATCAGCATTGTTCTTGATGTTGCCACGATATTCGCGATTCCCTTTATCGTGTTCAGGAGTTACGGAAAGACTCGTCCCACCGAACTGGAGAATCCAAACGTAGATGTTCCGGGCGAAACTAGTTCTTTCTAAGACGGGTGTTTGTGAGCGACCCTCACCAATTGGCCGCAAGCGCTTGTTGTGCGGCAGTCGCGGCGTCCTTGATTTTCCACGATGCGCGGTCGCGATGGCCGGTCATGTTGCTGATGCCGCGGAGCTCGCCCATCGGAATTCCGTAACGAGCGGCCACTTGCGCGGCGGCGGCGCCTTCCATATTTTCTACTGCCCCTTGCGTGCGCGCTTGGATGCGTGCGGAAAGTTCGTCGGTGCCGGTGCAGGTCGAGATTGTGACGAAGCGGGCGCGGGTGGGGGCGGGGAAGAGTTGCAGTGGGTAGGTGGTTTGGAGGAACTCGGTGAGTTCCAGGAAGCCGTCAGGGGTTTCGACGCCCAGGTCGCCGAAGGTTTCGGACTCGGCGCAGACCACGTCGCCGATGGACAGGCCGGAGCCAGGGTAGGCTCCCGCGATGCCGACAACGATGATTCCGTCGGGGCGCTGCTGCTCGATCGCCACGGTGAGCGCGTGCGCCATGTTGACTTGGCCGACGCCGGTGACGAGGGTGCGGAATTTGTCGCGGAGCAGGGAGCACTCCATCTCGGTGGTGGCGCACACTAATAGGTTCACGAAATTAGTGTAGCGGGGTATTCTAGATAGTTGCTCCTCTCCTCGCCGACGTACTTCGTTTTTCTGGTGGCCGTATTCTTCCTTTATTGGCCTCTGGCGCGTTGGCGCGCGCTTTCGCTCGGCGTGATCCTGTTCGCGAACTACTTCTTCTATGCGCGCTGGGACCTCACGTATCTGATCCTGATTCCGGCGGCTTCGACGCTCGATTTTCTTGTGGGGCTGGGGCTGCAGAGCGCGGAACGCAACTGGGTGCGGCGGGGGCTGGTGACGTTCAGTGTCCTGATGAACGTCGGGATCCTGGCCTTCTACAAATACATGCCGTTCCTGCTGGGGAATTGGGCGGAGTGGACGGGTCGCCCGGCGCCGGAGTGGCACTGGGCCTTGCCGATCACGCTGTCGTTCTACGTGTTCCAATCACTGACTTACACGATTGATTTGTATCGCCGCGATGCGAAGGGTACGCGGAGCTACCTGGCTCACTTGGCGGCGGTGTCGTTCTTCCCGACTACGCTGGCGGGTCCGATCACGCGGGTGCAGTCGTTGATCGATCAGATGGAAAAGCGCAAACCGCTGGTGGCAGAGGATGGCGGGCGGGCGATGTTCTTGATCGGCATGGGGTTGGTGAAGAAGCTGATGATCGCCGACTACCTGGCGGAGAACCTGGTCAATCGCGTGTTCGATTTTCCGAACCTTTACAGCGGTACGGAGGTGTTGATCAGCGTCTACTCGTATGCGTTCCAGCTCTACTACGACTTCTCCGGCTATACGGATATCGCCATTGGGTCGGCGCTGCTGCTGGGGCTGAAGCTGCCGGCGAACTTCAATCAACCCTATGCGTCTGTGAACCTGACCGACTTCTGGCGGCGCTGGCACATCACGCTCTCTAATTGGCTGCGCGACTATCTGTACTTTTCGCTGCCGGGACTGCGGTCGTGGAAAGTATTTTCTTACAGCAACCTTGTGGTGACGATGATCATCGGCGGCCTCTGGCACGGCGCGAGTTGGAACTTCGTCATCTGGGGCGCGCTGCATGGTCTGGGGCTGGTCATCGTGCGGTTGTGGCAGAGTTCGTTTTCGAACGTCAAGGGCGTGCCGCGCGTGTTCCACTACGTCAGCGTGTTGCTCACTTTCCACTTCGTGACGTTCGCGTGGATCTTCTTCCGAGCACCGGATCTGGACGGTGCACTGGCGATGCTGGATCGCATCGCTTCGCTGACCGTTTCGTTCGTAAATATCTCGGTGCCGCTGGGTGTGGTAATGGGCGTCGGATTGGCCGGACATTATATTCCGAAGCGTTGGTATGACGAGGGTTTAAACTTATATGTACGGGCTCCGTTCTACGCGCAGGCGGCAGCTCTGGCCGCATTGGTGTTTGGACTGCGCTACGTGGTGACGACGGGGGCGGCTCCGTTTATCTACAACCAGTTTTAAGGAGACGAATGATTCCGGTTAAGACAATGCTGGCGGCAGGG
Source organism: Bordetella parapertussis (assembly GCA_943328975.2). GTDB lineage: Bacteria > Acidobacteriota > Terriglobia > Bryobacterales > Bryobacteraceae > Palsa-187. The sequence continues at coordinate 6,267 of CALQCC020000054.1, read as the reverse complement.
ACCTTTGTGGGTCTGGTGACGCTGCCGCTTGCACTGCCGGAACTGGCCGCGTATCGATCGGTGGATGCCGCGTCCATTGCCAAAGTGTGGGACATGCCTTTGCCGATGTTGCCGGAGAACGACGTGTTTCCTTCGATGGACAACTTGCGTGCGGAGCGCGCGCAGGCTCTTTCGACGCAGATCCTGGTGGATCCGAAACGTCAGTTGGATCATTTCTATGACTCGCTGCTGCGGGGTGGAACGGTGCGCGTGATTCACTACGGCGATTCGCCGACAACGGCCGATTTGATCACTGCGGATGTGCGGGGCATGCTGCAGAAGCAGTTCGGCGATGCGGGGGCGGGTTTCGTTTTGATCGCGCGGCCGTGGGCCTGGTACAACCATCGCGGTATGGGCATGGAGGCCGTGAACTGGGACATCGACGTTGCGGGCCGGCCCGAATTCACGGACGGAATGTTTGGCCTGGGCGGCGGAAGATTCCGCGGCGGTCCTGGTTCGGTGGCGAACTGGACGATCAAAGGTGGTCAAGCGCGTTCGGTTGAAGTGGCGTTTTTAGCCCAGCCCGGCGGGGGATCGTTCGTGTTTGAGGCGGACGGGCAGGAGATCGGCAGCGCCGATACGTCGGCTGAAGCGGTGCGTCCGGGCTTCGTCACATTTGAGTTGCCGCAGCGCGCGAGTGAACTGCGAGTGCGAGTGACGCAAGGTCCCGTTCAGTTGTATGGCGTCGAGTTTCGCAAGGATCGTCCTGGCGTGCTGTACAGCAGCTTGGGTATCAATGGGGCCAGCGTGACGTTGTTGTCGCGGGGATTCAATCGCGCTTCTCTGGTGGCGCAGTTGGGTCACTATCGTCCTGACCTGGTGGTGCTCGCCTATGGCACCAACGAAAGCGGCTTTCCTGGCTTCGTCGATACTACCTGGGCCAAAGAGATGGAGACGGCGGTCAAGCGGGTTCGCGCGGCCTTGCCCGATGCGTCGATCCTCTTGATGAGTCCGATGGATCGGGGCGAGTTGAAATCGGATGGCACCATCGGCACGATTGAGACGCTGCCTCGGCTGGTGAGCAAAGAGAAACAACTGGCGGCGGACTTAGGTGTGGGCTTCTTTAATACCTATGAGGCGATGGGCGGCAAAAACACGATGGCGAAGTGGTATGCGGCACAGCCTCGATTGGTGGGCGCTGACTACATCCATCCTTTGCCCGCAGGCGCTAAGATCGTGGGGGAACTGCTTTACGACAGCCTGCGCGATGGCTACAGCGATTATAAGGTCCGGACGTTGAAGGTGCGCGAGGAACAAGAGCGGCGCGACGAAGCGGCGCGGCGGGAAAGGCTGCGGCAACATGCGAGCGCTCCGTTGAAGAGCGTCCCGGCAGCACAGTAGAACGTACGTAATCGAGAGAAGTGAAACAGTTAGCCCAATTCGCATTTATCGCGGCTCTGTTCGCCGCCCTGCTGGTGCCTGGGGCACACCCTCAGGCGAGCCGCGCCAAGAAGTCCGCTCCGGCTAAAGCCAAAGCTTCAAAGGCCAAAGCCAAGACCAAGGCGAAGTCCAAAGCTAAAGCGAAGGTTGCGGCTGTACCTAAAGCGGCGAAGTTGAATGCGCAAGAATTTGTGACGCGCAGCTTGGAAGCGGGCGTGGCGATTCCCGTCGATAACCCGGCAGCGCTGGTTCCGTTTTTCGAACAACTGTACCGGCACCAGCGCGGCGAACTTCCCGGTCCCGTGCGCGCATTGCAGTATGGCGATTCCCATACGGCCGCGGATGAATTGAGTGGTGAGTTACGTTCGTTGTTCCAAGCGAGCTTTGGCAACGGCGGCAGCGGATTCTCGTTTGCGGGCAAGCCGTGGAATTCGTATCGCCGTCGCGACGTGAAGAGCGGTTCGACTAACGGATGGCATACGGATGGCTTGGTGGCGCGCACCGGGGATGGGATTTACGGACTGGGTGGCGTGAGTATGACGGCCACCGCTCCGCGGGAGTCTGTCTTCATTGAAGCGGATGCGAGCGACTTTGAATTGTTCTACTATCAGCAGCCCGGCGGAGGCTCGGTGCAATTGTACGATACAGGAGCGCCGCTGGATTTGATCTCGACCGGCGGGGATGCGAGGGCCGGCTATTATCGCTTGGCGGCGGCTCCGGGTCCGCATCGCTTTGAATTGGAGACTTTGGGCAAGGATCCGGTGCGGTTGTTCGGATGGGTGGCGGAGAATCCGACGGGGATCACTTATGAAACGTTCGGCATCAACGGCGCGCAGGCGACCACGGTGGCGCAATGGGAGCCAGCGACGTTGCGCGATAATCTGGCGCATCGCAATCCGGACCTGATCGTTCTGGCGTACGGCACGAATGAAGCGGGTTCCTCACAATGGACGCTGGAAAAATACCAGCAGATGTTCATGGGTCTGTTGCAGGAATTCCGTGAGGCTGCGCCGACGGCTTCGATCCTAGTGTTGGGTCCGCCGGACCGGGCACAACGAGTGAAGCGCCAATGGCAGACGATGTCGCGTATCGGAATCATTGCGGAGGCGCAGCGACGGGCCGCGTTACTGATGGGATGCGCGTTTGTGGACCTGCGGGCGGAAATGGGCGGTTCTGGCGCGATGCAACAATGGGTGAATGCGGGCCAAGCTCAGGCTGACCACGTTCACTTTACGGCGTCCGGGTACCGTTTGTTAGGCGATGCGGTTTACACCGATATCATGAGTCAGTATGGGGCGTTCTTAAAGGCCCGCTCTGAAATTATTGCCAGCGTTGGCACTGCAGGTGGCCTTGTAACGAAGTGACGTATGAAACCATCCACAGAATACTATTGCCCTCAATGCCAGAAGCCTGTTCACGATCCATTAGTCTGCGGAGATTGCACGGCGGTGATTTGCCGCGTGTGCGGATCGCCGCTGGAGTTGGTCGACGAACTGGGTGTTGGCTAGCGCTGCTGATTGCGGTCCTGATTTGCCTCAGTGGTTGCGGGGTGGGCGGACAACAGAAGGCGATCGGGTACGCTTATACTGGTCCTGCCGCGTTGAACCTCCGCAATGATCTTGGGCTTCGCGCCACCACCACTGCTACGGTGGAGCATGGCGAGCGATTAGAGATCCTGGAAGCGAAACGGCGCTTCGTGCGGGTGCGGACCAAGCAAGGCGCCGAAGGCTGGACCGATTCCTCTTACCTGCTGACGCAATCGCAGATGGACGATTTGAATCGCTTGGCGGCGCGTGCGGCGGAGAGTCCTTCTCAAGGCGTGGGCACTGTGTTCGATACTTTGAACGTTCACACGGGAGCGCAACGGACGTCGGCCAGTTTCGCTCAGATTAAAGAGGGCGACAAGATCGATGTGATCGCGCATCGTGTGACGGAGCGTGAACTTCCGGGCGGTGCGAAATCGGCGGAAGATTGGTTCCTGGTGCGTACGAAAGAAGGCCGCGCTGGTTGGGTGCTCTCGCGCATGGTGTTGATGACCATTCCCGACGAGGTTGCTCAGTACGCCAATGGGCACTACATCACGGCGTACCAGCCTCTGGGAGAGGTGCATGACCCGGAGACGGGAGAGGCGAAGGCCAACTGGCTGTGGGCGACGTCGGCGCATTCACGAGAGCCGTTCGATTTCGATGGCATCCGGGTGTTCGTTTACAATTTCCGCAAGAAGACTTACGATACGGTTTTCGCGGAGCGGAACATTAAGGGCTACTATCCGCTGCAGCAGAACGGTGATTCGTTCTCTGCTGTTGTGGAAGAGAAAGACGGCACTTTAGCGAAGCGCACTTACTCGTTTAACGGTTCGCGGGCGAAGTTGGTTTCGAAGGAGCCATATCAGGCTCCCGCGCCGCTGCCTGAGGTTCAAGTGCCCAAGGCGTTCGATACTACGGCTCCGAAAGAAGCGAACTGGGCGGACAAGGTGCGCGCGTTTGCCGACTATTGGCTCGGGATCTAGGGCGTGTATAGCCCCATCGCGCGCTTCACTTTTTGGACGGTGTCCTGCGCTGCGGGCGTGACGTGCGCAGCGCCGTCTTCCAGGACTTTGGCCACGTAGGCGGGGTCCGCTGTGATCTCGCGATAGCGTTGCTGGATGGGCTCCAGTGCAGCGACCACTGCTTCGGCGACACGTTTCTTCAGGTCGCCGTAGCGCAGGCCGGTGAATTCGTTGCGCACAGTGTCGTCGGAGACTTCGGTGAAGGCTTGATAGATCGACAACAGATTGCGCACGCCGGGGCCCATGGTGTCGAGATCGACGGCGGGGTTTGAGTCGGTGGTGGCGCGCATAAGTTTTTTGCGGATGCGATCCGGCGGGTCGAGTAGGCTGATCGCGTGGCCCTCGCCGGTGGTCGACTTGCTCATCTTCTTTTCGGGATCGTCCAGGCCCATGACGCGCGCGCCGTGGGTGGGCAGGCGGGTTTCGGGCATGGTGAAGGTGTCGCCATAGAGCGAATTGAAGCGCTGCGCGATGTCGCGGGCCAGTTCCAGATGCTGCGTTTGATCGTCGCCTACGGGGACAACGTGCGCCTGATAGAGCAGAATGTCGGCGGCCATCAAGACGGGATATTGCAGCAGGCCGTCGCTGATGGATTCCTGGGCCTCAGTTTTGGCCTTGTATTGCGTCATGCGTTCCAGCCAACCGATGGGCGTCACGCAGGTGAGCATCCAGGCGAGTTCGGCGTGCGCGGGAACGCTGGATTGCACCACGATAGAGGAATTCTTGGGGTCGACACCGATGGCCAGCAACATGCCGGCGAGCTCTAAAATCTTGCCGCGCAGTTCCGCGGGATCCTGATAAACGGTGATCGCATGCAGGTCGACGATGCAGTAGATGCTATCGTAGTCATACTGGATCTTCGCCCAGTTCTTCAGCGCCCCCAGATAATTTCCGATGTGTGGACTGCCTGTGGGTTGAATGCCGGAGAGAACGCGTTTCTTCATATTTGTTTTAGGGGAACTTTTATCGTAAACGAAGTCAGTATCGAAAAGTGGGTCTACGGCGGTGACGGCCTGGCTCGCACGGAAGCAGGAGTTGTGATGGTACCGTTCGTTCTGCCCGGGGAAACCGCGCGGATTGGGCGGATTCACAAGGCCCACGCGCCCTTGGAGTCAATTATCACGCCGTCGGCGGAACGAGTCGCGCCTCCATGCCCGTTGTTCATGCGTTGCGGTGGATGTCACTACCAGCACGCTTCCTACGAGTTTCAGCTGGCGCGCAAAGTGGAAATTTTGCGGGAGCAGTTGCAGCGCGTCGGGAAGATTGCGTTTGAGGGAGAGATTCGGGTGGTTAGCGGGCCGGAGTACGGCTATCGCAATCGCGCGCAGTTTCATATCGAGAACGGACAGATCGGATTCCTGCAGGCGGGGTCGCATACGCTGGCTCCTATCGAAGGGGAGTGCGCAACTGCGTCGCCTCGGCTGAATCAGGCGCTGGCTTCGCTGCGGGACAAGATGGGCGATTCGCGGTTCCCGCGCTTCGTCAAGGCTGTCGAAGTTTTCACCAATGAGACCGAGATTCAGGTGAACGTCATCGATGCCGAGCGGGCTGTGGCACGGCGCTTTTATGACTGGATGGAATCGGCGGTCGCTCTCGACTACGAAACGGGCGTGGGCACGTTCCGCGTGAGTCCGAAATCGTTCTTCCAGGTGAACCGGTTTTTGATCGACCAATTGGTGGAAGCGTCCATCGCGGGTCAGGCTGGCGAGACTGCTCTCGACCTTTACGCCGGGGCTGGATTGTTCGCTTTGCCGCTGGCGAAGCAGTTCGCTAAGGTGACGGCGGTGGAAGGCGGCAGCGCCGCGGCGCACGATCTTGCGTTCAACGCGCAGCGGGCGGAAGTCGAGATTGATTCGCAGTACGATCGCGTTGAGGACTTCCTGGAGCGCATGACGGAGACTCCTGACTTTGTTTTGGCGGATCCGCCGCGAGCGGGGTTAGGTCCGGGCGTGGTTTACAATTTGAAGCGGCTGGCTCCGCCTCGGCTGACGGTTGTTTCGTGCGATCCGGCTACGTTGGCTCGGGATCTGGCGGCGATGCCGGAGTACAAGATTGAAGGATTGACGCTGGTGGATTTGTTTCCGCAGACTTACCACATGGAGACTGTGGTCCAGTTGGTGCGGGTATAGCCTGGCTTCTGGCCGCATGCTTACCAGGGTGCGGAAAAAAGGGGCAGCTTCAGTGCTTTTTGGTTTCGGATATGAGTTTGAGGCGGGACTGCGTGGTTTCATGATGGCCGCCAGCGGGCATTTCGCCCTGGCTAGCATCCCATCGGTGTGCCTCTCAGGTCGGTTGTGCGG
>CALQCC020000053.1 GCA_943328975.2 Bordetella parapertussis | reverse complement strand
GATGGGGACGATCTCGTTCGATGCCGTCAAGCACCTGCTGCTGTGCCGGATCGAGCGGCGGCCAGCGCGGCTGGATCTGGAGAACTATCCCCATCTGCCTACGGCGCAAGTCGCCACCACTGCGGCTGCCGACTACCTGGCGCTGCTGGAGGCCTGCTGATATGGACACGCCCCAGGTCTTGCTCGACCATCATCTGAAAACGCTGCGACTGCCCACATTCCTGCGCGAGTACGACAAAGTCGCGCAGCAGTGTGCCGCCGAGGGTGTGGACTTTCCGCGTTACCTGCTGCGCTTGAGCGAACTGGAACTGCTCGACCGCGAACGGCGCGCCACCGAGCGCCGCATCCGGCAGGCCAAGTTCGACGTGGTGAAGAGCCTGGACACCTTCGACTTTCTCGCGATCCCATCCTTAAACAAGTCGCTGGTGCTCGATCTGGCCCGCTGCGAGTTCATCGAGCGCAAGGAAAACATCCTGGCGTTAGGAAACTCGGGCACCGGGAAAACACACATCGCACTGGCCCTGGGCTTGGCCGCATGCCAGAAAGGTTTCCGCGTCCGCTTCACCTCCGCGGCGTCACTGGCACACGAACTGATTGAGGCCAAGGATGAACGGCGCTTGATGCGCTTTCAGAAGACGCTATCCACCTTCGAGCTGCTGATCATCGACGAGCTGGGCTTCGTTCCGTTATCCAAAACCGGGGCCGAACTACTGTTCGAGGTTTTCAGCCGCCGCTACGAACGCAGCGCCACGCTGGTCACCAGCAACTTGCCGTTCAACGAATGGACCGAAGCGTTCGGATCCGAACGGCTGACAGGCGCCTTGCTGGACAGGCTCACCCATCACGTCCACATCCTCGAGATGAACGGGGAAAGCTACCGCCTCAAGGACAGTAAGCAGAAGCGGCCCGGCAAGACACGCTTGTAGTCGCCCCTCACCCCGGGCGCCGATTTACGAGGGCGGCTTCCGCTCCGGCCTAAACGCGCCCCGCAACGCGGGTCGCAGGCCTACGCTCCCGCCACCCCCGTAAATCCTTCAAACTAAGGCCCATCCACCCTGTGGAGTGGTCTGCTTTCTCTCCGCCCCACTGGTCTAGTTTTACTCCGCCCTTGACAGAAACTTTAGCTCAATGAGGAAGCATAACTTCTTGGGGTTTTCGACGGCGTTGATGGGCCTGGTGTTCGCATCGGGCGTCGCGATGGCCGATGACGGGGGAAACAACAGCAGTGCCTGCAAGGATGTGCCGTCGTATGCGGCGCTGAAGGCCAAGTTGATCGCTGCCCGAGGCGCAGCCAACGGTGGCTTCAACCTGGACATGTGGGCCAGCGTAGTGAATCGCGATGGCGTGGTGTGCGCAGTCGTTTTCACCGGCACCAATCGCGGCAATCAATGGCCGGGCAGCCGCGTGATTTCCGCGCAGAAAGCCAACACGGCGAACGCGTTCAGCTTGCCTGGACTGGCCCTATCCACCGCCAACCTCTACAGCGCGGTTCAGCCGGGCGGCACCTTGTTCGGCTTGCAGGAAAGTAACCCTGTGAACACCGACGCCGCCTACGGTGGGAATCCGGCAAACGTTGGTCAAGCCAACGATCCGATGGTCGGTAGCAAGATCGGTGGCGTGAACGTGTTCGGCGGAGGATTGGCGCTGTACAATTCTTCCGGCGTGCTAGTAGGCGCGATCGGCGTCAGCGGCGACACTTCCTGCGCGGACCACAACATCGCATGGCGGACCCGCCACGGCCTGAACATGGACTTCGTTCCGGGTGGCGTGGGCGCCATGAAGGACAACATCAACTACCAGGGTCTGGTCCCGGTACCCAGCCTGGCCGCCGATTTCTCCCATCCGATCTGCAAGATCGCGGGCGTGGACGGCGTGTCTGCAATCAGCGCCAACCTGCCTCCCACTCAGTAGTAAGTTCCGCTCGTCCTGCTGGACCACTTGTCCTGAACTCCGACAAGTGGTCCAGTCCTAACCGAATAAATTCCCCTTCTTTCGCAAACTGTTCCCTTCTCTGCTCCGAAACAATTTAACTTAAGTAATGGTGAGACGCATCCCAGTCGGGATTGATTTTGGGACAACGAACAGCTCCATCGCTTGTTGTGTGGCGGACGCGTCGACGGTGCAACTGGTGCGATTTCCGTTCTTGGGCGCGACGACCGAATCGTATCGGTCCTTGCTCTACATGGAAAAAGTCCGCGAGCAGGGACGGAACAAGCTCGCTTCCTGGACGGGGCCTTCTGGCATCGAACATTTTCTTGCGCGAGATACCGCGGGGCGCTTGATCCAATCGCTCAAGTCTTTCTTAACCAGCCGGACGCTGCTGAGCACCGAAGTGTTCGGCGTGCGCGTCACCATTGAGGAACTCATTGCGCGGATTCTTCGCGATCTGCGGGAGCGGGCCAGCGAGGCGTTCGGCTTTCCGGTTACGGCGGCCATCGCGGGACGGCCTGTGCGCTTCGTGGGTGCCGAAACCGAAGACGATAATGCCTACGCGGAAGGCCGACTGCGGAGCGCTCTTGAACTGGCGGGGTTCACCGAAGTAGAGTTTGAAATGGAGCCAGTGGCGGCGGCCCATTACTACGAATCGACGCTAAAGAAGGACGAACTTATTCTTATTGGCGACTTCGGCGGCGGCACCAGCGACTTCTCTCTGATCCGCGTCGGGCCGACCATTCGGCGACGTGGGCGGACGGCGGCGGACTTGCTGGGTAACGCAGGCGTGGGCATCGCGGGCGACGCGTTCGATGCAAAGATCGTGCGGCATCTGGTTTCCCCGCACCTCGGCGCGGGTACCGAGATGCGGTCCGTGGGCAAGATGCTGCCGGTCCCGACGTGGGTTTACTCCAAGCTCGAACGCTGGCATCACCTCTCCTTTCTCAAGGCGAAGGACACGATGAACATGCTGTCGAGCGTTCGGGCGCAGGCGGTGGAGTCGGAGAAGATCGAGGCACTGATTCACTTGGTCAACGAGGACCTGGGGTACCTCTTGCACCAGGCTGTTCAGAAAACGAAGTGCCAGCTTTCGGCTGAAACGACTGCGCGTTTCCATTTCTCAGATGGGTCGATTGAGATCGATGCCGTTGCACAGCGGTCTTCCTTTGAAGACTGGATCGGCGACGAATTGTCGACCATCGAGGGCTGCGTCGATGGGCTGCTGAAAGATTCAGGCGTTCGCCCGGCCAAGGTGAATCGAGTGTTCTTGACCGGTGGCTCGTCCTTCGTACCCGCGGTTCGACGGATCTTTGAAGAGCGCTTTGGCGCGGATAAGATCCGAACGGGGAGCGAGTTTACGTCGGTGGCGCAAGGGCTGGCGCTGAAGGCAAATGAGTCTAGCGCGTAGACAGCCGGACCGGAGCCGCACCAGAGGATGAGTGCAGACTGCGGTCTTGCAGTACTGGTCTGGGGAATATGATGGCGTCGATGCCGTGGATCACGCCGTTCGATGCCTCAATGTCGTGAATGGTGATGTGCGCGTTCTTCACCATCAGTTCGCTGCTCCACCGTTTAAAAGGAAGGCTTTGCCCCGCCAGTGTTGGAACAGAATCGAGCGTCGCAAGGTCCTGCGATAGGATCTTGCCAGGCACTACGTAGTAAAGGTAGATGCTTTCCAATTTCGCCTTGCTCCAGGGACTGACCAGCAATCTCTGCATCTCAGGCTGCTGCTTCGCGAAGGCTTCGTTGGTAGGGGCGAAGACAGTGAACGGACCGGGGCCTTTCAGCGTGCCGACCAAACCAGCAGCTTCCAACGCGGCGACGAAGGTAGTGAAACCCCGCGCCGCTGCTGTTTCCACCACGTCGGCCGCGGAAAGGGTCGAGGTAAGCACCAACATTCCGAGCAACAAGCCGAGGGATCGAGACTGCATACTTTGATCCTAAGGACAAGCGCTTGTACTGTAAAGAATATCCGGGAAGACCCTTGAGCGAGCGGAAAACAACCGCGAGCAATCGGGAGTGAGAGGAAAACGATCTTCACCATGCCCTCCGACAGCATCACCAAGGAACTGAAGAAGTACGGAATAGGGGAGCGACTGCGACGGCTCCGCTTGCGCAAAAGCATGGGCCTGCTGGAACTGAGCAAGCACACAGGGCTGTCGCCTTCCCTGCTCTCCAAACTGGAACGGGACGTCATGCATCCCACCCTGCCTACGCTGGCTCGGATCGCGATGGTCTTCAGCGTGGGCTTGGAATACTTCTTCAATTCCGAACCCAAGCCGGTGCTGGAGATCGTCCGCAAAAAGGATCGCCTGCGCTTTCCGGACGCTCCTGACGCAGCCCAGGTTGCTTACTACTTTGAGAGCCTCGACTTCCCGGTCTCCAATGGTTCACTGCACTGCTACTGGGCGGAGTTCACGGCCGAGCCGAGCGTGATGCACGAACACGCGGGCGTCGAGTTTCTGTACATCCTCACGGGCAAGTTGGAACTCAGCACCGCCAGCGACCGACACGAATTGGCCCAGGGCGATGCCGTCTACTTCGACTCCACGGTCCCCCATGGGTATCGCAAGCTGGGAGCGAAAGACGCTTCGGCGCTGGTGGTGCTATTGCCACAAGGAAAATAGTCCGCCTAGCGCAGCCAGGTCTGAACGACGGACCACATCGGCTCCAGGACATCGGTGAGTTCGTGGCCGGAGTCCATCAGGTGCAGTTCGGCCTTGGGATGGGTCGCGGCAAACGTCTGGGAGACCGTAGCGGGGACAACATCGTCCTTGGTCCCGTGGAAAATGAGCGTGGGCTGGTGGACGTCGGGTTCGTCTTCATATTGCGCGGAGTCTTCGATGAGTTGGAAGCCCAGCCGCATCTCGCGATTTTCGCCGTAGTGGAAAACCGGCACCGAACCATCTTGCTTCCACCCGGCGAGTTGCTCGGCGGTGTAGCGCTGGCGCCAGCGGCTGGGGAATTGGAACGCGGGGGCGAGTAAGACCAGCCGTTCGATTTCCGGATGGTGAGCGGCGTAGAGGGCCGCGAGGTAACCTCCCAGGCTGGATCCAAAGAGCACGGCAGGACGGCCCGCCACGGCTTGCTCGATGATCGCCAGCTGGCTCGAAATACTGAGCTCCTCGAACTTGCCGCCGTCCAGGCGAGGGATCTCCACTTCGATTCCCCGCTCGGTCAGCTTACGTTTGAAAAACTGGGCCTTGCTGGACTGCGGGCTGGAAGCGAAGCCGTGCAGGTATATGACGCGCATTATTTAGAGGGTGCCCCTGGCTCAAAGATGACGTCGGCGGAGGCGCCGAAACGTTTGAAATCGGAATAGGTAAAGCTGTTTTCGGCGGAGACTTTGCCCGCTCGAAGCTCGCGGTGATGCGTGGCCGTGGGCAGCAAGGCGCCGAAGCGCGAGAGCGCATAGTCCACTGTGGCCTCTTGCTGGACGTCGCCGGAGGAAGAGTTCAGTGTCACGCGCAAGGGCAGATAGTCGGCCCGCACCCAGATCTCCCCCGCAATCGTCAGCGTCTGGGTTTCGCCGCGCTGCATGTCAAACACCGTCAGCCCGGCTGGTCCGTCGATTTGTTTGTAAGAAAAGACCAGCGCCGGGGTATTGTCGATCGTTCCAGCCCGTAAATAAGAGAACTCATAGCGGATGATATTGGCGGGAGTGAACAACAGCAACAGGGGGCCAAAATCGGTGACCGCGCCTACTAACCCGTGTTCCTGAAACTGCTCTAGCAATTCCCGTTTGCGATTGTCGTCGGTGGCGAGGATGATCCGGGCCAAGGCGTCAGGGCCATTATTCTTGACCGGGCGACCGTCGACCGAGGTCACTTGGCGCAGTTCGTGCAGGGATCCGTCGGAGGTAAAGGTACTGAAACCATACTCGGAGACGATCTTGCGCTCCTGCCACTCGGGTTCCGTCGCTCGGGTGGCGACCTGGCCCACACGGATCCGGAAGCGGCGGGGCGGCTTCTGCGCCCGCTGCTGGAGCGTCTCCACTCCTAGAACCTGGGGCGCCAAACGCTGGAACGCGAGGGCCTCTTCGGACAGGCGAGTGACGAGCCGCTGGGAACGCTCATCGGCGAACGCGGCGGCGGCGGTCAGGAGTAACAAAACGGCAGTCCGAGCCATACTCTTACGATATACTGAAGCCAAGCATGCGATTTGCCGTGGACGCGCACGCGATTGGCTGTCATCTGACGGGGAATGAAGTTTATATCCGCAATCTCCTCAAGGAGTTTGCTCGCCTGGACCAGGACAGCGAGGTCGTGGCCTACATCTCGAAGCCGCGCGCCCCGGAGTACGTTCCGGAGCGGTTCAAAACCCGTTGGGTCTCCGAAAATCCGTACAAGCGTCTGGCCTGGGATCTACCCAAACATCTGAATCAAGATAAGCCCAATCTACTGCATGTGCAGTATACGGCTCCACTGCGCACTTCGGTACCTTTGGTCGTCACAATTCATGACGTCAGCTACTTGGAATTGCCGGAATACTTCACCCGCTTTCGAGCGGCGCAGTTGAAATTGACGGTGAAGCGGACGGTGGAACGCGCGGCGAAGATTCTGACTCCGAGCGAGTTTTCTAAGAGCGCCATCGTGCGACATTACGGTATCGAAGATGAGCGAGTGGTGGTGGTCCCGAACGCCGTTTCGAGCCGGTTCCGCCCGGTAGATCGCGCCACGGCGCGGATTGCGATAGAAAAACGCCTAGGTGTCACAGGGCCATTCATTTTGACGGTAGGCGACTTGCAGCCGCGCAAGAACCATCTCGGTTTACTGCGGGCGTTTGAGCACGTGATGCGCGCGCACCCGAAGCTTCCGCACCAGTTGGTATTCGTAGGCAAGGAAACTTGGTATTCACCGAAGCTGCATCAGGCAGTGGCGGAATCGGGTGTGGCGGATCGGGTACACTTCGCGGGATTTGTAGAGGACGCGGACCTGGTGAACTTTTACGGTGCTTGCGACCTATTTGTGTACCCATCCTTTTATGAAGGCTTCGGGCTGCCCATTCTGGAGGCCATGGCCTGTGGCCGCGCGGTGGCATGTTCAAATTCGACGGCGATGCCGGAAGTGGCCGATTCTGCCGGGTTGCTATTCGATCCGAACCATTTTGAAGAGATGGCTCAAGCGATGTGCGACATTCTGGTGGACCCGGAATTACGCGCTCGGCTGGAGCGCTTAGGGCAGCAGCATGCAGCCTCGTTTAGCTGGGAGAGATCGGCAGCGCTAACGCTGAATGCGTATTACGAAGTGGCTGGTGTGAAACGCCGGATCGATGTTGCTTTGAAAGCGGGTGTAGCGTGAAGATCCTCGCAGTCATGATGATCGCGATGCTGTCGGCCGGGGCGGAGACCCTGCACTACACCATCAACTGGCAAAGCGGCCTGAACCTGGGTGAAGCCTCGTTGAGCGCCACCAAGCACACAGCGTCCGGGGTCGACTCGGGTTGGGATTTCCAACTCACGCTGGACGCGGCGGTACCCGGATTTACGATTCGCGACGACTACAAAGCCACGTCGGATGCGAAGTTTTGTTCGGCCGTACTGGACAAGGCTGTCACGCGTGGAACGCGCAAGAGCGGGGAAAAAGTCACGTTCGACCAGGAACGGAAGATCGTCAAGCGCGAGACCAATGGCGGCGGCAAGAGTGAGGCGCAGGCCGCCGGGGAATGCGCGCATGATGCGCTCACCTTCCTGCAATTCGCCCGGCAAGAATTGGCACAAGGCAGACTCGCGGCCAATCAGTCGGTGTATTTAGGATCCAAGTACGACTTGCAATTGACCTACACGGGTACTGAGTCGATCAAGCAAGGAGATCGAGTCGTCGAAGCGGACAAGGTGCGCGTGAGCGTGCGCGGTCCTAAGGCCGACACCAGCTTCGAGATCTACTTTGCACGCGACGAAGTGCGGACTCCGTTATTAGCGAGGCTGCCTTTGGCACTCGGGACATTCACGGTGGAGTTGCTGCCGTAAGCGCCAACATGCGCATCGCGTTTTTCTCTCCTTTACCGCCCGCCCGTAGCGGGATCGCGGACTACTCGGAAGCTTTGCTGGCACAACTGAACAGCATGGCGAGCGTCGAAACGTTCACTGAGGCCAGTGCGTTCGATAGTTCCGCTTACGACGTTTCGATTTACCAACTGGGCAACAATCCGTATCACACGTTCGCCTATGAAGCGGCGATGCGGCATCCCGGAGTGGTGGTGCTACATGAAGCGAACCTGCATCACTTGGTCGCAGACCTTACCATCAAGCGCGGCGATTGGGACGCCTACTTGCGCGAGGTGGAGATCGACGGCGGGCCGGAGGCATTAGCGTACGCCAAGCGCTATGTACAACCCGTGCGGCGCGGACCGGATTACGAACTGCCGCTGCTGAAGAGCGTGCTGCAACGGGCGAAAGCGGTGATCGTCCACAGCGATGCGGTTGCAGACATCGTGCGAGGACGCGGGTTCGCTGGCCCCATCGCGAAGATTCCGCATGGTGCCTGGACGGTCGATCTCACGGGCGTGGAGCGAGATCGGTCGGCGTACCGGGCGAAGTTGGGACTGGATGCGAACGTTCCGTTGTTCGGCATCTTTGGATTTCTAAAACCCTACAAGCGCATCGCGGAGTCCTTACGGGCGTTCCGTCGCGTGATTGCGGACAGACCGGATGCGCGGCTCGTTCTAGTAGGTGAGGCGCATGCCGAGTTGCCGCTCGCGCGGATGATTTCCTCGCTGGGGTTGGGCGCGCATGTGCGGCACATCGACTACGCTCCCATCGAAGACTTCAACGGCTATCTCGCGGCCTGCGATGCGATATTGAACTTGCGCTATCCGACGGTGGGTGAAACATCGGGCACGTTGTTACGTGCGCTCGGGATGGGCAAACCGGTGTTGGTGAGCGAGATCGGCAGCTTCCGCGAGTATCCCGATGAAGTGTGTTTGAAAGTACCCGTAGATGCGAGTGAAGAAGAACACATCTACGAATACCTGAAGCTGCTCGCAACGCGACCTGAAATCGGGCGGGCCTTGGGGCAACGCGCGCGGGCGTGGGTAGAGCGAGAATGCAGTTGGGAATCGGTGGCCAAGCAGTATGCGGACTTCGTTCGCGATGTCGCGAACGGAACAGCAGCCCTCGAAGCGCCTGCGGCACCGGAACCGGTCGACGTACCCGAGGAATACATCTTGTCTTGGACGCGCGAAGAAGATGGCTCGCGCAAATACGCCAAGACACATTCCACGCGGCTCAAGAAGACGCTCGACGTCACGCCCCCAGGCGGCCCGAATGATCGCGCACTGGAGATGGGCGCGTACCTGCAAATCACGCCTGCACTGAAGAGCAAGCTCGGCTACGGCGACGTGCGCGGATGCTATTTCGGAACGCTCGGCAAGACGGACCAGCGCAAAGTCATCTCGGAAGACGGCGAAGAATTCACCTGCGAGATCGATCACTTCGACGCCGAGAAAGATCGTTTCCCCTACGAAGACGGCTCCTTCGCAACGGTGCTCTGCTGCGAGTTAGTGGAGCATCTGCCGTCCGATCCGATGCATATGATGGGCGAGATCAATCGCATCTTGCGTCCGGGCGGGCATCTGGTGCTGACGACTCCGAACGTCGCTTCGCTGCGTGCGGTGGCGGGGATTTTGCAGGGCTATCATCCGATGTTGTTCCCGGCCTACATCAAGCCGAATCCCGGCGGCGAGCCCGATCCACGGCATGCACGTGAGTACACACCGCAGGAGATGAAGGCGCTATTTCAGAACGCGGGCTTCGAAGTAACCTTGCTCGACACCGGACCGTTCCTGTACGAACCAACTCCGGAGTTCGGCTGGGTGGACCATCTGCTCGACCAATACATCCTGACCAAAGAGCATCGCGGAGACGGCATCTACATCGTCGGGCGCAAGACGGGTCCGGTGCTCGAACGCTATCCCGGCTGGCTATACAACTGACATGGCAACCTATCGCGCAGTCACGGCGGAGGCGCAGGGAAACTCGATTCGTGTGCGCTACCAAGGCACCGCGGGCGGCGTGATCGGCTGGCAGTTGTTCGATCCGACAACGGGCGCGTTCCTGTACGAAGGCGAGTGGAGCGAGGCCAGCGGTCCCAATGTGGACTTGCGTGTGACGCTGCCGGACGAAGCGGGGCCCTATCGCGTGCAGGTCGCTCCCGTGGCGGACCGCGGACGATACATCGCCATCGATGCGCAGGTGGGCGAGGGAACGGTCGATATATCGACACCCCGTGTCATCAGCGCTTCTAGTGAACAATGGAGCCGGTTGCTGCGCTCCATTCCCAAAGCGTTTACGATGCCGTGCGCGAGTCTATGGAACAATCGCAAGCTGATGCGCTCCATGGTGACGCGAGATATCCTCGCGCGCTATCGCGGCAGCTTCGGCGGAGCGTTGTGGGCCTTTCTCACACCGCTGCTGTTAATGGCGACGTACTTCTTCGTCTTCGGTGTAGTGCTGCAGAGCAAGTTTTCCGGCGACCCCAGTCGGAGCGGGTACGTGTTGTACTTCCTTGCAGGGATGCTGCCATGGCTCGCGTTCTCCGAAGCCGTGGGGCGAGCTCCGTCAGTGATTCTGGAATACCGGACGTTCGTCAAGAAGCTAGTGTTTCCCTTGGAAACACTGCCGATGAATCTAGTGCTCGCGGGCTTAGTGACCGAGGCATTCGGAGTTGTCATCTTCCTATGTGGATTGCTCGCGGCGCGCGGCACTGTGCCAGGGTCGGTGGTGTGGTTGCCGGTGTTGCTGGTGCCGCAAGTGCTGCTGAGCGTCGGCATCAGTTGGATCCTCGCGGCCACCGGCGTGTTCGTGCGCGACTTGGGACAAGTCATCGGCTTCCTGCTGACGCTGTGGTTCTTCCTCACGCCGATCTGTTACGAAGAGCGGAGTGACTTGCCTGGATGGATTTCCGGCATCCTCGGATTCAACCCCGTCCTGATTCTGGTACGCGGATATCGAGCGATCTTGCTCGAAAACACGTCGCCCTGGAGTCCCGGCCTAGCTGCGCTCTGGATAGGTTCCGCAGCGATAGCGATCCTCGGCTATGCCTGGTTCCACCGCCTGCGCAAGAGCTTCGCGGACGTGATCTAAGCCGGCGTTTTTCTCTCCAAAGGTTAGTGATAGCCTGACTGCATGAAACTTCTTGCAGCAATGGTCGCGCTTTCCATGCTCGCCACGGGGCAAGGGCTGAGCGGGGTGTTCGACATTCACGCGCATGCCGATCCCGACGGCATGGCTCGGTCGATTGATGCGATCGAGTTGGGGCGGTTGGCAAAGAGCGCGGGCATGCGCGGGATGCTGCTGAAGAATCATTACGAATCGACGGCGGGACTGGCGTATCTGGTGCGCAAAGATACGCCGGGGCTCGAAGTGTTCGGGGGTATCGCTCTGAATCTGCCCGTGGGCGGCATCAATCCCGCGGCAGTGGAGTGGATGACGAAGGTCAAGGGCGGTTACGGCCGTGTGGTCTGGATGCCGACCTACGATTCCCAGCACCACGTCACGTCGCAACGCGAGCAGAGGCCGTTTGTTCCGATTTCAAAAGACGGCAAGCTGCTGCCGGAAGTAGTGCAGGTCATCGGAGTGATCGCACAACACAAACTCGTGTTGGCCACGGGGCACTCCTCGCCGGAGGAAGTATTGTTGCTGATTCGTGAGGCCAAGCGCCAGGGCGTGGAGCACATCGTTGTCACGCACGCGACTAACCGCTTCGTGGGAATGAACGTGACGCAGATGCGGGAGGCGGTGAACCTAGGGGCGATGCTCGAATTCGTGTGGGTGCGTCCGGGAACCGCAGCGGTGGCGGAAACAGTGAAGGCCATTCACGATGTTGGAGCGGAGTCGTGTATCTTGTCGAGCGACTTGGGGCAGGCTGGGAATCCGCTGCATACCGCTGGGCTGCTGGCGTTCTTTGAAGACCTGAAGAAGCAGGGGCTGACGCAGGCGGAGATCGACCGGATGTCGAAGGTGAATCCAGCGGTGCTGCTGGGAATGACTCCGTAATGTTAATCCATTGAATCTGGCCGCTGATCGGATACAGATTTGCGATATCATTTTGAGGATTCTTATGTCGATCCTCAAATACTCTCTGTTTGCACTCGCGTCCGTCGCGTTCGCGCAGTGGCCCGATTTCCCCACAAAGGGCGTGCCTATGAAAAATGGCAAGCCGGATCTCGCTGCTCCTGCTCCTCGGACTTCGTGGGACAAGCCAGACCTTTCAGGCATTTGGGAGAACGTGCGCGGCACCCGAGAGGGAGAACCTGCGTTAAGCGTGGGGCCACCAGTAGCCACCTTTGCGAACGTGGGTGCGGGATTCAAAGACGGACTGCCCTTGCAACCGTGGGCTGCTGCCCTATTGAAACAGCGGAAAGACAGCAACAGTAAAGACAATCCGGACGCGCGCTGTTTGCCGATGGGGCTGATGCAGCTCCACCTGCATGTGCAACCGCGCAAGATCGTGCAACTGCCGGATCTCATCGTCATCATCTACGAAGGCAACTCCGGGCTGCGGCAGATCTTCATGGATGGACGTCCGCTACCGGGACCGGATGCGCTTGGGTGGTGGTACGGATACTCGGTCGGGCATTGGGAAGGCGACACGCTGGTCGTAGAAACGGTGAAGCAGCGCGATCTAAGCTGGCTGGATATCAACGGGAGTCCGATCACCGAAGACGGTAAGATGATCGAGCGGATTCGGCGGCCCAGTTATGGACTGCTGGAGATAGACGTTACGTTTGACGACCCGAAGGCGTACACGGCTCCGTTCACCGTGCGCGTGAACCAGAGGATCATGCCGAACACCGACCTGATCGAATTCGTCTGTGCGGAGAACGATAAATTTACCTCCTACCTAGAGGGCGCCGCAAAGTAACGCCCCCGTTGCTGAGGGGTTTGGCTGCAAATGTTACCCTAGAAATGTGAGTGAAAGCGTTCCTAACGAGCAAGAATTGAATGCGGCGGAGTCTGCCGAAGGCACCGATCCGACTACTTCCTGGGAGGCCGAAAAGGCCGAACTGCAAGAGCGGGTCCTGCGCACGCAAGCGGAGTTCCAGAACTTCCGCAGGCGCGTGGAGAAAGAGCGGCTAGAGCTTTCCGAATACGCCAGCATGGAAGCGGTGCGGACGCTGCTGCCCGTGCTCGACGACTTTGAGCGCGCCTTGAAAGCCGAGACCAGCGGCGGCGAATACGTCAAAGGGATGGAGTTGATCCATCAACGTTTTGGAGCGCAGCTGCAGAAGCTCGGCTTGGAGCCGATCATTTCCGAAGGCCAGGCATTCGATCCGCACGTGCATCACGCGGTGGAGATGGTGGAGACGGACGCAGCTCCTGATCAACAGGTGCTGGCGGAGTTCCAGCGCGGTTACAACTTCAAGGGCCGGTTGCTGCGCGCAGCGATGGTCAAGGTGGCGGTTCAGCCTAAATGAGCGTGGCAAAACGGGACTACTACGAAGTTCTGGGCGTGCCTCGGGACTCGAACGACGCGGCAATTAAGAGCAGCTACCGCAAGCTCGCGTTGCAGTTTCATCCGGACCGCAATCCGGGCGATGCGGAAGCGGAAGAAAAGTTCAAAGAGGCAGCCGAGGCGTACAGCGTTCTGAGCGATGGTCAGAAGCGGGCCTCGTATGACCGGTTCGGCCATCAGGGCGTGAGCAACGCATCGGGATCCAGCGGGTACGACTCCAACGGCATGCCGGACCTGAACGACATTATCAACGAAATGTTCGGGTTCCAGGATCCGTTTGGGCGCGGCGGTTCGCGGCAATCCAGCCGCACACGCGCGCAACGCGGTGAAGATGTTCGCTACGATCTAGAACTGAGCTTCGAAGATTCCATGCGCGGCATGAGCGCCGACTTGCAGATCCCGCGCTTGGAAGAATGCGGTCGCTGCAAGGGTAAGGGTGCGGAGCCGGACGACGGCCTAGTTACCTGCCCCACCTGTAAGGGTCGCGGCGAAGTGATCTACCAGCAGGCGTTCCTACAAGTGCGGCGGAGCTGCGGACAGTGCGGTGGGCGCGGACAGATTATCCGGCGTCCGTGCAAGGAATGCAAAGGCGAAGGCTACCAGCGGCGCGAAAAGAAACTCAAGGTCAACATTCCTGCGGGCGTCGATACCGGCACGCAATTGCGCCTATCGCAAGAAGGCCAGCCGGGGACCAATGGCGGACCTCCCGGCGACCTGTACGTAGTCACGAAGGTCGCCGAACATCCGATCTTTGAACGCAGCGAATACGACCTGCATTGCCGCGTGCCCATCAACCTGGCCCAAGCTGCACTGGGCACATCGATCGATCTGTTGACGTTCGATGGTTTGCAGACCGTGAAGATTCCCGAAGGCACCCAGCCCGGTGCGAAGGTCCGGTTGAATAACCTGGGCGTACCGCACCTGAACTCGAGCAAGCGTGGCCACCTCTATGTCCACGTCGCGGTACATGTTCCCGAGAAGTTGTCGCGCGAACAGAAGCGCTTGTTGGAGCAACTGCGGGACTTGTTGCCTACCGAGAACGAGCCCCAAGAGAAGGGCTTGCTCGACAAGGTCAAGGACTACTTCCTCTAACTACTTCGGGGGCTGCTCTTCGAGCTGGTCCTTCGGAATTTCGTCGGGGACGTCAAAAATAATCTTGGCGTCCGCAGTGAACCGGCTGTAGCGGCGGAACTCGACTTCATTGCGACTTGAATATCCACTGCCTTTGGACGTTAATTCGGCCTTCAACGGCAGGACGAACTGGGTGCCGGAAATGTCCACCAAGTCGTAGTTGAGATCCAGGCTCACGGCTTTGATCGGAAAGTCTTCCAGCCCATCCAGATCCATCTTGATGCGCATCACCATCTTGGAGTCGGGATCGGCATAAATGAAGCCGTGGTAACCGAACACTCCCTGGCGGCCCGACCCTTGATCGGACACCGAATACTCCGAATTGCGCTGCAGAACTCGGAATGCGAAGACGTGTGTGCGGCGGCCACGCAGCGTCGCCCAGCGTTCCCACTGGATCTCTGCTTTAGATTTCGGATTGAAGATCTGTGCCAGCATAGTGCCAAACTCGCCCGAAGAAGTCGTGCCACCCAGTTGTTCGTGGCCCACGTTCTGCACAGCAAGATTGTTCACCAACGCCACTTTGTAGTCTTCTTTGCCGTCGACGAAACTGAGCTGTTCCTGGATCGTGTCCCCGAGCCTGAGGCTTCCGTTTCCATAAGGATCCACGTACCGCCGGGTCACCTGAGTACAAATGAAGTTCGGCAGGCTCTTGGTGTAGTCCAGCGAGTTCTTGGTGACCGCCTCAAGCATGGCGCGTTGCTCGGCCAAAGACGGAGGAGGGATCGTGATCACAGGCGTCACAGGAACAGCCGGCGGAGGCAGCGGTAAACCAATCGTGGTGGCGCTCAAAACCCGCAACGCTTCGAGTGTGCGCGGACCGGCTCCCATGCCCTGTAGATCTTCGACGGTGCGCGAGTCCAACCTCTGCGTCAGTTTCAGCGTCTTGACCACGTCCGCCACCTGGCGATCCGGGTGCTTCAGATCGATGGAGGACTTAATAAACTGCTCAAGCTGCGCCACCGACATCTGCCGCTGCGCCCACGCCAGCGACGCCGTCAGCAGGAGCAACAGAGGAACGAATTGGCGGAATCGCGGCATGTCTCTATTATCGGACGTTATTTCTTGCCTGTTGGTTTCACTTTAACCGGGGCTGCGACCGGAGCGGGCGGTTTCAGCGTCTGATCCAGCGCGCGCGCCAACACCGGAGCCATCAATCGATAGCCCTTGGCGTTCGGATGCAAGCCGTCATCCGAGGCATCGGCCATCAGCATCCCTTGTCCATCCACCACCGCGCTGTAGAAATCGACGTAGGCAAACTTGCGCTGCGCACAGAACGCTTTCAGCCAATCATTCAGGGCTCGGATCTGCGCGGGAGGCCGCGACGGCGTGCGTTCGTTGGTAGGATTCTCGTCCTTGTGATAGTCGTTCACTGGCAGCAGAGACGCGATCACCACCTTGATGTTGTTCGCCGCGGCGACATCGACCATCAGTTGGATGTTATGCGAAATCAGCTCCAGAGGCACCTCGCGCGTCAGGTCGAAGCTTCCACCTTGAATCACGACAGCCGAGGGCTTTAGGTCCACCACGTCGCTCTTCATGCGCGTCAGCAGCTGACCCGTAAACTGCGCGTCGATCCCTCGGTTAAGATAGTCTTCGTCCGAAAAATACTGGTTCAACCGCCATTGCCCAGTGATCGAATCACCCAGGAAGACGACGCGGCGGGCGTTCGGTTTCGGAGTCCCCACTAAACGGTTCTCTTCGCTGAAGCGCAGCGAGCTGTCTCGATCCGGAGAGCGTGAGTCGGCATCCTTCTGATCGAGCAGCGCGCGGAAGTGTGCATCGAACCGCGTGGCCGCATCGCGGACTTCCCGCAACTGATCGCGCGCGACGTCGGGAAACGGAAAGGGCTTCGCCACGGCGTCGGACAGATCGAGAAACGCCTTCAGATTCATGAGAACCGCGTAGCTCGGCTGGCCAGTGCCGGGCCGCAACTGCAGTTGCCCACACGCCTGCTTCACGTTGTCGATGATGGGAACCGCGGCACGCCGCAGGTCCGGGATCAACACTCCACTGGCTTCCATGAGTTGCCCCACTCGGCGACACCTTTGGTTCACGTCGGGAGCGGACATCTGCGCGTTCGGGGCTTGGGCGCATGCCCCA
This sequence comes from Bordetella parapertussis, assembly GCA_943328975.2. Classification (GTDB taxonomy): domain Bacteria; phylum Acidobacteriota; class Terriglobia; order Bryobacterales; family Bryobacteraceae; genus Palsa-187. Next base: position 1,583 of record CALQCC020000053.1, on the reverse strand, counting down.
GCCGCCACCAACGCGAAACAGATGAGCCGTTTCATGTCTTAAAGTTTACAATAGGAATCAGACCCGCATGAGTTTTCCCGGCCACCACTTTCTGCGCAATCTTGTCGAACGCCCCGCCCTGGTCGCCCAGTTAGTCCGGCGCGATTTTGAGCAGCGCTACGTGGGCTCGGCCGCCGGTTGGCTGTGGGGCATCGTGCATCCGTTGGTGCAACTCGGCGTGTGGTGGTTCGTGTTTGAAAAGTGCCTGAAGATGACGCTGCCTGCTGACTCGCCAACGCAGAACTACGCGGTCTTCGTGATGGCAGGGTACCTGCCGTGGATGTTGTTCCAGGAGACCGTGATGCGCTCCGCGTCCTCACTGGTGGACCACGCCAACCTGATCACACGCACCGTGTTCCCGTCGGAAGTGGTCGCTGTGTCGATATTCTTTAGCTCCTTGCTGCACCACTTGATCGGCGTCGTGTTAGCGATGGCGGTCGTGCTCTACACGACGGGCGGGTTGAGCCCGATGATCCTGATGCTGCCCGTCTACATGATCTTCGTCGGCATGTTAGGCGTCGGCATCGGCTGGGTAGCTTCCAGCTTGCACGTCTATTTGCGCGACACAGGGCAAGTGCTAAACGTCGTCATGCAGGTATGGATGTGGATGACGCCCATCATGATCAGTGCCGACAAGATCCCGGAGAACTACCGGTTCTTGATCACCTGGAATCCGATGTCGTTCGTGGTGGACGCCTACCGCTTACGCTTGCTCTCCCGCGTCTGGCCCGAGCCATCGCAGTTGGCCCTGCTGGCCAGTTACTCGATCGTCGTCTTCCTCGTCGGCGGACTCTTCTTCCGCCACTTGAAGCGCGGCTTTGCCGACGTGCTGTAAATTCAGACTAGCGCCAGCGGCCTTTACACAAGCGTCAGCCACGGCATCGAAGCAGATAATCAGGAGCCAAACAGGTAACTACAGAGGCTACAAAAACAATTCGAAACATACGTACGGGATTGCTCCTGGGAAGCTGTCAACGCAATCGCACCGCCGAGAAGGATCAGACCGATTCTAGTGATTCGTTTCATCGTTTGTCACCTCGGCGCTAGTATGGCATAGCTCTAATGTGAGAACAATGGATTTGACGGACCGCTTTTCCAGGGCGCAGAGGACCCGGGTGGAGTAAACTAGGAGGAGCGCGCCCGTAGCTCAGCCCGGATAGAGCGTTTGCCTCCGAAGCAAAAGGCCACATGTTCGAATCATGTCGGGCGCACCACCTAAACCTTTCAACGTCACCGCAATACGCCTGATTAGGGCGTTGCCCCCGCAGATCATGTTTCTCCGCTGTGCCCAAAATTGTGCCCATGCTGAGCCTCTCGCGTTCTTTAAAGGTGCAAACCAGGGTGATCCTGCGGATTCCAGCGAAGGCGAACATTGCCAGCTACCTGCCAGTTGGACACGATTCGTCAGCGCGCACGTGTCAAGGGCGGAGTAAAACCAGACCACTGGGGCGGAGAGAAAGTAGACCACTCCACAGGGTGGAGGTGCCTTAGCTTGAAGGAGTTGCGGGGGTGGCTGGAGCGTAGGCCTGCGACCCGCGTTGCGG
>CALQCC020000052.1 GCA_943328975.2 Bordetella parapertussis | reverse complement strand
CATTCCGGCGCCCTTGGCGTCCTACAATCTGGTATCTTTCCTTCACGGCGGTTGGTGTCCTTTCAAGGATTAGGTTTGGCGACTCGATTCTATCGAATCGGTCACCCACCGCCGCACTAACCTTCAACTAGGGTTGAGACACCATCCGGATTCCTCTTGAGTCTTGTTGGATGGCAAAACATTGACATAGACAGGAGACTCCTGAGTGCCTCGGACACTGGCGGAGGGATTCCTTTGAGGATTATTGGGTTGTGGATTTGGCTGGCCGTATGATTGGACGGCCAGAAAGCAAACAACAAATGGAAGGTGATGATTACGGCAGAGTGCGCCCAATCGAAAGTTTGCCATCCCGGCAGTCTATCACTTCGCCCCGCGTGCGCTTCGCCGGCCCACCAGTCCCATAGTCCGCATCAAACCATTGTCAATCGGGGGGCTGATTTCAAATTGAGTCAGTTCCTGAGGCACCGGCGTAGTGGGTCACTCGTGTGCGATATGCGCCAAGTGTGCGATCCGATAGAGCCGCGCATCGAGTGTCCATAAACGTGTGCAGGCAATGAGTGAGGATGCCAGCAGGTGCGCGTCGATCCATCCGATTCCGCTGCCGGACCAGTGGCGTGTTTCCAGGGCATGGAGAACCACTTCGTCCGGCGCGGAAGGAATGCGAGGCAGAGCTCCCAGGAGGTGCAACGTGGCTGCTCGTTTGGGAAGTTGTCCGCACGCCAGTTCTCCTAAGACCATGGGATGCATGGCAACGTCTCCGTCTTGCAGCAATCGGATCAGTCCGGGATGGCCGCGCCGGAAGTGGTCGATCCAAACCGATGTGTCGACGAGGATCATCGTGCCGCTTGCGACCTGCGCCGCGGTATAGGTTCCAACTTCGGAGCGGAGCCGCCCAGCGCCGCCAGCATCCGGGCACTTTCGCGCGAGATCAGTTCCTCTAGTCCTTTATGGACGAGCGCCGTCTTTTCCTGGATGCCTGTGAGTCTGCGGGCTTCCTCCACCAGTGCGTCGTTCAGAACTAGCGTAGTCCTCATGCATATGAGTATGACGGAATCATATGCATCACGCAATCGGCCATCCGCGTGCTACGTTCTTATGTCATGCTTTACACCGTCCAATCCCACCGCACACTAGAAGAGATCGAACAGGGTTTACAGGAGTCGGCCGCTCGACACAAGTTCGGCATCTTGGCGACCCACGACCTGCGCGAAACCATGCGCAAGAAGGGCGTGGAATTCAACACCGAGTGCCGTATCTATGAAGTCTGCAACCCGGTGCAGGCGAAAAGAGTCCTGGAGGCGAATGGGGCGGTCTCTACGGCGCTACCGTGCCGGATCTCGCTGTATGAAACTCCCGGAGGTGGCTACACGCTGGCAACGCTGTTGCCGACGGAGCTGATGCAGATGTTTGGATCACCCGAGCTGGGTGTGGTCGCGCAGGAAGTGGAGACTGTATTGAAGGAAATGATGACCGACGCCGCTGGCCAGGCTTAGTTAGAGGGAGCCCCCGCCGACGAACCAGACCACTTCTAATTGGTCGCCGGGCTCGATTGTCGTCTCGCTCCACGCGGTCTTGCGCGCGATTTCTCGGTTGCGCTCCACTGCCACGCGGGACGGGTCGACTTCCAGGAAAGTCAGCAATCGGTCCAGGGATAGACCCTCAGGCACGCTCCGGCTTTCGCCGTTTACCATAATTTCGATTGTCCCGTTTTGCGTTATTTTCGTCGAGCCGTTTGACACAATGTTTCCAAGCTCATTATAGTCAATAGTTACTGCTGAATCGCGGGGTAAGCAGCGCAAGCCGTTTGGACCATGCCACAAAACTACATAGAGCTCTATTTTCCAATCCTGGTACAGGTGATCATTGCCGCAGTGCTTGCGGCGACTCTGGTGGGCGTTACGGGGTTGCTGGGCAAGCGTGCCAAGTCTCCGTTGAAGGATACGCCGTATGAATCGGGCATGGCGCCGGTCGGTTCGGCGCAGGAACGTTTCAGCGTCAAGTTCTACCTGGTCGGCATGATCTTCATCCTGTTCGACATCGAAGCCGTATTCCTTTACCCCTGGGTGGTGGTTTATCGCGACCTGAAGCTGTTCGGCTTCTTTGAGATGCTGATCTTCGTGGCGCTGGTCCTGGTGGGCTTCTACTACATCTGGAAGAAGGGCGCGCTCGACTGGTCCGTGACGAAAAAGGAAGTGTCCAAGTAATGCAACCCGTGACGCACCCCGCTATTCTCGAAACCATTGACGCTCTGGGCGAGACCACGCTCATTGCGGATCCGGCAAAGATCGTCGATCTCTGCCGCTTTCTGAAAGACAGCGAAAAATACATCCGGTTGAGCTCGGTGACCGCCGTCGATTGGCACCCGGCCGCTCCCCGCTACGAAGTTGTGTATCATCTGCACTCCTTGGAGCCCTTCCGCCGTCTGCGCGTGAAGTGCCGCATTGGGGGAGATAAGCCTGAGATCGAATCCGTTACCAGCGTGTGGCGAGCCGCCAACTGGTACGAACGCGAAATCTGGGACATGTTCGGTATTCACGTCCTCAATCACCCGGATCTGGAACGCATCCTCATGCCGACCGACTGGGAAGGCCACCCTCTGAGAAAGGACTATCCGGTGCACGGGTACAAGTACAGCTACTCCAATGAATAGGCCCTTTGAAGATCACGTAGCAACTATCCCGGCGGTCCAAGAGACGCCAGCCACGCCGTCTTCGGCGCGGCATATGACCCTCAACATGGGTCCGCAGCATCCGTCGACTCACGGCGTGTTGCGCATCATTCTGCAACTGGAAGGCGAAACGATCATTTCCGCCAAGCCTGACATCGGCTTCCTCCACACGGGTATCGAAAAGCAGATGGAAACGCGGACCTACGCGCAGGCCGTCACCTTGACGGATCGCGTGGATTACCTGGCGAACCTCTCCAATAATCTCTGCTACTGCCTGGCGGTTGAAAAGCTGCTGCAGTTGGAAATTCCGGCACGCGCGCAATGGTTGCGCGTGATGATGACCGAGTTCACGCGCCTCAATAGTCACTTGGTGTGGTTGGGGACGCACGCACTCGACATCGGCGCCATGTCGATGTTCTTCTACTGCTTCCGTGAACGCGAAGACATCCTGCGCATCCTGGAAATGTTCTCCGGCCAGCGTATGATGACCAGCTACATCCGCGTGGGCGGCGTGGCGCTGGAAGCTCCGCGCGGTTGGCAGCAAGTGGTCGGCAAGTTTATCCGCAGCTTCCCCAGCAAGGTGGATCAATACGAAGACCTGCTCAACGCGAATCCGATTTGGACGCGCCGTACCAAAGGCGTCGGTTTCATTTCGCTGGAAGACATGTTGGATCTGGGGATCACCGGTCCCATGTTACGCGCCGCGGGTTTGAATTGGGACGCGCGTAAGAACGAGCCCTATTCCAGTTACGAGAAGTTCGACTTCAAAGTTCCGGTCGAAACGTCGAATGACGTTTGGGGTAGGTATCGGGTGCGCATGCAGGAAATGCGCGAAAGCGCCAAGATTATCACGCAAGCGTTGGAAGGCATGCCGGAAGGCGACTTCCAGGCTGACGCGCCGCATGTGGTTCTGCCGCAGCGCGAAAAGATGAAGACGCAGATGGAAGCGCTCATCTATCACTTCAAGATCGTGACCGAGGGTTTCCGAGTGCCCGCTGGCGAAGTCTTCCAGTGCATCGAAGCCCCGCGCGGCGAAATCGGCTACTACATCGTTAGTGACGGAACTTCAAAGCCGTACCGTTGCCACATGCGTACGCCGAGCTTTGCCAATCTTCAAGGTCTGCCCAAGTTGTTGGAGCAGACGTTAATCGCGGACTCAATCGCCGCATTGGGCAGTATGGATTTTGTGTTGGGAGACACGGACCGCTAATGACTTTTTCTCCGCAACTCGAAGAGCGTTTCGCGAAAATGCTCCAATCGTACCCGGAAGGGAAAAAACGTTCGGCCGTGGTGCCGATGCTGATTTACGCGCAGGATGAAACCGGCGCCGTTACGCTGGAACTGATCGAAGAAGTGGCCAAACGCTGCGAAGTGACATCGCTGCAGGTCGACGAAGTTGTCGGCTACTATTCGATGCTGCACCGCAAGCCGCAGGGCAAGTATCACGTCCAGGTTTGCACCAGCATCAGTTGCATGCTGGTCGGTGGCACCGAACTCTATGACCAAGCCTGCAAGAAGTTGGGCGTGGGTCACAAGCAAACCACGGCTGACGGCGTGTTCTCGCTGGAAGAAGTCGAGTGCATGGGCGCCTGCAGTTGGGCACCGGCTGTCGAGATCAACTACGATTTCCATCACAACGTATCGCCTGAGAAGTTCGACGCCTTGATTGACGGCTTAAGGAAGGCTCAATAATGGCGAAAACCTGTTACAACGAACCGAGCCCGCTCGAAACGCTCGTCATCAGCAGAAACTTCCGCAAAGAAGGGTCTGAAACGCTCGACGGCTACTTGGCCAACGACGGCTACAAAGCCTTCCTCAAAGCCAAAGAGATGACGCCCGAGGCGATCATCGAAGAAGTCAAAACCTCCGCACTGCGCGGCCGCGGTGGTGCAGGCTTCCCGACCGGACTTAAGTGGAGCTTCGTTCCGCGCACTTCGCCCAAGCCGAAGTACATCGTCATCAATGGTGACGAAAGCGAACCGGGCACTTGCAAAGACCGCCTGTTGATGGAGTACGATCCGCACCAATTGATCGAAGGCATTCTGATCGCTGGATTGGCGATGGACGCCCACAAGGGTTACCTGTACATCCGTGGCGAGTATCGCTTCATCATCGAACACATGAACCGCGCGATTGAGGAAGCCTACAAGCGCGGCTACCTCGGTAAGAACATCTGCGGCACTGGTTTCGATTTCGACCTCACCACACACTCCGGCGCGGGTGCGTACGAATGCGGCGAAGAGACTGCGTTGCTCGATTCGCTGGAAGGCAAGCGCGGCGTGCCTCGCATGAAGCCTCCGTTCCCGGCAGTCGCGGGAGCCTGGGCCTCGCCCACGTTGCTCAACAACGTCGAAACATTTGCGACCATCCCTGCGATCATTCGCGACGGCGGCGCAGCGTATGCGGCGCTCGGGGTTCCGAAGGCCGGCGGCACACGACTTCTGTGCATTTCCGGACACGTGAATAAGCCCGGCGTGTACGAAGTCCCGCTCGGCTATCCGATGATGAAGGCCATCAACGACATCGCCGGTGGGATGCGTGGCGGACGTAAGTTGAAAGCGGTTGTCCCAGGCGGGTCCTCTTGCCCGATTCTTCGTGCGGACGAGTGCGATGTCCCGATGGACTACGACAGCATCGCCAAAATCGGCAGTATGATGGGCTCTGGCGGCATGGTTGTGCTGGACGAAACTACCGACATGGTGAAGTTCGCGCTCCGCATCATGCGCTTCTATGCGCATGAAAGTTGCGGTTGGTGCATCCCGTGCCGCGAAGGTACAACGTGGCTGCGCAAGATCCTGCAGCGCTTTGACGACGGCGGTGGCCGGATCGAAGATGTGGCGCTGGTGGGCGAGGTTTCGAAGAACATGCTGGGTCGCACCTTCTGCGCGCTGGGCGATGCGGCCGCGATGCCGACCATCTCCATTGTTGAAAAGTTCCGCGAAGACTTTGAAAAACGTCTGTCGCAACAGAAATCCGGATTGGTAGGAATTAATGCCTGAACTGGTAAAGGTTAAAATCAACGGTCAGGAATTCGAAGCCGAGAAGGGCACGCTGCTGATTGAAGCGGCGCGTCAGAACGGTATTGCGATTCCTGCATTCTGCTATCACGAAGGCCTCTCGCTGCAGGCCGCCTGCCGCATGTGTCTGGTGGAAGTGGAAGGCACCCCGAAATTACAGGTGGGTTGCACGCTTCCGGTGGACTTGAATCGCGACGGCTCGCCGATGGTGGTTCATACCGAATCCGAAACGGTGAAGAAGGCGCGCAAGGGCACGCTGGAATTGCTGCTGACCAACCATCCGCTCGATTGCCCGGTGTGCGACAAGGGCGGTGAGTGCGAACTGCAAGACATGGTGTTCCGTTATGGCGCAGGCGAAAGCCGCTATACGGAGACCAAAGTTCACACACCGGAAAAGCAGTGGTCCCCGGTGGTGTTCTTCGACGCTCCTCGTTGCATCCTGTGTTACCGCTGCGTTCGAGCCTGCAATGAAGGCATGGGCGTTGGCGCGTTGGGCGTAGGCAACCGCGGCGTAGTGGCGGAGATCATTCCGAACAAGCACGATCACCTGGAATGCGACGAGTGCGGTGCTTGCATCGACATTTGCCCGGTAGGCGCGCTGACCAGCGGTAGCTATCGGTATCAAACCCGTCCGTGGGAAATGAATCACGTCGGCACCATCTGCACGCATTGTGGCGATGGGTGCCGTACGACGCTGGGTGTTCGCGATGGCGAGATCATGCGCGGGAACAATCGCGATCGCAGCGGCATCAACGGTGAGTTCCTTTGCGTGAAGGGCCGTTACGGCTTCGATTTCGTGAATCACGAAGAACGGTTGCAGTCGCCGATGTTGCGCAACGCGGCGGGCGGCTATGACCCGATCTCCTGGTCGCAGGCGCTGGCTACGGTGTCCAAGAAGTTCAGCGAAGTGAAGGCGCGTGGCGGCAAGTTCGGTATCATCGGCTCGAACCACACGACCAACGAAGAAAACTACTTCCTGCAGAAGTTCGCACGTCAGGGTTTGGGTACGAAGAACATCGACCATCACCGCACGGGCGACCTCGCAACTCTGTTCGACGCGTTGTCGGGCAAGGCCGATGCGTTGGCGAAGGTCGAAGATCTTTACACAGCCAAGGCTGTCCTGGTTGTCGGTAGCGATCTGTCGCAGCAACATCCGCTGCTCGCCTATCAGATCCGAGCCAACTTCCGTCATCATGCGGCGCACCTTTATACGGTGACCACTGGGGAAGTTCGCGAAGAGAACCAGGCGGTTGCCAAGGTTCGCGTCCAAAAGGGCGGGGAACTGGCCGGCGCGGAATCGCTCCGCGACAAGCTCAAGGCAGAAGCGAACCTCATCATTATGTTTGGCGACGCAGTACAAGGCGACGTGCTCCGCAAGTTGATCGCGTTCGGCGATTCGCTGGGCATCCCGGTCAAATACATCGGCTTGGTTGACTACTCGAATTCTCGTGGCGCCTTCGACATGGGGCTTACGCCTCGTGACGGTGGCTTGAGCCGCGAACAGATGCTGGCCGCGAATGACCTGGATGTTCTCTGGGTTGTCGGCGCAAACCCGCTGAAATCCGCGACGCTCGCATCGTCCAAGGCGTTCGTCGTCGTGAACGAAATGTTCATGACGGAGACGGCTAAACGCGCAGATCTGGTGCTGCCTGCCGCATCCGCTTACGAAAAGAGCGGCACCGTGACGAACGTGACGGGCGAAGTGCAGAAGCTGAAGCCGGCCGCGAAGGTCATGGGTACCAAGACGGACCTCGAAATCGCCGGTTCCATCGCCAAAGAGATGGGCCTCAACCTGGGCATCTGGCTGCCGGAGAAAATGCTGGAAGAAATTCGCAGCACAGTTCACGGCTATAATGTGCCGATGCCGATCCTGTCTACTGGGGGTGCAGCGCCGACCCAGCCGCTCAACGGTCGTGTTGCTGCCCTACCGGGAACGATCACCTCCTCCGGGGACACGCTGTTTACATCCGGCACTCTCAGCCGTTATTCCAAAGTCTTGAACTCCGTCATGGAAGCGCCCGGTGCTCTTTACGGCGGCAAGGAACGATAAGCATCGATGAACTACTTCATACTGAGTCTCATCAAAACTGGCATCGTTGTGGGCGTGTTCATGCACGTGCTCGCGTACTTGCAGTGGATCGAACGTAAAGTCATCGCCCACGTGCAATTGCGCGTCGGCCCACGCCGCGTGGGTCCACATGGATTGCTGCAGCCGTTGGCCGACGTCATTAAACTCATCACCAAAGAAGACATGATTCCGTCGCATGTGAACAAGGTCTTCTATTACCTTGCGCCGTTTGTGGCCGTACTCTTCGCTCTGATTTCGATTTCGGTCATCCCTTTCGGACCGGAAATCACGGTCTTCGGCGTTCGGACCACCATGAGCTTGGCTGACCCCAGCATCGGCATCCTCTTCATCCTCGGAATCTCCGGCATGGGTGTTTACGGTGTGGCGCTCGCGGGTTGGGCATCGAACAACAAGTACGCCCTGATGGGCGGCCTGCGAAGCTCCGCGCAAATGATCAGCTACGAGTTGCCGATGGCACTTGCGATTGCTGCGCCGCTGTTGATCCTGAATACGCTCAATCTGCGAGAGATTGGGGAAGCACAAGCCGGTTACTACTTGGGTTTCATTCCACGCTGGACCATCTTCCAGATGCCGTTCCCGCAGGTCGTTAGCTTCTTCCTCTTTATGATTGCGGCATTCGCCGAAACCAACCGTATCCCGTTCGATTTGCCCGAAGCTGAAAACGAACTTGTCGCCGGGTTCCATACGGAATACTCCAGCATGAAGTTCGCTTCGTTCTTCATGGCGGAATACGCGAACATGGTCACGGTGTCAGCGGTTGCGACGCTCCTGTTCCTCGGCGCTTGGCATCCGATCTTGCCAACGGCATTTGGCTCTGCCTACATCCCGGCGATCATTCATATATTGGCTGGTGTGGTTTGCTTCTACCATGCCTCGCAGCCCGCGCGACCCTTCGATCGCTACACACTGCCAGTGTTCGGCGTCATCTTCATGGGAATCGGCGGTGTTTTTGCCCTAGCAGCAGCGGGTCCGGGCGTAGTTTCGGGGATGGGCGTACCTTTCCTCACCGACGCAGTCTCTGCGTTGAGCCAAATCCTGACTCCGCTGTTCTGGTTCTGCGGGAAAGTGCTCGCCATCCTCTTTGTCTTTATCTGGGTGCGCGCAACTCTGCCGCGCTTCCGGTACGACCAACTTATGAGCTTCGCCTGGACGTTCATGTTCCCGGCCGCGCTGATCAACCTCTTCATCACAGGCCTACTGGTGGCTCTCTTCTAATATGGACTCGATCCTATTTCTAATCTTCGCCGCGATCGCAGTGGTCTGCGGCATCAACATGGTGGTGCAGAGGCATCCCATCGCCAGCGCCTTGTCGCTGGTCGGCGTGATGGCCGCGCTCGCTGCGCTGTACTTGTTACTGGGAGGCGAATTCATCGCCGCCGCGCAGTTGGTGGTCTACTCCGGCGCCATCATGGTGCTGTTCGTCTTCGTCATCATGTTGCTGAATGCTGGTGGCGAAAAGAACAGCCCGCTGAAGCCGTGGGGAAAGTACTTCGGCGCTCCTCTTTTGCTGGTCTTTTTCGGCATCATGTCTTTCGTGGTACAGCGACTGTTGCCGAACTCCCCGGGCGTGGTCTTCGGATCCTTCACCGGCGGCACCGCTCGCGAGATCGGCCAGAGCCTGTTCACCGTTTACCTGTTGCCCTTTGAAGTTACAAGCATTCTGATTTTGGTCGCAATTTTGGGCGCCATTGTGCTGGCCCGCAAGGAGATCGACTAATGCCGCCGCTTCCGCTGCCCGCCGCCGTGCCCATCGCGTGGTACCTCACGCTGAGCGCGATCCTGTTCAGCCTGGGTGTGCTGGGCTTTATACTGCGCCGCAACATCATCACCGTATTCATGTCCATCGAACTGATGTTGAACGCGGTGAACCTCACATTCATCACGTTCTCTTACATGTTGAAGCGCGTGGACGGCCACATCTTCAGCTTTTTTGTCATGGTGGTCGCCGCCGCCGAAGCCGCAGTCGGCCTGGCCATTATTCTGACGGTCTTCAAAAACCGCCAGACCCTAGAAATCGACGAGGTGAGTTCGCTCAAGAACTGACGCATGCAACTCTGGCTCATACCAATACTTCCCCTGATGGGTTTCGCCATCAACGGCCTGCTGGGCAAACGTTTGCCCAAAGCCGCGATTAACGCTGTCGCAGTCGGCAGTGTGTTGCTGAGTTTTTTGTGGGTGGTCAAGACGCTGAGCGCGCTGGGAGCTTTCTCCGGCGGTCTCGAGACTGCGTACACTGAGCACTACTTCACTTGGATCAAGTCCGGCGCGCTCGACATCGGCGTCGACTTCACCATTGATCGTCTCACCGCCATCATGCTGATGATCGTCACCGGCATTGGCACGCTCATACACCTTTACGCTACCGGTTACATGGCCCATGAAGGTGGCTACTACCGCTTCTTCGCCTACCTGAATCTGTTCATGTTCTTCATGCTGATCCTGGTGTTGGGCGGCAATTTCCTGCTGCTCTTCGTCGGCTGGGAAGGCGTGGGTCTGTGCAGCTACCTTCTGATCGGTTTCTATTTCCTGGAGAAGTTCGCCACCGATGCAGGCAACAAGGCGTTCATCGTCAACCGCGTCGGCGACTTCGGCTTCGCCCTGGCGATGTTCCTGATCTTCATCACGTTTAACTCGCTCGACTTCAAAACCGTCTTCACGCAAGTCGGCCAGATGCAGGTCGAGACCAGTGCCGGTGTTCTGACGGCGATCTCTTTGTTGTTGCTCGTCGGTGCCTGCGGCAAGTCGGCTCAGATTCCGCTCTACGTATGGCTGCCGGACGCAATGGCTGGCCCGACTCCGGTCAGCGCCTTGATCCACGCGGCGACCATGGTCACCGCCGGCGTCTACATGATCACGCGCAGTTCGACGATCTTCCTGCACTCCGCTGGAGCGCTCGACATCGTCGCGGTCATCGGTCTGGCGACGGCGTTCTTCGCGGCAACCATCGGTCTGACGCAGTTCGATATCAAGAAAGTCTACGCGTACTCGACGGTTTCGCAGCTCGGCTACATGTTCCTCGGCCTGGGCGTCGGAGCCTTCTCCGCCGGCATCTTCCACGTCATGACGCACGCGTTCTTCAAGGCTCTGCTCTTCCTGGGAGCCGGTAGCGTCATCCACGGCTGTTCGGGTGAGCAGGACATGCGCTTCATGGGCGGCCTGCGCAAGTACATGCCGATCACGTTCGTGACGTTGCTATGCGCCACGCTCGCGATTTCGGGGGTACCGTTCCTTTCCGGTGCAGCTAGTAAGGATCTGATCCTGGAAGCCGCCTACGAACACGCACCTTGGATGTATTGGGTGGGTGTTCTCACAGCCGGCATGACAGCGTTCTACTGCTCGCGTGCCTTCTTCATGACCTTCTTCGGCGAATACAAGGGCAAACCCGCTGCTGCCCATGGCCATGGTGGCCATGACGCGCACGATGATCACGGCCACGCCGCTAAGAAAGACGACCATGGTCACGCAGCCAAGAAGGATGACCACGGCCACGATTCACACGGCCACGGAACTCCTCACGAGTCACCGGCATCCATGTGGATTCCGCTGGCGATTCTTGCGGCCCTCAGCCTCGGAGGGCAGTACCTCTTCAACGTGCCCCACATCCTGGAGCCTATGTTCCCCATTCACGAAGGTGAAGCTGAGTCCTGGCTTGAACTCGTGGCCAGCGTAGCCGGCATTGGCGGCATCGCTCTCGCGTATGTCTTCTATATGCTCGCCCCAGGAATTCCGGACAGCATCGTGAGCGTGTTCAGCATTCCTTACAACTGGATCTACAACAAGTACTTCGTAGACGAGTTCTACGATTCCGCCATCATCAGCCCCGCTATCGACGGCTCGCGCAACATCATGTGGCGCGTGTTTGACGTGCGCGGCATTGATGGCATTGCCAACGGCATCGCGACCGTGGCACAGGGCGTCGGCGGCATCCTCCGCAAAGCCCAATCCGGATACATTCGCAACTACGCCGCCTGGGTGGTGGCTGGAGCCATCGTCGTGATTGTATGGGTTGGCTTGAAAGGAGGCGTCCAGTGAATCTTCTAGATCTGGTCCTCTTCCTCCCGCTGGTTGGCTTCCTAGCGATTCTGTTCTTGCCCAAAGAAATCAGCCGCATGACAGCCATGGTGCTGTCGCTCGCGATCTTCGTTCTTTCGCTCGGCCTGCTTTCGCCCTACATGGGCGGCGAATCGCCCACTAGCTACCAATTTGTCAGTAACTCGTCGTGGATCACTAGCCCCGCCATCCGATATCACGTCGGCATGGACGGACTCACGCTCTGGCTGGTGCTCCTGTCTACGTTGCTCACCCCCATCGCCATATTGATCTCGTGGAAATACATCGACCACCGGGTTAAGGAATACTTCGCATTCCTGATGTTGCTCGAGTTCGGAGTCATCGGCGTTTTCGTTTCGCTCGACCTGTTCCTGTTCTACGTCTTCTGGGAAGTCTCCCTCGTCCCGATGTACTTCCTCATCGGCATCTGGGGTCATGAACGCCGTATCTACGCCGCTGTGAAGTTCTTCTTATTCACGATGGCCGGCTCGGTGCTCATGTTAGCTGCGATCATCTACCTCTACAACCTGACTGGGACGTTCGATTACGTTTCGATCCAGGGCATGATCCAGTCCGGAGCGTTGACCTTCGATACACGCACCGAACTGTTGCTCTTCCTGGCCTTCTTCGGAGCCTTCGCGATCAAAGTGCCGCTTTTCCCGCTGCATACTTGGTTGCCCGATGCGCACGTGGAAGCGCCCACCGCTGGTTCTCTAATGTTGGCCTCCGTCATGCTGAAGATGGGTACCTACGGGTTGGTTCGCTTCTGCTTGCCATTGTTTCCGAACGCCGCGCGCGAGTCCGCTCCTTGGATCGGCGCACTGGCGATCATCGGTATCATCTACGGAGCGCTTGTTGCTCTGGTGCAACCTAACATGAAGAAGTTGGTTGCTTACTCCTCGGTAAGCCACTTGGGCTTCGTCGTACTCGGAGTTTTCAGCTTTACGCAACAGGGTTTGGACGGAGCCGTCTACCAGATGCTGAACCATGGCATCTCGACTGGTGCGCTCTTTATCCTGGTCGGCTACCTCTATGAACGCCGGCACTCGCTCGAGATCTCGGCTTACGGCGGCGTCGCAACCCCTGCGCCGCATCTGGCCATCGTCTTTTTGATCACGACTCTTGCGTCGATCGGCTTGCCGCTGCTAAATAATTTCGTCGGCGAGTTCCTGGTCCTGCAGGGTGCGGCCAAGGCCAACTATGCGTGGGCCGTATTTGCCTCGCTGGGTGTCATCCTCTCGGCTTGCTATATGCTGTGGCTTTATCAACGGACCTTCTACGGCAGAGTTTCGGAAGCCGTCTCGCATCATGTGCCGGACTTGACCACGCGCGAATGGGCGGCCATTCTGCCACTCGTCGTCCTCATGTTCTGGATGGGCATCTACGCTCAGACCTTCCTGCCCGCCATCAGCGCGCAGAACGCCTCGATCCTCAATCAAATGCAACGAAACCGAGTAGTAAACGCGGCCACACCCGCTCCTGTAGTTCCGGGGGTGCGCAATGCTCGCTAGCTTCATACCCACCAGCGTGGAATACCTCCGCATCATGCCGGAGATTATTCTTACTCTGGCCGCGGTTCTCATCATGTTCCTCGAAGCGGCGATGAAGCCCGGTCGGAAGCCCGTGATGCAGTGGATCGCCATCGGTAGTTTGCTGCTGGCAATCGGTCACTCTCTTCATTCTCCAGAAGGCATGGCGTTCCAAGGAATGCTGGCCGTCGACGGGATGGCGAATTTCTTTAAGACGCTGGTCATGGTGGCCGGACTGCTTGTCATCCTGGGCTCAGCCGACTACCTGCAGCGCGAAAATGCAGAGGCCAGCGAATACTACGCCTTGGTTCTGTTCAGCATCGTAGGCCAGTGCATCATGGCCAGCGCGAACGAATTGATCATGATCTTTATTGGTCTTGAGATCTCTTCGATCGCCACCTATATCTTGGCCGGCTTCCTGCGGGACGACTCGCGCAACAACGAATCGGCATTGAAGTACTTCCTGCTCGGTTCCTTCGCGACCGCGTTTTTGCTGTATGGCGTCGCCTGGATGTACGGAGCCACAGGGTCCACCAACCTCGGAGACATTCACGCGTTCGCACGCGATGCAGGTATCGCTCAGAATCCCCTTGGCATCCCTTTGATGGGCATCGCCGCCGCTCTCATCTTCGTGGGACTGGCGTTCAAACTATCCGCCGCCCCCTTCCAAGGTTGGGCCCCCGACGTGTATCAAGGTGCACCCGCCCCGGTTTCTGGCTTCATGACCGTTGGCCCGAAAGCCGCCGCCTTCGCGGTGCTGATTCGTATCTTCACGATTGGCCTGGGTCCCATCTCCGACCGGTGGTTGCCCATCGTATGGGGTTGCGCACTGGCGACGATGCTGGTCGGCAATCTCGCCGCACTGAAGCAAACGAACATCAAGCGTATGCTGGCTTATAGCTCGATCGCGCACGCTGGCTATGTCCTGGTGGCAGTCGCCGCTAACTCCGGAACTGGCTCCGCAGCTGCGATGTTCTATCTCGCCGCCTACGCCTTCACTAATATTGGAGCGTTTACTGTCGTCGCGCACTTCGCCCGCAAGGGTGAGAAGTACGTCGCCATCGAAGACTTCGCCGGGCTCTCGCAGAAGCAACCTGTGATGGCAGCGATGATGACCGTCTTCTTGCTCAGCCTGATCGGCGTGCCGCTCACGGGTGGCTTCTTCGGCAAGTTCTACATCTTCAAGGCTGCGCTCGACTCCAACTTGGTCTGGCTCACAGTGCTCGGTTTGTTGAACAGCGCGATCGCCGCTTACTACTACCTGCGCATCCTCGTTGTGATGTACATGAAGGAGCCGGGCGAATCGACGGACAACTTGCCGGTTGCCAGCCCCATGCTGCAACTCGCGATTTACGGTTCGGCCATCATGACCCTGGTGCTCGGCATCATGCCGGGTTGGGTTCTGGACTTCGCGACCCGCGCTGCACGTTAACGCGATTCGGGTTGCTTTAGCGGTCGGATCAGCAGCGTCAGTACGAATCCTACAGCCAGCAGTCCCGCGAGCACTTGAAGCGGACTGTCATAGATATGCACCCGGCTCGCTCCGGGTGCCAATGCCGCTGTGGCTTGCTTGGATAACTCCGTGATAATCACCGGACCGACGATCGCCGCTGCGCTCCAAGCGGTCAGCGTTGCTCCATGAATGGCGCCTACGTTTTCGGGTCCGAAGATATCGGCCAGGAACGCTGGAATCGTCGCGAAGCCGCCGCCGTACATGCTGACGACCACGAACATTGCGGTCTGGAAAAGTCCCCATTCGCCCCGCGCGGCAATTCCGGGGATCAATAGGAACAGGATCACTTGGACCACAAAGAACAAAGTGTAGGTGTTCCGTCGGCCGATGTAGTCCGAACTGGACGCCCAAAGGAATCGGCCGCCGGCGTTGAATAGGCTGAGGACCGAAACTACCGTGCCGGCCTCCAACGCGGTTTTGCCAAACAAGTCCTGCACGATGGGTGAGGCCTGCGCCAGAATGCCGATGCCAGCCGTCACGTTGATGAACAGCACTCCCCATAGTAAGTAGAACTGAGGTGTGCGGATCGCCTCGTTGCGCGAGACACTGCGGGTCGCGATCATGGCGTCTTTGTTTTCGGGCGGAGTCCATCCTTCCGGCTTCCATCCCTGCGGAGGACGCTGCAAGATGCGTGCGCCGATCATCATGACCACGAAATAGATGGCGCCCATAGTGAGTACGGTGTTCGCGACGCCGATGGAATCCATCAGTTTGACGTTGAGCCGACCGGCCACAAAGGCTCCGCCGCCGAAGCCCATGATCGCCATGCCCGTGGCCATGCCTCGCCGATCGGGGAACCATTTCACCAGGGTGCTCACGGGAGCAATATAGCCCAGGCCGCAGCCGATTCCGCCAATGACGCCCATGCCCAAGAAGACCAGCAGAGGCTGCAGCAGCGCCAATCCCAGCCCTCCGATCAAGAGGCCACTGCCGAAGAAAATGGCGGATGCGGTGGCCGCTACCCGTGGACCTTTGCGCTCTACCCATGGGCCGCCGAACGCCGCGCTTAAACCCAACAATACTAGAGCTGTCGAATAGGTCGCATAGGTTGGGTTAAACCATGTCACATTCGGGAACAACTGCTGCATGGGGCGAGCGAAGGTGCTCCACGCATACACACTGCCGATGCAGATGTGGACGCACACAGCTCCGATGGGAATGATCCATCGGTTGATCGTAGGGGCGGTTGGGCGATTGACGGGAGAAGCTGATGCAGCCATCTCCAGATTCTATCTGGTTTGCTGCAAGGCCTGCGTCGCGGAACTGATCTGCTTGGTAGCGGCGCGCAATGTTGCTGCCAAACGCTGCGCCTGTTGCGCAGCTTGGGCCCAGTTCTTGGCCTCGACGGCTTCGCGAACGCCGGGCAAGGTCTTCGCGGTGTAGCCAGTCAGAAGGCCCGGGGCATACAGTTGATGCCGGTACCAGTCGCGTCCTGGTAGTCCGTCGTTAGAGAGGAACGCGCGCTCCGTTCGTTCGATGGCGTCGTTGGCTGCGGTGGTGATGTCTCCGCGCCGGACGGCTGCCGTGAAAGTCACTTCGTAGGCTCGGGCCGCAACGTTGAGTGCAGCGATGCTCGACTGGAGCTCGCGGAAATCAACACCCGCGTCGGGCGGGACCTGGTTCCGGATCTCGTCAATCTGGCGCGACACCGATTGCGATAGAGATTCAAATTCAAACGGCAGTGCCGAGCCATCCGCCAAGCGAAGGATCGCGGTTGTCATCACTTGGGTCAAGGCGACGCCGAAGCGGCGGTCGGTGTCGGAAAAGAGATCAAAGAAGCGGACCGTATCGTAGTTGGAATGATACTGGCCAGGCGCAGCTCCGAAGCCGATGTTGAGGCTGGCGATTCCCAGGTGGTGCAGAAATGCGACGTAGTCGGATCCTGAACCCAGGGCCCCCAAGGCCGCATCGGGAATACTTTGGTTCGGTCGCGGAGGCTGCCCGGTGGCCGCCTGATTCATGCTGTCCAGGATGCTGCGGCCCGTGCCGGGATCTACGATATCGCGGAGGACTTCGTCTAGGAATCGCTCCAGCGCCGGCGATCCACCAGTGCTCATCATGCCGGAACCGTTGGAATCGGTATTCAAATATACGGCACCCGCCTGATCCAGTTCCTCGGCGTGCTTCTCTACCCATTCGGTGGAACCGATCAGTCCAAACTCTTCGCCATCCCACAATGCGAGTTTGATGGTTCGCTTCGGCTGCCAACCCTGAGCTCGTAACACTGACAACACCCGAGCCGTTTCCATCAATGCGGCCGCACCGCTTACTGGATCGCTGGCTCCGTTGACCCAAGCATCATGATGGTTGCCATACATGATCCACTGGTCTTTTTCGGTTGATCCAGGAATCGTTACGATGACGTTGTAGAGCGGTTTGTCGGTCCAATCGTAATCGACTTTCAAATGCGCGGTTGCCACGCTGGGACCCAAGTGATAGGTGATGGGTAGCGCTCCGCGCCACGGCTCCGGTGCGAGTGGACCTTGGAGGCGTTCGAGCAGCGGTTGCGCATCCGCCCAGGAAATCGGCAGCACCGGAATCGTCAACAACGAACGAGCCTCAGAGCGATCCAGCCGTCGTCCCCCCGGTTCGGAAGCCCAACCCGGCGTCAGGGGATCACCAGTGTAGAGGGCCATGTCCATCACGCTGCCGCGTTGGGCGCCTTGCGCAGGTCGCGCTGGACCTTCCGGATAGGGGTTGTCTACGTAGAAGCCATCGTCACGGGGATCGGAGTAAATGATGCAGCCTGCGGCGCCGTGATCCTGGGCCAGTTTTGGTTTGAGGCCGCGCCACACGCGTCCATAACGCGCGATCACGATCTTGCCAAGGATGCTCACGCCTTGGCTTTCGAGGAAAGCGTAGTCTTCCGGCGTGCCGTAGTTGGCGTAGACCATTTGCGCGCTAATATCGCCCGAAGCGGCGTAGGCATTGAAGGTCGGGATCTGATCCGCAGCCGCGGTGTCTGGATCTTCTGCCAGTGCTGGCTCCGTCAGTTGCGCGCGGAACCCGGTGGTTTCGAGGATACGCACAGTAGGGTAGGGAAGCAGAGCCTCGAGCCGTTCGACGGTGACATCGAGTCCCCAGTCCTTCAACTGGGAGGCCGCGTAATCCGCGACGGCTTTGGAGCCAGCCGAGCCTGCCACATGCGGCTTCGCGGCCATGCGTTCCATGTATGCGTGCAATCGGTCCTTGGACGGCAAAGCGCGAGCCTTCCGTTCTAGTTCCTGTTGTGCGGGAATGTCAGCCGGCGCGAAGCCACGGATGGGAGCCTGCGCCCAGGCAACCACCGCACTCGCAATGAAAATCGTCGCGCGTAGCATCATGGTTACAGGGTGGGAGAATTCAGAAAGGCCAGGTATTCTTGCGGATCGCGCGTGGACCCGGAGAACTTCGCGATCACCGTTTCATCCGGCTTCATCAAAACGTAGAACGGCTGCGAGATCGTGTCGTAGCGTTCTTGCAGCTTCTGATTCACCTCAGCGGTAGCGTCCAGGCCGTCGGTGTAGAGTTCTACGCGAACGAAGTTGTCGAGCGCAGCCGCAAGCTCCGGCTTGGTGAACATGTTGGCCTTCATCCAATGGCAGTTCGTACAGGTGTAGCCAGTGAACGTCACCAGCACTAGCTTGTTTTCTTTGCGTCCGAGATCGAGGGCTTCCTGATACTGGTCCTTCATCCACGATGGACCTTCGGCCTTCGTGCCGCCCCCGGAAAACGCGCTGCCGTTGACGGCGACCGGTACGTACGCGTCGAGCTCGCCCAGAGGAACTCCGAACATCCCGGGCAGTAAGCTGAACGCGAAGATCAGGAACGCGCTGCCGGTGAGGAGCCGGCCAATCCCGAGTTGTTCACCCGGCTCGATGCCTTCGAGGTGCAGCAGGCCCAATAGATACAACCCGGCCATCGCGAAGAGGACAAACCAGGCCGCCAGGAAACGTTCCCGCGTGAGGAAGCCAGATTGCAGAACCTGATCGACATTGCTGACGTACTTGAGCATCACGGCCAACAATACGAATCCCATGACGACCTTCACTCGGGCCAACCATCCACCGCTGCGGGGCAGCTTCTTCAGATAGGAGGGAAAGGCGGCCAGGAAAAAGAACGGCGATGCCAGGCCGGTGGCGAAGCTCGCCATGCCAATCACTGGCTGGGTCATGCTCTGACTTTGCACTGAGGAAACGAGTAGCGGCCCTACGAACGGTCCGACGCACGCGAACGATGTGAGTGAGAAGGTCAGGCCCATCAGGAGTGTGCCGAAGTATCCGCCGCGTCGGGAAGCGCGGTCCATTCTCGTCAGCAGGCTTGAGGGTAAAGAGATTTCAAACGCGCCCAGCAGGCTCATGGCGAACGCGGTGAAGACGATGGCGATAAATCCGTTCACCCACGGGCTGGAACTCATCTGGATCACGCCGAACGGGCCAAGTGCCGCCGTTAACGCCAGCGCCAGACCGCAGAACAGTCCGACGATTCCAGCCGCGAAGACCACCGCTTGCAGGATGCCGCCGCGTTGTCCCAGGAAGAAGGACACAGTGATCGGAATCATGGGGAAGACGCAGGGAGTGAAGATGGAAGCTAACCCGAATCCGAAAGCAGTCAACGCAAACGGCAGCAAGCCTTCGCTGGCGCCGCCACTCGATTTTGCCGCTGCGGCCAGGGCCGCTACTGCGACCTTGTCATGGATGTCGACATAGCCGGGAGGAACAATGAACGCTGCCGGCACTGCTGCGGCCGGGTCCACGTTCACCGTGACCATAGAGGACTTCGTTACCGGGCGCAGGCACTCGCGGTCGTCGCAAACTTGATACTTGGCCTCTGCCAAAATCTCGATGCGTCCCTTCGCGGTGGTCGCGAGTTTTACGGGGATCCACAATTCGGCGGTGTTCTCGAACATCTCGGTGTCGAGATCGATGGTGGGGTCGAGCTTACGCTCAGGTTTGGGCTGATAGATCGAATAAGACTCGACGGCTGCGTTGTCGACGACTTTGGCCTCGGTCGGTCGCGGGCTCGCATTCTTGGGTAGCGTCAGCGAGTAGATGTGCCAGCCCGCTTGGATGGTGGCTGTGAAGCGAAGCGGAACGGTTGTTCCTGGGGGTGCAGCGGTCAGGTCCGTTGAAAGCGCCCATTGAACCGGGTCCTTCTTCTGTGCCCACAAACTTCCCGTGGCTAACAGCGCACAGAGAATGAGGGCGGCCCGTTTCATGAGATGGCGGCTGGGTTTTCCAGCTCTGCCTCTATCTTCTCACTAACTCCGCCTTGGGCGAATTCGGCTGCTACACGGACCGCGTTCTTGATGGCGTTGGGGTTGGAGCGTCCGTGGCAAATGATACTGACGCCCTTCAGTCCGAGGAGTGGCGCACCGCCGTATTCGGCGTAAT
>CALQCC020000051.1 GCA_943328975.2 Bordetella parapertussis | reverse complement strand
TTCATTCCGGCGCCCTTGGCGTCCTACAATCTGGTATCTTTCCTTCACGGCGGTTGGTGTCCTTTCAAGGATTAGGTTTGGCGACTCGATTCTATCGAATCGGTCACCCACCGCCGCACTAACCTTCAACTAGGATTGAGACACCATCCTTGCGATTCTCTGTGCTTCTCGTTTGCTTGCCTCCTTTGCGTCTGCGATCTTCAAATTGCGCCGAACCCGGACGATTTTTCCATCCGCATCCAGCGCGTCCTCGCGGTACGCCAGGTACCACGAGTTTCCCTGCTTGTGGACATAGCCTGTTTGCTGTCCTCTGCGTCGAGCCATTTGGATTTCTCCCAATAGCTCGCGGGGTGGCTCGTCCAAGACAATATCACGTGCGCGGGGCGGATTGGGATCGAAGATGGGTGAACCGCTGCGCATGAACTACAAGGAGTCTATTAGGAACGGATTCCTCGGTCGATACCGTTCTTGCGGAGAAAGAAGAGTGTCTTGCGGAGAAGAGTGGAGACTTTGGAGAAGCAGACAACGGAGAGCGCTCAGCGATGCGCGTACCTCGTGGCTCTAACTCTCGAGGGAAACTGGCTTTAGTGCGATTGCGCGTAGGCGCGGAGTTTTTTCATGGTTTTCTCCTGCGGCTTCGTCTTCCCCAGAAGAAAATCACTCAACGTGTCCCTGTTGCAGCCAATCCTGTCGGCCAACTCGTCCGACCCGAGGGCGTTAGCATCGTGCTGCAAGCGTTTGCGCAGCTCGTGGATGTCTTTGTTGCGGACTTGCGGTTTCGGCTCCTCCAATGTCAGCATGTCACGTTGCAGCTCGAACAATTGAAGCAGTTGGGCCGCAGGAAGCCTCAGTCGGCGGGTCAAAGGCAAGGTCGCTAGCCGTTCGGGCTGCTGCGCGAAGTACGCTAGCAACTTCCTCACGTAGGCATCAAAACTCTCCACCCAAGCCACCGCATCCCAATAGCGCTTATCCAATGGCCCATGAACGCCTCCGATCGGGCGGCGCCAATCGTTGGTGAGGATTCGGCTGAAGATGCGCCCATCCGGTTCGACGCTGTCGTCAGGGTACTTCTTAACCAGACCTTGCAGCCTCTTCCCTAAACGCGCCGTCTGCGCCATCAGTTCTGTGAGAGTTGTGGACATGGTGGCCGGTGGAAGCAAGAAACGTCATTTCCGAACACAGTGGCAAGCACGCCTGCGGCAATGGCTCGCTCGAGATTTGGCTCGACTGGAAGGGTATCACAGTCGGATTGGGCCATCTCTCGCACATGGATATTTTCCTCCGAATTCAGACGCCCAAAATAGGGAAACAATGCCGTTCGTAAAGGATCCCGATGCCCCATCTCTCTGCTTGAACTGTTGGATGCTTTATTCGCGACCGTTGGCCGCAGAACGAAGCCGATGCCGTTCCATGCGGGAACTGACACGGCACGCTACCTGAACAATTTGGACTAAGAATGCCGCCAGGCATGGAGCGCCAGCGAATCTTGCAGCTCTCGGACGTCGTTTGCGGGCGGGTATTCCAGTTCGCCACGTTTCGTGCAGCGGGCAAGGAAGAGGCAATACAGCTCCTTGAGGAGCTTTCCGAGACGCATTTGGTCAATTACCACATGCCGGCCTCAATCGAGAGCGTACGCGCCGCCCCTGCGCCCAAGCCATATCAGGCCAAACCAGTTCTGGCTTCGCCTGTAATGGCCGTCACGATGGACCCGGGGTCAAAGCGCCTGTCGGACAACCTGACAGAGCGGATCTACGCAGGCTACTGGGCACTCAGGTTCGGCGAAGTAGCGAACGCTCGCAGGCATGTTGCTGAGGCTCTACAACGAGCAGGCATTCCTCGCGAAGGGCACCTCGGAGACCAAGGCTGGACGAGCTACGAAGTTGCCGAACGCCTCAAGCAGTGCGACGCCACGCTTCCAAAGGTCCCGGATGCCCGGAAAGAACACCGCCAAGGGCTGGTCGAGAAATGGCAACTGCTCTGCGCCGGGGTCCGGGTTGCCCCACGCTCGTAAATCGAAGCCCGGCCCCCCATGAATTTCTCGTGAGGACAAGCTACTCTTCTATTAGATTAGATCTTACACACTCCGCGTAACTTCCCGGCAATACAGATGTTCTTTTGAATCTTGCGGTTGCGAGCTGGAAGACCCTGCGGGATTTAATTGATTTCTGGGCCTTTTTACTCGCGCGTGCTCGTGCCCACGACTCTCGTTGAGCAGCGTACCCATAAGGCAATGTTATCAATGAGTTGAGGCGACGCCATAAGCTTTTGTGATCCGTGAAGCCCTATTGGGTCACGAACTGGGACGCAAGACTGACCTGACCGGTCTTCTCAGTACCAGTCGGATAGAGACTGGAAGTGAGGAAGGAACGGAAAATGCCGAAGAAAACGTTTACGCCGGAGCAGATCGTAGGAAGCTGCGGCAGATCGAAGTGTTGATCGGACAAGGCAAGAAAGTGCCGCTGGCATGCCGGGAAGCCGGGATCGTGGAACAGACGTTCTACCGCTGGCGGAAAGAGTACGGCGGGCTGCAGATCGAGCAGGCGCTCAAGCTGAAGGAGCGGCAGAAAGAAAACGCACAGCTGCGCCGTGCCATTGCGGACCTCACGGTAGAGAAGCAGGGACTAAGGTACTGAAGGACATCGCGGAGGGAAACTTCTAATTCCCGAACGGCGCAGGGAAGCCGTCGAGCACGCCCGCCAGCAAGGCATTAGCGAACGGCGGGCGTGCCGATTGGTGGACCAACCGCGCGGGACACAACGCTATCAGCCCTTACGACGCATCGACGAAGATCCGCTGACGCAGGCGATCCTGACCTTGGCCAGCGAGTATGGCCGCTACGGTTACCGCCGCATCACGAGACTGCTGCGAGATTCGGGTTGGCCGGTGGGCAAGGATCGTGTGCAACGCATCTGGCGGCGGGAAGGCTTGAAGGTCCCGGCCAAGCAAAAACCGCGCGGACGCTTGTGGCTCAGCGACGGGAGCTGTGTCCGGCTGCGGCCCGAGCATCGCAATCACGTCTGGAGCTACGACTTCGTGGAAGCGCGTACACGCGGGAATGCTTGGCGATTCGTGTGGCTCGGCGCTTGAACAGTCATCACGTGATCGAAGTTTTGGGGGATGCGATGTTGTGGCACGGCGCTCCGGTCGCATCCCTGCGTTGCCGTATCCTCCGCCCAGGCGTTTCCAACCTATCACGTCCATTGCAACCCCATTCTGCATGTACTACGGCGCAGAGATGCGGGCGGACCTTGTGCGGAAGTGGCTGGCATCGCTAGGGAGCCAACCGCTGTTCATCGAGCCCGGCAGTTCGTGGGAGAACAGCTACTGTGAATCGTTCAACGGCAAGCTGCGGGACGAATGTTTAAATGGCGAAATCTTCTACTCATTGAAGGAGGCTCAGATCATCATTAAGCGGTGACGCGTGCATTACAATACTCGGCGTCCGCACAGTTCGTTGGGATATCGACCGCCCGCCCCGGCAAGCTGGATCGTGGCCGTATGAGCCCTCCGGGTCTCTTCAGTGCTGAGGTGGGGCAAGGGGCTCAAACGTGGTCCTCTCACCCTACGCCTCGTTCTGACGGGCGTGGCTTGTCCTGAGAATCAGTTAAGCGAAGTTTTGGGGGATGCCGCGCTGTACTGTATCCGAGAATGGATTTCCCCAAGCCACAGGCACAAGACCAGAAGTCCGCAGGTGGGAAGCGACTCGATAAGCCAGGTGAACGGAAACCCGAGGCGAGGCAAGAGCCACGCCTGAATGGCGCCCAGGGCGGAACTCGGCATGGTCAAAACTAACAAGAGGACGAGGAGCGGCGGGATTTTGGAGGCGCTGGCGTGTTTGAGGAAGACGGCGATAGGAAGCAGCAATATGGGGAAATAGCGCGGCCAGGAAATCGGCGATGCCAGTAACATGGCGACAACAAACATTGCGTATTCGACGTCTAGAGTGTCCGGATTGGAACGCGTAAGCTTCCAGGGTAAAAACCAGGCTAGAGCCCCGGCGACGGCAAGAAACGCAAATGGACCCGCGATATCGGTGTGAGTTCCCCAGCCCATGCTACCCGAGAAGGTCGCCATCCGACCTGCTAACGAAACATTTCCACTAGTGGGGACAAAGAGACGCGAGAGCATCTGAATTGTGGCCAGCCATTCAGGGAAAACTGAGAGGTTCGTCACGGCGGCTATAAACGCCGCTATAACCAGCAAACTGGCAAGCATGGAGACCAAGGCGCGTCGGCACCGGATTAAGCACCAGAGACCAAGCAATGCAGGGAAGGCGTGAATCGAGGTGGCCAAGCCAATCAACGCTCCCGCCGGCCCAGATTGGTTGCGGCGCAAGAGTCGCCACGCGGCCACTACGATGAACAAGATAAAGAGACTTGGCTGACCGCCACGCAGGGTGGTGTCTACCTGGAACCAACCAAACACCAACCCCGCCAAAGCCAACCATTCCCACCTACTGCGTGGGCCGAATAGAGAGCGGACGATCAGCACTAGTGAAATCCAAAGCAGCAGGCTGGAAAGAAAAACGATCAACAAGAAGCTGCCACGCAATCCAAAGAGGTCCACAGGAAGTGCCAAAAGGATTCCAACCAGCGGCGGGTGAGCGTTTGCGGTTGCGGGCGGTTCGCTGAGAGAAGCAAACTCCCGCCCCATTAGCGGTATTCTCTGCAAGGTCTGCTGGTCTGGTACGGGGGCGCGCAGTTCAGCGATACCCAACTGCGGCAGATTTACCGGATAGAGCGTTTCGTGCCGAAAAAACTGGCGGGCGGCGACAACATCTTGCACATAGTCGCGTGGATTGATGTAGCCCGCGAGAACAGCGAACGCTAAATTGACCGCGGCACCTGTCATCAGTACTGCGACTACAGGGCGAGCCGAAAGCGCAAGCGAAAGGGACCGCCAGGGATTAGCGGGTTTTGTGGCTCGGGTTTGAAATCGAAACCGAAGAAGGAACCAAAACAACGCGACAAGCAAGGTATGAAAAGTCGTGTTGATCAGTAGCGCCGGCATCTGGATGGAGAGATCGGCAGTTTAAGGCAGGAGGCTATGCAAAACGATGTAAATATCTCGCGCCACGGTCCTGCGCTTGATGTAGTAAAGATCATATTCTAGCTTGACCACGACATCCTGTAAAGGCGGCTTGTTGTTCCTCATATTCAATTGTGACCAGCCTAGGAGGCCAGGTTTTACGGCCAGCAAGTTTTGGTAAAAAGGGATCTCTTTTGTGAGGATTGGCAGGAACTCCGGCCGTTCCGGTGGTGGCCCGATCAATGCCATTTCGCCGCGCACCAGATTCACGAGTTCCGGTAAACGGTTCAGCTGCAAGCGTAGGAGGAAAGCCTGCATTCTGCCTGTGTTTGGCACGCGAAATCGGTACCGCGTAAATACCTTGCCCTGTCGGCCGAGACGTGGCTCCGCGCTCACCATCGGCTCGGCATCGTTCTTCTTGGAAAGCGCGAGCAGCAGTGCGATAGAACAAAAGAGTGGAAATGCTAGGATAACCACCAGGAGGGCAGCCAAGGGAGTAAAGATTTCCCCGAGTATGCTCTGTTTCTCAGATGCGGACGAGAAGACGAGTTCTTGCAGCCGAATATCGCGGATCGCAACGCGGCTCAATAGCGATTCATAGAGTGCATCCGCTGTCTCCAGGCCTAGGCCGGACCATTGCAACTCCAGCAAGGATCGCAACGGTAGCCGATTGCTCTTCCAGTTCCTGGAGATCACGATATGGTTTGGCTCACTCACGGAGAGCACTTCCTCAAGTTCTCCGATCGCTCCGAGCCGCGGAGCAGGTAAAGGCTCTAACGATTCTGGTGCATCCACGTATCCAACGACAGTGAAGTCCGCCGTGAAATCCTCAGTGAACAAAGCGATTGCGTTCGAGGTGGGGGACGCTCCTATGAACAGAATCCGTTTGGGGACGATTGTCTTGCGCGCAAAGGCCGCAAAGGCCGAACGCCAAGCCGGTAAAGCCGCCAAGCTCAACAGGCTGCCGTAGAACATGACCGACCTGGGGAGCCCCAACGAGGGCAGGACGTAGCTTCCAAGCGATTGGTACAAGAAAGCTATGCCCAGCGCCCAGCAGACTTTTAAAAACAAGAGTACCCGAGAGGAAAAGGTGATGTTCCGGTAAAGCAATCTGGTAGACAGTGCGACTTGTATCACTAGAACGAGTAAGCCGATTTGCATCAGGCCATTGTCATAGAAGAGATAGAATTCACCGTCTATTTGCGGTACTTGGTAGGCTACCAAAACATAGCATGCAAATAGCAGAATGCTGTCGCAGATGAACAGGAAGATTGTGCTGAGCGGTCGAAAAAGCGGCAAGTCACTCGTCATGGAAGGTAACAGCCACTCTTGGTAGAAGAAAGCAGAACATTGAGGGACACTCGACCCGAGTCTAACATTTTGGGTATGAGAATGTTGATCTTCGGGAGGATCGCGGAGCTTTCTGTCATCGCGGCCCCGGCAACTTACGCCCCCCCATTCAATACGGGGATAAAGCTACTTCGGCTCTGGCTAACGAGGAGCAAAGTGCGCAGCTGTTCGCGATCCTTTTTGGCAGCCCGAACTGGGGGCGGACTGCCGCTGTTGTAACAGCCCGAAGCAGCCGATTCTTATGTTAGTTTGGGGCTAGGAACGGATAAGGCGAGCGCATAGCCTGCTGATGCCGTACTGGTTTCGCCCGATCCAGGCCTGAAAATAAGGGTATAATCGTTTGGAGGCGCGTTATGGGACGAAAGATTGTTTTGTTCGAGATCAACGAGGTCCCGGTCCGGATTTTTGAGCATTTCAGACGAGCCTATCCCACCTCTACCCTCGCCCGGCTGTGGAATCAATGTTGGCGCTATGAGACGTACACAGAGGACCAAGGCTTTTTGGAGCCATGGATAACCTGGCCAACTGTGCACCGTGGCGTGGCGAACGATCGGCATGAGATAGCCGATCTGGGGCAGGATGTGACCCGGCAAGATGCCGAGTTCCCCCCCATATGGAAGATTTTGGCGGAGCACGGAATCCGGACGGGTGTTTTGGGCAGCTTGCACACCTACCCAATGCCCGCGAATCTTGAGAACTACGAGTTTTTCGTCCCGGACACATTCGCGGCTGGATCCGAGTCTTTTCCTCAGAACCTTTCCCAGTTTCAAGAGTTCAATCTCAGTTTGGCCCGCCAATCGGCGCGTAACGTATCTTCCCGCGTGCCATGGCAATCAGCGTTGGCATTGTTGACCAAGGGTCCTGAGCTGGGCTTTCGACTTTCAACGTTAGCTGACCTGGGCGGCCAGCTGATGAACGAACGAATACATTCCTGGCAAAAAACGCGCCGTAGATCGTACCAGGCAGTTCTCAGCTTCGATATTTTCATGAAGCAACTGGAGAAGACTCGGCCGGACTTCTCCACGTTCTTCACCAACCACGTCGCTTCCTCGCTCCACCGCTATTGGGCCGCTGCGTTCCCTCAGGACTACACATCTTTCACCTGCACGGAAGACTGGGTTCGCACCTTCGAGCGCGAAATCGATTTTACGATGGGGAAGTTCGACGGTTTTTTGAAACGGCTAGTTCATTTCGCCGATGACAATCCGGACTACCAGATCTGGATCACGACCAGCATGGGACAAGCGGCCACGGAGGCCCGTCCATGCGAGTCCCAACTGTACTGCGTGTCTCCGGACAAGTTCATGGCCCAAATGGGCGTCAAACCTGAGGAATGGAGCCGACGTCCGGCCATGCTTCCGCAGTGTAATGTCGTGATCCCCGAAGAAAAGGCTCAGGAATTTCGCGAAAACTTGCAATCGTTGCAGCTTGAAGGGCAGCCCATGCAGTTCCGCGAGGCTACGCAAGGATTCTTCAGCCTTGATTTTGGGCAGGAGGGCTTCTCTGGGAAGAAATCTTTTGCGCAGTTTAGGGGCCGCAGCATTCCCTTCGAGGAGTTAGGACTTGAAGCAGTGGCAATCGAAGACCGGGCTTGGTCCTCCGCTTACCATATTCCGAAGGGCACGCTCCTGATCTACGATCCCGTGAATCCGGCGCAGAAGCCTGATATCACGCAGATTTCTACTTTGGAAATAGCCCCAGCGATCCTGAATAACTTTGGAGTGCCCGTTCCCAGCTATATGCGAGTCGTCCAGCCATTGGCCGGATCGAAGGCTGCTTGAGCTTACAGCGGAACGGCCTGCGGCCGGATCCGGGCTCCTCTCTGATCTGTGTCGGGCAACCACGTTCGCCCCTCGATACAGGTACAGCAAAAGCGAGCCTCGGGGTTGGCGGATACAATAGGAGTCTATGCACGCAGGCGACCAGATCACGTTTCGCTGTCTGCCCGACGGAAACACGCAGCATGGCAGCGTGAATTGCGTCCAGGAGAAGCGGGTGCAGGTGGACTTCACGAGAGCCGCCGATCTTAAATTGGACACCCCGGTGGAGCTACAAACTGGGGAGGCTCTTTATCTGGGGATCGTTGAACAGGTTGGCGGTGGTCAGTTTTGGGTTTGCGTCGAACATTACCTGAACCGCAAAGCCCTGGCTGGGCTGCAAGCGGTTTGGGGCGGATCTGATCAGGACGGAAGCGGAGCTTAAGGCCACATGGCTTGGGTAGACAACGAACTGGCGGTGGTTAGCCTGGAAGCGTTAGCCGTATCTTTGATACTGACGCCCATCCTGCGTGATATTTTCCGTTCGTACAATATCGTTGACCGGCCGGGACACCGAAGAGTTCACGTGCACCCAACCCCGCGAATCGGCGGAATTCCGATCGCGATCGCATACACGATCGCCGTGCTCTCGCTGAACGGTCCAACCAGCACCCTGGGGTTCGATATCTGGAGACTTCTACCCGGGGCCGGCATCGTCTTTTTCACTGGATTGGTGGACGACTTCTGGAGTCTGCGGCCAGTGACGAAGTTGCTGGGCCAAACGGCGGGGGCGGTAGTGGTTTTCATGGGCGGTCTGAGCATTCAGACATTGGGAACTGGGGATCCCCTCCCCTTCTGGCTAAATTTCCCACTCACCATCTTCTGGCTGCTGCTGACAACAAACGCGTTAAATCTCATTGATGGTTTGGACGGCTTGTGTGGCGGTATCGGCCTGCTTGCCACATTAACCATGTTTGGATCGGCGCTTTTGCACGGGAACAATGAACTGGCCTACGCGACCCTACCCCTGGCGTTCGCCTTGTGTGGATTCCTCTTCTATAACCTGCACCCAGCGACTGTATTCCTGGGCGACTCCGGAGCGCTGCTAATCGGGTTCTTGCTGGGATGCTATGGAATGATATCGACGCAGAAGACGTCCACCTTGCTGAGTTTCTTGGTGCCCCTGGTGGCCTTGTCCGTCCCGCTCCTTGACGTATTGGTTGCGATTTTACGGCGCACGTTGCGGCGGCAATCTATCTTCGCGGCGGACCAAGCGCATATCCATCACCGGCTATTGGCGCGCGGGTTGACGCCGGGTGGTACGGTGATGGTGCTGTATCTATTCGCTGCAGTACTGGCGGGTTTGGCGCTCTTGTTAACTGCTCCTCAGGTAGGCCGGTTCCGCAATCTACTGCTTGCATTTTTGGGTTGTGCCGTTTTCTTCGGGCTTCGAGAATTGCAGTACAAAGAATTCCAGCTCTTCGGCAAGATCTTCTTAGGTGGAGAACTCCGGCAAAGTTTGCAAGCGAAGTTGAAGCTCGACAACCTCCGAATCGCGTTGGCTGGCGCCAGCACCCCTGAAGCCTGGTGGAATGTCTTAAGCAGGTCCGCGGCTGAGTTTGGCTGGAGCAGACTTTGTTGGGTTGGGCCACAAGGCCTCAAAGAGAAGATGATTTCGGAAGCAGAGCCAGCCTGGACCTTTCTGGTGCCCTTGGGGAACGAGATGGGGTCGCTGCAAATCGATGGTAGCTCGGAAACTAGCGGGATCACCCTATCGGAGTTGGCTGCAGTCATTCATCAAAACGTCTGTCGACAGACAGAGGGGAACCTGTCGAAAGTACACTAGATACCTTGGACAAGAAACATAGAGTTGGCATTCAGGCTGGGGTGGAGCTGCTTGCGTGCGGAGCCGTATTCGCCGCCGTGATCCTCTGGGAGACGGTGGTTTCCAATAGTGAAGTCTTTCCTTCTGATTTGGCATTGGCTGGTGGCCTCGGCGGACTTTGTTTCTGGTTGGGGCTACAGACGGACCGGACGGTGAGCGGCTTGGAAATCTTGCAGCCCGCCGTGCTGGCCTGTGGACTGACCTTTCTTTCGTTTTCCTTTATCTCTTTCACTCATCTCGGCGCCCTACTTCCTCTAGGAGCCATGGCCGCCGCGTGTTCAGGAGCTGCTCTGACAGTAGAGCGGATGCGGAGGTTCTCCTGGGGCAGTAGAGAAACGATCCTCATCGTGGGCGCTACTGGCTTGAGCGAAGAGGTTGTTCGAGAGTTGGGCCCATCGCTAATAGGTGTCGTGGACAACGCGAATGGCAGTCAGTCGACTCCCGGAGTCCCAGTGTTGGGAGACTACACCAAACTGAAAGAAATCATTTTGCAGCAACGGCCAACGCGCATCTTAGTGGGAGCTGTGGATTGGTACAAGCACCTGCGTCCGGATTGGCTTCTCGACTATGAATTCCGCACAGGTGCGATTGTAGAAGGCGTCAGCGCATGTGAAGATCGGCTATTCAGGCGGATCCGGCCGGAGAATTGTCTCCTATCCGATCTACTGCTGGCGGAGACGCAGCGAGCCAATCGCCGGGCAATGGCCGTACAGGCCGTCTACTCGAACTTGACCGGTCTGTTTTTGTTGTTCACCTGTGCTCCCCTGCTCATCGGATTTGGTGTATTAACACGTCTTGTGTCTGGCCCTGGGCCGATGTTTGCCCGGGTAGAGTGCGCTGGTTTTCAAGGAGTTCCTTTTTTGCACTGGCGTTTCCGAGTGCGGAATGTTCGGAACGGGCGCATGACTGCCGTGGGATCATTCCTCACCAGCCTCGGCTTGACGAATCTTCCGCAACTGTTCAACTTGGTGCGAGGGGAGATGGGACTGTTTGGTCCGGCTCCCGTGCGTTCGACCTTTTCTGAATATATGGATCGTGTCGCGCCGCTACACGCGCACCGCCTTTCGGTGAAGCCGGGACTTTTCGGGTGGGCTCAGGCCAATACCGGCTGGGCTTGGGCGAAGAAACACTCTACCAACGATGGCCTGGGCGTAGCGGAGGAGCAGTTCAAAATGTCCTACGACCTGTATTATCTCGAGACCGAAGGGCTTTTTACAGACATCAGTATTCTTGTTCGTTCCTTGAGGAACATCCACGGCCCAAGTGCTCTCCTGGGAACTCATGGGAGATCTCAGTAATGTTGGCAGCGTCGCTCCTGTTGGGTGGGGCCTTGCTGACTGTAATCTACATCCTGATTGGGTATCCGCTCCTGTTAGCCCGATTGGGACGAAGTACGTCCAGCCGCCGGCCGCCGGTTCAAAAGGACCCGAAGTATCGCACGACGGTTACAGTCGTGTTGGCCGTTTACAACGGTGAGGTATTCCTCCGTCAAAAGCTCGAATCCTTACTGGCGCTCGACTATGACCACCAGCTACTGGACATTCTAGTGGTCTCTGATGGTTCCACGGACTCCACGGAGGCGATCGCCCGGGAATACGCCAACCGCAAAGTGGAACTGTTGGTATGCCCCCATGCGGGCAAGGCAGCCGCTCTCAACGCGGCGTTCCGCAGGGCCACCGGGGAGCTATTATTCTTTACCGATGTGCGTCAGCCAGTGGACAGAATGGCTCTGGCTCATCTGGTGGCCAATTTTGCCGATCCCACTGTGGGTGGCGTCACAGGTGAGATGCGCTTGTTCCCAGGGGAGGCCGGCGAGCAGGAAGATATGGGCCTGTACTGGCGATATGAGCTGTGGGCCCGACTCCGGCATTCTGAAATCGATTCTCTTTTCAACACTACCGGTTGCATCTATGCCCTCCGCCGTTCATTGGCACAACCTCTGCCCGAAGATACGTTGAGTGACGATGCCATCCTGCCACTGCGAGCATTTTTCGGAGGGTACCGGGTGGTCTTCGATCCGGCCGCGATCGCCTTCGACTATCCGGCGGCTTCTGGAACGGAATTCCGCCGCAGGTGGAGAAACCTAGCCGGACTATGGCAAGTGCATGCGCGGATGCCCCAGTTGTTCAGCTCGGCTAATCGTATGCGGCTCCATTTCTTGCCCCATAAGTTCGGCAGGCTACTCTTGCCGTGGGCGCTGCTCGTGATGTTTGGTACAACGATGGTGCTGCCATATCCAATCTCGGGGCTGCTCCTGTTGGGGGAAGGCGCTCCCGCGTTGCTGGCGCTTGTAGACCCGTGGATCTCCGCAAAACTAGGCCCAGTCAAGCGCCTTAGTTCGGTGGCCCGCACGTTTCTGGTGATGAATCTGGCCTCCCTGGTGGCGGTCACGGTGTTCTTTATTCCTGCACAGCGGTTGTGGAAGCCTACCACGGTAAAGTTACCTGGAGGCAAGTGATGTGTGGCATTGCTGGATTGATCACTTTGAATAGGCCGGATTTCATCGAACCGTCCGTTCGCCGCATGATGCAAAGCATGCGGCGCCGAGGGCCGGACTCAGAGGGCTTCGAGGCATGGCAAGGAGCGGCCCTGGGGCACCGTCGGCTGGCAATTCTGGATTTGACTCCGGGCGGCCACCAACCTATGGTCTCGGATGACCGCAACGTGGGCATCGTGTTCAATGGATGCATCTATAACTTTCTGGAACTCCGCGGCAAATTGGAAGAGGAGGGGTTCGTATTCCGCTCGAACTGCGATACCGAGGTCCTGCTTCACGGGTATAGAGCATGGGGCGTCGATGAATTGAGCCGCCGGTTGCACGGAATGTTCGCCTTTGCAGTGTGGGACGAGCCACGCCGCACACTGAGTTTGGTGCGGGATCGATTGGGCGTTAAGCCCTTGGTCTATCAAGCCAGCAATGGAGAATTTGCATTCGCTTCCACAGTAGGGGCATTGAAGGCTGGCGGTTTCAGCGGTCCTCTCAATGTTCGCGCAGTTGCAGAATATATGGAGTACGGGAATGTCTCCGGCGCGCACAGCATCTATGAGGGCGTTGAAAAAGTTCCGCCAGCGACAATTCTGGAGTGGCGGAATAATGCACTTTCTACACGCTGTTACTGGACCTTGCCGCAATGGAGCGAGGCTTCACCGATCACCTTCGAAGAAGCGGTGGAAGAGACCGAGCGTATTTTGGTGGAGGCGACTCGTCTGCGGCTCTGCTCCGACGTGCCCTTGAGCGCCCTATTAAGCGGTGGGATCGATTCCACCCTGGTATGTTGGGCGCTGCAACAACTCAACGCCAACGTAACTGCGTTCACGTTTTCGGCTCCCGGAGATGCCAGTGACGAGGCGGCGCAGGGCATTCGCACCGCCCGCCAACTCGGGATACCGCATCAGGTTGTAGAGTTGCCGGTGGGGAATCCTCCTGCGCTGGAGGAAATCGAAGATGTCTACTCCGAACCCTTTGCCAGCCAGAGCGCCCAAGCGATGCTGGGGATAGCCAAAGCCGTAAAGCCTCTAGCGACCGTCTTGCTTACAGGAGATGGAGGTGACGACGTTTTTCTCGGCTACCCATTCATTCATAACGCGTGGCGAGCGGAACGTTTAGCTCGGGCACTACCCGGACCATTAGTGCCTGTGGTGCGCGGGATCGCGAACGGACTGCCGCGGAGTGGAAGACTACGCGGGGCACGCAATTTTCTCCGCTATGCCACTTCCGGTATTAGCGGCTACGTGCAAGCTCACGAACACCGGAGGTATTTGCGGGATCATCAGATTCTGGGAGATCGCGTGAATCAAATCCTCTTGCCAGCAGAGGCGGTGCCGCCTTCGGTGGCGGCGGCGCGACGGTTGTTCTCTGATGTGCTTGAACATCAGCAACAGATGCACTTCCTGGGTGAGTTCATGCCCAAAGTGGATGGCGCGACGATGTATCATTCCATCGAAGCCCGATCGCCGTTCCTGGATCAGAGATTATGGGAGTTCGCCGCCACGCTCCCGCCTCAGGTTCGGTATCACGGGGGCGAATTGAAGGCGGTGCTGCGGGAGATTGTTCGCAAGAGGGTAAGTCCCGATGTGGCTTCAAAGCCCAAACAAGGATTCACTGTTCCGGTAGAACGCTGGTTGGCAACTCACTGGAGCGGTTCCTTGGATTTCCTGAATGGATCCACTGAATTGGAACAGTTGAATCTGATTCGTCCTGGATCTTTGCGCGGCCCAGTCTCCGCTGCTAAACAAGCCGGCTGGGTGCCGCTTCCGTTATGGTTTCTGCTGGTGTTGGAGCATTGGCTCCAGAGACAAAAAACACAATAGCCGGACGCTACTACGCTGTCGTGGTTGACCGGATGACGCGGGCGGGGCTTCCCACTGCGATGGAATCCGGGGGAATAGGGCGGGAAACCACGGAGCCCGCACCGATGGTCGACCGCGCGCCTACTTCGGCCATGACTAGCGCACCTGCGCCGACCCATCCATCTTCCCCGATCACGACAGTCTCAAAGATTCCCAATTCTGATCCAAGAATGCGTCCCTTGGAATCGCGGCCATGCTGCTTAGCACCGCTCAGGATCTGGGTACCGGAGGCAATATGGGCCCGGTCTCCGATGGAGGTGCGGCCCAAGACACAATAGATTCCGATGTAGACGTTATGCCCCATTCGGGCTTGTGGATGAACGAAGAAGGAACCAAACTGGATTCGGCTATCCAAAGGGCACTCTTCTAACGTGAGGTGGTAATAAGAGATGCGCGCGTAATCTCCCAACAACCCAGGCACTAACGCATAAAGGTGAGCCCAGACGGTATAGATAGTCTTGTTTCTCCCGAAGCCGGAACAAAGTGCCGACGGGAAGGCCAGTATCAAAAAAAGAACTTGGATCCCGCGCTTTAGGAGCTGTCTCAAGACTCTATTCTAGCTGCGCGGCCACTGCACGGTAAATCTCGCTCAGCCGGTGGATTCGCGCCTCCGGGGTGTGGCGCTGCCGAATCAATTCGCGACTGCGACTTACCAGTTGTTGCGCCAGACCGGCGGACTCGATCAGATTTTGGATCGCGGTGCTCATGGTCGAAACATCTCCCGGTTCTACAAGCAGGGCGCTTTCCTGATGGGTGACGATTTCAGGAATACCGCCCACAGGTGTGGCCACAACGGGGACGTTTGCCGCCATCGCTTCCAATAGCGCATTGGGTGAGCCTTCGCTCAGCGAGGAGAGAACCGCGACGTTGGCAATGCGATAGAACGGTTCCGCGGACGGCTGATGGCCGGTTAACGTAACCCGGTCTGTTAGCTGCAGCCTTTGAATCTGATCCTCAATTGCGGCACGCTCCGGGCCCTCTCCCACCAACAGTAGATGGGGATTGCAGGAGGCGGGCAACTGATGAACGGCGTGCAGCAGCGTCAGATGGTCTTTTTCTCGCGACAAGCGGCCTACAATCAAAATCACATTGCGGTCCGGGGCAATGCCCCAACGAATCCGGAGCGCGGCGGCCTCGTCCGGATTGCTGCTACCCCAGTCCGGCGAGATCGCATTGTGAACAATCTCGATATTTTCTGGCCGCACGCCCCTTGCGACCACTTCATCTTTAAAGGGGCGGCTCACGGTCAAGACCTTGCGTGCCGCGCGCAGAGACCAGCGGTCCAGTTGGTTATAGGCTCGGGCTCGCATGGATGGCCAGGTGTAGCCGTGATGGAAGGCGATCCAGGGAGCCAGACTATGCAGCTTTGCGGAGCGCGCCAAAAAGTGGGACTTCACTGCGTGCGTCTGAAGGACATGCGGCTGGAGCCTTCGAACCAGACTTTGGAGTTTGGAGAGGGCCTGAGGGTCATACAGTCCCCGTTCGGCGATAATTTCCAGCGGGATGCCGTAACTCTGTACCGTGTCTGTAAACAGATTAGAGGGCTGACCACGAGTGAAGGTGGCGATGGTCGTTTCGATTTCACCCTGAGCTCCGAGAGCAAACTGCAATAGGTTCTTGGCAGGGCCGGTAATGCTGGAGGCTTCGATGACGGCTAATAGTCGCAGCGGCTTCATTTGGGATTCTGCAGCCAAGTATTGTAGGTGTCTTTCAGGGTCTGGCCCAGAATATCCCAGTCGTACCGTGCGCGGACTAATTCCAGGCTGGCGGACGCGAGTTGCCTGCAGCGGTCAGGCGAAGTTGTCAACGCCGTAATCTGCTTCACCCACGCAGCAGGATCTTCGGGATCCGCAATGAGAATATCCTTGTCCGGTGTTACGGCGAGGCCTTCCGCTCCCAAGGGACTGGAGACGACAGGAACTCCCGCGGCCATGGCTTCGAGAATCTTCAAACGAGTGCCGCTGCCCGTACGAAGGGGTACGATCGCCGCTAATGCATTTCGATAATACGGACGGACATCGGGGACCGTCCCCGTCACCGTGACACCTTCGAGAGTCCCGAGGGACAAGACGGAGGGGGGCGGGTTGGCACCCACGAGGATCAGACGGAGACCGGGGAACGTTTGCCGTACCTGAGGCCAAATGCGGTGTGTGAAGAACGAGCAGGCTTCCTGGTTGGGGAAATAATCCATGGAGCCAACGAATACCAGCGTACGTTCATTCGGAGGCGATGAATGATCGCAGGCTCCGGCGAAGTAAGGCACGTCGACGCCATTCTCAACCACCGCGATGGAAGCCGAGCGATGAACCTGATGCAGTTGTTCCCGCTCCCGGTCACTGCAGACAACGTGTCCACGGGCGGTGTCTAGGATCTGGTATTCCAACCGGCGCAGTTTCGCGGCCGTCTGCCGCGCATACCAGCGGCGCAATGGAGAGGAGACCGTCTCACTGTAACGCTGCATGGCTTCCGATTCGATATTGTGCCAGTTGTAGACGATAGCTCGAGGTTTGCGCTGGATACTGGACTCGTATCCCATCACGTGAATGATGTCGAAATGAACCAGATCGTAGACGGTATCGGCGGTCAGGCGGCGCACTGCGGCCATCATTTCCGCGGAATGGTAGTTCAGAATCGTCACCGGCCAGCGGGTGAGGATGCCTTTCGCAAGATTGACCGGACCGTAGACCGGAGGCTTAGGGATCGCGACCACTTGGTGGCAAAAAGGAAGTTCTTCGCGGGTAAGGGGCGCGGAACCAGGGTCAGTGAAATGGACGTAGGTCAATTCGTTTTCCTGGGCCAGAGCCCGGGCGAAGTGATACTCCCGCAGTTTGGCTCCGCTGCGACTGGGCCAACATTGACGGGGGGAGAGGAAAAGGATGCGCACGATTTAGGTAAGAGTTATGGTATCGCTTCTACGTTGGCCTAGTTCCTAAAGCGGAGCTACAGGCGGTTAGCCTCACGCACCTTCTACCGCCAGCCGAGTACTTGTTGTCGCGTGAATGACAAAAGTGTCCGAACAAAGTAGCTCGTCTTCCAATGCGCAATGCGGGGTGCAACCTTGAGCGCCCCCCAAAGCACCACCAGAGTGACCCAGAAGCGGTTGCTCACATACGTGCCGTTCGAGCGTTGGCCGCTCCAGACGCGGTAGATGCGAATTTTGATATTGTATTTCTCCATGAAGGCAAGCATCTCACCCCAAGCTGTAGTACCCTTTGCCGCTAGTGCGCCATAGTTTGCTGCCCCTACGGGCCGCGTATGACGAATCTGAATATCGTCTATGATTGCGACCCCTTTGTCGCCCAGCAAATGAGGCCACAACGAATCTAGTCCCCAGCCGCTAAGGTTTTCGTTAAACGTCGGGAGGAGTGTAAGCAAAGCGTCTTGCTGAAGACAAGGGGCCATTAATTCCACAAAGGATGTGAATCGGTAATGGAACATCGGGTTGTGAAGGCAGAGCAGATGCGAGAGGTAGCTATCTGGTGTGAGACTTGGCTGCGCGAGCAAGAAACCTTTCTGCTCACAATACGCGAAGAGGCGAGTAATGCTCTCGCAGGAACACTCCAGATCGTCGTCTGGAAGCCACAGGTAACGATAATGGGGCAATACGTCCTTCAGTTGCATTAAAAGGTCGTAAAGGGCCGGCCATTTAGGGCCTTTGCTGTCAATCCTCGTGCAATCAGCATCGCGGTACTTGTCAGGATCGTCTCCATAGTAGTTCACTAGAAGATCCCACGTACGCTCAGCGCCGACTGGACTTTCAAGCCAGCGTGGATGTAGCGAATTGTCGCCTGCGCGAACTACGACAAGATACGGCCGGCGAGGAGTCAGAGAGACGTCGCTCATTCGTAGATATCGCTTCCTGCTCGATCCCACCGACCGTTGCTGAGGCGGGGAGCAACCTCGGTCGAAAAACTCTTAAGCGCGGCCGCAATGGCTTGGTGCATGTCGAGGTATCGATAGGTTCCAAGGCGCCCACCCAGTACGACATTCTTTTCCTGGGCTGCCGCTTCCCGGTATTGTTCGTAGCGAGCTTTGTCCTCAGGAGTACCAATCGGATAGTAGGGCTCATCCTGGCGCGTCGCGAAACGGGAGTACTCACGCATGATTAAAGACTCGCTCGCATTGTGCGAACGCTCTGGGTGCATATGCTTGAATTCATGAATGCGAGTGAAGCGATATTCCAGATCCGGGTAATTCACGACGGCTGCTCCCTGATAATCGCCAACGGAAACACGTTCGAGCTCGAAATCCATGGTGCGCCAGCCGAGCGCTCCGAAGCGGTAGTCGAAATAGCGGTCTATCGGGCCTGTGTACACAATGAGCGCCTCAGGGTCCAATTCATCTCGGACGGCGAAAAAGTCGCAATCTAACTCCACATGAATCTCCGGCCGGTCCAGGAGGCGCTGAAAAATCGCGTGATACCCGTCTATCGGAAGTCCCTCGTAGTGATCTGAGAAGTAGAAGTCATTGTAATTGAAGCGAACCGGCAGACGATTAATGATGGTGGCCGGAAGCTCCGTGGGCGAAGTCCCCCATTGCTTAGCCGTGTAATTTTTCACAAAAGCATCGTAGAGCGGGCGCCCGATCTGGCTGATGGCCTTTTGCTCCAGATTGCTTGGATTGGTGATATTCTCCGACTCGGCTTGGCTGCGGACGAACCGTTCGGCCTCTTCTGGGTTCAACGAAAGGCCGAAGAAGTTGTTGATCGTCATGAGGTTAATAGGCATCGTGAACATCCGCCCCTCATGCATCGTCATCACCCTGTGTCGATAATTATTGAACGCCGAAAAGCGGTTTACGAATTTCCAGACTTTCCGATTGGACGTGTGAAATAGATGCGAGCCGTACCGGTGATACTCGACGCCGGTAGAGGGATCGAGCTCCGAAAAGGAGTTACCCCCAATGTGATTGCGCCGCTCAATGATGAGAACGGGCAGATTTAATTCTGTGGCAACGCAGTGGGCAATGACACCTCCAAAGAATCCACTCCCGACCACCACGACCTTAAACTCAGCAAGAGAAGACATACCTACACGAAAGTATTCGGCTGAGAGCTCGGAAACCATGAACGATGCACCAGGAGGCCCTGACCTGGGAATACTGGCAGCGCGATCCAATTCGGGTACCGATCCACAAATTGCGCGGCGGCTTGATCAACGCCATGTGCAGAGCGTCGATAGTCGTCAAGCACAATTAACGAACGCGGCACGAAGCGACTTTCCAAATATTCAAGGCAATCGGTCATTGACTGAAGCAGGTCGACGTCTAGATGCGCAAACGAAAGATCACGGACCTCGTTAGCGCGATCCGAAGCAGGGAAAAATCCCTGGATCAGTCGCACACGATGGCGATCCCCGACGAACAAACTCTCTACCGCGGCCAAGCTGGTTTGATCGAATTGTTCGCGATAAAAAACCTCGTCCGCTTTGGGATCAATCGGTAAATCGCCGAATCCTTGAAAAGTGTCGCAGACGAAGATGTTCCGATCGGGGCAAGCGTCCGCAAGGAGGCGAGCGGAGCCGCCGCGAAAAGTCCCTACTTCAATGATCGCCCCGGTCGGATTAGTGATGCGAGACAACATCCAAAGATTGGCTAAACGCGGTAGATCGAGAATTGTATGACTCGCCACGGCCTGGGCGGAGGCAAGGAAGGTGGGGTCCTTGAGAATCTCAATGCCACCACAGTCGAGTACAGCCGGCGCAAACTGCGGAGCCCGTACCGGAGTCACATAGGGGTTGTGCCGAATTAGATCTAATCCGCAGGTGTTCCGGAGCAACTTGCGGACAGCGTCATGACCTGATCCCCATTTTCCGTCCGAAGTTAGATACGATTTCGGACGAAGAAAGAGGAAAACAGATGCCCAAGCAGAGGCTCAGCGATGAGCAGATCCTGACAGTGGTGAAGCAGATGGAAGCGGGCCGCACAGCGGCGGAGTTGGC
>CALQCC020000050.1 GCA_943328975.2 Bordetella parapertussis | reverse complement strand
GTGGTGCGACTGATCGAATAGCACCGCGCTGTCGCGCCAGGCGCGTTGTTCATCGCGCCAGTTGTTGTATTCGGAGGGAACCACCGGATACACATACGCGCCGATCTGCGAATTTCGCAGCATCGTTACCGCATTGCCAGCGGCCTGCAATACCGTCTCTAAATTTTGGCTCATTCTGAGAGAATAACACGACTGAGTTGCGCTCCCCTGCCATCCGGCTCAATAATTCAGAGGCGATGCAAGCTGAGTTTGAGTTGTTGGAAACGATGCGGGTGGAAGCCAGTGGCTCCATCCTTTTGCTAGCACGCCACTTGGCGAGAATCAGCGCGTCCGCACAGTATTTTGGGTATGCTTGCGACGTTGAGGGCTTGCGCGTGGGAATCCTCGCCGAGGCATCCAAGCAGAGTCAGGCCGCGGCTGTTCGCCTTTTGCTCGCCCGCGACGGGGCGTACCAGTTTCAGATCAAGCCCCTCCCTTCGGGTCGGATCTCGCGACTAATTCGGGCGCGCGGCACCGTGAACAGCGGGGACCCGTTGCTGTATCACAAGACCACGGCGAGGGGGATTTACGAACAGGCTCGCGCGGGCTGTGATCCCGAGACCGATGTGATCCTAGTCAACGAACGCGGCGAGGCTACCGAAACCAGCATCCTGAATATCGCGGTCCTTCGAGGGGATCGCTGGGTGACTCCCAAGCTTTCGTGTGGGCTGCTGCCTGGGACGATGCGAGCGCAGTTGCTGGAAGAAGGACGGATTGTGGAAGGTGTAGTGCGCATGGATGAGCTTGCGCCTGGAGAATCGATCCGTTGCTTCAACGCGGTGCGGGGCATCTTCGACATTCCGTTTGAAGATATACTGGCGACATGAAACTGGCGTTTCTCGCTCTCCTCGTGGCCTGCGCCGCACCTGCGCAGAATATTGATGCGGTCTTCCAGAAGTTTTGGATCGCTGAATCTCCCGCGGCCGCTGCTCGGGTTGCCGGCGACATCGAGAAATCTAAAGTTGGTTTCGATGAAGCGCTGAAGCGTTTAAAGGTGGGGCGCAACTATGGGCCGCAAAAGACAGGCGTGCTCCAGGGCAAGAATCGCACCTCCGACAACATCGAGCATTTCTATTCGATCAACGTTCCCGCCAGCTATAATCCCGCCAAGAAGTATCAGGTCCGCTTCCAGCTGCATGGCGGCGTGGGCGGACGCACCGACAATCAGCCGCGCGGCACCGGTGAGATTGGCCAGTTAGCCGGCGACACGGAACAGATTTACGTGCTCCCGTACGCCTGGGACACCGCAGGTTGGTGGAGCGACGATCAAGTGCTGAACCTCAGTGCCATCGTCGATTCGCTGAAACGCACCTACAACGTGGACGAGAATCGCGTTGTCGTCTCTGGCGTCTCCGACGGCGGCACCGGAGCCTATTGGGTCGCCATGCGGGACACTACGCCCTACGCCAGCTTCCTGCCACTGAACGGATTCATCATGGTGCTGGGCAACGAAGAGATCGACGACGGTAAGGTGTTCCCGGGCAATCTGCGCAGCAAGCCCATGTTCGTGATCAACGGTGGCAAGGATCGGCTGTACCCCACCCGCGTGGTCGAACCGTACACGCGCTTCTTCATGAAGAACGGCGTCGACATCGAATATCATCCGCAGCCCGAAGGCGAGCACAACACTCGCTGGTGGCCGGAAATGAAGGATCCGTTCGAGAAGTTCGTCGCGGCGCATCCTCGCGATCCGCATCCCGACCGGTTGAGTTGGGAAGCCAACGACGCAGCACACAGCCGCGATCATTGGCTGGTGATCGATCAGTTTGGTTCCGTCCCGGGCGAACGTGGACTGCAGGATCTCAACCTCATCCCGTCTTCGGAAGGCGGCCTTTACGACGCCACCGGAGGGATGATGTTCAACCACTCGAAGAACTCCGGTCGCGTGGACCTGGTGCGCAAGGGCAACACGGTGGAGGCGAACACACACGGCGTCTCTGCGTTCACACTCTTGCTTTCGCCGGATGAGTTCGACTTCGATCAACCGGTTCGGGTGATGGCGAACGGTCGGGAGATTTTCAACGCGCGGGTGAAGCCTGACGTGAAAACGTTATTGAAATGGGCGGCGAGAGATAACGACCGCACCATGCTCTACGCCGCTGAAGTGAAGATTTCGCTGAAGTAGGCTGCTGCCTACGGCCGATAGGTCGCGCTTTGAATGTCGGTCTCCCAGACCTTCACCTGTTGAACTCGCACCG
Source organism: Bordetella parapertussis (assembly GCA_943328975.2). GTDB lineage: Bacteria > Acidobacteriota > Terriglobia > Bryobacterales > Bryobacteraceae > Palsa-187. Next base: position 18,597 of record CALQCC020000050.1, on the reverse strand, counting down.
GCACGGGAACGTTCACCAATCCGGCGCTCATGTGATTGTAGAAGAACTCTGCGATGCACTCGGCGGACGGGTTCTTCTCGTTGTCGAATGGCGGGATGTCATTCAGGTTCTTGTGATCGATGAGCAGCATCACGTCCTGCATCAACGCTTTTACGTCTAGAAAGTCCACCAACATCCCGGCGACGTCGAGTTTTTCGCCCTCAATGGTAACGTGGACTTTGAAATTGTGGCCGTGGAGATTTTCGCAAGCTCCCTTGTAGTGGCGCAACGCGTGCGCAGCGGCGAATGATTGTTCTACTGTGACTTCGTACACTACTTAATCTTAGCGAAGAACTTCGCGACGTCGTCACGTTGCATCGTAAATCCGTAGTGCGGCAGGCTGTCGAAGAAGATCTGGCCGTAGCGAGTCTTGGTGATGCGATTGTCCAAAATCGACAAAACGCCGCGATCTGTTTTACTCCGAATCAGGCGTCCGAAGCCTTGTTTCAAGGCGATCGCGGCTTGCGGAATCTGATACGTGTTGAACGCGTCGCCGCCGTCTTCCTTGATTGCGGAGATGCGAGCTTCGACAACCGGATCGCTCGGGACGGCAAACGGAAGTTTGTCGATGATGACGCAACTTAACTGGTCTCCGGGCACGTCCACGCCTTGCCAGAAGGACGACGTAGCGAATAACACTGCGTTGGGCGTGTTGCGGAACTCTTCCAGCAACGCACTGCGCGGGGCGGTTCCCTGCAAGAACGTCTGATACGGAATCTCCAACGACACGCGATCGTAGATCAGGCGCATTTGCGAGTAGCTGGTGAAGAGCACGAAGGCTCGTCCGCGGCTCAGTTCCAATAGTTCGACGATTTCCAGCGCGGCGGCGGCAGTGAATGCGGCATTGCGCGGGTCCGGCAGATGCTGCGGGACGTAGAGCAGCGCCTGTTTCTGGTGATCGAAGTGGCTCTCGACGATTTCCGTGCGCGCGTTGCGCATGCCCAGGCGTTGTTGGACGAATTCGAAGCTGTCGGCCACGGCGAGCGTCGCCGACGTCAGCACCACCGTGTCCACGGCGTCGAACAAGCGTTCATCCAACATGCCGGAAACATCGATGGGAGTGGCTTGCAGGAACGTGCGGCGTCCACGGCGTTCGATCCAATAGACGTAGCGCTTGTCGCGGCCTTCCATCCAGAATTCGAGCCGCTTCATCATATCCCGAGCGCGAGCCATCAAGGGGATCGCTTCGTCGGGAGCCGCTTTGATCAGCTCCAGCTGTAGCGCGACCATTTCCAACGCATACAGAACGTTGCGATACGCTTCTTCGTTCTGTTCCAGGAACGCATCGTGCGACTTGAAGCCGGACCGGCCTTCGTTGGCCCCGAATAACCCGAAGAATTGCGCGGACTTGTCGCCCAGCGTGATCAAGATGCGATCCAACTCCTGCGAGCCGAAGTTCTTCCGATGCGACAACGCCGCCGTATCGCGAGTCAAATCGTCGATCTGCGCACTCGAAATGCTCACGCCGAAGTATTGGCCGGCGGTGTCTTCCACTTCATGCGCTTCGTCGAAGATGACAGCGGAGTAATCAGGCAGGATCGCGCCGCGTTCGTCGCCCTTGACGTTCAGGTCGGCGAAGAACAAGTGGTGATTGACGATGATGAGATCGCTCTCATTCGCCTTCATGTGCATCTGGGTAATGAAGCAACGTTCGAACTGGGCGCACTTCTGTCCCGTGCATGCTTCCGTGCGAGCATCGATCTTGGCCCACGCGCCGCTGTTTTCGGGCAACTTCTTGATCTCGGCTCGATCGCCGGTCTCGGTGGTCTTCTCCCATTCGCGGATGATCTGGAAGTCGGCGACCTCTTCGAGTCCGGTGAGGATGGGTTCTTTCTCGGCGTCGTAGATCTTCTGCCTGCAAGCGTAGTTGTTGCGCCCCTTCATGTAACAGGCGCGCAGTTTGCCCAAATGCTGTTCGAGGAACGGGATGTCCTTGAAGTAGAGCTGTTCCTGCAGGTTTTTGGTACCCGTGGAAATGATGACGCGCTTGCCCGAAAGAATCGCGGGAACCAGATAGGCCAGCGTCTTGCCCGTACCCGTGCCCGCCTCGACGATCAGGTGGCGCTTATCCGCGAGTGCGCTTTCGACGGCTTCCGCCATGCGCAGTTGTCCCTCGCGGAATTCGTAGTTCGGGTGCCATTCCGATAACAGTCCTTTGCGGCCAAAGAACTGACGGACAGTGAGGGGTTTTGTGGTTGTGGCCACCTACAGGACGATTTTAGCAGCCGCAGCCTACTACAGCCTAAAACGCGTGGGCCGAGGTGATGCCCGCGCCTTCCAGCGCTACGTTCATCTTTTCCAGCGCCGACTTGTGGATCTGCGACACGCGGGATTCGTTGATGCCCAGGATGTTGCCGATCTCTTTCATTGTCATTTCGTTCGTGTAGTACAGCATGACGACCTTCTGGTAACGCTCCGGCAAGGTCTTCATGGCCACGCCGAGCACGCTGCGGAGTTGTTCTTTCGCGCAGATGGAATCGGGGTGGGAATCCGGCTTAGTCGGGAAATCCGGCGCCGGGAGGTCTTCGTTTTCGTTGCCACGCGTGGAGGCAGAGATCAGGCCGACGTTGCGCAGGTCGAGCATCATGGTGCGCATGCGCTCCACGTCCATGCCGAGCTTCTGGGCGACTTCGGCTTCGGTAGGATTGCGCTGCAGCGTCGCGGCGAGTTCGCGTGTGGCGGCTTCCACCTGCTTGTGACGGCGGCGCATATCGCGCGAGGCCCAATCGAGCTGGCGGAGGCTATCGAGAATCGCGCCCTTGATGCGATGTTTGGCGTAGGCGGAGAACGCTACTTGTTTTTCGGGATTAAACTTGGTGGCCGCATCGAACAGGCCCAAGACGCCGGCATGCACCAAGTCGTCAACTTCGACGTGCACCGGCAGGTTTTCATGGACGCGGACAGCGATGGCCTTGACCAGCGGGAGATGTTCCAGCACGACGCGATCCCGGCGTTCCCGCAGCGCTTCGGCACGATCGGACGCCTTAGGGGCCTTGGCCGCCTTCGGGACCACGGAATGAATGCTGGCGGTGCTTTGTACCGGCTTCGGTTCTGCAGGCTCGGCTTCGACAGCGGTCTCTTCCACCATCGGTTTCGCCGAACGCGTGCGCGTAGGCAACACCCGAACGGGCACCATCATGTGACTTACTCTGCTGCTTCCCTGGCTGGCAACTGCTGCTTTGGTTCTCATCGCTCGAACTCTCTCTCCTGGTTTATGGGGCTGGCCTTTTTGGGGGCCCTAGCGGTCCGGTTTTTTCCGGACTCTTCTTTCCAACGCCTCATAAGAATGCACGCCCCAGACCAATCGCGGACACGGTAGGTTGAAACCCTAAGTGCGGCCGCGACGGAGCGTAAGCAGGAGTAGGTATTTGCCGTGAAATCAGTCGATTACCGAAGTACTTCCGTTCTAAGAAAACGTGCTGGCCCACCACGGCTTTCGCCGTGCCCTTTTCCGTAGTACCGATTTGGGACTGGTTTAGCATCTCCGATTTCCAACTTGAAACATTCGTCCCCGAACGGGATCGGGGAAATCCGAAAACTGTAGGCTCAGTAGAAGATTAAAGGCTGGAGGTGGGGTTCGTATCTCGACGAATCACCCTAGGTGGGACCAATAAACAGCCGATGGTAGGTAAGCGGAGGCCCTAGTCCTGGCGACGCTTCAGGACTACTAGGAACGTCTTTACAGCAAATGCCGCAAGCAGGATCCAGGTGGCCCACAGCAGTTCTGCTTCTAAGGTGCGCCACGCGGCGAACCCCAGCACTGCATATGCCGCCATCGCTGCTAGGAATTGAGGATCTTTCATCTGGATCTACCGCACACGCGGAACATTATAAGAAAACGCCAGTTGCAGGCGAATTTCGGTGCCCCGATACTCGGCTGGCAGTGCCGGAAACGGGTTCGCGGCACTCACACTGGCTACAGCGGCTTGGTCGAACGCGACCGTTCCCGAAGTGTTGGCGATCACCACTTTCGGCACTCCGCCGCGGCGATCCACCGAAAACTGAAGTACTACAATGCCCTGGCGTCCCGTGCGCGCGATCTGGGGGATCACCGCGAACCACTGGCGCCGCACCTTATTCAGCACTTGCAGCATGTATGGCTTGAAATCGACGTTCTGCGGGTCGCTCAACAACTGCATGTTGCCAGCCGACGTGGGATCGCCGTTGTCGCCGTCCGAATAGACGCCGCCGCCACCGCCACCGGGCTGCTTCGCCGCACTCGCCATTTCCCCAGGGGTCGCCTTGGGAGCTCGCAGGGTCGGGTTCGGAGACGGGTTCCCTATGGGCGCGGGAGCGACGTTTTCCAGCGTGAGCTTGGGCTGCTCCAATTGGGGACGCGGCAAGTTCTGGACGCCCGTTAAGCCCGCGATCTCAGGGGCATTCACCACCACGTCCACGTCCGGGGGCGCCAGCGCGGGTGTAGGCGACGGAGGGCGATTCGCCGGACCCGTGGGTGCGGGCGGCTGGAAACTGCGCGGAGCGGGCTTGGCCTCCATGGAGCTGCGCACGTCCAACTCATGCGTGACTTTGCCTTGATTCCGATCCTTCTGCGTCAGCTCCAGGGAGCGCGGTGCCACCAACTTTACCGACTGGCGCACATCGAAGTTCACACGAACGTTATTTCGGAAGCGGTACTCCGATTCCGGAATCAGCATGAAAACGATGAGGGCGATGACGTGAAAGGCGACCGAGACGATGGCGACCACGCTAAAGCGTGCGGGGGTTGCCGGAGCTAGCTGGATGGGATCGCGCCCGTTCAGCAGGCTGGCAAATTCGTCGAGATCGTTATGGGGTGCCCTTGACATGCAGCGTTTGGGCCACTAGTTTCGAATGCTCTTCAATCTTAACAAGAATGGCCTGCGCCACCGTCAGCGCCGCCAGTGCTTGCCGTCCGGTGACGCGCGGTTGCCGACGGGTTCGGACGCATTCAAAGAAGTCCTCTAATTCAAGACGGAGCGGCTCGGATTTGGTTGAGTCCAAGGGCGAGAAACTGATGTTGCGGTTCTCACCGACCGAAAAGCGAGCCCCATCCTGGCGGCTGTAATCGAGCGAGATATATTCTCGGGGTTGAAACAAACGCAGCTTGCGAACCCGCTCGGTCGAGACGCGACTCGCCGTCATGTTGGCGACGCAGCCTCCGGGGAATTGCAGCCGGACATTGGCGATGTCCACTTTTTCCGACAGGATGTGGATCCCTGCCGCGCGGATCTCTTCCGGCATGGTTCCGGTGAAGGACAGCACGATGTCCAGATCGTGAATCATGAGGTCAAGGACCACGTCTACGTCGAGACTGCGTGGACTGAACTCGCTCAAGCGGTGGACTTCAAAGAACAACGGCGTGGTCACGACCTTGGCCAGCGCCGCGACGGCGGGGTTGAAGCGCTCCAGATGGCCCACTTGCAGGATTCGTCCGGTGCGCTCGGCGGTATCCACCAGGGCCTGTCCGGCGGCTTCGTCGTGGGCGATAGGCTTCTCCACCAAAACGTCGCAGCCCAGCTCCATTAAGCGGCACCCAAACTCGGCGTGAGTGATGGTGGGCGTGGCGATCACGGCTGCGTCGGAAGCCGCGGCTACCTCTTCGAGCGTCGTAAACACGGGACAGCCGCGCTCCGCCGCAGCAGCTGCTGCACGTTCGGGATTCGCATCGAAGATGCCAGATAGTTGAACGTCCGGCGCTTCGTGAATGATGCGGACGTGGTTCTTGCCGAAGGATCCGGCGCCCAAAACGGCTATACGGGGTTGCGACATGCTTAATCCTTGAGGCTAACACGGCCCACACTGCTCCCCTCTACCCTATTGAAATCAAAAGGAACTGTCGAAAATCCAGGTACTACGTAGAACCTGATGTCCATCTTCCGCACATGCTTCGTTTCCGCGCTCTTGGCCCTGTTAGCCGCCACCCCCGCATGGGCGCAGCGCTATAACTTCAAGTTTTATGGCGAAGAAGAAGGCTTGCGGAACCTGGGCGTCCAGGTGGTCTTACAGGATCGGGCTGGGTTCCTCTGGACCGGCACGCAAAACGGCCTATATCGTTACGACGGCAGCCGCTTCACCACGTTCTCCAAGAACGAGGGACTGCCCGGCACTCGCATCGAATCGCTGCATCAAGCCGCCGACGGGACGCTCTGGGTAGGCACTCGCTCGGGTCTGGCGCGAAGGGTCCGGGAACGGTTCGAGGTTGTTCCGATGACCCTCAAGCAGGGTGGCACTGCTGAAGGAATCGTGGGTCGCCAGGGCATTGCAACAGATGCCAAAGGCAACATGTACCTGGCCACGGAACGCGGCCTCATTCGTGGCACTCCGGCGACCGGATTTAGTTTGGTTTCAGTTCCTGGATCACAGCGGGATCAAGTTGTGGCCAGCGTCTATCTTGATGGCTCCGGCAGAGTCTGGTACGGCTGTGGTGCCAGTCTTTGCACCATTGAGGCCGATGGTCCCAAAGATGTGGGAAAACAGTTCGCGCTGCCACCCGCGATCTGGTTCGCGATCCTGGGGAATGTGGACGGCGATTTGTGGGTCCGCGGGGAACGTGAGCTGTACCGCCGGAAACCCGGCGCGGCAATGTTCGAGAAGTTGCCCGGCTTGCCCGAAACCACGAATGCCATTCCGACGCTTTCGCTCGACCCTGAAGAGCGTCTCCTGGTCCCCACAGACAACGGGCTGGCATTGCAGACCCCGAATGGATGGGAGTTGATCAACGTCGAAGACGGACTCAATAACAGCGACATCGCCACGGTGATTCAAGACCATGAAGGATCCATCTGGCTAGGCCTCATGGGCTCGGGCTTGGCTCGCTGGCTGGGTTATGGCGAGTGGCAGAGTTGGACCCAAAAAGAGGGGCTGAGCCGCTCTGCTGTTTGGTCCATGGCGAAAGATCGAGATGGAAAGCTGTGGGTCGGCACCCGTTTTGGTCTGAACTATGCCGATACCAAGGCAGAAAAGATTGTTTGGAAAGAGCAGCGCGTACCAGGAGTGGAATGGGCGCGGTCTGTGGCGCCTGCGGCCGACGGGTCGCTGTGGATTGCGGCCGATGAGGCTGGCGTCGTCCGTTTGAATCCCCACACCGGCCAATCACGACCGTATGCCTTGGCTCCAGGCGGCGGAGTGGGGGCGCTCCACATCATGGTGGATCGGCTACAGCGCGTCTGGGTATCGACGAAACGCGGCTTGTTCCGGGGCACACCCGGACCCGGCGGTGATGTCACCTTCGAGAAACTGAAACCGGCGGGAACGAACGCAGACGAGGGCTTCGTCTTCGCGGTGGAAGATTCGTCCGGCCAAGTATGGATCTGCGGTGACAACGGGCTGGTGCGATTTTCCAGCGATGGCTCGCGCCGATTCACGACAGCGGATGGTTTGCGCGCCAATAGCGTCGCGCAGGTGGCTCCCGCGCCCGATGGACGATCTGTCTGGATCGGATATCGCGAGGCGTTCGGACTGACCCACCTCACTCTGAGCGGCGGCAAGCCCCGGGTGGAACACGTCACCACAGACAGCACCTCCGGCCTGCGGTCCGACAAATCTTTCTTCCTGGGCTACGACACACAGGGTCGCTTGTGGGCCGGAACCGACCGCGGAACCGACGTCTTTGACCAGACCCGCTGGCGCCATCTGGGCCGCAGCGACGGCTTGATCTGGGACGACTGTAATAGCCAGGCCTTCCTCGCCAACGAAGATGGTATTTGGATCGGCACCAGCCGGGGCCTTTCTCGCTACCGGCCACGCGTCATTCCGCTGGCCGAAGTCCCGCCCACGGTGGTCTTCACTTCGGTGCGTTTCGGTGGGCAGGAGTGGAACGGAGATTCCACGGTTGAAATTCCCTACGATCAACGAACCTTGTCGGTCCACTTCGCGGCGTTGACGTTCGCGCATGAATCCGCTGTGACCTATCACTACAGCATTGGCGGCGTAACGCAAGAAACCACGGATACGGACTTCACCTCTCTACTAGGACCCGGAGATCACACCTTGGAAGTGATGGCGCGGGACGCCCAAGGTCGCTGGAGCGTGAAAGCGGCGAAGATCGATTTCCGCGTCTCGACCCCGTGGTTTCTTTCTTGGTGGTTCCGCTTGGCCGGCGTCATGGTGATGTTAATCATTGGCCGTTACATGTGGCAGCGCCGTACTTACCGCCTGGAAGCCGAACGGCACCGGCTGGAGCAAGCCGTCGCCACCCGGACCCACGAACTTTCCATCGAAAAGGCACGCGCCGAACACGAGACGGTCGTCGTCCATGAGCAGAAAGTCGAAATCGAACGCCTGTTGGTGGAAGCCCAGCAGGCCAGCAAGCTTAAGAGTGAGTTCCTGGCCAACATGAGTCATGAAATCCGGACGCCAATGAATGGCGTGCTGGGCATGACCGACGTGGTTCTGGCGACCCAACTGGACCCCGAACAGCGCGAGTATCTGGAAGCCGCGCGCTATTCCGCGGATTCGCTGCTGACCATCATCAACGATATTCTGGACTTCTCCAAGATTGAAGCCGGGCGCTTGGATCTGAACCCGATCCAATTTTCCTTGCGGGATTGCCTGGAAGAGACCGCGAAGATCTTCACGCTTCCGTTACGGTCGAAACAGCTGGAGTATAAGTGCGACGTGGCCGATGATGTCCCGGACCAACTTATCGGTGACCCGGATCGCCTGCGTCAGGTGCTGCTCAACCTAGTTGGTAACGCGGTGAAGTTCACCGAGACTGGCACCATTACCGTTGCGGTTCGGCGGGAAGCCGAAGCCAGCGGCTGGATGGCTCTGCATTTTGAAGTGCGCGACACCGGCATCGGCATTCCTGCGGATAAGTGCAAGGTAATCTTCGAATCCTTCCGCCAAGCCGATGGTTCCACGACGCGCAAGTACGGCGGCACGGGTTTGGGCCTGACCATTTGCTCTCGCCTAGTCGAACTGATGAGTGGAAAGATCTGGGTGGAAAGCGAACTCGGGAAAGGCAGCGCGTTCCAATTCATTGCCCGTTTCGGTGTTACGTCCAACGCGAGCGAGGATCTGGCCAACATGGCGCGGGCAATTTCCCCGGCTGCGGCGCCCGCACCTCCTTCCGCCACTCCCGCGACTATCCTGCGGATTCTGCTGGCCGAAGACAACGTCATCAACCAACGCCTGGCCACACGCCTGCTGGAAAAGCGGGGACACAAAGTGGAGGTAACGGCCACGGGTCGCGAGGCGCTGACGATGTTGCACCAAGGTCACTTCGACGTAGTCCTGATGGACGTTCAAATGCCCGATATGGACGGCCTGCAGGCCACGGCATTGATTCGCGAACGCGAAGCCCGTCTGGGAATGCACACGCCCATCATCGCCCTGACGGCCCACACCATGAAGGGCGACCGCGAACGTTGCCTCAACGCCGGCATGGACGATTTCATCACTAAACCGGTAAACGCCGCTGAGTTGATCTCCATGGTGGAGTCAACTGCAGCGGCGTTCGCCTCTCGTTCGGTTTAACGACTACTTAGCTCTTCGCGGCGGCCTGCATTGCGGCCATGCGAGCCTGATATTCGCGCGTCAGATGCGTGGTGTGGCCGATCAAACGCTGCATCAGCATGAGCTGGCCGCGATGGTGCATTTCATGCTCCTTCACCGCAATCAACATGTCGAAACGCGTGCGCGCCGGCGGGTTGCCACCGGTCGGCATGGTCACGACTTGACCCAGGAAGTCTTCGGAAAGACCCTTCACCCAGTTTTCGAATTCGTCGCCCGTGGCGGTCAAGCGTGCAATGATCTGTGCCTTGGTCATCGGTTCGTGCTCAATGGCGGCCATCGGTCCCATCAGCGCCCCGAAGTTGAATCCTTCCAGCGTCGAAAGAACGCTGTCGCGATGAACGGCCAGTGGGAAGGTGGAAAGGTTCGAGATATGGATCAGCGTCTGTCCGATAGTGCGGACGCCTTCGGCGGCGCGGAAGCCGTACTGGTCTTCCGGAATCTCTTCTGCAATTCTCAACGTGTTGTTACGAACGGTGCGGAAACTTGCCGCAATCTCTTTAGCTCCGTAGTAGGTCATAAGAGCTATTGTACCTGTGCTTGCTAGAATCAAAGTTCCCATGGAAATCGAGAAGGTCTATGAACCCCAGCGGTTTGAACCGCATTGGGCGGCCCGCTGGGTCGACGAACAGATGTTCCGCGTTGAACCGGAACCCGGCACGAAGTATTTTTCGTTGGCGATCCCGCCGCCGAACGTCACTGGCTCGCTGCACATGGGCCATATGTTCGAACACGCGATCATTGACGCGCTGATCCGCTGGCATCGCATGCTGGGCGAACGGACGGTGTGGATTCCCGGCACCGATCACGCCGGCATCGCTACCGAGCTAATGGTCGACCGCCAGTTGCAGGCGCAAGAAGGGAAATCCAAACGCGACCTGCCGCGCGAAGAGTTCCTCGAACGCGTCTGGAAGTGGAAAGAACAACATGGAGGGCGCATCGTCGAACAGATGAAGCGCGCCGGCGTGAGCTGCGATTGGTCACGCGAGCGCTTCACGATGGACCCGGGTTTGTCCCGCGCGGTCCGCGAAGTCTTCGTGCGGTTGCATGAAAAGGGCCTCATCTATCGCGGCGACTACATGGTCAACTGGTGCCCACGTTGCCACACGGTGCTGAGTGATCTAGAGGTCGAGCACGAAGAGACCAACGGCAGCTTGTGGCATATCGTGTATCCGCTGAATGGACCCGGTCCGAAGCTGGTGGTGGCCACGACTCGCCCGGAAACGATGCTGGGCGATACCGCGGTTGCGATCAACCCGGAAGATCCGCGTGCGGAGGCGTTGCGCGATTTGAAGATCGTGCTGCCGTTTACGCATCGCGAGATTCCGGTGATCCTCGACACGATGGCGGAGCTCGGCTTCGGCACCGGCGCGGTGAAGATCACGCCTGCACACGATCCGAATGACTTTGAAGCCGGCAAGCGGCACAACCTGGAGAGCATCCAAGTCATCGGCGAGGACGGCCTCATGACCGACGCCGCTGGGCAGTTCGCGGGCCTGGATCGCTTCGAGGCTCGCAAGGCCGTCGTTGCGGAACTAGAGAGACTCGGCTTGCTCGAAAAGATCGAGGACCACAAACTAGCGGTCGGCAAATGCCATCGCTGCCGCACTGTGGTGGAGCCTTTGGTTTCCAAGCAGTGGTGGATGAAGATGAAGCCGCTCGCCGAGCCCGCGATTGCCGCGGTCCGCGATGGGCGCATCACCTTTGTTCCCGAGAACTGGGACAAGACGTACTTCAACTGGATGGAGAACATCCGCGATTGGTGCATCTCGCGCCAGTTGTGGTGGGGCCATCGCATTCCCGCGTGGCATTGCGCCAAGTGCAAGGAAGTCACCGTCGCGCGCGAAGATCCCACAGAGTGCAGCAAGTGCGGCTCGACGGAACTGACACAAGACCGCGACGTTCTCGACACGTGGTTTTCGAGCGGCCTGTGGCCGTTTTCGACGCTCGGATGGCCGGACGAAACTGCGGACCTCAAGACGTTCTATCCGACGTCGTTGCTGGTCACCGGCTTCGACATCATCTTTTTCTGGGCCGCGCGCATGATCATGTTCGGTATCGAGATCATGGGCGACGTGCCGTTCCGCCAGATCCATATTCACGGTCTGGTGCGCGACGCCGAACGCCAGAAGATGTCGAAAACCAAGGGCAACACGGTGGACCCGATCATCATGAACGAGAAGTACGGCACCGACGCCGTGCGCTTCGCGTTGCTGGTGAGCGCGGCTCCGGGCGGCGATATCGCGTTGAGCGAAGAACGCATCGACGCGGAGAAAGCGTTCGCCAATAAGATTTGGAACGCGTCTCGCTTGCTATTCAGCAAGCCGCGCGAGGGTGCAGGCAAACCTGTATCGCTGGCCGACCGCTGGATCGCCCATCGCTTGAACGCCACTGCCGAAGCCGCGAATCGCAACTTCGGGCAGCATCGCTACGATCAAACCGCCGACGCTCTGTATCACTTCTGGTGGGGCGATTTCTGCGACTGGTATCTGGAGCTCAAAAAGCTCGACGAGGATTGGAGCTACGCCTACGTTGTCTACGAACAGGCTCTGCGTCTACTGCATCCGTTGATGCCGTTCATCACAGAGGAGTTGTGGCAGCGGCTCGAGCTCGGTGGCAAGACCATCGCGCTGGAGTCCTATCCGTTGTTCAATCCCGCGGCGGTGGATCTGGCAGCGGAGGCCGAAATGGCCGCCTTGCAGGAAATCGTCAACGCAGCGCGCAGCACCCGCGCGGAGAACAACGTGGACCAGAAGCAGTATGTCGACGGCATTCTCTACGCCACCGGCGGAGCGTTCCAGGTTGCCCAGACTAACGCCGATGCGATCTCTCGTCTGGCGAAGGTAAAGCTCGAACTGCGCAATGAGACCTACCCGGGCGTCACGTCCGAGTTCTTCCTGAAGCTGGCGTTGAAAGTCGATCGCGCGAAGATCGAGCGGGAAATCGCCGAGATCGAGAAGGTCATCGCCAACTCACAGCGGCAGCTATCGAACGAAGGTTTCCTGGCCAAGGCGCCGGCGAAGATCACGGACGGAATGCGTGTGAAGCAGGCTGAGTACGAAGCGCAGGTCGCCAAACTGCGCGCGGCGCTGACGGAAGCCTGATGTTTGACGTTGAGGCAGTGCGCGCTCGGCTGCCAAATCGAAGAGTGGATTGGTTCGCGACAACACAATCCACCATGCTTGAAGCTCGCGCGGCAATGGAGCCGGGGCGCGTCATCGTCGCCGACGAACAAACAGGCGGCATGGGTCGTCACGGCCGTACGTGGCATTCCAAAGCCAGCGAAGGATTATACGTGTCCATCGTGTTAGGGACTCGGCCTGTACCGGTGATGATGCTCGCTCTTGGCCTCGCCACGCGCGAGGCGATTACGAAAATCACGGGCCTGGACGCAGACCTGCGTTGGCCCAACGACGTGATGCTCGACGGAAAGAAATGCGCGGGCGTTCTCGCGCAAGTAGATGGCGGAGCCGTCATCGCGGGCATCGGCATCAATGTGACCCAGCGGGAATTTCCAGACGGCCTCGAAACGCCCGCGACCTCGCTCACCCTCTCCGGTGCAGCCGTTAGCCGGGAAGACCTCCTAGTAGCCCTGATCGAAGCTGTGGACGAATTCACATCGCTCCCTCACGACGCTATTCTGCGAGCATTCACGGAGAGCTCCAGCTACGCCGTGGGGCGCCGCGTCCGCGCCGGGGACCGGGAAGGCGTCACCTGCGGCCTCGATCCATCGGGATTTCTCCGATTGCGCGAAGATAATGGAACAGAGACCATGATTCTTGCCGGCGGAGTCCGGCCTATCTGATGCTTCTAGCCCTAGACGTCGGCAACACCAATATCACCATCGGAGCCTTCAGTGGCACCACACTCGTCGGCCGCTGGCGCCTGCGCACCATTCGCGAGCAGACTGCGGACGAGTGGGGCATTCTGCTGCGCAATCTCTTCACCCTTGCCGGCCTCGATCTCACCGGCGTCCACGGCGTCATTATTTCGAGCGTCGTCCCCGCTGTCGATCAACCGCTGGAAGCCATGTCGAAGCGCTACTTCGATCGCCAGCCGATGTTCGTGAACGCGTCGACCGATCTAGGCATCGCCGTGCGCTACGACAATCCCCGCGATGTCGGCGCGGACCGCTTAGTCAACTCCGTCGCAGCCCGAGTCAAATACGGCGCCCCTTGCATCGTGGTCGATCTGGGCACTACCATCAACTTCGACATCGTTGGCCCCACCGGCGACTTCCTCGGCGGCGTCATTTGCCCCGGCATCGGCATGTCGATCTCCGGCCTGTTCGCGAAGACCGCACGCCTGCCGATGGTCGATTTCCGCGAGCCCGAGAAATTGATCGGCTCCAACACGGTGGGCAGCATTACGAGCGGCCTCTACTACGGCTTCATCGGCATGATCGACGGCATTACAGAACGCGTCATCGCCGAGCTGGGCCCCGAAACGAAAATCGTCGCCACCGGCGGCCAAGGCGAAGCGATCACTCGCGCCTCGCGCTACGTGAAAATCTACGACGAAGATTTGACGCTCGACGGCCTCCGGCTCATTTGGGAGCGCGGACAGAATCAGTGACCGAGAACTACTTCAACTACTTCACCGAAATCGAGGAGCATTTCCAGCGCGCCCGCGGCACTGGCTTGTTCCTGCTTTCGCCCGTCGACTGGGCGCTGATTGAGTCGTGGAAAAACAACGGCATTCCACTAGAAGCGGTACTGCGCGGCATCGACATCGCGTTTGAAAAATGGCGCGCCCGGCCGGCCCGTGGACGTACCCATCAAGTAAACTCGCTGGCCTACTGCACGCAAGCGATCACGGCGGAAGCGCAGGCGATGGCCGAGGGCAGGCCCGCGAAACGCGAAACTCCCGCGCCTTTTCCCGAGGCCGATATCTCCGCCTACCTGCAACGCAACGCAACCGCGCTGCGCGAGGCGGGCCACGCCGACTTGGCCGATTCCATCGCCGCGCTCGATTGCGAAGCCACGCGCGGCAACCTCGAAGAGATGGAACAGTGGCTCACGTCCATCGAAGAGAAGTTGATCGCCCGCATCCGTGCCGCTGCCAGCGACGAGCAACTCGTCGAAGCGCGGCAGGTACTCGAGAAGCAACTGAAACCGTATCGAGGCAAGATGAGCACGGAGCAACTCGCGATGCTCGAACGGCAGTTCCTGGATCGGCGTTTGTTAGAGACCGCGAAGCTCCCGCGGTTGAGCTTGTTTTATCTGTCGATGTGAGCACGCTCTCCCGCGGGCTGACATCGCAGTTTGTATAGTGGAGATCTACGATGGGTTTCACGACGCTAAGGCTAAATCAGTTCTGGCCGGTGCGACTTCCGGCGAGCGAGTTCCCTGCTCGCGCGGATACGGATTTCTGTGATCTATGCGATCGGGACATTACAAGGAAGCTCCGTCCAAGGAGAAGCCATTCCTGGCAACCGATGGGCCCAGCACGCTATATCTGCCATTGTGGTCAGAGCTGGCCTACCGGTGCCGCAGAGTGGGACCACCTGAGCAAGTGGGAAAGGCAACGACGCCTTCGACAAACATTCTTCTTCGTCGTTGCTGCTTCTGCCGTTTCTTCAATACTCGCTGTCCTCGTGTATTTTCTTGGTGCCGGCAGGCTAGCTGTGGTCATTGCTGCGCTTCCGCTCACGCTGCTGTGGGTGCCATATCTATGTACGATTCTTTTCTCATTGTGGAGAACCCGAGTGAGGCGCGCTGGGCCATGCACGCGATGAGTACGCGATCGGCAATCGGGTCAAATTAAGACTAGACCAAGCGTACTTGGCTGGCACCACGAGTGGCCATCGTCTTGAGAAGTTCTTCTAGCGCGGCTGCGGGTGCGGAACCTAAGTCCAGCGTAACCTCCACACCGCCTGCCGTGCTGACGGGGTCTGAAGCGAAGTGGACCACGCCGGACAGGCCACTCGCATCGGCTTCATTTACGTCATCAGGATCAAACCATCGATAGAACCATTCCCTGATCACGGTGGAGACTACCGCTATTTCAACTCCGTTCACAGACATGGTGACCCAGTCCCACGTGAACGGATCGAAGTCGAGGGCACAAGATAGATACATGGATGCAATTGGCTCAAACGTGAGTCTGGACTCTGAGTCCACGACTTGCGGCTCGCCGGCTAGCGGCCCCAGCGTTGGAATGAAATCGGCGCGGCATGGAAGTCCCAGCGCGCCTTGCAACGATAGAGAACCATCCGCGTTTCGGAACGCCGGTTCGATGTGGGCGGAAGACTCTTTGACCGTGGCCGCGAATTGAGCAACGTAATGTTCCCGGATTGCGCCGAGCAGATCTCCCATATCCCAGACTGTAGCGCACTCGTCACGAAGTGGACCGATGCCTCTGATACACTGTAGGCGTAAGCTGGAGGTGGGTCTTCTCGAGTAACCTGCTCTCGCAAGAGAGTCGTTTCCGGTGGACAGATGGCGCGGGTCTCACTCACGCCATGTCAAAGGCGAGTCGTCGCCTTCTGAACCTGATATTCCCTGACGATTGTCACGTGTGTGGCGAAGCTCTGTGCGAATTTTCGCGCGTACCGATTTGCTCGCGCTGCCTCTCGGATCCGAAGCCATTCGCGGCTGAATTCTTCTGCGTCTCCTGTAAAACTCCGTTCGTAAATCGCGCTCCTCTCGATGAGGCGGGGCAGTGCACTCTCTGCCGCCTGGGTACGAAGGGCTTCGACGCGGTCTACACCTACGGCTCGTACGAAGGCACGCTACGGAGCCTGGTCCATCTCTACAAGTACGGCAAGATGGAGCCGCTCGCGTCAAACTTCGGCGCGATGTTGGCGTTGGCGTTGCCACGCGAGCTAGCCGTCGACGTCGTTGTGCCTATGCCGCTGCACTGGTGGAAACGCTGGCAGCGCGGATTCAATCAAGCCGAGTTGCTGGCGCGGGAAATCGCCCGGCGCTGGCATGCTCCCGTGCGAATGGTCGCACGGCGCAAGAAAAATACCACGGCCCAAGCTGGTTTAACGAACGCCAAGCGGCGGGCCAATGTTGAAGGAGCTTTTGAGATACGCGGCCGGCTGGACGGGAAACACGTCCTGCTGGTCGACGACGTGATGACAACCGGCGCCACGGCCAGTGCGTGCGCGCGTGCGTTGAAACGAGCCGGTGCGGCTCGCGTGACCCTGCTTACACTGGCGCGGACCGACCGTCGGACCGCGATCGATTCCAATACGACAGTGGGAGCTCACGCATGATCGCTTTACAAAAAGAACGTTATCCGCATCCCGAAAGGGAACGGTTGCACCGGCCTGTTCTAGTGCTGAACGCAAGCTACGAACCGATCAATGTCTGCGCCGCGCGCCGCGCGTTGGTGCTGGTGTTAAAAGGCGTCGCTTCCACTGAGGAGCATTCCGCCGGCCACCTGCGGTCCGCACGCCGTGAAATCGAAGTGCCCAGCGTCATTCGCTTACTGGAATACCGGCGCATGCCGCATCAGACCCGAGCCTTGTCGCGCAAGAACATCCTCATGCGGGATCGCTACACTTGCCAGTATTGTTTGAAGACCATGAACTCGGGCGAGTTGACGCTGGATCATGTCTTGCCGCGCTCGCGCCGTGGAGAATCCAGTTGGGAAAATCTGGTTGCCTGCTGCCATCCCTGCAACAACCGCAAAGGTAGCCGGACGCCGGAGGAGGCAGGATTTACACTGGCCCGTGTGCCCAAGCCGTTCAGCCTGCACACGAGCCGGCACTTGATGCGGATGCTCGGTAAGAGTGACGATCAGTGGCGGAAGTACTTGTTCTACTAGTTTCCCAGTAGATAGCTGGACCGGTAATCCAGCGCGCCTGTTTGGCTTTCGAGTGCCACGTCGGCCTTCTTCAACCCAGGATTGTGCAACGCCAGCTTTACGCTGTAATGTCCCAAGATGTGGTCGAGCGTGCTGTTGACGTATGACGGAACTTCCGCGTTGGACCGCGCGATCAGGGCGTTGCCACCAGTTGCCGCGGTCAGCGAAATGAGACCCGTTTGATAGGCGACGTTGAGTTGGTCGCTGCGGTAGCTCAGGTGCGTAATGAACACCGGAGCTTGGGCCTTGCTCAACGACGCTGCTACACGCGACATCCGTTCACGGACCAGTGAATCCATTCGCCGGCTGACGTCGCCTTGGTCGCTGCGGTTCACGGTGGGGTTATCGAAAGCCTCGCGGTAGTTATTGATGTCGCTATCGGTGATGTAAAGAATCGCCAGCCGGACCCCCGACTTGTTCATGATGGAGGTGCCGATTTGTGCCGCCTCTTCAATCGTTTCCAGCAGTCCTGCACGACCGCCAACCTGTTGGGCGCGAATCGCCGCAGCGATCTTGGCATGGTCGGCAGTGGGTTCCGCCAGAACCCGTAGCCCATTCTGGGCCGATAAAACTCCTACAAGGTGGTTCGCCGGTAGATTTTCGATTCGTGTTAACAGCGCCGTACGGGCCTGTTCCACCAGGGCCAAGTCGTCGGTGAGATCCAGCACCACCAGCAGCATCAAATCGTCGGCGGGTGCCTGTACACTGAGGACTTCCGTGGGTTCTCCACCGATCATCGCGGTGAGCGATGTGGCGGGTAGCGTGCCGCCCTCCGGAGCCCACACGGGTACCTGGATGGCATCCGCCGCGAACGTCGCGAGGGGAAGTAAAAACGGAAGCAGAGCCTTCTTAAACTGCATACTAGAAGTTAATCCTTAACCCTAATTGTACGATACGACCACCGGTGGAACCGATGATCTTGCCTGCGTTGAAGTTCGGTGCGGCGGTGGTGCCGATACGGGTATCCGGAGCGTTCCAGTTCGCATGGTTGGTTGCATTCAGCAACGTAGCCGTAAACTCCATCGTGCGATCCGCACCAAGGCCCATACGTTTGTTCAACGTCGCGTCGTGATTATAGGAGCCGGGACCGGTGAGCGTTGGATGCACGCGACTGGCATTGCCAGGAGTGAAATTTGCCGGATTGTCAAAAGCCGCCGGGTTGAACCACATGCTGGGGCTCGGGTTTTCCACGTGCGGGTCTATGCCAGGGACTTCATCTACATAGAGACGCCCGATCCCGATAACGCCGCC
>CALQCC020000049.1 GCA_943328975.2 Bordetella parapertussis | reverse complement strand
GCACACCGATGGGATGCTAGCCAGGGCGAAATGCCCGCTGGCGGCCATCATGAAACCACGCAGTCCCGCCTCAAACTCATATCCGAAACCAAAAAGCACTGAAGCTGCCCCTTTTTTCCGCACCCTGTTACGCATGGCGGTTCTGTGTCCAGGTGTCCGGCAACCCCGATATAGGGCCGCGACCGTAGCGCCTACTTCACCGGTGCGAGGGCTTCATCGCTGGACCGGGTCCGGCGAGACCGGCCGCGCTTTACTGTCGATTCCATCGCGAAGAAGTAACTGGTGAGCACTCCGCCTATCACCAGCTTTAGTGTCTCCATAACGCCGTACATCATTGTCAGCGTCCACATTTGCGAGCGCACGCTAAACGCGGCCGCCTCCGGTAGGAAGTCGGCATTTCGGCCCAGGATATTCAAGTCGGGTGTGACGGCGAAATGTTGGACTACGGCAAGGATTCCCATTACCGCGCACATGACGATGGCCAGGACCTTCCTTTGCTCGGTCAGGACGAGTGTCACGAGGATCGTCAGCGCGAGCACCATCTGCGCCACTTCCCAGTTTTGCAGGTTGGCTCGAGTCTGTTCAGCCGCCAGGTGGTGCAGCAATACGGAGGCTGGTGCATCGCCCCCCATCTTAAACATCGAGAGGGCTTCCGGGCTTGGATTGTCCAGGATTCGCGTAGCGACCCGGTGTCCCTCCAGGGCCATGATATCGACCAGGGCGCAGCATCCTAGCCAGATGCCCAATAAGAATGTAGCCAAGCGTCGCGAGAACATGTTTTCAATCCGCCTGAAAATGGGAGAAGGGGAGCGATCAACACTCCCCTTCGCCGCGTCGATCACGGTTAGATCCGGAATCGTGACTTCTTGGTCCCCTTCAAATCGGGGTTAGGTTTCATTCTAGCGCTGTTTTGCGACGCCGTCGAATATGCTTGACGAGTTCGTCGTGGGGGTGGTGTTTGGTGGGGGTGTGGAGAACGGTGTTTCTTCTGGAATTAAGTAGACCACCAACACGCGCCCATCGGACTTGAACGTCGCACCGGTTGCGGTGATCGCCTCCTTCGACGGCTTGGACGGCACCACGTAATCGAGCTTGGCGACCAGGCCAGATTCCTGCAGGCTGGTGCCGATGTAGTCGCGCTCTTTGTCGACCTCGGGGTCGATCTTGTGGGTGACTCCGTTATTGCGTTGGTCGCGATCAAAGCCGATATCGTGGGTTCCGGCGCCTACGAAGAAGTCGCGCCCCTCTACCTGAAATGGCGATTTCCAGATGCGGAAATGGTGGCGCTCGGCGATTACTTGGATCGGATCACCCTGCGCGAGCCCGTGGTCCTGCACGCGGCCGAACAAGGTGAGTTCGCTCATGGGTAGCGAGACGTAGGCTTTTTTGCTCAGGATCGCTCCGATGCCCGCCGCTACGGCATCTTTCTGCGAGCGGTCCACTTCCACCCATCCTGCGGCGAGGAACGCGGCCAGAACCTGTTTCTCGGTCCCCACGACCAGGAAGTTGGTGTTGTCGCCCAAGTTGCCTTGGGCGTCCTGGATCCGCCGAGGATACTTGTCGATGACTTCGGTTGTGACGGCAGGCAACTTGTAGTCGGTCTTTGAGCTCACCTCCGGCCCGCGCTTGGTGAAAGTGACCTTCAAATGGAAGGTGCCCTTGGGGGCGTCGTTGCCCGCTTTATTGATTCCAATAAACAGCCGCCCTGCTTTGGGAGCTTTCCACTTCAGCTCAGAGCCGATCAAGAACGCCCGCGCCGCCGCGCCGTCGCCCAGACGTCCGATGAGCGTCGCTTGCCCAGCATCGTTCACCGGGTAGGTGCGGATCATGTCGCGGAACCCGCGCTTGGCCCCGGTGGGCGTTACCTTCTGGCCGTTCGCCAGCGTCAACGACCCTGTGCCGGTCAGCGTCACCTCATCCTGCGCGCGAACGTCGATCTTCGTGTCGACCCAGACGTCGGTGCCGGAGATGTCGAATTCCTGTCCCCAAGCCGCCGCGAGGAATGCCGTCCATAGCAACAAGTGCCGCATTTCCATATTCTAGTACCGCGCTGGTTCTCGCGTTCGCGCTATCATCGGGGTTTCCCCTGCATGTCTGACCAAGTTATTCAAGATGTCCCGCAAGGCCTCCGGGCCTCTGTGATCCTAATGGTCTTCAATCAAGCGCCGGCGCTGCGGCGCGCGTTGACCGCGCTGGAACAATCGACAGCTCGCGAGAGCTTTGAAATTGTCGTGGTTGACTGCGCCAGCACCGACGGCAGCGCTTCGCTGGATGTGGAATTTCCGGCGATCAACATGCTCCGCTTGCCACACCACATGGGTGCCGCGCGCGCGCTGAACATCGCTGTCCGGACGGCCAAGACGGAGTTGTTGCTGTTCTTGTCGCCCGATGTTGAGGTGCAGCCGAACACGGTTACCGCGCTCGCGGACGTTCTTGAAGCCGAGACCGATACGGTCGCCGCTTGCCCGATGCTGAATGGCGCTACGCATCTCTATCGCTTGCCGGATCCCGCGAACGTTGCGCAAGTTCCTGCAACGCCGGATCTCAGCGTGACGAACGCTGTAGTGGAATACGCGACGCTTGACGCACTGATGGTTCGCAAGTCCTTCATCGTGGCGATGAACTTCTTTGACCAGCGCTACGGGCATTACTGGGTGGACGCGGAACTGGCCATGCAGATCCGGCGGGCGGGCAAGAAGACTCGGCTTTACCCGGCCATCCAGGCCACCTATCACTCTGCGCCCGATCCGCTGGAAGGTGAATCGATTGCCGCCGCCGACCGGTTGCTGGGTGCTGCGGAATACGCAGGCAAGTACGGGGGCGGGTCCTTCGGCATGCGCATGGGAGCCGCGTTCTCGGCGCTGGGTCGCTTCGATTTCGGTGGATTCATGTCCCTGGTCGGCGGCCAAAAGCTCGACGGCAGCCAGGCGCACTAATTGGGTGTCAGACGCCCTAATTAAGGCATTGATATACTTGACGCAACCAGAAAGGCTACCGCTATGAAAGATCGAGTAAGCTGGTTGGTATTCATCCTTTTGACACCGCTATTTGCTGCGGATTCGGCGTCCAAGGTGCTTCCAGTTGAGATCACGCACAAGGACAGTGCATTCTCGGGACAGCTAACGGTATCGCTGTCCGGGACGATGAATAAGGCCAAGACCGAATGGAACGCTACTATTCGGAACACATCGTCCCACAAACTCTTCAGAGTTAACTTCTGCATAAAAGCGTTCGATGCGTCAAACCAACAGATTCGTCCTGGTGGTGCTGAGTGCATCATCAACATGTGGGGCAACAACTGGCAATCAGGTGGTTCGCTGAACTTCAAAGGCAAGCAGGATGTTGAGGTCGGAGAAGGCAAGGCACCACTCCAAGTCTCCCGTTACACTATCGAGGCGACCGAGGTCTTCGACGATGCGCCGAACCTAAGAATGCTGTCAAACCCCTGCCCTCTTGTGTGGCCTTCTGCAATCCGAGTTTTTGCGGATCGGAAGTTCAGGCCGACCGTGATGGACAAAGATAGCTTCACCGCAACCTACGTCTATGATGGTGGGCAGATTACTGGTTACTCAGACGCAAAGTCCATGCTGAAGGCGTTCACGAACGCCAACACGGCCTTCTTCGGACCAACTTGGGAAGCATTCAGAATTGAAGCCGCCTCACTCTACTTGCGAGAGGAGAAGGTGGGTGAATGTACCGCTGAGGTCAAGATGAGTTTCGCTGGCTTCGGCAAGGTAGGCCTGAAGCCTAAAGCTTGGTACGCTCTCGAATCCACGTTCAACTTCGAGAAGACCCTTTTGGACGAGGTTGAGAAGCAATCGATGCAGACTGCTAAGACTGACATGGACAAGGCCATCAGCCAGCTACCAACGTCGGCTCCTGTAGCAACATCAAGCGCTGTAAAGCCTCAGTTAAGCATTACGTCCGAGCCGAGTGGTGCGGAAATCGAGATTAACGGGGAGTTCATCGGGAATACCCCAACTACAATCACAACACTTGAAGGGAAAGTAACGATTAAGGTTACGAAAAGCGGCTTTCTGCCGTGGGAACGGACCTTGACCCTCACCGCAGGGGATAAACGCACCGTGGCGGTTGAGATGACGAAGTAGTTGCGTCAAGTATATCAACTATATCAACGCCTTAATTAAGGGGAAGCCCTTACTCCACCTCAGTTCTTCCGCCTATCACCCTAACTTTCTTCTCATGTCCAGCCGATAGGTCCCTAGAGAGAGGAACAGATCCATGCATTTGCAAGCGTTTCTGTGGTTGTTTCTTCCGCTATTCGTCGCGGGGGGCAGCGCGATGTTGGCGTACTACATCATGCAGGCCCGTATGGAAGTCGCTTTGGCGAAAGAGCGCGAGTCGCTGGCCGAGGCGCGCGCGACCATCCATTCGCACAAGGTCACGATGGACGAACGTATCAAAGCGACCGAAGAGGCCGCCCGGCGTGCTGCTCTGGACGAATTGATGCACGATATCCGCGTGGAAGAGCGCAGCTATGTCCGTGATTCTAATTCGGCTACAGGTGCGCGCCGCAGCATGGTGATGCAGGAACGGGTCTTCTTCCGCAATCTCCCGATGTCCAGTTGGTCGGAACGCGAAATGGTGATTGAGGAAGGTCCGGCCAATAGCCTCTCTGAACGGACGGAGAACTTCGAAGCGACCGTGGTGTCCGCTGGTCCGGTCCCCATTGCAATTGACTCTCGTAGAACCCCGCAGCCCACACCGGTCCCGGAAACGCGTTTTGCTGTTTCAAAAACGCTCGAGCCGATCGTCCAGCCAGCGCCGGTGCCAGCACCGCGCCGGGACACACGTACACTGGTCGCTGTCCACGCCGCGTTTGGAGCCCAATAGGTCCCTCCTGTAACCCCTCGGCCATCCTGACCCGTCTGTAAGCGGTATGATGGGCGTAATGGCTGGACCGTCCTTGGTCAAACCGACACTTGTAGAGGCCCTTGCGGGGGAATCGCTCGCGGGTCAGCCTTGCGTCGTTGTTCGCGAAGGACTTAGCGTTTCTGCCGACTTCACGGCCTGGATGATTTCCGAGCAACGCCGCGTTTACGGCCTGTGCCAGCATATGCTGCAGGATCGTGACGAAGCCGATTCCGCTACCCAAGACACATTCCTCAAGGCGCACCGGGCGCTGCTGAAGCCTGGGGCGGAGGATCCGACTGAGCCCGCCAAGTGGCTGACCCGCATTGCCGTAAACACCTGCCTGGATCGTCTCCGGAGCCGCCGCTGGCAGTTCTGGCGCCGTCGAGCTTCCAGTATCGAGGACCAAGATGCACTGCAGCGCACCGCCTCTCTGGCCCCGGAAGCTGAAGACCATTATTTTGCCGTTCAGATCCGCCAGCGCTTGGCCGCTGCGTTGGACAAGCTATCGGATCGTCAGCGAGCTGTGTTTACGCTGCGCCACTACCAGAATTTGACCATGGAGGAGATCGCGGCCGCCCTGGATCTGGATTCGGGGACCGTCAAGGCCCATATGCACAGGGCCGTAACGAAACTCCGTGTGGAACTGCGCGATCTCTACGGAGGGCAAGTATGAGCCTCCACCTCACCGACGACCAACTTGTGGATCGGCTGTACGGAATTGCGTCTCACGGCGACGCCCATCTGGAGGCTTGTCCTGAGTGCCAGTTTCGTTGGGTTCGGCTCCAGCAACGCCGTACCGAAGCTGCCGCCCCGGTTCCGCTGCCAGCCCAATATTTCCACCGGCAGCGCCGCCAGATTCAAAATCGTTTGGCTGCGCCGGTGTCTGGCCGTGCTGCGGTCTGGGTTCCTGCCATGGCGGGGTTGGCGGTTGTAGCCGGGCTGCTGCTCACTCGTTCTGTTCCCACAGTTCCAGTTCCTCCCCCGGCGTTGGAAGCCGCTCAGGTGATGGAAGCGGGCTGGTTTGAGGATGCCTACTCCGCCACGCGCATCATGGAACCGCGCGCGGCCTCTCCCATTCGCGAACTCTTTGCGGAAGGGCCGGTGCCAGAATGATCCGGCGCTGTCTGCAGTTCATTGTCCTGGCCGTCGGGTTGCCGGTGCTTCAGGCGCAGCCTCCTATCGCTTGGTGGGAGAATCCCGTCGCCAACGGACTGACTTTGTCTGAGGCCCAGCGCGACCGGATCAATCACATTGTGGGCGAATACCGGGATCGCTTGACGCAGGAACGTCAGGAAGCGGAACGCGCGGAACGCGAGTTTGAAAATGTCGTGAATGCCGACACCGTGGATTGGCAACGCGGGCGTGTCGCCATCGACCAACTGGTGAAGGCGCGCGGCGTGTTTACCCAGGATATTTCTCAAATGACCCTGCGCCTGCGCACGGTACTTACGGCTGAACAATGGCGCTCGCTGCAGAGCCGCCGCGGAGGGCGTGAGGGCGGTCGAGAGGGAGGCCGCGAAGGCGGCAAGGGTCCTCGTCCGGAAGGCCGAGGTAGAAGGCCAGCCCCGCCCGTTGGATCCCAACCCAGTTCCGCTCCCGCGCACTAGGTCTGTCCTCCAATCGATGGCTCCTGGTATCAAAAGACTAGTTCAAATACCAGTAGGTTCTTGGCACACTCCGTGCGATATTCAGTAGAGCAAGTCCTTTAGATTGTGTATTTGCGTAAAAGAATCACATTCTAGCCTCGTGGGTATTTATAGGGTATGGCTGACAAAATGAACATTGTAAACGGAGCGCGAACAACGGTTCGTCTTCCCGAAGATCTTCACCATCGGGCGAAGCTCGCGTCGGCTTGGTCGGGCACGAAACTTCAGGATTTTGTCTCCGCCGCTGTCGAACAATACTTGCTCGCGGCAGAACAAGCTATGCCCCTCGATCTCTCCCAGGGAAAACGGCCCCCGCGGTAGGCTTTCCCTCTTTTCCCCAAACTCAAATCGCGCTGGTGTGGCACAAGCTGCTAGCATAGAAAGTTGTCAGGCTCCGGGCTTCGTGCAACGAGTCGCCGCGAACCCCGCCAGGTCCGGAAGGAAGCAACGGTAGCGGTTCCGCTCGTGTGCCGCGGATCACCCGGGGTCTGACATCTTCCCCCCTATGTACCAAGTTATCGCCCGTAAATACCGGCCGCAAACTTTCGCGGAGCTAGTGGGGCAAGAACACGTCCGCACCACGCTGGAGAATGCGATTACGCAGCGGCGCATTGCGAGCGGCTACATTTTCAGCGGCCAGCGCGGAACAGGTAAAACCACTGTCGCGCGCATCATGGCGCTGTGCCTGAACTGCGAAAAGGGTCCCACGGCGACGCCTTGTGGCGAATGCGCCAGTTGCAAGGAAGTGGCCTCCGGTTCGGCCATGGATGTTATCGAAATCGACGCGGCCTCGAATCGCGGCATCAACGAAATGCGCGAGCTGCGTGAGAACGTCCGCTTCCGTCCGGCCCGCGACCGCTACAAAGTTTTCATCGTCGACGAAGCGCACCAGATTACCAGCGAGGCCTTCAACGCACTGCTGAAGACCCTGGAAGAGCCACCCGAGTGGGTGGTGTTCATCCTCTGCACCACGGAATCGCACAAGATCCCGCAGACCATTGCTTCGCGCTGCCAGCAGTTCAGTTTCCGCTCGGTCGACTTCGGACTTCTCGTCGAGCGTATGGAGTACATCGCCAAGGAAGAAGGCATCACCTACGACGGTGAGGTTCTAAGCGTGCTGGCGCAAGCCGGCGAAGGCAGTGTACGCGATTCGCTGTCGGCCCTGGATCAGGCGATTGCTTGCTGCGGCGACCGGCTGGAAGCTCCGCAGGTCCGCGAACTGCTGGGCATGTTCTCGCTGGATTCGATGGGACAAGTCGCGCAGGCGCTGGTAGCGGGCGATTCACGCCGCATGCTCGACATCGTCGGGGAGTTGGAAGCCAACGGGCGCAGCTTGCAGCATTTCGCGCGCGAGCTGGCTCGCTACTTCCGGAACTTACTGGTCTCACGGATTTCCGCCGCGACAACGCGTTTGATCGCTGCGTCGGGTCCGGAGCAGGAACGCTTGCTGGTAGTGGCGCAACAGTTCACGGAAGAAGATCTGACGCGAGCGCTGAAGCTTTCGCTGGATCTGTTCCGGGACCTGCAGAGTTCCTTGCAGCCGCGCCTGCACCTGGAAATGGGATTGTTGCGGTTGGTGCATGCCGCGAAGCTGGTGCCGATTGAAGAGGCTCTGGCGTCGCTGGCTGGGTCCGCGGGCCCGACACCCGGTGCTGCCCCACCACGCGTGGCACCGCCGCCTCCTCCTGCGCCCACCAGGAGTTCAGCGCCACCGTCTTACTCTGCGCCTGCATCTTACGCCCCGCCCAGAGCCACGCCTCCGGTTTCTCAGGCGGCACCGCCCGCGCCACCTCCGCCCTCATCGGTGCCGACCAGTGGCGATCTGCGTTCGCGCCTGCATGCCACGCTGATGGAAGCGAAGCAAGTCCACTTGGCGGATGCCGTGGAGCATTGCGAAGTCGTCGAATCCGCCAACGAAGTTGTGTTCACAACGTCCAAGGTCTTCCAGATGTTCTTGAAGGACCCTGTGCTCGACGCCACGGTGAAGCGCGTGACTGGGCGGCCAGTGCGGGTCACCGTGAAGATTGGCGAAGTGAACGCGGCTCCGGCTCCGACCGCCGCGCCGCGACCTTCGTCAGCGCTCGAAGGCGAAACCGCTGAGCGAGCCTTGGCGCATCCGGAAGTAAAGCGCTTTCAAGAATTATTCCCCGACGCCCAAGTGCGCACAGTGCGCAATTTGAAGGAGAGTTAACCCATGAAGATGCCCAACATGCAGGCCATGATGCAACAGGCCCAGCAGATGCAGAAGAAGATGGCGGAAGAAGTCGCGCGCATTCGCGTGGAAGCGTCCGCCGGCGGTGGCATGGTCACCGTGAGCATGGACGGACAGAAGAACGTGACGGGCGTGAAGATTGATCCGGAAGTCGCGGGCGATGTCGAGATGCTGCAGGATCTGGTGATGGCTGCGTGTAACGAAGCCGTCAAAAAAGTGGAATCCGAAACCCAGAGCAAGATGGGCGGCATGTTGGGCGGTATGGGCTTGCCTCCGGGTCTTCTCTAAACCATGCACGACTTCGCGGCTCCGCTACAACGCCTGATCGACGAGTTCCGCCGCTTGCCCGGGATCGGGCAGAAGTCCGCGCAGCGCTTGGCGTTCCACGTCCTGCGTTCGCCGCGCGATCACGCCGCTGGTTTAGCTGCCGCGCTGATCGACGTGAAGGATAACCTGCGCTTCTGCGCGCAGTGCAACAACATCTCAGACGCCGAACTGTGTTCCTATTGCCGCGATCCGCACCGCGATCCCGCGACCATTTGCGTGGTCGAGGAGCCGCACAACATCCTGCCGATCGAAACAACGCGTAGCTTTTCGGGGATCTACCACGTGCTGCATGGATCGATCTCTCCGCTGCGCGGCATTGGTCCGGAACAGTTGCGCATCAAGGGACTGGTGGAGCGTATCGGGCAAGGACTGGCCAAGGAAATTATTCTGGCGACGAATCCTACGGTGGAAGGCGAAGCGACAGCAGTGTATCTTTCGCGCCTGCTCCGGCCACTGGGGGTGAAGGTCACGCGCATCGCGATGGGTATCCCGGTCGGTAGCGACCTGGAGTTCGCGGACGAGGTGACGATGTTGAAGTCGCTCGAAAATCGCCGGGAGATGTAGTGGCGCTCGGCTAGACTGACGGCAAGGGTACAATTGTCGCATTGGGTGTCGCGAAAATACTTCGGCTAGTCCTCAACGGGACTTCGGATGCGGCGATTCGATTCGACGATTTGTGCTGGCTTTTGGATAACCTAGGATTTGAGAGACGCGTCAAAGGAAGTCATCACTTGTTCCGTAAGCTGGGGATCGAGGAGCGGATCAATCTTCAGCGCGATGGCGGTCAAGCCAAGCCATATCAAGTGAAACAGGTGCGATCGATGATCTTGCGCAATAGACTTGGAGGCGAGTTCGAATGATCAAGTACGAAGTCATCATCTACTGGACCGACGAAGACCAAGCCTTTATTGCAGAAGTCCCTGAGCTTCCTGGCTGCGCGGCTCACGGTGCCACGCAAACAGAAGCGCTTGCGAATGCGCAGGACGCTATCCAACTCTGGATTGAAACGGCCAAGGAATTCGGCGACCCGATTCCTGAACCCAAGGGTCGACGGTTGATCCTGGCCTAACTACTTCGTCCCCAAAACTTTAATCTCAAACAGCTTCGGCCACAGCTTCCCGGTCACGAAGATTCTATCGCCCTTGGCGTCGTACGCGATGCCGTTCAGAACGTCGGTTCCCGCGGACTCCAGGGGGGACAAGAGGCCGGTCAGATTCAGCCACGACTTCACGCGGCCGGTCTTGGGATCGATGCGAGCAATAAGGTTGGTCTGCCACACGTTGGCCCAAATCTCACCCTTGATGTATTCCAGTTCGTTGAGCTGCGAGACCTCGCGGTCGCCGTCTTTCACCTTCACCGTGGCGACCTTGCTCATATTCTTCGGGTCGAGAAATTGCAGGTTGGCCGATCCGTCGGACATAATCATTTGCTTGCCGTCGGTGGTCAGGCCCCACCCTTCGCCGGTGTAGCGGAACGCTTTTTGCAAAGCGAACGTTGTCTTGTCATAGACGAACATCAGTCCGTCTTTCCAGGTCAGTTCAAACAATTGGTTGCCGAACGGAGCTAGGCCTTCGCCGAAATACTGTGCTCCGATGGGGTGGGTCTGGAGAACCTTGCCTGTCTCGAGCTCTACGCGGCGGATGTTGGAGCGGCCCTCCAGCCCGGTGCCTTCCCAGAGTTGTCCCTCCATGAAGAAGAGTCCCTGCGTGAACGCCGCACGGTCGTGCGGATAGGCTTTAACCACCTGGTGCTTGAGAAACGGAGCATTCAGAGAACTTTTGACCGCCTTGGGCTGGGCCACGATGGCCGTGCAGGCAACTAGAAAGAGAACGAGAGACTTCACGCTTTTAGGATACCGCTCGAATGGTGGATGGGATGCCGGTTCGATAGCTCGGATATTGCAGCGTCACGCCCAACAGGCGCCGGATAGCCGAGCCGTCCACTTTGCGGTCGCCGAAAATGCGCGGGCGGGGGACTGGGTTCACGGGCAGTTCCACGCCGAGGAGCTTCGCGCAGAATTCCGCAATCTCGCGCGAGGTGCAGGGCTCTTCGTCGGCGACGGGATAGGCTCCCGTTAGATCGGAGAGCAGGGCGGCTTCGGCGTGCGCAGCCAAGTCGTCTACGTGAATGCGGCTGATGAAGTTTTCGCCTGGAGGATAGGTGCCGCGACGAACCGATTCTTGCACGCCTCGGCCCGGTCCATAGATCGCGGCCGGACGCAGCACGAGTGTTGACCACGGTCCCGCTGTGATGGCCCGCTCGGCTTCCAGGCGCACACGAGCGCGATCGCTGGACCAATCGACCTCGGTTGTCTCGTCCACTATATGCGCCGCGCCGTAGACGCCGGTGGTTGATAGATACACGACTCGCGCAGGAGCGTCGCCAAGCAACTGAATCACGTCGGGAGCGCCCTCTGGGGGAATCGAATGGAGCACCAGGCAACCGCGTTCGATTACGCTTGGAACATCTTCGACGCGAATGCCTTCGATTCCCAGCGCGGTGAGTCTTTCCGGCTCGCGTGCCGTGCCGATCACCCGAGCCCCGCGCGCTAACATCCGTCGAGCCACCCGTTCACCCGTGAATCCGCAGCCCAGGATTACGACGGTCAAGACGGCAGCACCTGCAACGAGCCGGCCTCAAACAATCCGTCCGCTGTCAGTCCGCCGATCAAGACGTCTTCCATCCGGTTTGCTTCGCGCTGGCGTGCGAATTTCACCTTGAGGTAATTGTCGCTGAGTCCGACTCGCCCGCTTTCGAGCGACACTAGGGAGACCCGTTGGCCCACGAAGGTTGCGCGGAACTCGCGGCTTTTCGCGTCCGCCAGCGCGCGCAGGATTTGCGTGCGCTCCTTGCGAATGGCCATCGGCACCTGATCCGGAGCCTCCGCTGCTGGAGTGCCCGGTCGTGCCGAATACGTGAAGACGTGCAGGTAGGTGAACGGTAGGCTCTCGATGAAGGCGCGCGAATCCTCGAACTCGGCGTCGGTCTCGCCGGGGAAACCGGTCATGACATCTGCGCCCACCGCGCACTCTGGCATCAATGCCCGAGCTTTGATGATCCGGTCTGCGTAATGCTTCGGCCGGTACTTCCGATGCATCCGGCGCAATACGGTGTCAGAGCCCGATTGTAACGGCGCGTGAACGTGTCGGGCGATGCGACCGGATGTTGCCATCAGTTCCAGCAGCGCGTCGGAAAAATCCATCGGCTCGACCGAACTTAGTCGCAGGCGTTCGATGCTGGTCTCGTCAAGAAGGCGGCGCACCAGATCGACCAACCGCAAGCGCGTGCCAGCGATGTCGCGGCCCCAGCGACCCAGGTTGATTCCGCTCAGCACGACTTCTCTATACTTTGTCGCGAGCCCCTGCACCTGCTCGACGACGTCGTCACCAGGAGCGCTTCGGCTGCGCCCGCGTACGGAAGGAATGATGCAGAAGCTGCATTTGTTCGAGCAGCCGTCCTGCACTTTCAGGTTTGGTCGAACGCGATCCCCCAGGGCGTCTTCGATCGGTGCAGCCAGAAACTCGCTCCCGATTTCGCCGACGTGGATCTCGCCGTGATAGGGGGCGGGGCTTTCTACCAGTTCCGGGATCAGCGTCTTGTGCGAGTTGCCGACCACCCATTCCACACCGGGGAGCGCGGCCAACTCTTCGGGCGCCCTCTGCGCGTAGCAGCCGGTGACCAGGATGCGAGTCTCGGGCCGCGCGCGATGAATCTGCCGGACAACTAGCCGCAGTTCGTCGTCCGCCGATGCTGTGACCGTGCAGGTGTTCAGGACGACGAGGTCCGCTTCCGCCAGTTCCTGTGCGGCCCGAAAACCACGACTGGTGAGGCCGGTCTCCAGGGCTGCTCCATCGGCCTGTGAGGCTCGGCACCCGAACGTTTTGACGAAAAAGCTCTGCAAGCTTCTATTGTAAGGTGGCGGTCCCAACTCGGGTTTTTCTGGACCCGTTTCCTCCCGACTTCTTCCGATAGAAGAACATGGCCGGCGAACGGATGCTCTCCCAAGAGGAGATAGACAGCGTATTTCGAAAGAACCAGCGTCGGGGGCACGATGACGCTGCGGCGAAGGCGCAGGTCTACGATTTTCGTCGACCCGACCGCATTGCTAAGGACCAGCTCCGCGCGATTCACTTGCTGCACGAAAACTTCGCGCGCAGCCTGGCGTCCAGTCTGTCCGCGTATCTGCGGGCTTACGTCGCGGTCAACCTGATCAGCGTGGAACAGCTTGCGTTCATGGAGTTCGCGCAGATTCTCCCGTCGCCGACGAGTATGGTTTCGTTGAGCATGAAGCCTTACGACGGGAACGCGCTGCTGGAGCTCAATCCCTCGCTGGTTTTTCCGGTCCTGGAAATGTTGTTGGGCGGCAGTGGACAGGGAACGCTGAAGCCGGATCGCGAGATTACGGAGATCGAACAGAGCATTCTGGATGGTCTATTGCGCATCATCCTCAATGACCTGCGCACGGCTTGGCAAGCAGTGGCCACGATGGAATTTGCGATTGAGAGCCACGAAACCGAGCCGCAGTTGTTGCAGATTCTGGCTCCGAACGAAGCGGTGGTCGCCATCAGTATGGAGATCCGCATCGGAGACATGGCTGGCATCATGAACCTGGGGATTCCCTCGATCACGGTCAAGATGCTGCGGCAGAAGTTCGATCAGCAATGGAGCGTCCGCAAGACACGCGCCACGGAGGATGAGCATCTGAGGGTTTTCCGTATCCTTCAGCCTGCGATCATACAGGCTGAATCCGTCCTGGCGGGGCCGACTCTCTCTGTGTCCTCCCTATTGGCGCTGAAGGAAGGCGACGTGCTCGCATTTGATTACACCTTGGATCGCCCGCTCGATTTCACGCTGAATGGCCAGTTGAAATACCTGGGTGAGGTGGTTACCAGCGGTCGCAAGCGCGCGTTTCAAGTTCTGGAACCGGTTGCCGCCGAGTAGCGCTGTGACGTACTTCCTGGGGCGCTCCACCGTTGAGCCAGTTTCGACGCAAGCCACGCACTGGTCCCGCGCAGTTGGGTGTCTCCCATCACGCCCACTCCTCCGCGTCCCACGATTGCGAACCGGCCCTGGTCCACGTACTCGAACGGAGCGGCATCGTAGCCCGCCATGCGTTCCCGGATGCTTGAGGCAACGTAGCGTCCTTGCTGCGATGCCACCGTCGCTAGGCCGTCCAACGGTCGCCCGTCATGGATCACCCGAGCCAGATCCCCAATCACGAAGATTTCGGGATGACCGGGCACCGCAAGGTCGGAATTGACGCATACGCGCCCCGTCTCGTCCAGTTGTACGCCGGTCTCACGTTTCAGTACGGCTCCGAATCCCGAGCCTTCGACGCCGCCCGCCCACAACACCGCCCGGCTCAAGATCTTTTCCCGCCCGTTTGCGCCGGAAAAGCGAACGCTCTCGCGATCCATCCCGATCACGTGCAGCCCGTAGCGGATTTCTACGCCTAAACGCGCCAGTTGCGCTTCGGCATCCTTGGACAACCGCTCCGGGAACCCGGACAGTATCCGAGCACCCTCCTCGACCAGCACCACCCGGCGGGTCCGATCCGCCTTAGCCGTCGCCGCAGCCAGTTCCACGCCCGCGACGCCTCCGCCGACGACCACAACGGTGGTATCCCGATCTTGCAATTTCTCCCGGATACGCTTCGCGTCTTCCGCCGACTTCAGGCCGGGAGCAGTGCCCTCCCAATCTTCACGCGGATAGCACAGGCGCGAACCTGTCGCCACCACCAGGACGTCATAGGGTAGAGCTCGATCGGTCAGGACCAGCCGACGTTGGCGGACATCCAGATACACGGCCTCGCCCGTGATCAGTTCCACGTTTGGCTGTCCGGCGAGAAGCGATTTGTGCGGGATCCGCAGGCTGCGAGGTTCAGCCGAACCCACTGCTGCTGCGTAGAGTTTAGCTTGGAAGAGATAAGAGCTTTCACGGTCGACCAGCGTCACGTGCGCGGGCACGAAGCGCAAGGCCTGGGCCACGGTGAGTCCGCCGCAGCCCCCACCCAAAATCAAAATACGGTTCACCTAAGAATGGTGCCCGCAGGCGCGTAGTTTCTCTGAAATTAAACCAGGACGGTGAACGTGGATTCCACAGCCGAGTGCTCACTGCGCACGACGGGCCGGTACAGCGTGTCGCGCTCCTGGGGCACCCGACCGGCTTCGGTAATCAGTCGCTCCAGGTCCTTGCGGCGGAGGTTCTGGCTGGTTGTGGCGCCCGCGTCGTGATAGATACGTTCTTCCACCAACGTGCCATCCAAGTCATCGGCGCCAAAGCGCTGCGCGATCTGCGCGATCTGCGGCGTCACCATGACCCAGTAGCTCTTGATGTGCGGAATGTTGTCGAGCATCAACCGCGAGACCGCGATCTCGCGCAGGTCATTGAAGCCGGTCGTTTTGCGGATGTGCTCCAGTTCCGTGTTGTCCGGATGGAAGGACAAAGGAATAAACGTCTGGAATCCGTGCGTCTCATCCTGCAATGCGCGCAGTTTGAGCAAGTGGTCGACGCGATCCTCTTCGGTCTCGATGTGACCGTAGAGCATGGTGCAGTTCGAGTGCAGCCCGAGCGAGTGCGACGTGCGCGCCGTCTCAATCCATTCATCGCCCGTCAGTTTGTGATCGCAGATGATGCGGCGCACGCGTTCGCTGAAAATCTCCGCCCCGCCGCCCGGTTGCGAATCCATGCCGGCCTCTTTGAGGCGCTCCAGCACCTCGCGCGGACTCAGTTTCGCGCGCTTGGAGAAGTAGCCGATCTCCACCATGGTGAACGCCTTGAGGTGGACCTTCGGGAAACGCTGCTTCAAGCCGCGCAGCATCTCGCAATACCAGTCGAGATTCAGCTCGGGATGCAGGCCGCCGACAATGTGGAATTCCGTGACCGCTTCCGTGTAGCCCTCGCCAGCCTTGTGCCACACTTCGTCGAGTGATAGCGTGAAGGCCTTGCCATCCCGGGTCCGCTTGCCGAACGCGCACAGCTTGCAGTTGGCGACGCAGACGTCGGTCGGGTTGACATGCCGGTTGATATTGAAGAACGTGACGTTGCCGTGCAGCTTTTCCCGGACCATGTTGGCGATCCACCCTAGGCCCAATAAATCGGGCGTGCGGTAGAGCAACAGTCCGTCCTCCGCCGTCAGCCGTTCGCCAGCGGCTACTTTCGCGCGGATTGGTTCAAGGCGGGAATCTTCAAACTGTGGAAGCATGGCAGAAACCTCAGAATATCACGCCGTCGGCACGGCCCTATGCCCGGATGGACTTCCCTTAGACGAATATGTCGGTGGCCCAGAAGGCGAAGAAGATCACGCTGACGTAACCGTTCATGGTGAAGAACGCTGCGTCGATCCTCGAAAGGTCGTCCGCGTGAACCAAGCGATGCTCCCACGCGAGTAACCCAGCCACCGCCGCGATGCCCGCCCATGCGATCGCGCCGAGGCCGAAAGCCTGGATCAGTATCACTAGGCACGCGAGCATTCCCACGTGTAGCACGCGCGCGATCCACAGGGCTCCAGAGATGCCGAACTTCTGTGGGATACTGTGCAGTTCGCTCGCGACGTCGAAGGCGTAATCCTGGCAGGCGTAGATGATGTCGAATCCCGCGGTCCACAGCGTGACCGCCGCCGTCAGCCACAGGATACGCAGGTCGAGAGAACCCCGCATCGCGATCCAAGCGGCCGCGGGGGCGATGCCCAGCGAGAAGCCCAACACCAAGTGGGCCAGATGCGTAAAGCGCTTGCAGAAGCTGTAGAACATCACGATCCCTAGCGCCAGCGGAGCCAGTTTCAAACACAACGAATTCAGCGCCCCCGAAGCCCCCAGGAACACGGCGGTCCACAAGACGATGAAGCCCCATGCGAAGCGTGCGGATAACAGCCCCGCAGGCAAGTGACGCCCCTTGGTCCGAGGATTACGCGCGTCGATCTCGGCGTCGAGCACGCGGTTGAACGCCATGGCCACTGACCGAGCCGCTACCATCGCGACCACGATCCAGAGCAGCTTCCATAGTAATCCGTCACTAGGAAATGCCGATTCACGCCACGCCAGTAGAGCCCCGGTGAGCGCAAATGGCAGCGCGAACACCGAGTGCTCGAACTTGATCATGTCGAGCGTGTGACGGACGCGGGTGACGAAAGAACTCACTTGCGATTTGATAGTCCCGAGATCTGCACCAGCGGTTGCGCATTCTCAGGCCGGTTATCGCGGCCCAAGTAGAAGTTGATGTAAGAACTGGTGTTTGCCAAGTCGCGATTGCGCGCCGGGATGAACGTCTTCAATTCGTCCAGACTCCCCCGAGCCTTCGCGCGTTCATACACGCCGACCCAGATACAGGGCTGCTCCGGTGTCACTTCGCACATGCCGTTCAGCGGTCCACCACAGGGGCCGTTGCGGAGATTCTTCGGACACGTCATCGGGCAGACGTATTCCATCTCGCCGAGGACGCAGTTGCCGCAGGCCTGACAACCGAAGGCATCCTTCTTGAATGACAGCTCGGCCTGCTCCAACGCCTCTGCGCGCGAAGGTGAAGCGTCGAAGAACTTCATCACCGCAGTGCCGATGCTACGCCGCAGACCGGGCTTGTGAGCCAAGCCGAGCGAGTTCAGTACGTCGTACATCGCGACCTTGGCTCCGCGTGGCTTTGGCGGGGCGGGCTTACTCTCGTATAAATAGAACCCGTCCTTGGGGCCGTAAGCGATCTCTTCGGCGAACTCTTCCCAACGATCTTTGATCTCTTCCGAACGCTCAATGACCCAGCGCAACCGTGCGGCATCGTGATCGCCACCGAGGTACGCGCCCGCATAACCGAGCCCGCGCAGGATGGCGACCATCTTCGCGGCCCGTTCCATACGTGCGGCCATGCCTTTATCGGTGGAGCCTTCGGCCTCCGCCACGACAGTATCGCGCAGTGTTTCCGACGCCCAGCAACCCGGCGGCTCTCCCTTGGCGAACTTCTTCGCCGCAGGCGCGCTCAGGAGGTACACATTGCCGAAGACCGGAAACTTGCCCAAGCCGTGCTCGGTCAAGTAGCGCTTCAGTTCACGGAACTTCTTCGAATCGTAGCCGAGCTGCGTGATCGCAAAATTCGCACCCGCGGCGATCTTCTTTTCCAGCTTCAGATATTGATAGACGCAATCAGGCTCGGTGTACTTGAACGGCGAAACCGCGGCGGAGATGTGGAACGGGTATCCCGCGCGTCGCATCTCGTCCACCAGTTCGATCATCTGCACCGAATCAAGATCGTAGCCCGATAAGGGAGCGAGGTCTTCCTTTTTCAGCTTGCCCGCCTGCGGATGATCGCCGGTGATGCAGAACACGTCGTGGATACCAGCCGCGTGCATCTCTTCGAGCTTGGCGATCGCCACTTCCCGCGGATTGCTCACGCACGTCAAGTGGACGTTCGGTGTCAGTCCCTGCGGCTGAATGATCTTGGCGATGGTTACCGGATCATGCCCCGCGCTGCCACCCGCGAAACTGGTGACGCTACCCGCGATGATGCCCTCCACGCCAGCCAACCCGGCACCGATCTCGGCCAATTTCTCTTCTGTAGTCTTGGCGCTTGCGACGATCTCCACCATGTAGGTGAAGCGTCCCGATGCCAGCGCGTCCTTAATGCTCACGTTACTCACGACCCAACTCCTTACGGACGATCCGAGCGCCCTCTACCATTGCCTTCATCTTGGCGAACGCGACATCGCGCGGCAGGTGGAAGCAGCCACAGTCGGTCAGAATGCTGATGCGTTCCGCCGGCATTACTTCGAGCGCCTTGCGAATGTGCGTTGCCACTAACTCCGCCGATTCGACGTCTTCCGTCTTGACGTCAATGACGCCTAGTCCCAAGTCGAACGGAGCATCGAACTCCTTGAACAAATCGAGATCCTCGCCACCGCGGCGCGCGAACTCCAACGTTAGTTGCTGAACCTTGGCCTTCAAAATCGTAGGGAACAGATAGCGGTAGCTGCCTTCCCAGGATGGTTTGCCGTAGCGATTGCCATAACAGATATGGACCGAAATATGCGCTTCCACGCCTTCCACCAGCGTGTTGATGACGTTTACGCCCCACGTAAGATCTTCAGGGAAGCCAGAGTAATACGGTTCGTCGATCT
The DNA here is from genome assembly GCA_943328975.2 of Bordetella parapertussis. Taxonomy (GTDB): domain Bacteria; phylum Acidobacteriota; class Terriglobia; order Bryobacterales; family Bryobacteraceae; genus Palsa-187. Next base: position 2,137 of record CALQCC020000049.1, on the reverse strand, counting down.
GAATGAATTTGGCGCCGGCCTTCACTAGTGCTTTCAACTCCAGATTCATCAGACGAGCAATATCCATGGCAAAAGCCTCATCCGATGGATAGAACTGGTTATTGATGCGCTTCGTTAAACAGTGCGGACCCGTGATGCAAAATTTAACCGCGCGTTCGGTGAAGGACCGCAAGAACGCAAAATCCTGCACGAGGCCCAGCGACGCCATCGGCAACTTATTACGGATCGAGCTGTCGTAGAAGTCGTAGTAGAACTTCTTCGATGACCGGTCGATCTGGATGCCGGGAAAGCGCTCGACAAAGTAGTCGACCATGTTGTCGCGGCGCACTTCGCCGTCGGTAATGATGTCGATGCCTGCGATTTCCTGATCCTTGATCGCGGCTTTGACCGCTGTGTCGTAGATGTCGTCCAGATCGCGACCGCTGATGCGGCGCGCGAAGTAGTCGCCCTTCAGGCGCTCCAGCCATGGCGGCATGGAGTAGCTGCCGACGATTGCGGTTGGAAGAATAGGGAGATTCATAGATTATTCTCGGCGAGTCGTATACAGAACCGACGTCTTCGTGTCTTTGCGGTACTGGAAAGGACGGAAGTGCACATCGTAACCTTCACGTTGCGCCACCTCTTTTAGTAAAGCACCATTGACCCAGTTAAGGAGCGAACCATCCAGCTTGCCGGGTCCGAAGAAGCCGGTCCGGTACTGGGCAAGATCGGTGACGAAGATGTCGAAGATCTGCAAGTAGCCCCGCGGATGCAATAGCGGCAACGTGCGGATGAAGCTTTCAAGCGCGCCCGAACTCAAGTGGAAGCGGAAGTCGGTGGGCGCGCCCTGCAGAATGTCCTCAAGTTTGCCCGCGTCGAGGCCTTCAGGAAAGGGGTACTCCGCGAGATCTTCCAGCCGCACGAGGCGTTCTTCCAAACGCATCGCGGCCCATAACTCTTGCCAAAAGGGCACGCCGCAATCGGTGCCGCCAAAGTCCTCAAAGCCCATGGCGATCATTCGCAGCACGCGCTCTTGAAACTGGGTTTCCGGGAAATGGTATTTCACCGACAACCGCTGAACCTCGGCAGTCGGGACATAAGCTCGCACTTGCACGAAGTAGAGTTTCCCATCGCGTCTGACAACTTCCTCATCGGGCAAGTTGTCGTACACGTTCGTCAAATGGACTTGCAAGACTTTGTGGCGCAGTTGGGGCAGGGCCTTGATGGGATTCATTGCATCCATCGGAATGAACCGGCACTGATCGATGTGGCGCGCGACAGCAGGCCGAGCCTTATCGAGCGTGTCATTTGAGTAGTCGCCCATATGAAAGCGAATCAGCGGGTAGAAATTGGTGCCCCGCTTGTGGTCGGCTACTTGAAATTGATCCAGCCACTGCGCGCAACGCGAGCCCGAACCGACGCCGATCTCCAGCAAGTTCACTTCAGGCGGCAACTGGTCCTTGGATTGAAGATCGAGGAGCAGGTCGAGGAACTCTTCTACGTCGTCCGCGATGGCGAGTGGATTGTGGCCATCGGAACTCCCGCCTGGCAGTGCCTGATCGTAACCCTGTCCTGTGGCCGTTTCCCAGGCGAGTAGGTGACGCCAGTAAAATCGATTAAACTCCCAAACGATGCTATTCCGCATCGATTTGAAATCTTCAATGAAGACGCGTTCGGCGGGTCCCAACGCCTTGGCCAAGTCCGCACGCAGTCTATCCGGCACCACTTGCCGCGTGTCCACATGGATATCCATGATGGGCGGCGGATCCCCGTAGCTGCTATAACCCTGGGTGGCGGAAACGACCTCGCGGAAGTTCTGCTTGTATTGAATCCAGTCGAGTTCGAACTGGAGCCGCGCGAATCGACCCTTGTCGAGTTGTCCATCGGCGACCATCGCATAGACCACCTCAATCACGGCTTGCGTCGCGGCAGTTGCCTTCGGGTTAAGGTGGTTCAGTTTTAGAATCATGGAGCACTGGCGCTCTGTCTGTTCTTACGGCAATGCTCTTTACGACAAACCAATAATACGACCGGTCTCGGTATCGAGATCGATGTCGTAGTAACCGGGGCGTGTGGAGAGTCCGGGCAGCGTGGACATAGTGCCCAGCAGTGGGTAGAGGAAGCCCGCACCGACGCTGGCGCGGATGTCACGCACGGG
>CALQCC020000048.1 GCA_943328975.2 Bordetella parapertussis | reverse complement strand
TCCGGACAGGTTTTCCTTGACGAACGCGAACACTTACGGCAAAATCAAACTGCCAGCGTCGCTACGCTCCGTGAACTGTTCGCCTTCGGCCCGGAATGCCGTTCGCGTTCCCTCTGGAATGACTGTTCGCCTTCGCCGGAATCCGCAATCTTGCGCAAGCCCAACTGAGCAACACGCGATGACCATGCAGAAGAGTCGCACGGCTCCAGTGTAGTTCAGAACGTCACCGACGGCAGGAAGGCGCCCTTCGGTTCGTTGTAGAGGCCGAGGCTCATTAGGGTCATGGGCTGGGTTACCCGGAGGCCTTGGGCCAGGCACCACGCGAAGAGTTCGGTGTTGCGCGAAGGGATGAAGATGCCGGGGCCGTGGAATTCGGGGGTCGCGGCGATGAGGGCCATCACGTCTACGTTGGACTCGCCTACTGTGTGGCCGAAGAAACCCATGACCGATGTGTAGCCGGTGATGCGGTGGTAGTGCTCAACTACGAAGGCGGTCTTCTGGGCGATGCCGTCGGAAAGTTCGCCGCTGCGGTGGTGGCCGTGGATTTTCTGACAGAGGGTGTTGCAGGCTTCCAGGTCGGCTGGCTCGGCGGGGCGGACTTTGCAGCCTTCGATTTGACGGACCACTGTGGTTCCGGACACGACGGTGAGCGGCTCGCGGACCGCGAAGCCCAGGTTGGTGTAGAGCGAGAGGGATCGATTGTGGAAGGCGGCTTGGACTAGACGCACGCCGGGGGCGTTTTGTTCACGGGCTCGGTCCAACACGGCTTGCATTAAGGCTTTGCCGACGCCTTTGTTTTGGGCGGCGGGGTCGATGGTGATGGGCCCGATGCCGGAGATGATGGAGCGCTCATCCAGGCAATTGCTGCCGATGATGCGGCCGTTTTCTTCGGCTACTACGTTGTAGAACTTGGGGTGGCGGAAGAGTTCTTCGCAGAAGCCGGTGGCCATTTCCGCGTTGGGGATGTCGGGCGGGAAGTTGTGATCGGTATTGATCTTGTGGAAGGCCTCGAAGCAGATCCTGCCGGCGACTACGGCATCGGCGGGAGTGGCTTGGCGAACCGTGAAAGTGGACATGTGAAGCAGGATATCAGGAGACGACGGCTCCGGTGTTGGTGGTGTCGTAACCGGCCAAGACTTCGAGTTGGCGACGAAGGGTCGCGCGCTGCAGGACGTCGAGAAACGCTTGGGCTGCGGGGAGTTCCAGCGTGCGCTTGCGCATGACCAAGTCGTAGCGTTCGCTGTGGAGCGGGATGAAGTCGAGATCAAACGTGCGGGCGGCGGAGCGCGTCGCCAAGCAACAATCGGCTTCGTTGGAGACGATCGCATAGGCAGCGGCCAGGTGTCCGTGGGCCACGCGGGTGTAGCCATTGACGTTCTTGGCGGGGATGAGGGATTTCTTCAGGAGTTGATCTAAAAGGGCTCGGCTGCCGGAGCCTTGTTCGCGATTGATGAAGGTGACGCGCGCCAGGTCGGCGATGGTGTGGATGTGTTTGGGGTTGCCTTTGGCTACGACTAGTCCTTCTTCCCAGCGCGCGAAGGTGACTACCGTGAAGTCTTCGCGAGGGAACTCGCTCTTGAGATAGGGCAGGTTGAATTCGCCGGTGGCGGGGTCTTCCAAATGCGATCCGGCGATGTGGACTTTGCCTTCCTTGAGCCAGGTGAGCGCGAGCTTACTGGATGCTGCGGCGGGAATGATCTCGACTCCGGTGGCGCGTTCGACCATGCGGGCTAGCAGGTTGGTGGCGGGGTCGCAGCCTGCGAGTACAAGGTGTTTGCGCGATGGGTCGTCTGGGGAGAAGGCTCGCACGCTGGTGCGGGTGGTGACTACTGCGTCGGCTTCAGGCAAGTAGTAGGGGCTCGCACTCACGGGAACGCCGACGCAGCGGTTGCCGACGCGGCCTAGGCGGACGGGCTGGCCTTTGGCGGGTGCGGTGTTGCTCAAGACGTCGGCGGGGATGGAGTCGGGGGCGGTGGGAGTTTCGTCGGGTAGGGAGAAGAGTTCTTCGACGGAGACTTCCAGTTCGCGGGCCAGGCGGAGTGTGACTTCTGTGTTGGGGACGTAGGTTCCGGCTTCGATGGCGTAGATGGTCTGGCGGCTGATGCCTGCTCGGGTGGCGAGGTCGGTGGCGGAGATGGCTCGGGACTTGCGGATGTGGGCGAGTTGGTTGGTGACTGCCATTAGAAGTGGACCTTTCCTACTAGTTCGAAGACTCGCGGGTCCAATGCCGTGGTGATGGAACCGAAGGCTGGGCTGCCGTAGGTGGTGTTGGGAGCTCCGAACGACGGGGTGTTGGTGAGGTTGAAGGCTTCGGCGCGGAGTTCTAGTTTGGTGCGGTCAGTGAGTTTGAACGTCTTGCCGAGCATTAGGTCGAACGTTTGATAGCCGGGTCCGCTCACGGGGTTGCGGGAGCTGTTGCCGATGGTGAATTGCGGGGCTTGCGTAAAGGCCGCGGTGTTGAACCATTTGGCGGTGGTGCGTTGATCGGCGGGGAGTGTTGGATCGAAGGTGCGATTGGGGCGCTGGATGCCGAAGCCGGCGAACGCGTTTAGGTTGACTGCTTGCGTGACGGCGAGAGGGCTGCCGGACTGGGCTCGGACGATGCCGGCCAGTTGAACTCCGTGAGGCAGATCGTAAGTGAATCCGGCGGAGAAGATGTGCGGGATGTTGCCGGTGGAGACGTCCTTTTCCAAGCGGCGGTTGTGGCTGTCGGCGACGTTGAAAGTGGCTACGGGGGCGGAGAGCGTGGCGGAATCGAAGACGGCTCCTGCATCGTCGATCAGGCGCGAGAAGGTGTAGGCGAGGTTGAGAGAGAGCCGGTTCGAGAAGCGTCTTTCGAGGCGGGCTTGGAGAGAGTGATATGTGGAGTGGCCGACGTTGTTGCGGTAGAGCGCGACGTTGTTGAAGTTGGGGTATGGTCGCGTGCCGCCGGACTTCAGTTGCTCGACTGTGAGTTGGTTTAGGTTGACGTCGGGGACTCCGAGGCGGGTGAGCTTGGAGCCCAGGTAGCCGGCCTCGACACTCCAGTTCAGGCCGAACGATTTCTGGAGACTGAGGTTCCATTGCTGCGCGTAGCCGCTGCCGTTGTCGCGTTGGACTCCAAAGACGTTTTGTCCAAGCGTGCCAGGTTGGACTGTGGGTCCTTGCGCGAGGAGGAACGCTGGATTGATGTTGTCGCGCGATTGTTGGGTGAGGGTCTGAATGAAGGGATAGAGCGGCGTGGTGAACGGAGTGGTGATGCCGGATTGTCCGAACCACGTTAGACCATAGGCGGCGCGGATCGCGAGAGTGTTGGTGAGGAGGTAGGCGAGGCCGAGGCGGGGGCCGAAGTTAGTCTTATCGAGATTACGGGCGCTGCGCGGGAAGCCGTTCTTGCCGAGGAAGTCGAGTTGTTGGGATTGGAGGTTGAAGACGGCTCCGCGGTCGCGGACTACTGTGGAGGGGAAGTTCAAGGTGTAGCGGAGACCGGCGTTGACCTTGAGGCGACGGGTCGGGGACCAGTCTTCTTGAAGGAAGAATTCGGCGATGGTGGCGCGCGGACGCAGCGTCGCGGGTTGAATGTCGATGTTGTAGCGGTTTACTTGGCCGAGCAGGAACGCATCGAAGGTATTGAATTGGAACTGTCCGTTGGGGAGCGCGGGTTGCAGGGCGTTCAAGTGTTGGAGGCGGATGTCGGTTCCTAGTTTGATGGTGTGGTTGCCGGTGATCTTTGTGACATGGTCGAGGAACTGGGTCACGGAGGTTCCGACGTGTCCGATGCTGCCTGCTGGGGCTCCGAGTGACTGGTAGCCGGCGATGTCGTAGATGGGGGACGCGAGGGCGTTGCGGTTGAAGGCTCGGCGGGTGAAGCCGAAGCGGAGTTCGTTGAGGAGGGTAGGGGTGAGGCTCCAAGAATGGTTGGCCGCGAGGGCGTCGGCTCGGGTGAGGACGGTGGAGTTGGCTTCGGCGAGCGGGGTGCCAATGCGGGAATCGTCGCGGAGGAAGGTATAGCGGGTGAAGATGCGCTGGTTTTTGAAATTGTGATCGAGGCGGAGGTCGAATTGATCTTGAGACGATGCGTCGGTGGCGATGCGGCGATAGTTGTTGGCGGCGGCAGCGGAGGTCGGCGTGGGATAGCGCGAGAGGAGTGAGAGCGCGACGGGATCGAAGCTGGCGAATCGGGCTGTGAGATCGCGCTGGGCCATCGTGGGGACGGTGCTAGTGCGGACGGTTCCGGAGTTAAGGCGCGTGCCTTGCCAATCGACGAAGAAGAACGTTTTGTTTTTTTGAATGGGTCCGCCGAAGACGAAGCCGTATTGGTTGCGCCGGAAGCGAGGCTTGGCGCCGGTGGTGGCGAAGAAGTTTCGGGCGTTGAGTTTTTCGTTGCGGAAGAACTCGAAGAGCGTGCCGTGCAGGGTGTTGGTGCCCGCGCGTTGGTTGATGGAGATGACGCCTCCGTTGGAGCGGCCGTATTCCGCGGAGTAGTTACTGGTTTCCACCTGAAGGTCCTGGATGGCGTCGATGATGGGATAGAACGGGACTTGGCCGGGCTCGGGTTGGAGGACGCTGATGCCGTCGTAGATGTATTCGGAGGTGCGGGGGCGGCTACCGTTCACGCGGGGGAGGGTGCTGCCTGGGGGTAGGCTGACGCCGGGAGAGAGTGCGAGGAGGGATACGAAGTTGCGGCCGTCTAGGGGGAGGGTCGCGACTTTCGTTTGCTCCAGGTTGAATATGACGGGACTATTAGGTGGACTCGGTATCACAAAGACGTCGTCGATGACCACGCCGATCTCCAGTCCTATATCGACGCGGACCAAGTCGCCAGGGCCAAGGTTCAGGTTGATACGATGGTATGTTTTGAATCCGTTGGCGGATGCAGTGACTTCGTAGGGTCCCGGGACAAGGGAGGAAAAGACGTATTCTCCATTGGTATTGGTGGTCGTAGAGATTTCAGTCCTCATCTCTAGTTGAACGGCTACGATAGCGACGTTGGGCATGACTGCGCCGAGCGGATCGGTCAAGGTCCCACGCACGGATGCCGTATCGGGTTGCGCGCAGGCGGCTCCCGCATATATAGCCAAGACCGCGATGACATGGTTGCACGACACTGTCTTTTATACATAACATAGTTCGGATGAGACTTGTGGCGGTCCTTTTCGGATTGGCGATATTGGCGGGGTGCGGGTCGCCCCGGCGGCTGACTGTGGCTGCGGCTTCGAACTTGACGGGGGCGTTTGACGAGATCGGGCGGGGGTTCACGGAGGAGACGGGGATCGAGGTTGTATTCAGTTACGGATCGACGGCGGCGCTGGCTCGGCAGGTGGAGGAGGGGGCTCCCGTCGATGTGTTCGCGGCGGCGGATGCAGAGCATCTGGACGCGCTGGTGACATCGGGGAAAGTGATTCGCGAGACGCGGGCTGTGTACGCTCGGGGACAGTTGGCGGTGTGGGCTCCGGGTGGAGGCGTGGGATCGGTGAAAGATTTGGCGGGGGCCCAGGTGAAGTTTGTTGCGATCGCGCAACCGGAGTTGGCTCCTTATGGGAAGGCCGCGGTGGAGGCGTTACAGGCGGCGGGAGTGTGGGACGTGGTGCAACCGAAGTTGGTTTTCGCGAACAGCGTGAGCCAGGCGAAACAGCTCGCGGCGACGGGGAATGCGGATGCGGCGTTCACTGCTTACTCGCTGGTGTTCAAGGAAGCAGGTTCGGTGGTGCGCGTGGAAGAGAAGTTGCACTCGCCGTTGGAACAGGTGTTGGGAGTTGTGGCTGGGTCGCAGAGAGAGGTGGACGCTCGGAGGTTCGGGGCGTACGTGATGGGCCCCAAGGGGCGGGCCGTGCTGGTACAGAACGGGTATCTAGTGAAGTAGATACAATCAAACGCATGAAACTTGTTGCTCGGTTTGCGGTGCTGGCAGTGGCGGCTAACGGTTTGTATGGGCAGACTCCTTCGGTCTCGGCGGAGACTGCGCGGCTGGTGTTTCAGGCGGCTCCTTCGCGCGGTGGGTCGGTGGCGCAGCAGGTGGACGGCGCTGTCAAGCAGTTGAAGAAGGCTGGGCAGGTGGTGAAGCTGCGAGCGTTCGTCACTACGGGCACCGATGCGAATGCGGTCACTGCGGCTATCGATAAAGCGTTTTCGGCGAAGGCGCGGCCGGTGGTTAGCGTGGTGCAGATTGGTCGCTTGCCGGATGCTGGGGCAGTCGTGCTGCTGGAAGGCGTCGCTGTATCGAAGAAGATCGAGAATCCGAACGGGCTGGCGTTCATCTCGGGACAATTGACGCAGGCTGCGGCGGGGGATTCCAAGACGGCGGTGGCTCCGTTGGCGGAACGGTCGGTGGCGAATTTGAAGACGCTGGCGGCCGGGATCGCTGTGGATCCAGCGGACGTCGTGCGGGTGGATTGCTTCACCAGTTCTGTGGAGGACCACGCGCAGGTGCAGGCGGTGGTGAGCGGGACGTTTCCCAAGGCGAGCGTCAGTGTGATGCAGATCCAGCGAGTGCCGGCGAATCACTTTGTGGAGTGCGATGCTGTGGGTCGGCTACATGAAAAGTCTCCGGATGCGGTGCGGTTGGTGAATCCCACGCAGGCGGCGTTTGCGCAGTCGGCGATTGTGACAGCTCCGAAGGTCATCTTCACGACGATCTTCCCCAGCACTTCGAATGACGACGCGGGGGTGCGGTCGGCGCTCCGCAAGATGAAGAGCGCGGTGGAGACGGGCGGAAGCAGCGCGGATCGGATCTTCTACGTGTACGCGTATCCGGGCAACCAAGCGATGCTGGACACGTTTCGCGCGCTACGGTTTGAGTTCCTGGTGAGGGCGATGGCTCCGGCAAGTACGAACCTAGTGTTCGAGGGGGCGGCGGGGGCGATGCTCGGAGTGGATGCGATTGCGGTGCCGTTGAAGTAGCCTGCAGGAATTATCTCCCCATAGCCACGGTCAGACTGGAGGCCAGGAGCAGCACCGTCACTGGAACCCACATGATTCGTTCCCAACGGCTTGGGCTCAGCGCGTTGGCAATCACTCCGACGGCGCAGTAGACAACCACTATCCACACGAAGGTTCGCGAGATCGGTTGCCAGTCGGGGAAGACGATCCCCGCTCGAATCAAGACGAGGATTCCGAACGCGAGAAGGAGTAGCGCTGACGCGAAGGAGCCGATGCGCATGGGCGTGGGGAGTCGGCCTTCATGTTTCCCGCCCCAAGCGAGCTTCCCCCATGGGGCACCAGCAACAAGAGCGAGATGGAAAAGGATCGCTGCGGCTGTAAGACCTACGAAGAGGTATCCGGCAAGGCTTGATTCGTCGGGCATTTGGGCGGAACTAGAGAGAAGGCGTCGACAGGATTGTCGACGCGGCACGCAGGAGTGCGTGCGTTACTTGGCGTTGCCCTTATAACTGACGCGCCAGATGACCATGGCACCGTCGTCGGTCACCAGGAGCGAACCGTCGGGGGCGGTGGCGATGCCTACGGGGCGGCCCCAGGGGTTGCCGTTTGAATCGAGGAAACCGGTAAGGAAGTCCTGGTAGACTCCGCTGGATTTACCGTTGTCGAGCGGGATGCGGATTACTTCGTGGCCGGCCTTGATCGAGCGATTCCAGGAACCGTGTTCAGCGGCGAAGGCGTCGTTGCGGTATTCGGCGGGGAACATGGTGCCAGTGTAGAAGGCCATGCCGACCGACGCACTGTGGGCTTGCACTAGAACGTCGGGGACGATCACCTTGGCTTTGAGTTCGGAGTGCGCGCCGTTGAGGCGGGGGTCAGGGTTGCCGCCGATGTAGAAGTAGGGCCAGCCGTAGAAGCCGCCCTTCTCAACGTGAGTAACGTAGTCTGGGACCAGGTTGTCGCCCAGATTGTCTCGCTCATTCATCGAGGTCCACAGTTCGCCGGTAGTGGGGTGGATCGCGAGGCCGACGGGGTTGCGGATGCCGGAGGCGTAGATGCCGACGAAGGTGCCGTCGGGTTTGTACTCAAGGATGTTGGCGCGGTGGAATTCGGTGGGGTGCGTGTCGGGATCGTCGACGTTCGATGCGGAACCGACTGCGACGTACATGCTCTGGCCATCGCGCGAGAAGACGACGTCGCGTGTGGAGTGGCCTCCGCTGGGCAGACTCGGGATGATGGTCTCTGCGGCGGCGCGGGCTTTCATGTCACCGCTGCGATAGGGGAAGCGCACGACGGAAGCGGTGTTGCCGACGTAGAGCCACTGCGGGTCACCGGCGGGATAGAAGCTAACGCCGAAGGGTCCGCTGAGTCCGGTGGCGAAGGTTTCGGTTTGCGCCGGCTTACCGTCGGCGGTCATGCCTCGATAGACAGAGATGGTGCCCTGCTGCGTGTTCATGACGAAGATGTCGCCGTTGGGAGCGGTGCGGATCTGGCGAGGCGTGTTGTTGCCGGTCTCAGCATAGATGCCGACGGTGAAGCCTGCGGGGGCCTTGGGCATGGCTCCTGCGGGTCGCGCGACCTGCTTCTGTTTGCCGGGAGTGCCGGCGCCGGGGGCTGGAAGGTCCTTGGGCGTGATCTTGCGGGCAGTGCCGGGGGTGAGCTTCGCGGAATCCGAGAAGGCGTTGCCGCCGGTGAGGATGGTCCAAGTGTCGGACTTGGCGGCTTGCAGGATGACCGCGGCAGCCAGCAGGAGCGAGGCGTAGAAAGGGGTCCAGCGCAGGTGTTTCATAGCGATTCCTAGGATAGCAGCGGGGCGAGTTGCGGGGAGGGGGCGGTCTTCACTGCGCGAGCGAAGAGGTCGCTGCTGTAGTCGGGTTCACCGCGGATTCACCTTAAGGCATCTATTTAAAACGAGTACTTTGTCTTATCAACTACTCTCCATGCGTTCCTGGCTGCGTGTTCCCCGCCGTCCCGCGCGATCCCCATGGACTCCCGTGCAGATGAGTCGGCCTCCGCTGCTCGAGACAGTAGAGATTGCGGGCGCCACACGGTCGCGTTCAGCGTTACTGATCAATCCCTTCTATTCGAAAGACCCGCACGCTAGTTTCGGCAAACACATGCTGACGCCGACGCTGGCGTTGACCAGTTTCGCGGCGACGACACCAGACCACTGGGAGGTTCGCTACTGGGATGAGGACCTTCTCGACGGGCGGCCTCCGTTTGATCCGATGCCTGAGGTGGTGGGGATCACGGTTCACCTGACGTTCGCAAAGCGGGCCTTCGAGTTGGCGCAGTGGTATCGGAGCCGTGGGAGCAAAGTGATTCTGGGTGGACTACACGTGCTTTCGTGCCCGGAGGAATATTCGCCTCACGCGGACGCACTTGCGATTGGGGATGGGGTGCAGCTGTGGCCTCGGATTCTGGCTGATGTAGAGGCTGGGGGTCTGCAGTCCAGATACTTGGCGACCTATGAGAACGACTATCGCGAGGATCCGGCGCCCCGGCGATCCATACTTCCGCGGGCTAGTTTTCTGACTACGACGAGTTTGATTGCAACGCGGGGTTGTCACAACCGGTGCGGGTTTTGCTACTTGGCCACGGACGGATTGCGTATGCCCTACAGGATGCGGGCCCCCGAGCAAATCGCAGCAGAGTTTGAGGCGGATGGGCAGCCGTACGGGGTCTTCGTCGACAACAATCTTGGGTCGAACCGGGAGTATCTGCGGGAACTCTGTCGGGCTCTGGCGCCGCTGAACAAGATCTGGAGTGCGGCAGTTTCCATTGACGTGACGGACGATCCAAGTTTGATTCGGGCGATGGCGCTAGCAGGTTGTACGGGCGTGTTCGTGAGCTTTGAGTCGTTGACGGATGAGAATTTGGCTGATGCGAGGAAGAAGACACCGAAGACTGCGGACTATGCGCGGCGGGTTCGAATTCTTCACGACAACGGGATCCAGGTGAATGGGTCGTTCGTGCTGGGGTTCGATCATGACCGCAAGGATGTTTTCGAACGCACGGCGGAGTGGGTGGAAGAAAACAGGCTGGAGAGCGCGACGTTTCACATTCTGACGCCGTATACTGCGACTCCGTTGTTCAAGCAGATGGAGTCGGCGGGGCGGCTACTGCATCGCGATTGGGATCTCTACGATACGGCGCATGCGGTGTTCCGACCGAAGCACATGTCGCCGGAAGAATTGGAGCAGGGCTACGAGTGGATTTACGAGAGGCTGTTTTCACGCACATCGATTTGGAAGCGGCGGCCAGAGGACTGGCGTGCGGTTCCAGCGTATCTGGCTATGTCGTACCTCTACAAACGGTCCAACCGGATTTGGCACCTGTTGATCAAACATCACATGGTGCATGCGGTGTGGTTTCCCTTGGTGGAGATGACGCGGTTGCGTCACATGCAGTATCGAAAGAGGATGCTGGATCCAGGTACACGCGCGAGCGCTGTGGTCTCGGCAGGAGTCTGAACCTCAGAAAGGCGAGGGGCTGATCTCGCGCAGGAATGCGCCCAGGCGCTGGGGGAACGGTTGGGTGGATCGGCGGGTGGCGCGGCGCCAGGCTTCCCACACGTTGCCGACCAGAACGCCAGCTAGCAGGAAGTAGACCACTCCGAACTTTTCAAAGACGGCGTAGCTGACTACGGCTACGATCGCACCACAGACTAATTGGTCGGGGTACTTGGCGGGCGATGTGGGTGGATCGGTCAGAATGATGAAGGCGAAGTAGAGGGCAGCTTCGATATCGGGGGAGCGGAAGATTTCGGAGACCCACTGAGGGTCGCCCAGGTAGGCCGTGCCGGTGAAGAGGACGAAATAGGTCGCGAGGAACGACAGCACCAACGGCATTTTGTTTACGCGGTCGGTAATGAAGAGGCCGGTTAGGAGCAACACACTTTGCACCCAGATAGGCGTGACTTCGGGGAGAGCGCCCCACCAGCTTTGTCCCATGTGGAAGACGTAGAACATGGTGACAATGGCGAGCGCGGCGGGGTTGAAAACGTTCGCGGTGCGGGTGCGGAAGAGGTACTTGCTGAGGACCGCGACTGCCGATGTGACGGCGGGCACGTACCAATGTTCCTGGGCGCGCAGCACCATCGTGACGATCATGGCGGTGAGGATGGCTCCGCTGGGGAACTCCCAGACGTCTTTTCGGACACGGAGGATGAAGAGATCCAGCAGGCCGGCTGCTAGGATGGCGGCTCCCATGCCGGTGACGACGGTACCGATGCCTTCGCCAGGGGCGGCGATGGCGGTGAGGATCAGCAGGATGATGGTGACCAAGCCCTTGGGCGTCTTGAAGAAATTTTTGACTTTACGCATGGCACAGGCCTTGAGTTTCGTAGCGTTGCAGGTCCGTTGTCACGATGAGTCCTTCGACGCCCATGCGAGTCAGGAACGAGATACCGTCTTCGGGGCCGAGCACGAACGCCGCAGTGGCGAGCGCATCGGCGAGCATGGCTCCGGGGGCGACGACGGTTGCGCTGGCGACCGCATGGGATGGGGCTCCGGTGCGTGGATCGAGGATATGATGTCCGCGTTCGTAGTCGCCGGAGGTGCACACTGCTTGGTTCCCAACGCGCAGTCGGTCAATCAATTCGCCGTCATTGCGGGGGTGGCGGATGCCGACCGACCACGGCTCACCTTGCGGATTATTGCCACCTAAGTAAAGGTCGCCACCGGCATCGATGGCGAAATTCTTGAAGCGCTCGAGTTCGCGCGCTGCGGCATCGACGGCCAGTCCTTTCGCTACAGCTCCAAGGTCGAGCGTTAACGGTCGGCGTAGCAGGATGGTCTTGGCTTCCAGGTTGAGTTCCACGTCACGATAACTGACGTCGTTATCGGGGATCACGGTTACGGCGATTTCTTGGGTGCGATGTTCGCGGTTAAAACCGCGTTCCGCCATGCGATAGCCGACGGTGGGATCGAACGCGCCGCCGCTTTCTTCGGCAACCATCAGTGCGAAGCGCACGGCCTCAAAAAGGATGGGGCTCGCGGGGACAGGCTGACCGGAGGTGAGTTGCATAAGCTCGCTGTTGGAGTTGAAGCGTGAGCAGCAGGCTTCGATTTCGTGGAACCAACCGAAGGCGCGGTCGATGGCGTCGTCGGTTGCGTCGACGTCAATGGTGACGAGCGTACCCATCACGGCTTCTGTGCGGTTCACTGCACCTTGCTCACTGTGCCGAGCTGGCCTTGTTGAGAGCCTCAGTTACGGCGTAGTAGAACGCATCCGCACTTTGCGTTGCGCGAGAGACGTAATCCACGTCGGCACTCTGACGGGCTGCCACTTGCGGAGGCAACATGTCGATCACGTCGCAGGAGTAGCGAGTGAGGCACTGCGAGATAGTGGCACCTTGAATGCGTCCGCCTTCGATGACGACGCGGGCCTCGATATCACCGTGACGGGAAGTGCCCCATCCGGTATAGGTTCCATCCTTCCACTTGGGCTTGGGCGCGGCGGGAGGTGCTGGGGCGGGTGCCGGAGCAGGCGCAACAACTGCAGCAACTGGGGCAGCGATCGGAGCGGCTGGGGTCGATGCAACTACTGCGGCTGGCTCGGGGATCGTGCTGGCTGGTTGAACACTGGAGGGGGCATCCGATGGAGTTGCGTTCGATTCCGCAGGTGCGACGATGTTGGACTGCGTTGCCGTCTGGCGAACGGGATCGGATGGCGCGTTTCGAGAATTCAGTTCCGTTGAGCCGGAATCTACTTCACTGGTTGAGGGCGCACCTCGTTGTTGACCTGGAGCGGCAGGTCTCCGTTCCGCTGACTGTGTTTCAAACTGACTCGCGGCCGCGCGGGTGCGCGAATATCCAGCGGAGTAGACCGCCAGCACGGCGGCGCAGCTGACCGCCACCAGACTGTTTGCGACTTTTTTATCCGAACCGCTCTTAGCCATTTGTCCTTATTATTGTACGCAACTCACTAAGACGGCTAGAAATCCACCGCTTTGGCGTCGGCCAGGATCAAGTCGTGATAGACCGGTAGCGACCAGCCGGCCTTTTCGAGTTCCTTCAAGCGAGCGTCGACCTTCTTCACATAGTTGGCCTTGCTGCCGTACATCTTCTTGAGCTCGGTTTTGGCGATCGGCGTGGTGTACACGCTGAGGCCGCAGAGTAGCGCGTTGCCGTTCACGGGAGCCGGGGTGTTACGGGCCGTGTACTTGGCGATGGGCAAGTCGACATAGGTGTTGCGGATGCCTCCCTTGGAGTTGCCGTGTTCGTCGAGCGCCATTAGTGAGCCGTCGTTGGCGCGGTTACGATCGATCAAAATGCGGTCGGCCTTGGGCGGGACGATGCCTTGATCGACCCAGCGCAACAAGTGATATAGTGCCACCGACATGTAGGCTTCCATCGGATAGGTGCTCAACGGATTCACGCAAGCGCTTTGCGGCAAGCGCGGGAGATTGTTGCGCGAGTCCAAGTGGCCCATGCCTGAGAACTCATAGTTTCTATACTGATCGCCGGGGGCGTCGCCGTCCTGGCGGTTGGTGGCGATGTTCTCCTGCTCGTGCTGCGTGGGGACCTGGATCAACGGCACGTCCACGGGCATGATCACAGTGCCGTTGGAGGTCGGCATGAAGCCATCGTAGATGTGCTGCATGTCCGGCGTGCGGAAGACCATGTGTGCCGGCAGGTAGTTGGTGAGGATCGCCGAGCTGGCGGAGGTGCCGAAGAGTACCTGCTTGCGAACAGTGAGACCAGCGAGCGGGCCGGTCTTGCTGCGGATCAGCGCTCCGACTTGCGCGAGGATTTCATTGGTCTGATCGTTTGAGAGTGTGAGGTCGGCGTAACGTTCGCGATTGGCTGCCAGAGGAACGGCCGAAGTGCCAGTGAGGATCTCCGCCGCGATGTGGCCGGAGCTCATGAGGTAGACCGAGGTGTACTCGAAGGCGTGGGCATTGCCCGCGGGATGCATCGCTTCAGACAGCACCAGTCCGCTGAAGCGGGCGTTGTCGGCAGGCTTGCGGATCACCAAGCGAGTCTTGTAGGGTTTGCTGTTGGCGGTGCCGGACACGAAGTATTCGTCGGTATCGTACTTGTAGAATTTGACGTCGTGGCCGGGCCACTGCGAAACGGCCGAGTCGTACATCGCGCCGGGGCCGGTGATCTTAGCCGAGAGGGTCGGGAGTGCGACGGCTGTGGGCTGCGTTGGAAGAGGTGCGGCGGGAACGCCCTTCGGGGCTCCACCTTTCGCGGCTCCACCACCACCGGGGCCACCAGGTCCACCGGGACCGCCCTTAGGTGCGCCACCCTTTGGGCCACCGCCCTGTGGGGCTTGTGCAACGGCGGATTGCTGGATGGCTGGGATCATGGCTGCGACGGCCAGCAGCACGATTGCGAACATCGAATAATTCTTCTTTTGCATGATTCCTCTTTAAAGATGACTCGCGAAGACGCCGTTGACTATTATGCCCTGAAATGGCGGGCCACGTGGCTAGCGCTTATCCACGACAACAACCCCGCCCTTGACCACGACCCTGGTCTTCAGCCAGTTCCAATACCCCTCCAACGGATTACCGTCCAGCAGAACGATGTCGGCCAGCTTGCCCGCTTCCAGCGTTCCGAGTTGGTCGCTCATCTGGATGTAGGAGGCAGTGTTCGGGCCCATCATCTTGACGAGGTCCGGCATGGAGAACATGGCGTTCAGGATTTTCAATTCGTGGTCGAGGCCAGCCAGCGGTTCATACGTCGTATCGGTGCAGTAGCCGAGGATTACGCCGGCATCCCAAGTGGTGCGCGCGTTCACCGGCATGTATCCGGCTTCTTCGCCGAGGCGAACGCCATCGACGATGGAGTCGGGCCAGGGCTTGCCGTCGCGGAAGCGCGCCTGATTGTCCTTGGCAAACACTCCGAACACGGGCGTGCCGAAGCCGACGGTACCTAATACCTTGGTCCCGGAGGCGGCTACTTTTTTCGCATCCTCTTTACTCACCCAATCTTTGTTGGGCAAGTGGACTAACAGCGGCACGCCGGCTTCGACTGCAGCGATCATGGCTTTGGAACTCACGGCATGAACTTGCACCATCACGCCGACCTTCTTCGCTTCGTCCACGACGGCCTTGAGTACTTCGATTTCTTTTTCGCTTGGGCCGGGGATGGGAGTCAGGAGGATTTCGCCGGTGAACTTGACGCCTAGTGCGGCCAACCTCCGTATCTCAGCGCGAGCGGCCTCTGGGGTCAGGGTCAAACGCACGGAACCTGAAGGGATGATGCGCGGTCCATTGATGGTACCCTTCTCGATGTGATCGCGGAGCGTGATGTTGCCTTCCGCGGGTCCGCCTCCGGAGAGGATCGTAGTGTAGCCGGCTTCGAGCAGAGCCTGCATCTGCTCCTTCTCGTTGGACCCGGTGTTGATATGGCGATGGGCATCAATGAAGCCGGGCATGGCGGTCATGCCTTTCGCGTCGATGCTCTTGCCAGCAGTGGTTGCTGGAGCTCCGGCCGTAGCGGAAACGATTTTTCCGCCGCGCACCACGATCGACCCACTTTCAATCACCGTGCCATTGGCGCCGATGATACGAGCGTTGGTGATGGTGAGATCCTGCGCGGAGAGGGTTCCTGCCAGGCAGACAAATAGCGAGAAAAGGCGTTTCATAGTCTCCTCCAAAAATAGATAGGCGAAACCGCCCCACTCTTAAAGGAGGGGCGGTTTCGCCTCGAACTTCAGATTTTCAAACTCTTACTTCGCCTTGGCGTCGCCTTCGGAAGATCCGGCAAACAGGCGCTTGCCGTCAGCAGTGGAAACGGTGCGGGCATTCACGGTCTTCGATCCATCTTTGGACATGGTGCCATCCACTGTGATCGTCGCGCCTTTTTGCACCGAGTTCTGCGACCAGCCATTGCGGCGTAGCGCGTTCGGCGCACCACCTTCGATCTGCCACGCAGTCACGACGCCCTTGTCGTCCTTCACGTCCATGTAGATCCACATGTGCGGGTTCATGAACTCGACCTTGGTAACAGTTCCCTTGAGGGTGATGGGTTTGTTGCGGTCGAACTCGGCGTCGAACGAATGG
This sequence comes from Bordetella parapertussis, assembly GCA_943328975.2. Lineage (GTDB taxonomy): Bacteria > Acidobacteriota > Terriglobia > Bryobacterales > Bryobacteraceae > Palsa-187. The sequence goes on along the minus strand of CALQCC020000048.1, from coordinate 6,476 downwards.
TGTGCGAACGTGGCGACGCCGCTCGAAAGCAGCAGAGCTGCGAGCGGAAGGATACGATTGAGTTTCACGGAAGCCTCTCCTCTTTATAAACTGACGATCGGCCCAAGTATACGCCACAAATCGGACCCGGAGCAAGGGTCCATTGTGGTAGTATCTACGGCGATGCGATCTTCAATCTTCCGATCCATTGCGGCCTCCTGTGCCGGAGTCGCGGCGCTGATTTTGATGCTCTGGGCCCCCGCGCCGGGCCAAGCGCAGGGCAAGGGGAAAGCGACGGCACCGAAGGCGACCAGTGCCTCGACCAAAGCCGTGCCGCGTTTGCCCAATGGGAAACCGGACCTGACAGGCGTGTGGGATCATCCCCGCGTAGGGGATTTCTCCAAGGACTTCCAGGGATGCGTCGCGACGACCGAGGGCTGCAACGCCAAGGCCGAGAATACGGAGTTTCCGTGGACTGCGGCGGGCAAGGCGGCGAACGATGCCGAGAAGTTCGACTACGGTGTGCACTGCCTGCCGTGGGGTTACGTGCGTAGCTGGGGAACGCCGTATCCGCTGGAGTTGATTCAGAAGGATCATCGGCTGGCGATCCTGTTTGAACAGAACAAGTGGTTCCATGTGGTGCCGACCGACGGACGCAAGTTAGTGGTCGACGTGCCGACTTGGATGGGAACGTCGGTGGGGCATTGGGAAGGCGACACGCTGGTGATCGAAACCGAGGGCACCAACGGCAAGACGTGGATCGATACGGCCGAACATCCGCACAGCGACGCGCTGCGCGTGGTGGAGCGGATTGACCGCGTCGACTACGATCATCTCCGCCATCAGGTGACCATTACGGATTCGAAGTTCTTGACCAAGTCGATGACAAACACTTCGATCCTGGTGCTAACCAAGCCCGGGACGGAGCTGTATGAATACTCCTGTGAAGAAAACAACAAGGAGATCATGGACGGCCACATCAAGGACGACTTCACGGGCAAGAAATAGCCGTTACTGAAACATCTTCTCTTTGGTGTCGCCGGCGGATTGCGGGCCCAACGTTTTTTCCGCGCCGGCGATCAGCGCTTTGATTTCATCGCTGGTCAACTTGGCTTCGGGATGCATTGGAAGATAGACGCCGGGCGGCATCTCGCCGTGGCTGACTTCGTCGGCGACGTCTTTCGCGTGGCGCGACGGGCGATCCCATTCGGAGAAGTTGAGGTGCTCGCGTCCGCCATCAACATCGTTCTGCACGAGCCATGAAACGGGCGCGATGTTGGAATACCAAGGCCACACGGTCTCATTGCTATGGCAGTCAAAGCAGGCGCGTTTGAAAAGTTGGCGCGTCTCGGGAGAGTTCCACATCGGCTCGACTGACTTGGTCGGATTCTCGTGGCTGCGGCCGTAGGGGACAAGTTGAATCGCCACCGCACCAATCAGAAGCCACTTCAAGTACTTTGACATTCCCTTAGGATAGCCGCTGGCGAGGAGCTAGCTCGGCTGCTTGGCGCAGGGCTTCGAGAAGACTACGTTCGTCGGCCTTGCCGGTGCCCGCGATGTCGAACGCGGTGCCGTGATCGACGGAGGTGCGGATCACCGGCAAGCCCACGGTGATGTTGACACCCGCCTCGAGTCCGAGTACCTTGACCGGGCCGTGGCCTTGATCGTGATACATGGCGACGACCATATCGAAATCGCCACGAGTGGCTCGGTAGAACAGCGTGTCGGCGGGGAGCGGTCCTTCAACAAGCCAACCTTTGGCTTGGCAGGCCTGGATGGCGGGCACCAACTTTTCTTCTTCCTCCCCGCGGCCGAAGAGTCCGTTCTCGCCTGCGTGGGGATTGATCCCACAGACTGCAATACGCGGGTTCTCGATACGGGCCTTCTGCAATACGGCGTAGCCACGCGCGATGGTGCGTTCGACCAGCCCGGGTTCGATCTTCGCGACCGCATCGAGGAGTCCGATGTGCGCGGTCACGTGGATGACGCGGAGGCCGGGCGCGGTCAGCATCATACTCACCTCGGGGGTTCCCGTCAGTTCCGCGAGAAGCTCAGTGTGTCCAGGATACTTGTGTCCTCCGGCGTGGAGGGCTTCCTTGTTGAGCGGCGCGGTGCAGATGGCTTCGATGTCGCCCTTCACTGCGAGATCGGTGGCGGCTCTGACGTATTCGAAGGCTCCGTGCCCTGCGGCGGCGGAGAGCTGGCCCCAAGGGAGATCGGCGGGGATGAGACCGAGGTCGATGCAGTCGACGGTTCCGGGTGTGTAGAGGGCTTCGTCGATCGTGCGGATGCTGCGCACTTCGAGAGTGCTGCCGATGAGTTTCCCGGCGGCGCGCAGACGGGCAGTGTCACCGATCACAACCGGGCGGCACAGCGAATATACTTCCGCATGCGCGAGGCTCTTCATGATGATCTCGGGTCCAACGCCGGCGGCGTCGCCCATGGTGATTGCGATTCTGGGTAACTGTTCCATCGATCCTTTGAGTGCCGTACGGCACCGTTCTAATGTATCCGGCGTGCCGAACGCTCCGGCCTTGGTGATTACGGGCAGACCACTCTCAGTCGTCGAGATGGCGACGCCGGGCTCCACTTCGCCCCACACGCGCAGCACGGCTACTCCCATCGTATCGAGTACGGCGCGCGCCGTTTCGCCTCCGGTGAGGACGAGGGCTCCATATTGAGGAATGGTGGGGGCGAGGCGTCGAGCGAGGTCGAGACAGAGTTGTGAGTTGAGTTCTGCGCCGGAGGGCTCGTCTAAAGAGATCACCGCGTCGGGTTGAATCTTTTCGGGTAGCGCGTTGAGCTGCTCGCGCGACATTGGAGAAGCGCTCCCGACGAGCAATAGAATCGGCCCGCGCGCGATCGGCCTTGGTGGTTGTGGCTGCTGGGGGAACGTTTCGGCGAGGGCGCGGGCGAGTCCGGCCGTGCCGCACCAGAGCGCTCGGTGACCTAGGGCGAGTCCACGTTTGACGATGTCTCGCATGTCTTGTTCAGATGTGGCGTCGCACACCATGGCGTCGGGAAGCATCGCACGGAGATCGCCGACGTCGACTCCATTCACTAGTTGCCGACCGTTGACAGTGGTCCGACCCATCGCGGGAAATGCGGGCGCCAGGATCAAGACGGCATCGGGTTCGAAGGCGCGATAGGCTTCGAGGGCAGCGGCACACTCCGCGGCCACGTGGCCCCGGAGCATGGAATCGATCTTCTTGAAGATCGTCGCATGGGGAGCGTGCTTGCGGACAACTTGCGCTGTCACAGCGATTGCGTCTTCGGCCAGCATCGCCCGCGTTCCCGTGTCGATGGCGACCACCTCTGTTGTTGCGGGAGCGTCAAGCTTCAGAAGCACCGAGCTCTCGATGCCGCGCTGGGCGAAGGCCACGGCGCAATCTGTCGCTCCCGTAAGATCGTCGGCGATGATGACCAAACGTGGCTTCATCACTTATGTTTATCCGCCCACCAAGCGGTGAGCAGCGGAGCCACGAAGGCAGTCACGATTACGCTGGCAGCAACTAAGACGGTCGCGGAGGCTGCGGCCTCGCGATACACCGGATTCGCGGCGGCCACTAACGCTGGCACGGCGGCTGCGTTTCCGGCAGTGGAGGCCGCGGCTAGACCGGCTACACCGTTGCCCCCGACGATGCGGTCGGCTGTGAACAAGATCGATCCGGAGATCACCGCAACAGCAAGGCCGAGGCACACGCCCAACACCCCGGCTTGCGCGACGCGATGTAGATCCAGCGTGGCGCCTAGCGCAAACGCGAAAAACGGAATCAGCGCGGGCGTCGCTCGACCGAAGAAATCGCGCAGGTCGGCATCGAGGTTACCGAGGAGCATCCCTACGGCCAGCGGCAAGATCCCGCCGAGCAAGGTTTGCAGGGGGAACGCAGAGAGTCCCGCGATGCCCAGCGTGAGCATGGTGAGGAACGGTCCCGATTCCAGCGACATCAAAACGTAGGCGCTGGCATCTTCGGGCTTGCCGTACTTCTGCATCAGCGCGAGATACAGGCCTCCGTTGGTATCGTTGATCGCCGCAACGGCTGCGAGCGTTGAGAAGCCGGCGAAGAATCCTTGCGTGACAGGAGCCTCTCCTAAAAAGTGTCCCAGCACCACACCCGTCAAGATTCCGACGGCAATCTTTCCCCCGAGCAATGCCCCGCCCCTGCGCAAGCCACGCGGCAATGCTCTCAAAGGAATGGTCGCGCCCAGGCACACGTAGAACACTGCCAAGATGGGGAGCGCTCCGGTGAAGAGTGCTCCGGTGAAGGAACCGAAGTACGCGCCGGTGCCCGGAGCGAATGTTGCAAGGATCGCGCCCAGGATCAGGGGCACGATCATCATGCCTCCGGGGATGCGTTCCAGCGTTCGCTTGATGGGCATTTAGCGGATGGTGATGTACACGGTGTTGGAGATCTTGCCGCCTGCCGTCACCACGACATCCACTTTGCCGCTGCCGACGAGTGAACGCGGGATCAGGATATTGAGTTGGTCGAGTCCGGGCCAGAAGCCTTGCGGTCCCGCGTAGACGACTTGTGCGCTGACGCCTCCGATGGTCGCGGTCGCGGATGTGGCGGTGCCGAGCCCAGTCCCGGCGATCACGAGATAGACTTGATCGGCGGCTGCGCCCAGATCGATGGGAGCGGAGACCACCAAGGTCGAGGTTTGCCCCGCGCTCGCACGGACCGCGTAGGCTGCGGCGAGGCCGTCAGCGGCTTGCGCGAAGAGGTTCGGATACACAGGCGCGATGTTCACGTTGCCGGACACTTGAACTCCGTTGGACGTGATGGTGACGCTGCCGAAGCCCGCGGCTAACTCAGCAGGCAGACGGTAGTTCACCTGCGTCGGCGAGACGTAATAAATGGGCGCCAAACGCTTCGCGCCGGCGGAATCGGTCACGGTTACAGTGGCTCCTCCGAGGGTTGCGGGCCAGTTGGCGCCATCCGCCGTCGCGGTGGTCGCAACGAGCGTCGTATTGAAAAGTGAGAACGCAGTGGCGAGTGCTCCGGGAGCTAGCGGGCCGGGCTCGAACGATGCGGCCGATACGTGAATCGCAGTGGGGTTCGCGAGCCCGCCGCCAACGTCGCGATTGTTGGCGTTGCTGTAGCTGGCTCCGTCTAACACGTTGAAGAGTGCGACTCCATTCACGAAGATGCCTTGCGGCCCCAACGCGGTGGACCGTTTGGCTGGGGACGCAACGGGCGTGCGCGGCAACTGCACTTGCGTGCTCTGCACAGCGGGGAAATTCGAGAAGACTCCGCCAGGTTGCAACGGGTCGAACCACGGACCCATCACGTGACTCGCGAGGCCGTTCGCGTTCACGTAGACAGTGCTATCGGAATAACGGATGCGTTGCGTATCGGCGAGCGCGGAAGCCGTAACGCTGGGCCAACTTGTTTGCGGACCTGCTGCAGGATCATTGCCGTTGACGACGCGCGCATTCTGCGTCGCATTGCGAATGGCCCAGGAGGAAAACAGCGGCGACGACAGAGCGGGGTTGGATGCTACTCCTGGCACCAGCGCGCCGTTCACAAAGTAGTCCGCCGCGACGGACGAAATTGCCTGTGCGTTCCCGCCCGTCACTGCTCCATAAAACTGGCCGCCCAGGATGTAGGGGAACGCTGCGGCACCGGTATCATCGATCGCGATGTAGTAGGCATAGGTGCCTTGCGGGAACTCCGGCGTGGCGGCGAAGCGACCGTTGTAGATATCCAGATCGCCCGAGCCGGCGACGAATTCAAAATCTTCCAAGTAGCGACCGAGCGGGAATTGTCCACCGACCGCCGGTCCGTATTGGTTGGGGCTGAGTTGCTGCGACACACTGGTGTGCTGCGATAACGCCCAATCGGGCAACGAGGTCCGCGCAGTGATGTCGCGCAACTGGAAGCTCGACTTCAAGCGCTTCACCGGGCTCTGCGGATTGATGGCATTCGAGTAGCCGTAGGGGCCGTAAATCGGAAATCCGTCGAAGGCCCAGCCAAGGATGGGCGAGTGCGTCCACGGCGCAGCCTTTTCTTTATAGATGATCCCCGCGCGAGCTTTGCGGGCAACCTCGGTGTTGTCGTTCAACTGGCCACGCAGGCAGATGGGATTGGCGTGGTAGTGATACTGACCGCCGCCGGGTTGATGGCCGGTGCAAAGGTCGAAAGTCTGCGCCTCGCCGAAGTACGCATTGCGTAGCCAGATGCCGTCGCCTTGTCCGGCTCCACCGGGACCACCGGGGGGCTGCGCCGAAGCTAGCGTGGCAGTCACGAGGAGAACTGCGAGATTCAATTTCATTTTGCTGCTCCCACGGCCTCTGGCCGCTCCCTCACGGTCGCGGTTCTGTGTTGGGATGCTCACACTTTTCCCGACACAGAACCGCCATGCGTAACAGGGTGCGGAAAAAAGGGGCAGCTTCAGTGCTTTTTGGTTTCGGATATGAGTTTGAGGCGGGACTGCGTGGTTTCATGATGGCCGCCAGCGGGCATTTCGCCCTGGCTAGCATCCCATCGGTGTGC
>CALQCC020000047.1 GCA_943328975.2 Bordetella parapertussis | reverse complement strand
TCATTCCGGCGCCCTTGGCGTCCTACAATCTGGTATCTTTCCTTCACGGCGGTTGGTGTCCTTTCAAGGATTAGGTTTGGCGACTCGATTCTATCGAATCGGTCACCCACCGCCGCACTAACCTTCAACTAGGGTTGAGACACCATCAGATCGCACAGTTTTAGAATTAGAAGTAAATTGATCGGCTTCACACTTGAGCACCTCATGGTTTGAATGCCAACTGACATCGCAGCCTGTCGCTGATAATCTCCTGCGCCGCCGCCTGCGCGCGCTCAATCGCATCCTGCCGCGATTCTCCGTAAAGCAGAACGTTCAACTCCGGGACTTCGGCAATCCAGCGGCCGTCCGTTTCCCGATCCAACTCGATCGTGAGCTTCGTGCCCGAAGTCTAACGTATGTTTAGCGCTCACGGCTTCCTGATTGTACGCGCGTCGTAGTACGATAATAGTAAGAATGATTCGCTCCTGCAAAGATCGAGATACGCAGAAGCTGTGGGATAGAATCGCAACCCGCAGGTTCCAGAATGTCGAGAAGGCAGCGCGGATCAAGCTGGGCTTCCTGGCTGCTGCTCGGGATTTGCGCGATCTTCAGCAAGTTCCCGGATTGCGCCTGGAAAAGTTGACCGGAGACCGGCAAGGGCAGTACAGCATTCGGATAAACGACCAATACCGAATTTGCTTTGAATGGCGTGAAGACGGCGCCTACCAGGTCGAAGTCACCGACTACCATTGAGGAAATAGTATGAACCGCACCAAAAAGTTGAAGCCGATCCACCCCGGTGAAGCCCTTCGCACCGTCCTCGACGATGCCAACCTGTCAGCCAATCGAGCCGCGTTGCTCATGCGCATCCCGAGCAACCGGTTGACCGCAATCCTCAGCGCCCGCCGAGGCATCACCGCCGATACGGCCCTGCGCCTCGCCCGCCTATTCGAAACGTCCGCCGAAATGTGGCTGAACCTCCAGACTCGTTATGATCTGGAGGTCGCAGAGGACGAAATCGCTGCCCGGATCACCAGAGAAGTGGCCCCTCTATCCGCAGCCTAGGCCTCTTGAAAGGCACTGAAGACCTACAGCGGCAAGAAGCCGATTTGATCCGTCCACTCGCCCGCATCCGTCGCCGCCCAGATCAGTAGGATATCTTCAATCGCGGTTCCGATGTCGAGATCCTGCGTAACGATGAGCACCCCAGGACTGGATCGGACCTGTAGCAACTCCGCGAAGTACCCCGGCATCGTCGTCCGGTCATGTGTCAACAAGATCCTGCCCGCATCTGCCGCAATGAGCAGAACCTCAGGATCAAGCTTGCCGATCACTTCTCCGTCCCGCGCGCCCCGGATATCAACGGACGGTTCCCGCCTTCGAAGTCCAGTAACGATCTTGTTATTGAAATCGGCGTCCGCCTGAAAGCGCGGCCTCATCTTTGAGGTGTGAGCGCCTTCCGGGCTTCCGCCAACTTCGCGTGTAGTGCCGGATGGCTCCGCCGAGATTCTTGCCGCAGTGCCTCAAATTCCTTACGCCCCGCGCTCAGGTACGCGTCCACCTTTTCCCGATTCGCCGAATAATATGCGAGCGCTCCAAAGATCTGCTCCAGACTCAACGCGGGAAACGACTCCGCGATACCCTCCGGTGACTCACCACGCAGAAACGCGTAGACAACCGAATCGAGAGACACACGCGTGCCCGCAATGTAGTAGCCGCCATCCCGTTGCTCAACGTACTCTTTCGACATATTCCTGACTCCATTCTACGCCGCCCCGTGCTCCCGCTCCGCCCCCTCCACAATCCGCACCACTGCACTCCCCATCGCCCCCGTCCGCGCCCCCGGCAAAATAATCCCCGTCAAATTCAGCGGATCCGCCGACGCAATCTCAAACCCCACCGCGCTCTTCTCTGACCGCCGCACGGCCCGCAACATGTCCAACGCCTCCGGCCGCGCGAACTGCTCGCCCAAGAACCCCGCCACAAACCGCCCCCCGCGAATCTCTCCGCGAGCCTCCATCCGCCGGTACACCTGCAATAACTCCCGCCACGTCGGAGCCAGCGTCTCCCGAGCCAACATATCCCGGAACACCACGCCCCATCGCGTCAACAACTGCTGCGCGAAGAACTCAACATCCGTAGCCGTCGAAGCTCTTTCCAGTAACGCCCACCGCCCCGCCGCATGCCGAGGCCTTGCCGACCTTCCTCGCCCCTCGCCCCGCCGCCGCTTCGGATCGATTAACGCCCGCAAGTTCTCGAACCCGTCGCCCGTGACGATCCCGCCCGCCACCAACTCCCACAGCCCATCCTCGACCTCACTCGCCAGCCGACCCGTCGCCCGCAGCAGTTCATTAAAGAACGACGCCCCGCGAGGCTGCAGCGCCGCCAACACATCCCGCGCCGGATGCGACAACATCGGCATTCGATCCGACGCCGGAGGCAACAACTTTTCCGCATCCTCGCGCAAGAAAATCGCCAGCGGAGCCACCCGAGTCGGCCTCACCCGCCGACCCGTAGGAGTCTCCAGCGAAGGATGCGGCGACAACCGCCCCCACATCACTTCCCCCGCCAAACACAACCGGTCGAGCAACTCCGGCTCATACTTCGCGACCCTCTGCGGCAACACAGTCGACTCCCAAGCCGCCGCCGAAATCTCGTACCCCTGCAACTGCCGCAACACCTGCAATAACCCATCCGCCCCATGCAGCCGAGTCCCCGGTTCCGTATGCTGCCAACGCGTCAGGAACCGCATGAAGTCCGCCGCAGTAACCGGCTCAATCTCCCGCCGCAACCGCCCCAACGTCATCCGATGAATCCGCGCCAGCACCCGCCGATGACAAAACTCCTCGTCCGGCCCCGTGAACCGCCCCCGCAAAATCACGCCCTCGCCTTCCAACTGCGCGAGCCCAATCTCCACCGCCTCCAACGACAACCCCAACCGCCCAGCCAACCCCGCCGCAGTCACCGGACCAATCGAATCCATCCACCCCCGCAACACCGCGAGCACAGCAACTTCGTCCGGCAACGCCTGCGCCACAGCAGCCCGCTCCGTAGCCACCCATCGCCCCTCGATCACCGACGCGCGCCCACCCCCCACCAACACCTCAAACCACCCCGCCCACTCCTCCACCGGAGGCAACACCACCAACGTCAACAACGCATCATGCAACTCATGCTCATCCCGAACCACCGGCCACGACTCCTCCGTCACCTGCGCGATCGCCGCCGCATCCAGCGCCCCCAACTCCGATGCATCCGTCGGCAACGTCCGCCGCAACTGCACCGCCCGAGTCCGGCGCTCCTCCAACGGAGCATCATCCAAAAACGTATAAGGATTCGAATTCAAAATCTCATGGCAAAACGGCGACGGCTCCCGAGTATCCACCGCCACAGTCCGCAGCGTCCCCTCGCCCATGCGATCCAAAATATCGATCAAGCCATCCAGATCCATCGCCTCATGCAGACAATTCGAGATCGTCTCATTCACCAGAGGATGATCCGGAACCCGAATCTCGCCGCTCAAATTCTCCGCACAAGCCGCCTGATCCGGAAACACGCTAGCCAACAAGTCATCCGCCCGCATCCGCTGGATCGGAGGCTGCACCTTCCGCCCACCGCTGAACCGAGGCACCGCCAGCGCCCGAGCAGCGTTCCACTTCCACCGAGCCGCAAACATCGGCGACCCCAGCAACGCCTGCGTCAACACATGCCGCACCGTCCCCGGATTCAGAAAACTAAACACAACTTCCAGCGGAAACGAATGCTGATCGCTCAACGACAACACCAACCCGTTGTCCGTAGCCGCCGCCTGCAACTCGAAGTTGAACGTCCGGCAGAAGCGCTTCCGCAGCGCGAGCCCCCAAGCCTTGTTGATCCGCGCCCCAAACGGAGCATGGATCACCAACTGCATGCCCCCCGCTTCGTCGAAGAATCGTTCGGCCACCACGCAGTCCTGCGTCGGCACCACGCCCAGCGCCGCAGCCCCGGCTTTCACATAGGCGACCGCCTGTTCGATCCCCGCGCGATCCAATCCGCACGCCTCAGCAACGTCATCCCCCCGAGCAATGTCCGCCCGCAACGCCGACACCGCAGCCGACAATTCCTTCGTACGCCCCGGAGCCTCGCCCAACCAAAACGGAATCGACGGCGCAGCGCCCTTGGCATTTTCAACGCGCACACGTCCCGGTTCGATCCGCCGAATCTTCCACGACGTAGTGCCCAGCAGGAAAATATCCCCCACCATGCTCTCGATCGCGAAGTCCTCATCCAGCGATCCAATGACAGTCCCCTCCGGCTCCAACACCACTTGATACTGCGCCGTGTCCGGAATCGCCCCGCCACTAGTAATCGCCGCCAGCCGAGCATTCCGCCGCCCGCGCACAATGCCGTTGACCTGGTCCCGATGCAAGTAAGCGCTGCTGCGCCCCCGCGAAGTAGAAATCCCCTCCGCCAACATCTCCAGCACCGAATCGAACACAGGGCGGGGAAGTTGCGCGTACGGATACGCCCGCTTCACCTGCGCGAACAAGTCATCTTCGCTCCACTCCTCGCAAGCCGCCATCGCCACAATCTGCTGCGCCAAAATATCCAGCGGAGCCGTAGGAATCTCCAGCTTGTCCAGCTCCCCTCGCCGGATCGCGCGCACCAACGCCGCGCACTCGATCAATTCGTCGCGAGTCGTCGCAAAGAACCGAGCCTTCGGTAGCGCTCCCACCCAGTGCCCCGCGCGACCCGCACGCTGCAGCGCCACTCCAATAGACCGCGGCGATCCAATCTGACACACCAGATCGATCGTGCCAATGTCGATGCCGAGTTCCAGTGAAGCCGTCGCCACCACAGCCCGAAGTTCGCCATTCTTCAGTCGCTGTTCCGCCTCCAGCCGCAGCGCGCGCGATAAACTACCGTGATGCGGCAGGACGAGATTCTCCCCGATTCTCTGTGCCAGATTGTGCGAAACACGCTCCGCCATCTTGCGCGTGTTCACGAAGACCAGAGTAGTGCGATGCTCCCCCGCCAATGCCGCAATGCGATCGTAGATCTCACTCCACGCCTCATTGCTAGCCACCGCGCCCAATTCATCGTGCGGGACCTCCACCGCCAGATCCATCGCCCGTCGATGCCCCACCTGCACCACGCGCGCCCGCTCACTCAAGAACCGAGCGACGTCCTCAATCGGGCTAACCGTAGCCGACAATCCAATCTTCTGTAAGGGAGCCCCGGTCAGTGCTTCCAACCGGGCAATCGACAAAGCCAGATGCGACCCGCGCTTGTCATCCGCGACAGCGTGAATCTCATCCACAATCAGCGTCCGCACGGACCCCAACATCTTCCGCCCGCCCACAGACGTCAGCAAGATATATAAGGATTCCGGCGTAGTAACCAGAATGTGCGGAGCGGCCCTACCCATCCGCGCGCGTTCCGATGCGGGCGTATCTCCCGTGCGCACAGCGGCTCGAATGGGCGCAAGTGTAACGCCCTGCTCGCGTGCAACATCCGATACGCCCGCCAACGGAACTTCCAGGTTCTTGTGGATGTCGTTACTCAGCGCCTTCAAGGGCGAGACATACAAAACCTGTGTATGATCCGGCAACTCGCCCAGCCGAGCCTGCCGCACCAACGAATCAATCGCCGTAAGGAACGCCGCCAGCGTCTTCCCAGATCCCGTCGGAGCGGATATAAGAACGTCCCGCCCCGCCTGAATCTCCGGCCACCCCAGCCGCTGCGGTTCCGTTACGCTTCCAAAACGCCCGAGAAACCACGCACGCGTCAGCGGATCAAATGCAGCCAACGCGTCCGCTTCACAACTCATACTTTCAGCTTACCGCCAAGCCGTCTGCCGCCCCGCCCGCCAGTCCCCCACCGCCCGCAGTCCACCAACAGCCCACAGTCCACCAACCCTATTCACAGAACCGCGCGCGTAAGCAAGCGGACAGAAGCCCCAACGCACCTACAGCTTGAAAATATGTTCGTTCGACTTCTTCTCCTTGTGCCGCGATAACAACCAAGTGAGAATCACGCCGCCAACGATTACAAAAGGAATGGTCTGAATGGACCAGTGCACGTTTTCGAACATAGTTGCCTCCACGTGGGCTCACCTGCCCACAGTTGCTGAGACTCTTTGCGTTCGCCGCCACATGCCAGACGCATGGACGCGGTGAAGATGTACCGGCCCACATTCTGCTCCTGTTACCGGCCAATGTCAATGGGGTCTATAATGACCCTACCTATGGAAGAACAAAGCTTCGCCAAACACACCAAATTCGATCCGCCGTTCCACTTCATCCTGGCCCCGCTGACTCTAGTAATCGTCATCGGCTCCGTGGTGAACCTGTTCCAATCCTTGGACGACCACTCACGCCTCTACAACGCGTCGCTGATCACAGCCATGGCGGTCGCCCTGTTCCTGAACACAGCCCTGACGCGCATCTCCCCGCTAAAAGCCCAAGACCGCGCCATCCGCGCCGAAGAGAACCTCCGCCACTTTGTCCTCGCCGGCAAACTCCTCGACCGCCGCATCACAGTGAAACAAATCGTAGCCCTCCGCTTCGCCTCCGATGCCGAGTTCGTAGCCCTGGCCGCCAAAGCCGCCAACGATAACACGGATCCCAAGGACATCAAGCAGAGCATCAAGAACTGGCGCGCCGACCACGACCGCCTGTAAGAATGCGCACCCTACTCCAGAAGCCCGCGATCCAAATCGGGCTAAAACTCGCGCTGCTCCTTGCAGCGGTGGAGGGTTCCCTTTACTTCGACAACCACCGTCACGCAACCCTACGTGACTTGACGATAACGGCCATTTTCGGCTTGGTCTACTTTGCAGTTCTCGAGGGATTGAGCGCAAAAGGATTCATTATCCGCGGCCGTGAGACATGGCTCTACATGTTTCTCACCTTCTCGGGATTTACCGACATCGTTAGTTTGATACAGAAGATGGATAATCCCTCCACCACGTGGGCAGGACGAAGTGCAGACTTCCTGTTTGGGCTTATCTTTAACGGGCTTATAGGCGCGTCAATCGACGCGGTGGTCGACTATCGCCGCCGCTCCCGCACCCAGCAGTGAATTTGAGGTTTTCTTTGCGACGCTTAGCGGCCTTTGCGTGAAACTTCTCCGCGCTAGCCCAGATCAATCCCGAGCTTCTTCAACTCTTCCGCGTAATACCGCTTGTGCAGCAGATCCCACTCTTCCGTGCCTTCGCCGATTTCTTTCTTCATCGTGCGAATCTTGGCGCGCGCAGCCCGGTCGACCTTCTCTTCGGTCTGCAGCAGTTCGGTGATCACCTTCACCATCTCCAGCCGCACATCGTTCGGATCCCGCTTCAACCGGAAATCGCGGCTCTTCCGCAGCGCCGCTACAACCTTGTGCGATAGATCGTTGATCTTGTCCCGAGACAACTTCATCGAGTCGCCCGTATCGCGTCCCGCTGCCCGCACCACTTTGCGCTGCGTGATCAAGGTGTTCTTGATCTTGCGGAACATGTCCTGGTAACTGACACCCTCGCGCCGCATGTACTCGGTGTACTCGCTCAACATGTCGCGCACTTCGTCGTTGAGTTTATCCTCTATAGCGAGGTCCTCTTCGATGACCTCGGCAATGAACCCCGCAGCCGACTGGCTGTTCGTGGTTTCAATCCATCCGGGCGTCAGCTTGACGATCACCTGGCGCGAAATGTAGTCGACAAACTCTCGAGCGAGAAGCATCTATTTGATCCAGTCTATCGGTGCGATGCAAACACTGTCAATTCGTCGTGTCCCCGGTTGGCCCAAAGCTACCGTCGTCAGAGACCGCTTCGCCCGAGTGATTCGCCCGGAATTCGTCATCAATCTCCTTGCGCCCGGCAAAGCCTTCTTCCACCCCGTGCCAGTACCGGATCGCGTCCTCACCCAGCTTCCAGCACAAACAAACGTCCCGACCGTTGTACCGAGCCATGAAGTCCAGCAACCCAATATCCAGGTCTTTCACCTGCGCGCCCAGTTGCTCCACCTCCGCCATCGCCTCTTGCAGCTTGCGTACATGCCCGTCCCGCTCCACCCGCAGCGCGAGTTGCTTCGAAGGATCCAGCCGAGCCCCACCAGACTGCCGCACCCGTTCCAGCGTAGTCTCAATCGTCTTGTGGACCCGCTCGTACTCCGCCTTGTAGAACAGCGCATCGCGCAAATGGCGTTCCACGTCCGGTAATATCCGCTCGGCTTCCGCAAGCCTGAAATATCGCATCCACTCTAGTGTACGCCTGCCTCTCTTGCTACGATGGCAAAGCGGCGGAGTTCCAAGCACGGCGCGGATCGGACTTTAGGGTTCGGTTGGCCCCTCAGGGGTTACCCCGGGGTGTGAGATGGATCTGACATTTCGTCGCGTGAGCGAACCCTGCGCTCCACGCAGAACGGCTCACGCAGAGTGAGACTCGTTGGTCTCCGCCGCCCTGTCATCATGACGAATCGCGCAATCGAGAAGGCCGCGGCGAAGGCGCTCTTGGCAGGCGAGCCCGACCAAGCGGTCGACCGGCTGCAAGCCGCTCTCGGCGGAAAATGGCGTTGGTTCCGCACCTTGGCCCAGCGATTTGAAACGCGCTTCGGCGGCACACGCCCTCGCCTGCTTAACGTCTCTGCCTTTCTGCGTGAAGACCGGGCCTTCCAACGGGCCATCGTCAAATACAAACTCGACATCGCTCTCGGCCCAATCCCTTCCGTAAGAATGCAGCCCATCCCTGCAGCCTCCGCCTGGGGACTCCCCGCAATCGAATCCGCCGGGCAACTCGCAGACTGGCTCTGCCTCTCAACCGGTGAACTCGACTGGCTCGCCGACCTGCGCGGTATGAACTGCGGCGCCCTAGAAAACTACCAGTACCGCGCCGAACCCAAACGCTCCGGCGGCGTCCGTCTCGTCGAAGCCCCCAAGCTCCGCTTGAAGGCCGCCCAGCAAGTCATCCTGCACCAGATCCTCGATAAGATCCCGCCGCATCCAGCCGCCCACGGCTTTGTCGCCAGACGTTCCATCCAGTCGTTCGCGAGCCCACATGTGGGCAAGAAGATTGTCCTGAAAATGGACCTGCAAGACTTCTTCCCCACCATCAGCGCTGCCCGTATAAACGCGCTTTTCCGCATCCTCGGGTACCCCGAATCCGTCGCCGACTTGCTGGGTGGACTCTGCACCAACACCGTGCCCAAAGCCGTTTGCCGAATCCTCAGCGCCAGCCCAGAACTCTATAACCGGCTCCATGTGCCGCAAGGCGCGCCCACCTCTCCCGCGCTAGCGAACGCATGCGCCTACCGTGCGGATTGCCGCCTAGCTGGACTAGCTGAATCCGCCGGCCTCGACTACACTCGTTACGCCGACGACCTGGCGTTTTCAGGCGACCGCATCTCCTCCACGTTTGCTGCCCACGCCGTCGCGATCCTGATGGAAGAAGGCTTCGACGTGAACCACCGCAAGACCCGCATCATGCGCCAAGGCGTAAGGCAGTGCCTCGCAGGACTCGTCACCAACCAGCGTCTCAACGTGGCCCGCGAGGATTTCGACCAGCTCAAAGCCACGCTCACCAACTGCGTCCGCCACGGCCCCGTCTCCCAGAACAGGCATGGTCATCCGCAGTTCCGGCTTCACCTGGAAGGTCGCATCGCTTTTGTTTCTTCCCTGAATCGAGCGAAGGGCCAGAGACTCCGCCGTATCTTCGAGCAGATCGAATGGCCGCGCGCAACCTGATACCCTGTCAAATTATGCCGACCATTCGCGTCAACGGCCAACAACGCAACGTAACCTCCGCTCCCGACACCCCGTTGCTCTACGTCTTAATGAATGAGCTGGAGCTGAAAGGTCCGCGCTTCGGCTGCGGCTTGGCCCAGTGCGGTTCCTGCTCCGTTCTGATCGATGGCGTCGAAACCCGCTCCTGCGTCACCCCTCTCCGCAACGTCGGCTCGAAAGCCATCACGACACTCGAAGGTCTCCCCGCATCGAACCCCGTAGCCCAAGCCATGACCACCGAGCAAGCCGTCCAATGCGGCTACTGCTTCAACGGCATGATCATCAAAGCGACGGAGCTGCTATCCAAGAACAAGAAGCCCACCGAACCGCAGATCCGCACAGCCATGAACGGTCACCTCTGCCGCTGCGGCAACTATCCCCGAATCATCAAAGCGATCCAGCGCGCGGCGGGGGTGGCGTAATGAGCACTCGTCGTGACTTCCTCAAGGCAGGTGGAGCCATGTTGGTTGGGTTCCAACTCGCGGCCCAAACCCGCACCCCTGTAGCCGGCCCGCCGAACGCGAACCAAATCGACACCTGGCTCGCCATCCACGCCGACAACACCGCGACCTTCTACGTAGGGTTCGCCGAACTTGGCCAAGGCAACTCCACCGCGCTCCTGCAAATCGCCGCCGAGGAACTCGACTTCGGTCTCGACCAGCTCAGTACCATCAATCTCGATACCCACGTCACGCCCAATCAAGGTGGAACGTACTCCAGTGCCTCCATCGCGCGTGGTGGACCGCAGGTCCGCACCGCCGCCGCCGAAGCCCGCCAGGCCCTACTGAAGCTCGCAGCCGACCGCTTGAGCGTGCCCGTCGAGCAACTCACCGTCGCCCGCGGAGTCGTCTCCGCCAACGGCCGCACCGTCACCTACGGAGCACTGATCGGCGACAAGCAGTTCAACGTAGCCTTCACCGGCAACGCCCCCGTGAAGAAGCCCGCCGACTACAAAATCGTCGGCCAGCGCCCCGCGCGCAAAGACACTCCCGCGAAGGTCAACGCAACCTACGCTTACTTGCAACACGCCCGCATCCCCGGCATGTTGCACGCCCGCGTCGTCCGTCCCCGAGGCCAGCGCGCCTATGGAGCCGGAGCCAAAATCATCAGCGTCAACGAAGCCTCCATCCAAAACATCCCCGGCGCGCGCGTGCTGCGCAAAGGCGACCTTCTGGGAGTTGTAGCCAACACCGAATGGGATGCGATCAAAGCCGCGCAACAGTTGCAGGTCACTTGGGATAGCGCCCCGTCGCTCCCTGCCTTCGAAAAGTTGTTCACGCAAATGCGCGCCGAGAAAACCGAAGACCGCGTTGTGTTGGAGCGTGGCAACCTCACAACCGCAGACCCTACTCACACCGTCACCCGGACCGTCCGCGGTCCCTATCAAATGCACGGGCCCTTCTCGCCCAACGCCGCACTGGCCGATGTGAAAGCAGACTCCGCCCTTATCATCACCTCCTCGCAAGACGTCTACACCACCCGTCGCCACCTCTCGCGCATCCTCGGCTTAGCGCCAGATAAGATCCGCGTGCAATACGCCGAAGGCGCAGGCACCTTCGGACACAGTTGTTACGACGATGTAGCCCAATCCGCAGCGCTGCTTTCCCAACTTGCCGGCAAGCCCGTCCGCCTGCAGTTCATGCGTTGGGACGAACACGGTTGGGATCTCTACGGCCCCGCCCACATCGGCGAATGCAAGGTGACCGCCGACGCGCAAGGCAAGTTGACCAGCTACGAATACAATGGCTGGCAACACAACTGGTCGAACGTCGAGACCACCGAGCAACTCACTGGCGTTCCGGCCGCTGAGTGGCCGGGGGGCGCCGCGTCCCAGGTGAGCCCTCTGAATCTCGGGTCCATGTACGTCATCCCCAACCTGAAGCTGGTGAACCACAAGATCAACGTGCAGGGCTATCTGCGATCCGCCTGGTTGCGCTCCCCGCTGGACCTCTCGTTCTCCTTCGCCTCCGAACAAGCCATCGACCAACTCGCGTTCCAGCTGGGCATCGATCCCTACGACTTCCGCAAACGCAACATGACCGACCAACGCTGGCTCGGCGTGCTCGACGCAGTTGCGCAAGCCGCCAAGTGGACTCCCAGACCGAGGCCCGGCGTCAGCGCGCCAAACGGAACGGGCCGCGGCATCGCACTCGGAACCCATCTTCAATCCTGGGGTGCGGCTGTGGCGGATGTAACGGTCGACCGCAAGACGGGCAAGGTGCGGGTGACGCACATGTACGGCGCGCTCGACGCGGGGCTCGTAGTGAACCCGGGCATCGTCGAGGCGCAGATCACGGGACAGTTGGTGCAAACCGTGAGCCGCCTGCTGCTGGAAGAAGTGAAGTTCAACCAGAACGGCGTCACCAGTCTCGACTGGAACAGCTACCCTGTGCTGCGCTTCGAAGAGTGTCCGGAAGTTACACCCGTGGTTGTGCAACGCTTGAACGAACGCTCCAGCGGAGCGGGTGAAGAAACCATGGCCGCCGGTTCTGCCGCCATTGCCAACGCGTTCTTCGACGCCACCGGAGTCCGCATGGAAGAGTATCCGTTAACCCCGGCCAGGGTGCTGGCCGCACTGAAAAAATGAACAAAGAATACAGCCTCTACGACGGCCGCAGCCAAGCGCTGCGCTACATTGATCGCTATCCCAAGAGCTTCACGCGGACACCGGCCGAGCCTCTGATCGAACGTCCGCTCACACTCACGGAGCGCACCGGCCCCGTCGACCTGGCGCAGCGGTTGCACATCGGCGACCTGGATCTGTCGCGCTTGAAAGCCGACGGCCCACGCGCGCTGGGGCAGTTGATCGTGGTCAGCGGCCGCATCATGGACGAAGACGGCTCGCCCATTCGCGGTGCTGTCATCGAGCTGTGGCAAGCCAACGCCGCAGGCCGCTACGTCCACAAGATGGACAACCATCAGGCCCCGCTCGATCCCAACTTCATCGGCCAAGGGCGCATGGTCACCAACGAGGAGGGCGAGTACTCGTTCTTCTCCATCAAGCCTGGCGCGTATCCCGTGCTCGAATCCGGCTGGTGGTGGCGTCCGCCGCACATCCACTTCTCCATCTTCGGAGTCTCTTTTATGGACCGCTACGTGACCCAGATCTTCTTCCCCGGCGAGCCGCTCAATGAGACGGACTTGCTGCTGAACGGCGTGCCCGACAAGGACACGCGCAACCGCCTGCTCTTCGAGTTCGGCGACACCAAGATGGGCGATGTCAGCTCCATCGGCTACAAACGAGACTTCGTTCTGCGCGGCCACCGCCGCACTCCGGAGGTGGACTAATGGTTGTTTCCCCGTTCGGCACCATTGGCCCGTACTTCCCCTTCGAGTTCGCCGACGAGTTGAGCGACCTCACGCAAGGCGACCACATCGTTCTCACCGGACGCGTTCTTGAAGTAGGCGGAGCGCCGACTCGCAACTCGATCGTCGAGATCTGGCAGCCCGATGCCAAGGGCATCCTGCACCATCCGATGGACCCTCGCTACGCCGAGCGCGACCAGTCCTTCAGCGGCTTCGGCCGCGCGCGCACGGATCCGGACGGCTGGTTCAAGTTCAAGACCGTGATGCCGGGCGCGAGCGCAGATCGTGCTCCGCACATCAACGTTCAGGTGCTGGCGATCGGACTGACGCGACGTGTGGTGACGACGATCTTCTTCTCCGAGGCGCCGGACCCGGTGCTCGATTGTGTACCGAAAGAACGGCGCTCCCTGCTGATCGCGAAGAAGGAAGCCGACGGAACTTACCGCTTCGACTTCAACTTGCGTGGTGAGAACGAGACGCCGTTTTTCCAGGACTAACTGACCGGCGGTAGTTCCTTGGCCAGGATTTTCGCGGTCTGGTCTGCGCGGAACTTCTTGAGCTTGTCCGCAAGAGCAGCGTCGTTCGTCGCGAGGATGGCGACGGCGAGTAGTGCCGCGTTGATCGCACCGGCCTTGCCGATGGCGAGCGTGCCCACGGGAATTCCAGCGGGCATTTGCGCGGTGGAGAGAATTGAATCGAGGCCGTTCAGCACGCTGTTCATGGGCACGCCCAGTACGGGCCGCACGGTGTGCGCGGCGACCACGCCGGCCAAGTGCGCGGCTCCACCGGCGGCTGCGATGAAGACTTTCACGCCATTCGCTTCGCTCTGGGTTACGAATTCGGCCGCGTCGTGCGGCGTGCGGTGCGCGGAGAGAACGCGCGCCTGATAGGGCACGCCGAATTGTTCCAGCGTGCGGGCGCACTCCTCCATCACTCCCTTCCAATCGGAATCGCTTCCCATCATGACTACAACTTGCGGATTTGCCATTTGTCTGTAATTGTCCTTCGAGTAGGTGTTACTGCGTAAGCTGTGATTCGTGCCGGTGGGCGATCTTCCAGCCGTCTTGGGTGCGGATCCAGACACCGGTGAAACGATAACGTACGGGCTTCGCGGAGGTTTCGCCGACGGCCTTCTCGGTGCCCACGCGGTAGAACGTGGCGATGGCTGTGTCGCCGAAGATTTGTACCTGGAGGTCCTCGACCTGAAGGTTGGTTTGCCGCCCGGCGGCGAGGTCGTCCTGGCGGCGCTTCACGTCGGCGTCGGACCAGCCGGTGATCATGCGGGCGCCGCTGGTGGGGAAGACGGTGCGGGTGCGCAACATGAAGTTGAACATGTCGACGAAGCGACCTTCGTTCTGGGCTGCGTTGAAGGCGAGTTCGTTGGCCTTGACCTTCGCAATATCGGCGGCATCGTCGGCAAACACGAAGGGGCTGGCGAGTGCGAGGCCCACGATCAAGAGTATCGTTCTCATCTTGTTGCTGACCCCGTGCGAGTAGGCATAAAGTCGGGTGAATTTAGAAGGATAACACGGGGCAGTTGGGGCGGGTTTCGGTGATTTAGTACTTTTTCGGACGAAAGCTTCATGTGTGTGCAGCGGCGGGAGTTGCGCGGCTGGATTGGGAGAAAAGCTGGGTTCGTTTTGTTGTGGGGAGTTGATTTTGTGGGTGGGTCGGGATGTAGGTGGAGAGTCATGCGTCTTTTAGGTAGCACGGAGTTCGGGGCGGGAGGCGTGGGTGCGTGGGGAGGCGTTTGAAAAGGGGCCGGTTAAGGCATCTCGTTAATGTTGCATAGAGAATTTATGCCGACTGGCGCAACTAGTCGACTGAGATGACGCTTCCGAATGGAGATCGAGCCGTCGTGGACATCGTGAAAATCCGGGACTATTGTCTCGATGCTGGACATCCACAAGGGCGGTACAAAGCTCGCGTGTTTCGGTCCGCGCTCCGTTTGACGCAGAGCGATGCTTCCGTGCTGTGGGATGCGCTCTTGCGGGCCGCCGGAACCGAGGAGGCAACGCCGGGTGTCGCGGATGAATTTGGCACGCGATATGCGCTCGATTTCGAGATGGTGCATGGTTCGCGGCGGGCTGTGGTGCGTAGCGGCTGGATCATTCTCAACGGCGAACGGGCCCCACGGCTGACAACATGTTATGTACGATGAAGGAGGCGTTCTATGGCTGACCTGAAAGTGTTATCGACAGTTGCGCTACTGGAAGATCTGCCGCAAAGCGGATTGGTCCGCGGGCAAATGGGCACTGTTGTCGAGAAACTCGCGCCTGGAGTCTATGAGGTCGAGTTCAGTGATCAATCTGGCCGTGCTTACGCTTTGGTGGCACTGCGCTTGAATCAGTTGCTGGAACTGCACCACGAGCCGAGCCATCAGCTGGCGTAGGCGGGTCGCGTGGCTTCGACTAGGCGTTGTTCCGCCACTACGGGTGCCGTCCCGCTGCCGTTGGTGTAGGATTGGGGCGTGCGGATCTTGATACTGGCGATCGCGGTGGCCTCGGCGGCGTGGGGACAGGACAACCTATCGGCAAGGGTATCGGGGAAGGTCGTCAATATTGTTGGAGTAGGCGTGTCTGGCGTGGTGGAGGCGAGGTTTGAGTCAATCTATTTTGATTAAATTTAGATGGGACTTCCATGCTGCTTGATGGGTTACCTACGTCACCGGTTGAGCCGTTGAGTTCTATACTGCGGGAACAATTACGAGCGATTGATCCGATTACCCGCAATGCCGGCGGCGTGCGCTATCCTTGTGCGCTTCGATTGATAGACGGAACTTTCCTGGAGCGCGTATTTCTAGTGCCTTTCTCCTCCTCGAAACAACCCACCGTAGACAGTAACTGGGTACCAATACGAGAAATTGCCGCCATCCTGCCTAGTCCCTCTCGGCTACCCGCTGGATTCGCTTCACAAATATTGGCTAGCGGAGAATCTGGCCCGGGTTACTTCGTTTTTACTCTAGTCTTCTCTTGGTGGAGGCGTCGCCAATACCTTACTAGCATGATCGATTTCGTAAAATACCCGCCTCTTACGGGTCCATCCTCGGTGAAAGCTGTCCTACCAGGCGTTGGGCGTTTCAGCCGAAACCAAAGACTTAACGATTCAAAGGTTCACTTCTGCGCATTCGCCCTGCCTGAACCGGAAACAACTTCACCCTCGACCTGACTACTTACAGATTGCGGTGGGCCACGGCTGCCCGTCAAACGGACAAAGCGTCGATGAGGAATTTCACGCGGGGATGGGAATCTCGATCTCCTCTACGCGCCAGGCGGCGTAGGCAAGGGCTTGCTGGATATCTCCCTCTTGCAGGTACGGATACGCGGCAAGAATTTCAGGCCAAGAATGGCCTGCGGCGACTAGTCCGACAATTGTTCCGACGGTGACTCGCATGCCACGGATACACGGTTTTCCCGCCATTACTTCGGGGTTGCGGGTGATGCGGTCCAGTTGGGGCATGGCTGTGTTTATCGTACTACCGCGGCGTTTGAGGCCGCCTCGTAGAGGTGTCGAGATGAGTCTCGACACGGCACGCACGAGTGCGTGCGGTACGGCTGATCACTAGTGCTCACTTACTTTGCTGGAGAGAGTGAGGCGGCGATTTTGTCGCGGTATTCTTCGGCTTTGGTTAGGATGGCTCGGGTGTTGAGGGTTAGGCTGGTGCGGTTGCGGACTAGCATTTTGCCGTTGACCATGACGTCGCTGACGTCGGAGCCTTTTAGGGCGTAGACCAGGTGGGCGTAGATGTCGTACATGGGGGTGGCTCGGGGCGTTTCCATGCGGACGCTGATGATGTCGGCTAGCTTGCCGGGTTCTAGCGACCCGATCACGTTGGACATGTGCAGGGCTCGGGCTCCCTCGATGGTGGCCATGGCGAAGGCTTGTTGGGCGGTGAGGGCTGTGGGGTCGCCGGTGGAAACCTTTTGCAGCTTGGCCGCTAGGTCCATTTCCTCGAACATGTCGAAGTCGTTGTTGGAGCCTGCTGGGCCGTCGGTGCCCAGGCCTACGGGGATGCCTCGGGCCAGCATCTTCGTGACGGGGGCGATGCCGCTGGCTAGCATCATGTTGCTGGACGGGTTGTGGGCGATGCCGGTTTGCGCGGCGCTGAGCAGGTCGAGGTCGAGGTCGGTGAGCCAGACTGCGTGGGCGGCTACGGTCCAGCCGGTGAGGACGCCTAGGCGATCGAGTGTCGCGGTCGGGGTCAGTTTGCGTTTGTCGCGGGCTTCGTCGAACTCGGCTTTGGTTTCGGAGAGGTGGATGAGTAGGGGCTGGTGGTATTTGTCGGCTAGGGCTCGGGCGGCTTGGAGCGTTTCGTCGGGAGTGGTGTAGATGGCGTGCGGTGCTACTGCCGGGGTGATGAGGGGATCGTCGGCGTACTTCTTGAGGAACGATTCGGCTCCGTCGAGTTGGGCGGCGGGGGTTTTGAAGTCGGGGGCGGGGAAGCCGATCACGGTTTGCCCGAGGACTCCGCGCATGCCGGCTGCCTTGGTTTCCTCGGCGACGGTGTCCTCGAAGTAGTACATGTCGGTGAACGTCGTGGTGCCGGAGAGCATCATTTCGTAGAGGGCGAGGCGGGTGCCCCAGCGGACGAATTCTTGGTCGACGTTTTTGGCTTCGGCGAGGAAGATGAAGTTTTCCAGCCAGTCTTGCAGCTTGCGGTCGTTGGCGAGGCCGCGGAAGAGGCTCATGGCGGCGTGGGTGTGGGTGTTGATGAGGCCGGGGGCGAGGATGGCGTTGGGCTGGTCGAGGTGGTTGGGGGCGCGGAAGCGGGCTTGGATTTCGGCGCGAGGGCCGAGGGCGAGGATGCGGGCGTCTTTGATGGCGATGGCTCCGTTTTCGATTACCCCGTTTTGGGATCCAGGAGCCGCCGCGTCGCCGGTGACGATGTAGCGGGCGGTCCAGATCCAGTCGGCGTTATCGCTGGTGGGAGCTTGAGCGAAGGTCGGGGCTTGAGCGAAGGAGAGCAGGGTGGTGAAGCAGGAGAGGACGAACAGCCGCATGTCCACTACAGTAACGCAGCGGCGAGGGTGTCGAAGTCGCGGGACGGGAGTAGGTGGAAGCGTAATTCGAGTTGGGTGAATTGCGCTAGGTGGGCGATGAGTTCGGGCTTGGGGGCTTCGGGCGAGGCTAGGAAGAGCGCTCCGGCTTCGGCTTTGAAGGGGAGTACGCGCCACTGTTGCGTTATGTGCTCGGGGAGGGAGCGCGCAATACCTAGCGGCACTTGGAATGGATCGACGTGAGCGAGGGGGATGCCTTGCTGAAAGCTGAGCGCTTCGTAGAGGATTCGGATGGTAAGGCGGCCGGTGTTGACCAAGTGCTCGCCTAGGCGGAGGCCTTGGGGGCAGGTCTTCAGCGCGAGCTCTAGCGTGGCGGGGTCGAGGTGGCCGCCGCTGGTTAGAATTTCGCCGAGCGGGCGTTTGTGGCTGAGGAGGATGGCTCGGCTGGGGTAGGCGTGGTCGGTCTTGAGCCAGCGGAGGGGTTGTCCGTGGAGGCGGGCCCAGGTGAAGCGGCGAATGGCTTCTACGGTGGCGGCGGAGTTTAATACGTTGGCGTAGACGGCTCGGATGGGGACGCCGATAGCGAGGGCGGGGCCGTAGATGCGCGCGACGCAGCCCATGCGGACTGCGGTTCGCAGGGCTAGCAGCGCGAAAGTGATTTCGGCCAGGCGCATGGCTTGGAGGGGAGCGCGGGTCCAGATGTTGGTGGCGAGTCCATATAAGAAGACGAAGTTGGCGACCATGCTGAGCGGGTTCGCTAGCAGGCCCTTGCGATCGCGCCACAGCCAGTAGATTTCGGCGGGTGTGCCGCGCCAACCGAATTTCTGCCAGCTCTGGAGTGAGATTCCCATGACCCAGCGGGTGCGTTGGCGGAGGGCGGCGCGGAAGTTGCGGGGGAAGAATTCGCGGGTGGCGACGAAGTCGGAGGCTCCGTGGGGGGCGATGGGGACGAAGGCTTGGGTGCAGCCGAGGCGTTTCAGGCGGAGGCCGTTGTCGTAATCCTCGGTGAGGGCCTCGGGTTCGAAGACTTGGTTGGATGAGGCTGCGGCTAGGCGTTCGAGGGCGTTGCGGCGGTAGCCGGTGCCGACGCCGCAACTGGGGACGAAGCCGCCGAGAGCGGCGCGAACCGTCATGTCGCGGGTGTGGTATTCGGAGAACTCGTCGATGTAGACGCCGTGGGTCAGTTCGGTGGCGGGGGTTCGCAAGGGCAGGACGGGTGTCTGGACGAAGTCGTAGCGAGCCGCGTAGTAATTGATCCAGCGCAACTCTTCGGGGTGGACCAGATCCTCGGCGTCGTGGGTGACGACGACTTCAAAGCGGAGGCCGGATTCCTCTTCGTAGAGCAGCATGTGTTGGTAGACCCAGTTGAGGCAGTCGGCTTTGGAGGTGGGTCCGTCGTGGGGGCACACGGCCAAGTGGACGTTAGGAAATCGTTGGGCCACGCTGCGGACTTCTGTTTGGGTGGCCGCGTCGTTGGGGTAACAGCCGGCGAAGATATGGTACTCGGCGTAGCGGATAGAGGCGAGGTTATGTTCGATCATGCGGGCGATGACGGCGTCTTCGTGCCACAGGGGAATGAAGATCGCGATCAGGCCGCGGGGGGCAGCTTCGAGTTGGCGCGGTCCAGGAGGGAAGAGACTGGCGGCTGGTTGCAGCTTGGATTTGGCCCAGGCCCAGATCCAGACGACGTCGATCAAAAGGTCGTCGATACCGCTCAGGAGGATGGCTGCTGCCAGGGGGACAAGCAGAGCCAGGACCGCCCGATCCAGTGCAGCGAGAGTCATTCGATAAAGAGTGCTCGCGGCGGCCGGAAGTTCTCAGAAATGGTTGAGCGGGCCGGTACCGTGCCCCAGTCCTGGAGCCCACTGGATGGCGCGGGTGATGAAAGTTTTGGCGCGGGCGACGGCGTCGGGCAGAGGAGTGCCTTTGGCCAGTTCGGCGGTGACGGCGGCGGAGTAGGTGCAGCCGGTGCCGTGCGTCTGGGACGTGTTGATGCGGCTGGCGGCGAACTCGTGGATCTTGCCGTCGCAGAACAGGATGTCGACGGCTTCGCCTTGCAGGTGGCCACCTTTGACTAAGACATTCTTGGGTCCACGTTTGGCCAGGGCTTCGGCGGCTTTGCGCATGGCGGGGATGTTGGTGACGGAGAATCCGGCGAGGTCGGAAGCCTCGGAGAGGTTGGGCATCAACAGGAATGCGTGGGGGAACAGGAGTTCGATGAGGGCTTGGTGGCCTTCGGCATCGAGCAGCGGCGTACCTTTGGTGCTGAACAAAACGGGATCGACCACCAGCGGGCAGGTGAAGGTGGCGGCTACGGCGGCTACGGCAGCTACAACGGCGGCGTTGCCCAGGGCTCCGGTCTTTACGGCGCCGGGGGGGATGTCACTGATAACGGATTCGATTTGCTGGCGGACCAGGTCTGGATCGAGCACTTCGACGCGCGTGACGCCGAGGGTGTTCTGAACGGTGATCAAGGTGATCACGGCCTCGCCGTAGGTTTCCATACGATGGAAAGTCTTGAGGTCGGCTTGGATACCGGCTCCGCCGCTGGGGTCCGATCCGGCAATGGTTAATGCTACAGGAGTCACTCCATCCAGTGTAGCGGTCGGCTTGCTGGTTTCCTGCACGCGAAGATGGAATTGTTTCCGAACGGCATCCTGCGCTACCCTATGTGTTTCCCCCGATATTTGAAGGAGCACGAATGGCCTCGATTGACGTCCCGCTAAAAGACGGCGGGTTTGGTTCTACGCGTCGCACAGACAACTGGTGGCTTGAGCCGCTGCTGATTTTCTTGGGTTATGCCCTTTTCTTGGGCTATTCCAACTACGCGGTTTTCAACCCGATGTGCGGGCCTACCCAGCCCTGTTATGAGGTTCCCGGGACAAATTATTTGTCGCCGATGTATTCTCCTCTCCTTTTCACCTCTGCACCTTCCTGGTGGCCTGGCTTCATCCCCTTCTCGGCGGCGATGCTCATTTTGTGGGCTCCGGCGGGATTCCGCTTCACTTGCTACTACTATCGCGGAGCGTATTACAAGGGTTGGTGGGCGGATCCGCTGTCGTGCGCGGTGGGCGAGCCGTCGTTCCGGGGCAAGAACTATCGTGGTGAGCGCAAGTTCCCGCTGATCTTCCAGAACGTTCATCGCTACTTCCTGTATCTGGCGATCATCTTTATCGCGCTGCTGGCCTGGGACGGCTGGAGGGCACTGTGGTTCCCTACGGCCGATGGCGGGGAACAGTTCGGCATCGGACTGGGCACGCTGATCATGATCTTGAACCCGATCCTGCTGGGCATGTACACCTTCGGATGCCACTCATTCCGACACCTGATTGGCGGACGCAAAGACGTCATGAGCGAATCGAAGTTGCAGAAGAGTTGCTATGACTGCGTGTCGCACTTGAACAAGAGCCACATGAAGTGGGCGTGGATCTCGATGTTCTACGTGGGCTTCGTGGATATTTACATTCGGCTGTGCGCCCAAGGTATTTGGACTGATTTGAGGATTCTGTAAGAACATGGCTGACTATCCGATTCATGAGTTTGACGTTCTGGTTGTCGGCGCCGGTGGCGCTGGCTTACGCGCTGCCATTGAAGCTTCCAACTCGGGCGCGAAGACGGGCGTTGTTACCAAGAGCTTGCTGGGCAAAGCCCACACAGTAATGGCCGAAGGCGGCATGGCTGCGGCGATGGGCAATGCCGACGACCGCGACAATTATCGCGTTCACTTTGCCGACACGATGCGCGGCGGGCAGTACATGAACAACTGCAACATGGCGCTGCATCATGCCAAGGAAGCTCCGGCGCGTGTGCATGAGATGGAAGCCTGGGGCGCGATTTTCGATCGCACCAAAGACGGGCGCATCAACCAGCGCAATTTCGGTGGCCACCGTTATCCTCGGCTGGCGCACGTGGGCGATCGTACGGGTCTTGAAATGATCCGCACCTTGCAGGATCACGGCATTCACCAGGGCATGAAAGTGTTCGCTGAAACCACCATCGTGAAGTTGTTGATGGATGGAAATCGGTGTGCGGGTGCGTTTGCTTACGATCGTGAACTGGGCCGCTTCATGGTGTTTCATGCCAAGGCGGTTGTGCTCGCAACGGGCGGCATCGGGCGCAGCTTCCGCGTTACTTCGAACAGCTGGGAATATACGGCCGACGGTCAGGCGCTGGCCTACAACGTCGGCGCGTCGCTTCTCGATATGGAGTTCGTGCAGTTCCATCCCACGGGGATGGTGTGGCCGCCGTCGGTGAAGGGCATTCTGGTGACCGAGGGTGTACGCGGCGAAGGCGGCGTGTTGAGGAACAAGGACGGCAAGCGGTTCATGTTCGATGACATCCCGGACAACTACAAGCCGCAGACCGCGGATAACGAAGAAGAAGGCTGGCGCTATGTGACGGGCGATAAGAGCGCTCGCCGTCCGCCGGAACTGCTGACGCGCGATCACGTGGCGCGTTGCATCAACCGCGAAGTGAAGGCAGGGCGGGGGAGCCCGCATGGCGGCGTGTTCCTGGATATTGCGTGGATCAAAGAGAAGATGCCGAATGGTCCGGAGCATATCAAGAAAAAGCTCCCCAGCATGTACCACCAGTTCAAGCAGTTGGCCGATCTGGATATCACGAAGGAACCGATGGAAGTCGGGCCGACCACGCATTACATGATGGGCGGCATTCAAGTGGACGCGGATTCGCAGATGACGAGCGTTCCTGGACTGTTCGCTGCGGGCGAATGCGCTGCCGGATTGCACGGTGCGAATCGCTTGGGCGGAAACTCACTATCGGATCTGGTGGTGTTCGGCAAGCGCGCCGGAGAGTACGCGGCGAAGTACGCCAAAGACAACGGCGGAACCAAGCTGGACATGAAGGATGTTGAACAGACGGCGAAATTCGCGCTGGCTCCGTTCGAACGCGGCGCGGCGGGTGAAAATCCGTTTGCGGTGCAGCACGAACTGCAAGACGTGATGCAGAATCTGGTCGGCATCGTGCGTACCGAATCCGAAATGCAGCAGGCTCTGGAGAAGGTCACGGAGTTGCGTAAGCGGGCGGCGAAGGCCGGCATCACCGGCAACATCGAATACAACAACGGCTGGCACACGGCGCTGGATCTCGACAACATGTTGGCGATTTCGGAGATGATCACGATGTCCGGGCTGGAACGGCAGGAAAGCCGTGGCGGTCACTTCCGGGACGACTATCCGGACAAGAGCGCCGAGTGGGCGAAGTACAATCTGCGGTTGACCCGTGGGGCGGACGGACGGCCTAAGATGGAGCGGGTCTCTGTAGTGCCGCTGACCGACGAGATGAAGGCGATCATCGAGGAGCAGAAGAGCTAACATGGCGAGCGCAACCTTCCGCATCTGGCGTGGCGAACGCGGCGCCGGTAAGTTTGTCGATTACACCACCGACTTTGAAGAGGGCATGGTGGTGTTGGACGTGGTTCACAAGATCCAGGCCAAGACTGCCAATGACATGGCCGTGCGCTGGAACTGCAAGGCCGGCAAATGCGGCTCTTGTTCGGCGGAGATCAACGGCAAGCCTCGTTTGATGTGCATGACGCGGCTGAACCAGTTGGATCTGACGCAACCGGTTACCGTGGAGCCGATGAAGACCTTCCCGCACGTGAAGGATCTGGTGACGGACGTGAGCTGGAACTATCGGGTCAAGATGAAGATCCAGAAGTTCACGCCGCGACCGGCGGATGCTCCGGACGGGACTTGGCGGGTGCAGCAGGCCGATGTGGATCGTCCGCAGGAGTTCCGCAAGTGCATCGAATGCTTCCTATGCCAGGACGTATGTCACGTGTTGCGCGATCACGACAAACACGACGAATTTATCGGTCCGCGCTTCCTGATCTATACGGCGCAGCTGGAAATGAATCCGCTGGATACGGGCGATCGGTTGAAGGCGTTGAAAGACGACTTCAATATCGGTTACTGCAACATCACCAAGTGCTGTACGAAGGTCTGTCCGGAAGAGATCAAGATTACCGACAACGCGATTATTCCGCTGAAGGAAAGGATCGTGGACGAGTACTACGATCCTCTAGGCCGGCTCTTCAAGATATTCAAGTAGGCCACCTAAGGTAAACCCCGTGTGACCCCCATCGGCAGGAATGTCGATGGGGGTTTATACATGAAGGTGCAGACCAATGCTGTTCGCCAGGACCTGCTGCGCGGCGTCCGCTGGGGCGCGATCCTACTGATCGCGGCACTGCTGAGCATCGCGGCCTATCGGGTGTTCAGTTCCAGCCCGGCCGTTGCTTCGCAAACGGCTTCTGAAGCGGAGGCCGTTGAAGAGCTTGCTCCTGCCGAGCCGCCTGTTGTTGTTCAAGCGGAACCTGCCCTCAAAGTGGGGCCGACTGTTCTGAAAGGTCCGGATGTGCCGCCTGCGCCTGAGGTTACGGTGCGACGGAAACTGGCTGCAAAAACGGCTGCTGTTGTGGTGATGCCGCCGGAACGGATCCCGGGTCCGGCACGATTCGGCCCGTCGCCCACGCCGTCTAAGTCCAGCTCCAATTCCTTTGTAGGCGAGGCTTTGCCGGACGCCTCGGCGACCCCGCCTGCTTCCGGGGTCGAGATGCCGGGTCCGGGGACGGCGACGTCGCTGGCTCCCCCGCCGGAGGATTCCAAAGGCAATCGGGCGACGCGCATGGTGCGCTCGGTGGGGCGTATTTTCCGTCTGGGGCGCAAGGAATCGGACGGGAAATCGGCGGAACCGGCCAAGAAGTAGTCTTTTGGCTGGTGGCGGAGTACTCCTTGGGGTGGTACTCTGAAGGCGATTGTACCCGAAACTCATTGAAATTGGCAGCTTCTATCTGCCCACTTATGGCGTCCTGGTGGCGCTCGGCTTTTTAGCCGGGCTGGCGGTCACCGTTAAGCTGGGTCGGCGGGCTGGATATAACTCCGAACTGATCACGAATTTGGCTGTTTATGTCGCCTTAAGCGGGATGTTAGGCGCCAAGATCGCGATGATTTTGTTCGACTGGCGCCAGTACCTGGCCGAGCCGAGTCGCATCGTTTCTTTCGAGACGTTGCAAGCCGCGGGCGTGTTCCAGGGCGGACTGATCCTGGCCTTGATCACTGCCTACTTCTATATGAAAAAGCAGGGGTTGCCCGTGTTGGGCACTGCTGACGCATTCGCTCCAGGGGTCTCCATCGGACATGCGATTGGGCGTTTGGGCTGCTTCGCGGCGGGTTGCTGCTGGGGTGTGGAGTGCGATTTGCCGTGGGCGGTTCGGTTCCACGATCCGGTGGCTTTTGGACTGACCGGAGTGCCGCTCGAAGTCGGGCTGCATCCAACGCAACTGTATGAGTCGGCTGCCGAGTTGGCGCTGTTTGCGGGGTTGTATTTCCTGTCGAAGAAACCGCACGCTCCGGGGCGCATTATTGGGCTGTACCTGGTGCTGAGTTCGCTCATGCGTTTCGGCATCGAGTTCCTCCGTTTCCATCAACAGCCTTTGAATTACGGGTTGTCGCTGACGCAATGGATTTCCATCGCGCTGGGCTTGGCGGGTGCG
>CALQCC020000046.1 GCA_943328975.2 Bordetella parapertussis | reverse complement strand
GCATGGCTGATGCAATACAACCAGGAGAGGCCGCACAGCAGTCTCGATTACCGCACGCCCAACGAGTTCGTGCAGCAGTGGCGTGCGGCCCAGGCACCGATCATGCAAACTTAGGTGTGATGGTGGGCGGAATATGGGGGCAGGTCACTCAAGATAGTGGTACGTTGAGGATATGGAGACCCGGACGCTGATCTCGGTGCAAGAGTATCTGTCCACTGCCTATAGTCCCGACTGCGACTATGTGGACGGCGAGGTTCAGGAGCGCAACTTGGGCGAGTTCGACCACAGCAGGCTGCAGAAGAAGTTGATCCTTTACTTCGGGAACCGAGAGAAGCAGTGGGGAATCGAAGTTGTTCCCGAGCAACGCGTTCAGGTCGGCCCAACTCGTTTCCGGATTCCCGATGTCTGCGTCGTCCTCGGTGTGCCCGACGGACAGGTCTTCCGCAAGCCTCCGTTTCTGTGCGTGGAAGTGTTATCTCCCGATGACCGGATGAGCCGCATACGCGAGCGCGTAGACGACTATTTGAAGATGGGCGTCCCTCACGTGTGGGTGTTGGATCCCAAGTCCCATGCGGCTTACCAGATCACTCCCGCCGAAGGCTGGCGCGAGGTCAAAGACGGCATCCTGCGGACCCAGAATCCCACTTTCGAGGTTCCACTGGTCGAGATTTTCGGGTAAGCCGCCGATAAGCCTCATGCCAGCCGCGATCCGCACCGTCGACTTGACCAAGACCTACCGTTCCGGTGAGGCCGAGCTGGTGATTTTTGAGGGGTTGAACTTCGAGGTGGAGCAGGGCGAAAAGCTGGCGTTAGTCGGCGAGTCCGGGGCCGGTAAGAGCACGCTTTTGCACCTGCTGGGTGGTCTGGACACTCCAACGAGGGGTGCGATACACTTTGGTCAGCAGGACATCTGTAAGCTTTCGGGCGAAGAGTTGGCGCAATTTCGCAACCGGGAGTTGGGTTATGTGTGGCAGATTCATTCACTTCTGGCCGAGTTCACGGCCTTGGAGAACGTGATGATGCCGCTGCTGATCCGTGGTGAGTCGCGGGACAAGGCCGGTGCATCTACTAAAGAGACGGCATTAGCGAGGCTGGACGAGGTGGGATTGCGGAATCGAGCGGATCACCGGGCGGGCGAGCTTTCAGGCGGCGAGCAGCAGCGCGTCGTGTTAGCGCGGGCCTTGGTGGGGAATCCCAGCGTGTTACTCGCCGATGAACCCACAGGCAGCCTGGATCACAAAACCGGCGAGGCGATGATGGACCTGCTCGACGAACTGCATCGGTCGCGCAAGCTGACCTCGATTCACGTCACTCACAATCTTAATTTTGCGCGGCGCGCAAGCCGCGTGTTGGCTCTTGAAGGCGGATGTTTGGTGGAGGCACATGTTTGAACGCTATACGGAGAAGGCTCGGCGGGTCATCTTTTTCGCCCGCTATGAGGCTAGCCAGTTCGGAAGTCCTTGCATTGAGACGGAGCATTTATTGCTCGGGCTGCTGCGGGAAGACAAGGCGCTGACGAACCGGTTCCTGCGGTCGGCTGCGTCGGTGGAATCGATCCGCAAACAGATCGAGACGCACACCACGTTGCGCGAGAAAGTGTCGACCTCCGTCGATCTGCCGTTGAGCCACGAGTGCAAACGCGTGCTCGCGTATGGGGCCGAAGAAGCCGAGCGGTTGAATCACAAACACATCGGCACCGAGCACTTGCTGCTCGGCTTGCTCCGGGAAGAGAAGAGTCTTGCCGCGGACATCCTGGGCGAGCGCGGCTTACGCCTCTCGCAAGTGCGGGAAGAAATCGCGCGCACCAGTTCGGAAAAGAAGGATGCTAGCCGTCCCAAGGAAAGCTCGCTGCTGAACGAATTCAGCCGCGACTTGACCCAGGCCGCGATGGATGGCCTGCTCGATCCCCTGGTAGGCCGGGACAACGAACTTGAACGCACGGTGCAGATTCTGTGCCGCCGCACGAAGAACAATCCTGTTCTGATCGGTGAGCCGGGCGTAGGCAAGACGGCGATTGTAGAAGGTCTGGCCCAGCGCATCGCCGATGGTGACGTGCCCAGTTTCCTGGCCGACAAACGCATTCTGGCCTTGGATCTTTCGCTGATCGTCGCGGGCACCAAGTATCGCGGTCAGTTTGAAGAACGTTTGAAGACCATCATGAAAGAGTTGATGGAGAATCAGAACTCCATCGTCTTCATCGATGAGTTGCACACGCTGGTCGGCGCAGGTTCGGCCGAAGGGTCGCTGGACGCGGCGAACATCCTGAAGCCGGCGCTCTCCCGCGGCGAGATTCAGTGCATCGGCGCGACGACTCCGGCGGAGTTCCGCAAGTCCATTGAAAAGGACCGTTCGCTGGAACGCCGTTTCCAGGCCGTGAAGGTTCCGCCTCCCAACGAAGCCGACGCGGTCAAGATCCTCTTCGGGATCAAAGAGCGCTACGAGAAATTCCACGCCGTTGCGTACACCGATGAAGCGATCGAAACTTCGGTCTACGCGTCGTCGCGATTCATTCCGGATCGCTTCCTCCCCGACAAGGCAATCGATTTGATCGACGAGGCTGGCGCGCGGGTTAAACTGCGCCAGACCACCTTGCCGACTGAAGTCGCTGAGATCCAGAAGCGCATCAAGTTCATCGTGCACCGCATGGAGAACGCGATTGCGAATCAGGAGTTTGAAAAGGCGCGCTTCTATTCGGACGAAGAACGCAAGGAACGCGAGAATCTGCGTCAGTTGCGCTTCAAGTACAACTTGGATGATACCTCCACAGGTGTTGTAACTAAAGACGATATCGAAGACGTGGTGGCTCGTTGGACCGGTGTCCCGATGACCGCCATCCGCGAGGAGGAAGTCTCCAAGCTCCTGCGCGTCGAAGAAGAATTACACCGCCGCGTAATCAGCCAGGACAAGGCGATCTCGGCCTTGGCTCGGGCGATTCGCCGCTCGCGTGCGGGCTTGAAGTCGCCCAAGCGTCCAGCGGGTTCGTTCCTGTTCCTGGGGCCGACGGGCGTTGGCAAAACCGAAGTCGCTCGGGCACTGGCCGATTTCCTGTTCGGCAGCGAAAAGTCGTTGATCCGCTTCGATATGTCCGAGTTCATGGAAAAGCACTCGGTCTCGAAGTTGATCGGCTCGCCTCCGGGCTACGTGGGCTACGAAGAGGGTGGGCAGTTGACTGAGCGCGTGAAGCGCGCCCCCTACTCCATCATCCTGCTCGACGAAATCGAGAAGGCGCATCCGGATGTGTACAACATCCTGTTGCAGGTGTTTGAAGACGGCCAGTTGACCGATGGTTTGGGCAACACCGTCGACTTCAAGAACACCATCATCATCATGACGTCCAACTTGGGCGCTCGCTTCCTCGACCGCAAGAGCCCCATCGGGTTCACGGCCAGTGGCGCGATCGCGTCGAAGGTGGAAGACCAGGTGATGGCGGAGGTCAAGAAGTCCTTCAATCCTGAGTTCCTGAACCGCCTGGACGAAGTGATCCTGTTCACCAGCCTGGAGGAGGAAGATCTGCTCAAGATCACCTTCTTGCTGACCGACCAGATCAATGTGAATCTGGCCACCAAGCAGATCAAGATCCACCTGAAGGAAGACGCTGCAAAGTACATCGTGCAAAAGACTTGCACCGATCGCAGCTACGGCGCTCGTCCCTTGCGCCGGGCCTTGCAGAAGTACATCGAAGATCCGCTCAGCGAAGCGCTCATTCAGGGCACGCTGGCACGTCCCGCGGAGTTCGACGTCTACTTGGCCGAGAACGGCATCTACTGCCGGCAACTGGTCGAGGAACCCGTGGCGGCGGGCGAAGGCGGCGCGGCGGTGGCGACCGAGCCCCCGGCGGCGATTCCGCTGTACATGTTCGAGTAGTAAAAGTTAGTGGCAGACCAACGCCGACAAACGCAGATTTCGATCTGAGTTTGTCGGCGTTTCTGTTTTTGGAACGACCCGCTGCGTTACCCTAACATTTATGTCAGATCGTCTGGAAGAACTGCGTCGCCGACATACCGCTGCGGAGGCCGGGGGCGGGGAAGAACGCCGAGCGAAGATCCACGCGGACGGGCGGTTATCGGCTCGTGAGCGCGTGGACCTGCTGCTGGACGAAGGCTCATTCGTCGAGACCGACAAACTGGTGCGGCACCGGTCGCGCGACTTCGGCATGGACCAACAGGTCGTCGAAGGCGACGGCTTCATCACCGGGCACGGACTGATCCACGGTCGACCGGCGTTTGTGTTCGCGCAGGATTTCACGGTGCTGGGCGGGTCGCTGTCCGAAACGAACGCGAAGAAGATCGTCAAGATCATGGACCTGGCGATGAAGACCGGGGCTCCCATCATCGGCCTGAACGATTCGGGCGGCGCGCGCATTCAGGAAGGTGTGTTGTCACTGGGCGGGTACGCGGATATCTTCCTGCGTAACACGCTGGGCAGCGGTGTGATCCCGCAGATATCGGCGATCATGGGCCCGTGCGCGGGCGGGGCAGTCTACTCCCCTGCGCTGACCGACTTCACCTTCATGGTGGACAAGTCTAGCTACATGTTCGTCACCGGACCCGACGTGATCAAGACCGTTACCCACGAGGACGTCACCAAGGAAGATCTGGGCGGTGCGATGACGCACAACTCCAAGAGCGGCGTGGCGCACTTCCTCTCCCACGGGGACACCGAGTGCCTCCAGATGATCCGCGAGCTGATGACGTATCTGCCGCAGAACAATCGCGACGACGCTCCGCGCGTGCCTTGCACCGATCCCGCGGATCGCGAAGATGCCGCCTTGGACGCAGTCGTCCCGCCCGTGTCGAATGTTCCCTACGACATGAAGGACGTGATCCGGCGCGTCGTCGATCACGGCAAGTTCTTTGAGGTGCAGGAACTGTGGGCGCGGAACATGGTGGTCGGGTTCGCGCGCATGGACGGGCGCACCGTGGGGGTGGTCGCGAATCAACCGGCGTTCCTCGCGGGGTGCTTGGATATCGATTCGTCCGTCAAGGGCGCTCGCTTTGTGCGCTTCTGCGATGCGTTCAATATTCCGATCCTGACGTTCGAAGACGTGCCGGGATTCCTGCCCGGGACCGCGCAGGAGTGGGGTGGCATCATCCGCCACGGCGCGAAGTTGCTCTACGCCTTCGCCGAGGCGACCGTGCCCAAGATCACAGTGATCACGCGCAAGGCCTATGGTGGGGCGTACTGCGTGATGGGGTCGAAGCACTTGCGCTGCGATGTGAACCTGGCGTGGCCGTCCGCCGAGATCGCGGTGATGGGGGCCGAAGGCTCGGTCAACATTGTCTACCGTCGCGAGATTGCCGCCGCCGGGACACCGGAGCAGCAGGAAGAAGCTCGGCGAGCGAAGGTCGAAGAATTCAAGGACCGCTTCGCAAATCCGTTTGTCGCGGCCGAGCACGGGTTCGTGGACGACGTGATTGAGCCTCGCGAGACACGCAAATACGTGATCCGAGCGCTGCGGTTGCTCGAGACCAAGGTCGACACGATGCCGCGCAAAAAGCACGGCAACATTCCGCTGTAGCTCCGCGTGGATCGTGCTTGACAGATACTTAGATTAGACTTAATCTAAGTACGTGAGAGCCGCACGCACAGCCCCGGAACGGAAGCAAATTTCCGAATGCATCGCGGAAGCCGGATTGCGTTCCACGCCGCAACGCTATGCGGTGATGGAATTTCTCATGCGGACCCCTGTCCATGCTACGGCGGACGAAGTCTTCGATGCCGTGAATCGGTTGGACCCGCGGGCCTCGCGAGCGACCATCTATAACAACCTGCGCACTTTGGTGAATGCCCGCCTGGTGCGCGAAGTAGTCGCGGATTCCCGCGCGGCCCGCTTTGAGGCCCATCTCGAAAAACATCATCACTTTATCTGCGATGATTGCGGAGCGGTGGAAGACATCGGATGGTTCGATGTACCGGCGAGGAACCGCCTCGCATTAGGCGCGCGCACGGTGCGTGATTGCGAATTGACTTTGCGCGGGCAGTGCGAAGCATGCGCCCGCGTTCTGAAGAAGTAACTTACAAACGGAGAAGAACTACATGCCAGCCTTAAAGGGAACAAAGACACACGGAAATTTGAAGGACGCATTCGCGGGAGAATCGCAGGCAAATCGCCGCTATCTCTATTTCGCGAAGCAAGCCGACATCGAAGGATACCCGGACATCGCCGGTCTCTTCCGCGACACCGCTGAGGGCGAAACCGGTCACGCGCACGGCCACTTGGATTATTTGAAGCAGGTTGGTGATCCGGCGACGGACCTTCCGATCGGCGAGACCAGCGACAACCTCAAGGCCGCCATCGCGGGCGAAACTCACGAGTATACAGACATGTACCCGGGCATGGCGAAGGCCGCGCGCGAAGAAGGTTTTGCGGAGATCGCAGATTGGTTTGAAACGCTAGCGAAGGCCGAAAAGTCGCACGCTGGCCGCTTTGCTTCTGGTCTGGGCACGCTCGCCTAGTCTTTCTCTTCATTCGTTGTTTTCACCGTGGGGCGGTCTTTCGGATCGCCCCATTTCCTCCAACAAAATCATGGACGTCATTCTATGGATGTGATCAAGGGTGCCCCTACTCCGGGCATGACCTACAACCCGAACGATCCTGTTTACTGGGATAAGACCGCAGTGGCGGCCGAGGTCGAGCGGGTCTTTGAGATTTGTCATGGATGCCGTTTGTGTTTCAATCTGTGCCCCTCGTTTCCGGAGCTCTTCAACGCCGTTGACGGTCACGATGGTGACGTACGCAAGTTGACGAAGAGCGAGACCGACCGCGTTAACGACACCTGCTATCAATGCAAACTGTGTTACGTAAAATGCCCGTACACACCCGATGACGGACACTCCTTCCAGCTCGATTTTCCCCGCCTGCTGATGCGCGCGAACGCGGTTCGGCGCAAGGAGGAAGGCATCGGCTTTCGTGAGAAGATGCTCGCTCGGCCGGAACTGGTCGGCACCATTGCCGGGGCCACTGCAGGCCTCACAAACTGGGCGAATAAGCAGCCTCTGTTGCGCGTCGGTTTGGAAGCCATACTAGGCATTCATCGCGAGAAGCTGCTTCCGGAGTTTCAGTCACAGAAATTCGAAGAGTGGCTGGCGGCGCAGCCTAAGCCTGCTGGTAGTGACGCGAAGGCGGTTCTATTTGCGACGTGCTACGTGAATCACAACGATCCCGAGATCGGCAAAGCCGCCGTGGACGTATTCTCCAAGAGCGGGGTTTCTCTTTCCTGCCCGAAGCAGAACTGCTGCGGAATGCCGGCGTTGGAAGCGGGCGATGTAGAACTGGCAAAGAAGCTAGCCCAGGCGAATGTAGATTCGCTGGCACCCCACGCAGCGGCGGGCAAGAAGATCTTGGCCATCAATCCAACATGTTCCTACATGTTGCGCAAAGAGTACGCCGACTTAGTCCCCGGCGAAGCCAGTCGCACCGTCGCGGCGGCCACCATGGACCTATGCGAGTACCTGTTCGTGTTGAAACAAGAAGGCTCATTCAATCGAGACTTCCAGTCGACCCCTGGTACGATCGCGTATCACCTTCCGTGCCACTTGAAGGCGCAGAACATCGGCTACCGGTCGCGCGACATGATGCGGCTGATTCCTGGCGCGACGATCAAGATGGTAGATCAGTGCAGCGCGCACGATGGCACTTGGGCGATGAAGAAAGAGTTCTTCCCTCTCTCGATGCTAGCGGGCAAGAAAGCCTTCGACGGCATGAAGGACGCGGCGGCGGATGTCATGGCCAGCGACTGTCCGTTGGCCGCCATTCAGTTTGACCAGGCCGTCGGCACCCGACCGCTTCACCCGATTCAAGTACTGTCCCGCGCTTACAAGAAAGACGGATTCCCGAAGGAAGTCCCCAAACCAGATGAAACCCGTTGAACTGTCCGAGATCAAGAGGATTGCCGAATACGACGTTGAGCGCGAGGCCCTGCGTCCGCGCATGATGGAATTGAAGGGGCGTCGGCGCATCCGCGTCGGCGAGCACCTCACGTTTCTATTTGAGAATCGCGATACCGTGCGCTATCAAGTGCAGGAGATGATGCGCATTGAGCGCATCGTGAAGCCCACCGACATTCAGCACGAGCTCGATACCTACAACGAACTAGTTCCGGCCAAGGGCGAACTGTGTGCCACGCTGCTGATTGAGTACGAAACGCCAGCCGAGCGCGACGTCCATCTAAAGTCACTGCTGGGCTTGGATAAACACATCTGGATTGAGGCTGGCGGCGAACGTTCGCCCGCGATCTTCGACAACAGACAGATCGGCGACACTCGCATTAGCTCCGTGCAATACCTGAAGGTCCGGCTCACGAAGGCCCAGATGGACGCGTGGGGACAAGACGCGAAGATCGTGGTAGATCATCCCTACTATTCCATGCAACACGCCTTCACGCCAGCGGAGCGCCAGGAGCTAGCGCAAGATTTCGCTTAAGCCTGCCAGACGATTTCGCCGCGCACGATGGTCGCGACGGGACCGCCTTTGAACGTCTTCCCGTCAAAGGGCGAGTTGCGGCTTCTGGACGCGCTCTTGTTCACGTCGTAGGTCCATTCCCGATCCATCGAGAAGATCGTGACGTCTCCGGGCGCACCTGCGGTCAGTGTTCCACGATTCAGGTTGAGAATCCGCGCAGGACCAGTGGTGAACAACTCCACCATGCGAGCCACACTAATCTTGCCCGGGTGAACGAGTTCTTCCAGTGATACGCCAAGGGCGGTTTCCAGGCCGAGGATGCCGAACGGGCACTTCTCGAACT
Organism: Bordetella parapertussis; assembly: GCA_943328975.2. GTDB lineage: Bacteria > Acidobacteriota > Terriglobia > Bryobacterales > Bryobacteraceae > Palsa-187. Next base: position 20,545 of record CALQCC020000046.1, on the reverse strand, counting down.
CCTGCATCTTCTCGCTGCCCGGATGCGGGGCATGATCAGTCGCGATGGCGTCGATAGCGCCGCTGACCACACCTGCAATCATGGCCTCCACGTCGCCACAGGACCGCAAGGGCGGTTTCATTTTGAAGTTGCTGTCGTAGGGCAGGGTATCGCGATCGGCAAGAGCAATATGATGCGGTGTTACCTCGGAGGTGACGGGTAGGCCCTTCAACTTCGCAAACTCAACCATGTCGACCGAGTGCTTCGAAGAGATGTGCGCCACATGATAGTGCGCGCCGGTTACCTCAGCGAGCAAAATATCGCGCGCTACCATGACGTCTTCCGAACAACCCGGGATGCCGCGCAACCCGCGCCGCACGCTTTCCAAGCCTTCGTGCATATCGCCGCCGGCACTCAGGTGTAGGTCCTCGCAATGGTTAATGACCGGTACGCCGTAGCTCTTGGCGAATTCCATCGCACGGCGCATCATGCGCGCGTTCATCACCGGCTGTCCGTCGTCGGAAATAGCGACGGCTCCAGCATTGATCATGGAAGAAATGGCCGCGAGTTCCTCGCCCTTGCTGCCTTTGGTGATCGCACCGATGGGCCACACGTTGACGATGGCGTGCCGGCGTGCCTTCTCGACAATGTAACTTGTGACCGTCGCGTTATCGTTCACAGGCGAGGTGTTCGGCATGGGGCAGATCGAAGTGAAACCGCCTGCGGCCGCCGCGCGCGATCCCGACTCGATGGTCTCCGCGTGCTCAAAGCCGGGCTCGCGCAAATGCACGTGCATGTCGATGAACCCGGGCGCTACGATCAGGCCCGTTGCGTCGAATATTTCGGCACCCGGCGCGGACAAGTTCTGTCCCACTGCTGCGACTAGCCCGTCCTCGAGCAGTACGTCCGCTATCGCGTCATGCTTCGACGCGGGATCGATCACTCGTCCATTTTTAATGAGCAGCTTAGGCATTCACTCCACCCGCCAGTACGCGCTCCAATACTGCCATGCGCACCACAATTCCATTTTCCACTTGGTTCAAGATTGCGGATCGTTGCGAATCCGCTACTTCCGATGAGATCTCACGGCCTCGATTGATGGGGCCGGGATGCATCACGATGACGTCCGGCCGCGCGAGTTGGAGATGCTCCAGTCGCAACCCATAAGACCCAAAGTATTCGCTCGCCGGGAATGCCGCTTCGTGTTGCCGTTCCAACTGAACCCGCAACATCATGATGACGCCCGCGTCCGCGATCGCCTCGTTGATATCCGTGGTCAGCGTCACGCCGGGAGCCAACTGTTCTAACTCGCGCGGTAACAAGGACGCCGGTCCACAGAGAACGATGTCCGCACCGAACTTGGACAGAAGGTGCACGTTGCTGCGAGCCACGCGGCTATGTGCAATATCGCCGATGATCGCGACACGCAGCCCTTCCAGGCGCGCTCCATGATCGAGAATGGTGCGTGCGTCGAGCAGCGCCTGCGTGGGATGTTCGTGCGTGCCATCACCCGCGTTAATGATCGGAATGGCCAGATGGCGCTGCAAAAAATGCGGAGCGCCCGACGCCGCATGCCGCATGATGATCGCATCGGGACGCATGGCGCCCAACGTGTTCAGCGTGTCTACCAGCGATTCACCTTTGGATACGCTCGACCCCTGCGCGGTGATCGAAATCGTGTCGGCTCCCAGTCGCTTGGCGGCGATCTCAAAGCTGGTTCGGGTACGTGTGGAAGCCTCAAAGAATAGGTTCACCACCATGCGCCCTTTGAGGATGTCCAGCTTGCGCCAACTTTTTTCGGCAACAGGTCTGAACTCGCGGGCGCGATCCAAAATGATCTGGATCTCTTCGCGTGAAAGTGGCTCAATTCCTAATAAACCGGTTGGCATCTCAAGGGTGTGCAACGTAACTCTCCACAGGCGGGTGAACCGCCAGCGTAACACACCGGAGATGGACGGCGATAGCTGCCGGGACTGGGAAAAGTGCTAGGTGGGACGCTAGTTCTTGCGCATTCTCGCTCGCAAATCCTTGAGCAGTTTCTCTGCTTCCTCAACCTTGCGCAAGGTCTTCAGCGAAAGGACAAACTTATCCCCATGTTCGATGTCATCCCGAATCTCCGCCGTCAGCTGAGCCAGATTCTGAGCGTCCTTCAGGTTGCGTTCGTGATCCGCCTGGGCGATTACGTCGCCCCACAATTTCCCGTTGGGTAGGGTAATGTCTGCCGGCGATTTTTGCTGGGACGTCTGGGCGAAGGAGCCAGCGAAAGAGACGAGCAAGAGCAGCGCAGCGTACTTCATACTTAGAAGTATGACTCGGCTTTTCCTGCGTATGGCGATCGCTTGCCTGCTCAGCTCCCCCGCATTCGCGGTCGATCTAGAAATCCGTTACGGCGCCTTGGAACGTTTGATCGGCGACCAATTGTTTACCGTGGACGGCCGTAACTACGTCCAGGGCACAAAAGACGAAAAATGCCGCTTCGCCTTCCTGGAGAAACCCAAACTCTCCGCCTTGGGCGATCGGCTTCAGTTGAAAGTAAACTTCAGCGGGCGTACAGCGCTCAACATGCTGGGCCGCTGCGTGGGCGTAGGCGATTCGTTTGAACTCACCATGACGGCTAAACCCGTTGCGAAGAGCGGAGCCATCGGGTTTGAGGACTTCGTCGTAAGCACCCCTCGCGATTCGTTCTATATCCGCAGAGTGCGCACGGCACTGGTGCAGACGCTGAACAAGGATATTCGCCTCGACATCATGCAGCAGGCCCGCAAGATGATCGAGGCTCCGCAACAGGTGGGAAAGTTTCAGCAGGAGATCAAGGACCTCAGTATGAGCGGGGTGCGCGTGGCGCTCGATGCACTGGTCCTCGCCATCGATTTCAAAGTAATTGTGAAATAGTCGTACCGTTGTGCGCGATCATAAGAAGATAAACGTCTCATGCAGCCTGTAAACATTGGAATCATCGGACTCGGCAACGTCGGCTCCGGCGCGTTGGATATCTTGGCGGGCAACGCCGCGGCGATCGAACAGAAGCTTGGGTTCCCGCTGAAGGTTGTAGCGGTGTGCAGCCGTGGCATCGAAAGTAAACAACTTCCTGCCGCGTTCGATGGAGCTCTACGAACGGCCGATTGGAAGGATGTAGTAAATCATCCCAACGTTCAGATCGTCGTGGAACTCATCGGCGGCACCACCACCGCTCGTGAGATTCTTGAGGCCGCGATCCAGCAGGGCAAGTCCGTCGTTACCGCCAACAAGGAATTGATGGCGCTATCCGGCACAGAGTTCTGGCGCAAGACGCTGCTGAGCAAGGCCGGCGAACCGAGCGTGCATCTCGCGATGGAAGCCAGCGTCGCGGGCGGCATTCCGATCCACGCAGTGTTGCGCGAAGGCATTGCGGCCGACCGCATTACGACCTTCTACGGAATACTCAACGGAACCTGCAACTACATCCTGACGGAGATCGAAGAGCACGGCACCAGCTTCGACGACGTTCTGGCCGCCGCGCAAAAGGCCGGTTATGCGGAGGCCGACCCTTCCGCCGACGTAGACGGTTTCGATGCTCGTTCAAAACTCGCCATCCTGTCCGCGCTGGCGTTCGGAGAACTGGTCAACCCCACCGACATCTTCACGGAAGGCATCCGCCGCATCACGCCCGTGGATTTCGAATACGCGCACCAGTTGCACCACACCATTCGCCTGATCTGCGCGGCTCGGCAGACACCTGCGGGATTGATCCTGTCTGTGCGGCCGTCCTTGATTCCGCAGTCGACCATTCTGGCCGGTGTGCGCGGAGCCTACAACGCAGTCTGGGTTCGCGGCGAATTTGGTGCGGATACGTTCTACTATGGCCGCGGCGCAGGTCCACATCCGACGGGTGTTGCCGTTGTAAGCGACGTCATGCGCGTCGCGCGTGAGATCCGCCACAGCGCCACCGAACGCGTCTCGCCGTTCGCACACGCCCGTCTTGCGGACTACAAGCCGGTACCGGTTACCGTCCACGAGTCCGCTTACTACTTGCGCTTCCGCGTCGAAGACAAACCCGGCATCATCGCTCAACTAGCCACAGCGCTGGCTGCGGAGAACATTTCCATCGATGCCGTCCTGCAGTTGCCGAATGCGAATTGGCGCAACCTGCCGTTTGTGATTACCGTGGAGCCTGCAACGGAAGCCGCAGTACGTGCCGCCATCGCTCGCATGGCGCAGATGAACTTCCTGACTGAGCCGCCGCTGGCGATGCCGATTGAGAAAGCGCTCTAAGGCTGGCTAAAGAAGTCCACCGGCTCAAAGCGGGTGATCTTCCAAAAGGACCCCTGCCGTTCGACCGTGACCTGGACGGTTGTGCGCTTCTGCCGAGCCGCACCCACGCGCAACAACCAGTCGAGTTCGATGCGGCGTTTCCCCGCGTCCCCTTCGTCGCGTAGAACTGACGTCGTTGACGAAGCTCCGTTCACCGCGATCAGCGCGCCCACTTGCTGTTGCAGTTTGGCGTAACCAGGCATCGCCGGATCGAAGTGCGATAGAAATGCCTTCGCATCCTGGTTGGCCAGTTCTTCCGTAGCGATACGAAATAATTCTAGAACCGCCGCCGGCGGCTCGGCGAAGGCCAACGCACAGACCGCGAATAGAACCGGCAGTTTCATTAGGTCCGATAGGAACCGTTGATCTTGATGTAGCCTTCAGTGAAGTCGCAGGTCCAGATACGCGCTGTTCCGCGACCCTTGCCCCCGATCACCAACCGAATATGCGACTCCGGTTCGTCGAGTTTCTTCGTCAGCTTCGCTTCGGAGAACTTCGCCGCCAGACCGCCCTTGCAGACTTGGAGACCTTGCATGTAGATATCCACGTTGGAAGGTTTGAACGGAATTCCCGCGTAGCCTGCAGCGCAGATGATGCGTCCCCAGTTAGGATCGGACCCCGCGATGGCAGTCTTCACCAGCGGCGAGTTGGCAATCGACCGAGCAATCTTCTGCGCGGCCTCCGCAGTCGGAGCGCCTTCCACGTCAATCGTGATCAGCTTCTTCGCGCCTTCACCATCGGCCGCGATCTGCTTGGCTAGCGATTCCAGAACTTTCGTCAAAGCCAGTTCCAGCGCCACTGGCGATACGCGCACACCCGAAGCTCCGTTGGCCAGCACCGACACCGTGTCGTTGGTGGAAGTGTCACCGTCCACCGTCAGGCAGTTGAACGTAACCGCAATGGCTCGCTTCAACGCCGTCTGCAACTCGGCAGGACTCACCACAGCGTCCGTAGTCACGAACCCCAGCGTTGTGGCCATGTTGGGCTGAATCATGCCCGCGCCCTTGGCCATGCCCGCTAAGTGAACCTGTCCGTTGATCTGCGCGAACGCCGTCTTCACCCGGGTGTCCGTGGTCATGATGGCGTGCGCGACCGTATCGAACTGGTCCGCCGCCAACAATCCGACCAGCGTGGGCAGAGCCTTCACAACTTTTCGCGCGTCCATCTCGACGCCGATCACGCCTGTAGATGCGGGTAGAATCTCCGTCGGTTTCGTGCCCAACGCTTTGGCCGCTGCGGTTACGCAAGTGGCAGCAACCTTGTCACCCGTGCGAGTAGCGCAGTTCGCGTTGCCGGCGTTGATCAACCACGCCCGAGCTTTGCCGCGCGTCGTACGTAGGTTTTGCCGGGCCAGCGTAACCGGAGCCGCCACCACCTGATTCTGCGTGAACACCGCCGCGGCGGACGCCGGTGTATCGGAGACGATCAACGCCAAGTCGTTCTTCGCAACCTTGCGGATGCCGGCGTAAGTTGCCGCGTAACGAAATCCCAACGGTAGATTCATTGCAGTACCTCACTGGCGTTTAGCTTCAGGCCATTCAACAACGCTGACGTCTCCATCCTCTTTTTCCCCTCCAATTGTACTTCTAGCAACTCTAGCGACCCTTGTCCGCATCCTGCAAACAAGCGCTTTCCTTCCAGCCGAAGTTCTCCCGGCTTTAGTGAGCGGTCCACCACGTTCGCTTTCCAGATGTGGAATCGCTGGCTCCCCAGAAATCCGTAACATCCGGGCCAAGGAGTAAAGCCACGCATGCGATGGACGATCTCCGCAGCGCTAAGCGTCCAAGTGATGCGCCCGTCTTCTTTCTTAATCACCGGTGCCCACGTCGCTTGTGTGTGATCCTGGGGCTCGGGCTGAATTGCATCCAGTTTAGCGAGCGTTTCGATCAAGAGCTCCGCACCGGCCACCGCGAGACGAGCGCCCAACTCCACCGATGTTTCCTCCGGGCCGATCTCCGTTTCCCATTTGAGCAACATATCGCCCGTGTCGAGTCCTGCGTTGATCCTCATCGTGGTCACGCCCGTGCGCGTTTCGCCGCGCGCGATGGCCCACTGGATCGGCGCAGCGCCGCGATACTTTGGGAGCAGGGAAGCATGCACATTGAGAATGCCCTTCGGAGCAATGTCGAGTATCGATTGCGGGATCAGTTGCCCGTAACCCACCACCACCATCACGTCGGGCTTCATCGCCGCGAGCTGTTCGACTACTTCAGGAACGCGGACACGTTCTGGCTGGAACACCGGCAAACCCAAGCGCAATGCAGCTTCCTTCACCGGAGGCATCGCGTCTTTTTGCCCGCGTCCCTTGGGCCGATCGGGCTGCGTGAACACCGCCAGCACATGGTGGCCAGCTTCAACCAGTCGCTCTAACGACGGCACGGCGAAGGCAGGCGTGCCCATGAAGACCAGGTTCACGGCACTACTTCCAGTCGTCGGCTTTTTGTAGTTTGCGGATTTTACGGCGGATCAAGTCGCGCTTCAGCGGACTGATGTGGTTGATGTAGAGCTTGCCGCTCAGGTGGTCGGTTTCGTGCAGGAACGCCCGCGCGAGTAGGTCCTCGCCCGTCATCTCGAACACCTTGCCCTTGCCGTCATGCGCCCGAACCGTCACGCGCTGCGGACGGGTCACCGTCTCCCGGAACGTGGGCAGGCTCAAGCAGCCTTCCTCACCGGTCTGCGTGCCCTCGGTGGCAATGATCTCAGGGTTGATCAACACGATCTTCTGTGCCGGATCCTCACCCGTCGTGATGTCGATCACGGCGATTCGTTTCCCGACGCCAATCTGCGGAGCCGCCAACCCGACGCCGCGCGCCGCGTACATGGACTCGAACATGTCGTCGAGAAGCTTGTTCAGCTCCGGTGTATCGAACTCGGTAATGGTCGCGGCCTGGGTTTCCAGCACCGGTTGACCGTATTTCACAATCGGATAAATCATCGTCTAGAAACTCTTCACTTGTTCGAGGTAGGCCTCGTAGTTACGCTTCGTCTCGCGCAGGGAATCGCCCCCGAACTTTTCCAGCACTGCGGTTGCAAGCACCAGTGCCACCATTGCTTCCCCCACCACACCCGCGGCGGGGACCACACAGACGTCGCTGCGTTCGTAAGCCGCCAGCGCCGGTTCTCGTGTTTCCAGTTCCACGCTCTCCAGCGGTTTGCGCAAAGTGGAAATCGGTTTTAGCAGACCGCGCACAATCACGTCCTGGCCGTTGGTGATGCCACCTTCCAGTCCACCCGCGCGATTCGCACCGCGCGTAAATTCTTGCGCCTCGCGATTGTAGTGGATCGTATCTTGCACCTTCGATCCAAACGCCGCCGCACCCTCGGCCGCGAATCCAACCTCGACACCCTTCACCGCCTGCATTGATACGATGGCCTGCGCCAGCTTGCCGTCCAAACGTGTGTCCCAAGCGATGTGTGATCCCAGGCCCACCGGCACGCCGTGCGCGACCACTTCAAACACGCCGCCGACCGTATCGCCCGTGCGATAGATCTGGTCCACCACGGCCTTCATCCGTTGCTCGGCTTCCGCGTCCACGCAGTTGAGCAGAACTTCGTCGCGATTGTTCAGTTCCACCAACTCTTCCCAGCTCGCGTTCCGCCCCAGTTTCTCGGTGCCGACTTGGATGACATGGCTCCACACGTGAATCCCGAGCTCTCCCAGCAACGCCTTCGCCAGCGCACCCAGCGCCACACGGCCAGTCGTCTCGCGAGCGCTCGCCCGTTCCAGGATGTAGCGCGCATCGTCGAAGTCGTACTTGATCGCACCGGCCAGATCCGCATGGCCCGGTCGCGGACGCGTAACGCGCTTGCGCTTCTCAGCCGAACCTTCAAAGTCCTCCACCGGCAAAGACTCGGTCCAGTTCTTCCAGTCTTTGTTTTCCAGTAAGATCGCGATGGGCGAACCGATGGTCTTCGAGTGGCGCACGCCGCTGACAATACGCGCGCGGTCCGTCTCGATCTTCATGCGGCCGCCGCGGCCGTAGCCCTGCTGGCGACGCCACAGTTCGCGGTCAATGGCTTCCAAAGACACGGGTACGCCCGCCGGTAAACCTGTTAAGGTCGCAACCAGACACTCGCCGTGCGACTCACCTGCCGTTTCAAAACGTAGCATTTCGGGGAAACTTCCATAGTAACGCGATCCCGCTAGCCGGGTATAGTGCAATGAGCTTGGTGAAATAAATGCCAGGCAAAATCACCTCCACCCTACTGGCTCTGTTGGCCCTGGCCGTAACGCTCTTTGCACAAGGCAAAGGCAAGGCGGCCATTCTGCAACCCCAGATGACCGTCGAAAAGGGGACCTATGAAGAGCCGTTCGGTAAGATGGGCGAGAAGCCGGCCGCAGCCTGGAGTGCAACTACGTTCGGAGCAGAGGTGGACGGCAGGCCGGACGCGGGCACTGTGCGTACGGTGGTTGGCGAAAGTATCGACTTTGTCTACTATCTGGAAGTCGGTAAGCACGGCGAAAGCATCGCGATTGCACAGCCAAGTGCTTCCGCGCTGGACAACCGATCGGTCTGCTGACGGCGGTGGCGAAGTTGAGCGGGATTGCCGGTTATCGAGACCGCTTCCAGGCGGCATTCGGTTCCCCCGAAATTACCATCGACAAGGTCGGCCAAGCCATCGCGACGTTTAAACGCACGCTGTTGTCCGGCAACTCCGCCTACGGTCGCTACAAGGCCGGCAACAAGACAGCCATGAACGCGGCACAGGTTCGCGGCATGAATGTCTATTTCAACAAAGCCAAGTGCGATGGCTGCCACGAAGGTATCAACTTCACCACGAATTCCTACAATAATCTGGGTGTTGGAACCACGAAGCCGAACCCGAATACGGGCCGCTTCATAGTCACTAAGGTGGAATACTACAAAAACGGTGGGATCCCGAATCGCAACCTGGACGGTGGAATTTCTGAAAGCCCTGGACGGCGCGCCCATCTGACGTGCCCCCCGAAAACTCTACCAGGGATAATTGAGAAGCTCTACAGAAAAGGAGCTTTGAGATGAAAAAGAGCAAGTACACGGAAGAGCAGATCATCGGCGTGGTGAAGCGGATGGAGGCCGGGGAAAAAGTCAAAGACCTGGCGCGGGAAACGGGAGCCAGCGAGCCGACGCTGTACCAGTGGAAGTCAAAGTACGGTGGCATGGAAGTGAGCGAAGTGCGCCGAATGCGAGAGCTGGAGCGGGAAAACGGCGAGCTGAAAAAGCTGGTGGCGAACCTGAGCCTAGCCCAGGAAGCATTGAAGGGCGTGATCCGAAAAAACGGCTGGAGCTTGTAGGCCAACGAACCAATGTGGCGTTCGTGATGACCGAGCACCGGTTCAGCGAACGCCAAGCCTGCAAGCTTTTGGAGATGGATCGCAGCAGTTACCGCTATGCGCCCAAACCCGACAAGAACGGGCCTCTGCGGCAGGAACTGATCGCGCTGGCAAAGCGCCATCCGCGCTACGGCTACCGCATGTTGGCCAGCAAGCTGAAGGATCGCGGCTGGGTGGCGAATCACAAACGGATCGAACGGGTGTATCGTCAGGAGCACTTGATCATGCGCCGCTTGAAGCGTAAGCGGCTGACGAGGGTGCCGCAACCGATGACAGATGTGGACCGCGCCAATCAGGAGTGGTCGATGGATTTCGTCGCCGACGGATTGGCCACTGGGCGCGCGATCCGAGCGTTGACCCTGATCGACAGCTACACGCGCGAGTGTCCGGCCATTGAGGTGGACTTCAGTCTCACCAGCCGGAGAGTCACGCGGGTGTTGGAGTGGATCATGGAGCAACGTGGCAAGCCGGAGAGGATTCGAGTCGACAACGGCCCGGAGTTCACCTCCCGGCACTTCCTGTCGTGGTGCGAACAACGCGGGATCGGAGTGATTCACATTCAACCGGGCAGACCGATGCAGAACGGGCGGGTGGAGAGCTTCAACGGAAGGTTCCGGCACGAATGTTTGAATGCGAACTGGTTTGTAACCTTGCAAGATGCCAAGGTGAAGATCGAGGAATGGAGGTGTGAGTACAACCACGAACGTCCGCACAGCAGCTTGGGGTATCTGGCTCCCGCAGTCTTTGCGGCCCGGGGCCCCTTCGCCGCCGCAATGATCGATACCGCCGGTGCTCAGCGAGTCCAGGCTCAAGATGAACTCGCTACGCTCGGCCTGGACACGCCTCCGCGCCGTCAGGGGACGGCCTCTATGGCGGCGAAGGGGCGGATTGAAGTGCTATGTTGAACCGAGTTTCTCTACTTACGATTGGTAGGAAAGACGGGGGCAGGTCACATCAAGCTGGACGTGCCCACAACATTCCCGCAGTAACAGCGGTTTAGATCACGCTCCTCCGATCGTTATCGTTCGCCTAAGCTAGCGATAACGTCGACGTGATCTTTGAAAAAATCGAACTGATGTTCGGGGCAATCGTCGTGGGGAAGATCGCGCCCGCTGCCACGGCCACGAATCCGGCTAGTAATGCATACTCGATCAAATCCTGGCCACGAGTGTCCTTGATCAGGAGTCCTGCGCGAAGTACCAGATATCGTAAGTTCATAGTTGCCTTTCGGTCGACTGACGTTTCGATCAGCCTCTGCACTTTCCATATTGGGATAAGTCGGCAGATCCTACAATGAACAATTGATCCTAGATTTCACGGCAGAACTCCTTACTCCTTTAGTTGTAGAACTAAAGCGTCACCCGGTCCCCCGGGATTCCCTTAGTTCCCGTTAGGGATTCACCTGAGCAGGGTACCGGATCACCATGAAATTCCTCAAAGACACGGTCTCCGTAGTCGAAGACGCCATCTGTCCCCGGAAACTCACCGTCAGCGCCTGGCTTGTATCCTCCGTCGAACTCCCCGCAGTAGTCGCCAACTCTAGCGCCGTACCCCAAGTCTTGGAATCCCAAAGCTGATCCGTGCCGAAGACGCTGAAATCCGTTTCCCCCGTCAGCCGAGTTTCGCTGGCCGGAGCCGATCGGGCCACCAACGTAGTCCCGCCGATCCGCACCTCCCCCGAGAAACCCACCGCTGAACCCGCGTGCGTCATCTGAAAGCGCACTTCCAGACGGTCACCCGAACCCAAAACTCCCGCGGGAATCGTGCATGTACCCAACTGCGTGAGCGTCGTTGCCGAGGTCGTTCCTCCCACCCCGCTGCACACCACCTGCGACCCGGTCAGCGTCCCCAACGGATTCGCCGGGTCGCCATAACGATAGTCGGCCGCCAGTTGATCGCCCGTCTGCGGCGTTGATGCCACATAGAACGTCACCGTGTTGGCCGCCAGGGTAAAGTCCACCCCCGGCGCCATCCGCAACCCGTTGCGGAAGAGTACCAGACTGCTGGCCGGATCCGGCACATGCGTCAGCACGAACGTCGTGTTGCTGCTGTTGACCGTCCCCGCCGGTGTCTCCCCGTCTGCGAACGCACCCCCCACGCCGCCACCCCCGCCACCGCACGGACCCGAACTGCCGTCCACATGCACGCAGTCGCTCAAACTCCCCGATGCCCCATCGATCTGTCCGGAGAAATTGATCACCGCCGCCCGACCCAGCGTGTAGCCCACGCCATGCATCGGACGCACTTCCAGCTCATTTGCCAACCCGATCACATCCCCAATCTGCACCGGCGAGATTACCGGCGGAGGCCCCACTACGCTACCGCTGGACACCCGCACGTCGCGCACCCGCAAAGTATTGGTGCTCGGCGGAACGGCCCAAGTCTCCGTAAACTGATTGATCCCCGCAGCGTTATATGTCACGTTGTACAGCGCCCCAGCCGAGGCATTCGTCGTTGGCACCAACCTCGTCCGCAGCGAGCCGTTCACAATCTGCAGCGTCAAATTCGCCGTAGCAATGCTCGACGTATCCCCGCCTTGAAAGCTCTGGTACGTCACCGTCATCGTACCCGTAAAGCGCGATCCGTCCGCGCGATACAGCACGTCCTGAATCGTAGTCAGCGCGGGCTGCGCCACCGCCGTTCCCGTCACCACCATCGCGATCGCCGAAAGTGTTTTCCAATTAAGCATTTTGCCTCCCGCCCCGCCCGGCCCCATCCATGAATGGGCGGTCTGTCAGGCGGTTCCAATGTAAAGCGGGTGCGATTGCCTCATATTCAGTAGACCCGCCCGGCGTTCGAAAATCTGCCCGCATATCAAGCGTTTGACGTAACGCTCTCCCCATCACCCTCTGCCGTGACCATGCAAGTGGGGCACGCAACTTTGCCTGCTGCGACGAGACAAGTCTCGATGCGGTCCAATCAAGTACACTGAGCCTACACCGACAACGTGCAGCGACGCAGCGTACCCCTAGACAGACTCACCGGCCTCTGGAACTCCGACTGCGGCTTATCCACCACGGACGTCGCCGCGCGCAGCCAACAGTACGGCACTAACGACATTATCGAGTCCCCCCCGCACCCCTGGCGCGATCTCCTGCTCGACACCGCCAAAGATCCCATGCTGTGGTTCTTTGCCGGCACCAGCCTCCTCTACCTGTTCGTCGGCCAACGTATCGAAGCCTTCACCCTACTCATCGCCATCCTGCCCTTGCTCGGCATGGATGTGTACCTCCATCGCCGCACCCAAGCCTCCACCGAAGGCCTGAAGAGCCGCCTCGGCACCACCGCGACCGTTCTTCGCGACGGCGTCAAGACGACCCTCCCTGCCACGCAACTCGTACCCGGGGACCTGGTCTTCGTCACTTCAGGCGACGCCATGCCCGCCGACGCACTAGTGGTCGCCAGCACCAACATGCAGGTGGATGAGTCTGCCCTAACCGGCGAAGCCTACCCCGTCGCCAAGAGCCGCATCGAAGGCGCTCCGAAAGACGGCAGCGAGCCCCTGGTAGATGAAGTTCATTGGGCCTTCGCCGGCACCAGGATCCTGACCGGAGACGCAACTCTCCGCGTGGTCTTCACCGGTCAGGAAACCATCTATGGTGAAATCGTACGCTCCGCCGTCCAAGGAGCCCACGAGAGCACGCCCCTTCAACAAGCGATCCGCTATCTGGTGAAGATCCTGCTGGCCGCCGCGCTAACCGCCTGCGCCCTCCTAGCCATGGTGCGATGGCAACACGGCAACGGCTGGCTCGACGCCTTGATCAGTGCCACCACTCTAGCGGCCACCGCCATCCCCGAAGAGTTCCCCGTCGTCTTCACCTTCTTCCTCGGCGTGGGAGTCTTTCGTCTGGCGAAACGCCAAGCCCTGGTCCGCCGTGCCGTTGTCGTAGAAAACATCGGTCGCGTCTCAGTGATCTGCTCCGACAAAACCGGCACGCTCACCGAAGGAAGACTCCGTCTCGCCCACCTCCTGCCGGCCCCTGGACTCTCAGAACCTCAGCTGCAGTCTCTAGCCACCATCGCAGCCCGAGCAGAGAGCGGCGATCCCATGGACGACGCGATCCTGCAATGGCCCGGCCAATCGACCGACGCAGGGGAGCCCCGCACTCGCCACGCTACCTTCCCTTTCACCGAGGACCGCAAACGCGAGACCGGCGTGGTGAGCCAACCTTCCGGCGGCATGCTAGCCGTCACCAAGGGAGCCATCGAAGTAGTCGCCTCCATCTGCGTGATCTCCGAAGCTGAACGCGAAGACTGGCTCAAGCGAGCAGCAGCCCTCGCCGACGAGGCGCACAAAGTAGTGGCCGTCGCGCAGCGGGACCTTGCCGCAGGCGCAGACCTAAGCGCAGAACCCGCAGCAGGCTTCTCGTTCGCGGGCCTGCTCGCCTTCGAAGATCCCGTCCGCCCCGGCATCCACGAAGCCGTCCAGGCTTGCCGAGCCGCCGGGATCCACGTCATCATGGTCACCGGCGATCACCCGCTTACCGCCCGCGCCGTTGCCCGCGAAGTCGGCTTAGGTGGCGAACAACCCATCGTGCTGCTAGGGGACGAACTCGAAAAGCTCCCCGCACTCCGCGACGTCGACGTCATCGCCCGAGCCAAGCCAGCCCAGAAGCTCCTCTTAGTGAAGTCCCTGCAAGCCAGCGGAGAAATCGTAGCCGTGACCGGTGACGGCGTGAATGATGTTCCCGCTCTTCAGGCCGCCGACATCGGCATCGCCATGGGCGAACGCGGCACTCGCAGCGCCCGCGAAGTAGCCGCCATCATCCTCCTGGATGACAACTTCCGCACCATCGTCGGAGCCATCTCCGAAGGCCGCCAGTTGTTTGAAAATCTCCAGCTGAGCTTCCAATATCTGCTGGTGATTCATATTCCGCTGGTGCTGACGGCCACACTGATCCCCCTAGCCGGATACCCGCTGTTGTATCTTCCGATTCACGTCGTCTGGCTGGAAGTCCTCATCCACCCCACCGCGATGTTAGTGTTCCAAGACCTGCCCACCGGCGGGCTTCTACCGAGGGCGTTCTCCCCCAAACAAGGCCGCTTCTTCGACGCCATGCAATGGGCCGGCATTGTCGTCACCGGGATTTTCATAGCTGCTGTGGTGGCAGTCGGTTACGTCCGCAGCCTGGAAGGCCGCGCCAACACTGACCATGCTCGCGCGATGGCCCTGGCCTCGCTCATCCTCGCCAGCGTAGCGGTCACCGCAGTCTTAAGCCGCCTGCGTACGTCCGCAGCCAAACTCATTTGCCTGCTCACCGTCGTCACGACGATCGCGCTGATCCAAGCCCCCGCGCTCGATCAGTGGCTCCACCTGGAACCGCTCCACTGGGACGACTGGGGAATTGTGGTTCTGACTGCGCTCACCGCAGGAGCAATTATTCTGACCAGCGCCCGATGGCGCACCAGTCGGCTAGCAAAGTAAAGGTAGGCGTTATTCCGGTGCGATCTGCTTGAGACCGCCGTGGATCGCCTTCGCCAGAGCACCCAGCTTTGGACTCCGCCGACCGCGTGCCTCGCGCGAACAATCCGGCGGAAACAGCAAGTTCCGCGCGCTGCGCGAAAACTCCAACTGAACCCCGCGCCCCAGCTTGCCGCGATTGGCCAGATTGGTCGGCTCGCTAGCGCTCATATGCGCCGGAGCCTCTACAGCCTGCAGTCCATGTGAGCTGCCCGCCGCATTGATGGCCGCCGTCATAGCCGCCCGGCCCTCGTCCCAAATCCCGCCGACATAGACGACAGGCTCGCCCATATCCTGCGACCCGTGCACGCTCAGTACAAAGTTCGTGCGTGGTATCAATCCCAGCAGCGTGGGCTCATCGAACAAAGTGCTGGCAATATGCAGCTGCTCTTTATTGTTCTTGCGCAGGAACCCCGCAAATTCGTACCACGCCCAGTTGCCCATTTCCGCGATCGCCCGCAGAATCTCCGACGTGCCCGGCTCAATGCCGCCACCGTGAGGCGCCACCAGCAAACATCGCCCGATCCCCGCATCGCCAAACGCAACACGGATGTCTCTCCCAGGGACGTGGCCCCGGTTCAATACGTCTTGGTGATTGATTGGTTCAGACACGCGACCAAGATAGCAGTTTAAAGGGGTAGTCCGTCAGACTACTTGATGCCGCGAATCACGTCGGTGCCCATGTAAGGACGCAGTGCTTCTGGCACAACGATGCTGCCATCGGCCTGTTGGTAGTTCTCCACAATCGCAACCCAGGTGCGGCCAACCGCCAGCCCGCTGCCGTTCAACGTGTGGAGATGTTCCGCCTTGCCCTTGCCGGACTTCGCGCGAATCGACGCTCGACGTGCCTGGAAGCCCTCGAAGTTCGAACACGACGAGATCTCTTTGTATTCGTTCTGCCCCGGTAGCCACACTTCGATATCGAAGGTCTTGGCCGTGCTGAAACCCATGTCCCCGGTGCACAATGCCACCGTGCGATATGGCAGCCCGAGCCGCTCCAAGATGTCCTGCGCGTCCGCAGTCAGCTTGTCCAGTTCGGCGTAGCTGTCTTCGGGTTTAGCGAACTTGACCAGTTCCACCTTCTGGAACTGATGCTGCCGGATGATGCCGCGCACGTCGCGCCCATACGATCCAGCCTCACTCCGGAAACACGGCGTGTAAGCGCACAGCTTGACGGGCAGGGAATCGAAATCCAGCGTCTCATCCCGATACAAATTCGTCACCGGAACTTCCGCCGTCGGAGCCATCCAATAATCGGTGCCTTCCAGCTTGAACAGATCCCCGGCGAACTTCGGCAACTGCCCCGTGCCATACAAACTAGCCGAATTGATCGCGAACGGCGGCAGCACTTCCGTGTAACCGTGTTCTTTCGTATGCACGTCCAGCATGAAGTTGATCAGCGCGCGCTCCAGCTTCGCGCCCAACCCCATGTAAACCACAAACCGAGCGCCCGTAATCTTGGCCGCGCGCTCAAAATCTAAAATGCCCAGATCCGGACCCAAATCCCAATGCGGCTTCGGCTCAAAGGTGAACTCCGTCGGAGCCCCCCACCGCCGCACTTCCACATTGTCCGCCGCGCTCTTACCCGTCGGCACCGAGGAGTGCGGCAAGTTCGGAATCCCCGCCATCAACAACCGGAACTCAGCATCCAGCGTCTCCGCCCGATCGTCCAGCTTCGAGATCAATTCGTCCAACTCGCGGACCCGCTGCTGCTTGTCGGCCGTATCCTGCCCGGCCCGCTTCAGCTTCCCGATCTCCGTCGACTCAGCGTTCTTCTGCGCCTTCAGAGCCTCGGTTTCAGATACAGCAGCACGCCGATCCGCGTCCAGCTTGCGGAACGCGTCCAAGTCCATGATGAAGCCACGATCCGATAGGCGCACCGCGATTGCATCCAGATTATTGCGAAAGTAGCTGAGATCGTACATGGCGCTGACCTAGCGGTCGCCCAATGCGACCCACTTTTGACCGACCTCGGGTCCGAGGTATTCGGCGCGCGGACGGATCAAGCGGTTGTTCTCGTACTGCTCGAGCACGTGCGCCGTCCAGCCCGACATGCGGCTAACAGCGAACACCGGCGTGAACAAATCCACCGGAATTCCCAACGAGTAATACATGGACGCCGAGAAGAAGTCCACGTTCGCGTTCAGATTCTTCGTTTCCTTGATATAGGTCTGAATCTGCTCCGAAGCCTCGTACAACTCCGTGTGCCCCGTGCGCTTCGCCAGATCCTGAGCCATGCCCTTCAAGCTGATCGCCCGCGGGTCCAGCGTGTGATACACGCGATGCCCCATGCCCGGAACCTTCTGCTTGTTCGCCAGCATATCCTTGACCATCGCCAGAGCGTTCTGCGCGTTGCCAGCCTTCAACAACAACTTGATGACGTCTTCGTTCGCCCCGCCATGCAGTGGCCCACGCAATGCGCCGATCGCCGAAGTCACGGCCGAGTAAATATCGCTCAAGGTAGCCGCAGTCACGCGAGCCGCAAACGTGGACGCATTCAACTCATGCTCCGCGTGCAGAATCAGCGCGACGTCGAGCACGCGCTCCATCACGTCGTCCGGCTTCTTGCCCGTCAGAGTGTAGAGGAAGTTCCCCGCGAAGCTCAGCGACGGATCGCCAGCCACCACCGCGTGCCCATTGCGCATGCGGTCAAAGCTGGTAACGATGGTCGCCGTCTGCGCCATCAACCGCACGGCTTTCTTGGAAGCCTCCGCCACGGTCACGTTGTTCGCGTCCGCGTCATCCAAAGCGAGCATCGAAACCGCAGTCCGCAACACGTGCATCGGAGCAGCCTTCGGATTGGCCTTCAAGAACGCTTCCACCGAAGCCGGCAGTTCGCGATTCGCCACCAACGCAGCCTTCAGCTCCGCCAGTTCCGCAGCCTTCGGCAGACGCCCGTGCCACAAAAGGTAGACCACTTCTTCAAACGTAGCGTTCTCCGCCAACGTCTCAATCCGGAATCCCTGGTAGCTCAACAACCCCGCATCGCCGTCAATAAAACACAGCCGCGATTGCGTCGCGACCACCCCTTCGAGACCCGCACCTGTCGCCATACGATTTTTGATTCCTGCCCCTGTTTTGGATTCACGACACACGCCACGTCCGGCTGGGTCGCGCGAACTTTCATTCTAGCATCGCAGGGGAGCCCTGCGGCCCTGCATTTCGGCACCTGCGGGGCCTCGACCAATAGGGATGGATTGCGCGTGCTATCCTTCATTGCCTGACTAAGGGAGGACAAGTCCGCATGGAGTTTAACGACCTACTTCAGAAGCACCAAATAGATCCCACCCGAGTTGTCGTTCTGCGGCATCGCCCAAATGAACCCGAGCTAAACAAATGGCTCCCCTGGCTGGCGGAGGAAAGGCACGATTTGTACAACGCATATCAGCAGACGCAAGCGAAAAAAGAGGAGAAGATGTTCCAGTCCGTCGACTATGTCGCGTCATTCATCCGCTATCAGCCGAAACGCGCGCTTTTCGTTGGATTGTATTCCGTTGCTGGATCACGGTCGACAACTCGTGAGGAATTCTGGAAGATGCCCGCCCATGTGGAAATGAAGAAATTCGGGATGAAGGGGATAGATGCCAACCGAGATACTTGTCTTTGCTTTGATCTCGTCAGGACAGACTTCTTTGCGGACTGGAAGGGTAAGCTTGTCATCGAGTGGAAAACTGAATTGGTTTGGTGCCGCCGAGCCCATTCGAGTCCGTTTTCCATCAACGCGGTTCTCGAGGAAAGCGCACTTGTTCCTAAAATCCCGGAGTGGGACCGAATGGTTTTGAAGTGGGATGAACTCGATCTGATCCCGACCGCATGGAAAAAGGAACTAGCACGGTGGCGAGGAATCTACCATATCTTCGATGAGTCGAGCGGGAAAAGCTACGTCGGCTCGGCATACGGGAACGATAACTTACTTGGCAGATGGCGCAACTACAAATCATCGGGGCACGGCGGCAACGTTTTGCTCAAGAAGCGCGATCCGAAGAACTTTTCGTTTTCAATCTTGCAACTTGTAGCCCCAAACATGGAGCAGAAAGAGATTGTCAGCCTGGAAGCAAACTGGAAGGAGCGGCTTCACACTCGGGCACCAAATGGTCTGAACGACAACTAGCGATATGCTTGTGCGCCCTTTTCGAGAGCAATCTTGTCACGGACAAGTTCTTGCGCCGCACTCTGAGTTCGTTGAATCGCATGTTGTCGCGACTCACCGTAAAGCAGAACATTCAGTTCGGGCACTTCGGCGATCCAACGACCATCCGTTTCGCGATCTAACTCGGTCGTGAGCCTCATAGCCTCAGTCTAGCACCGCGTTCTACGCAGCCCCATGCTGCCGCTTCTCACCTTCCACAATCCGCACCGCCGCCTGGGTCAACGCCCCCGTCCTCGCTCCCGGCAAAATAATCCCCGTCAAATTCAACGGATCGCCGGTCTGCGTCCGTTGCTTTGCCTGCGCCCACACCGCACCGCACAGAGCCGCGACCGTAAGGGAGCGGGCACGTACCAGCTCGCCCAAGTACGAAGGACGGTCTCGAATCGTCAGAACTTCATTTCCAGCGGGCTCTCCCACATTTTCCGCAAAAACCTGCCTCGGCCCTGAAAGCAGTTTCGCACTCTGTGCAATGAGTATCTACTGGACTTCTGGCCTTCGGGTATCCGCAACGTCCGCAAAAAAATAGATTCGTCAGGATTTCCAGATGTGCATTTTCGGCAGGCCCAACGCGGCCCACTCGTTGGCTGAACTGCATGAACGACAATGGGCATTGGCGCGGCTCGGATGAGAGTTGGAGGTGCTGCGTCTGGGACTAGAGATCTACCAAATGTCCGGCCGTCGTTTCCCTTCGGGTTCGGGCCGTATTGGTTCATGCCTGGCATACTGTCTTTGCACATTAGGACGAAGAACCAAACTGCAAAAATTCCATAAACGATGGTTATGATTACAGCGAACTGATAAAGTCCTCTAGGGTTTATGCTTTGAAGCCCGTCGAACGTCTTTGTGACGTAAACGCCCAAAGACAATAACCATACGAAACCCATCACCGAAGCTAATAGCCAGTTCCAGAAGAGAAACCAGCCGCTATAGCCAACATCATGGAGCCTGCGGACCCATAAAGCGTTCCGCGGCAGGAATAGCACGAGAGAATATAGGGAAGAGACAATGAAGCCTAGCCCCAGTATGCGATCAGCCACGCTTGCGGTAAGCGCAAAGATGATGTCGAACAGGACGAACAGCCAATATTCCTTGCGGCGCGCTCGTCCGCTGAAGTCAACATAATGCTCCGCTATGGCCCTGAAGAAATATGACATAAGATCAGTTTAGGTTAGAGGGAACTTAGAAGCATACATCAAAAGCACATCGATGGTGTCCCGCGTTTAGTTGAAGGTCAACACGGCGGGCAGATTCATCTTACGCCACTTTGGGTTGCGGAGTGGCGTTGGAAACAGGCGAACGGCCAAGGATATTGGCCAAGGCCCAGAGGTCACGATGACCATCGAGCTTGCGG
>CALQCC020000045.1 GCA_943328975.2 Bordetella parapertussis | reverse complement strand
TTCCGGCGCCCTTGGCGTCCTACAATCTGGTATCTTTCCTTCACGGCGGTTGGTGTCCTTTCAAGGATTAGGTTTGGCGACTCGATTCTATCGAATCGGTCACCCACCGCCGCACTAACCTTCAACTAGGGTTGAGACACCATCACGCTACCGCAATTGCAGCAAGCGTAGAAAGACTCACTCCGATATCAAACATAAGGTTCCTCCTTTAGGAACGAACACACTTCGGCCATCAATGGATTTACAGCTGGTTAAAGGGAAGGGGGTGTCTAAATCCCAGTATCTGGAATCGACATGTGGAAGGCACTGCGGAAACGATTCATAACGTCACCGTAGAGAAGTATACAGCGGTGGCTGTAGAAATCAAGGGAAATCGGAAACCATTCCCCGTATCTCGAACTAACGGAGCAAGTTTTTGATCAGGAACCAAACATTGGCCGGACGCTCCGCCAGCCGCCGCATGAAGTAGCGATACCATTGCGCGCCGTAGGGTACATAAACCCGCATATGGAACCCACGTTTCACTAAATCGCGCTGCAAGTCGCGACGGACGCCGTGCAGCATTTCCCACTCGAACCTATCTGCCGTGATGCCGCGTTCGCGAATGTAGACCAGAAGCGCATCGATCATTCGCTCGTCATGTGTTCCCAGCGCCGGATACGTTCCCTCATCGAGCAACTTCTTCGCCAGTGACAAATACGCCGAGTCCACATCGCTCTTCTTCGGCATGGCCGCCGACGCTGGTTCGATGTACGCGCCCTTGCATAACCGCACCATGACGCGCGCCCGATTCAGGCGCTGGATGTCGGCGGGAGTCCGATACAAATACGCTTGGATCGCGACGCGAATCACGCCTGTCTCGCGCCCCACCATTTCCACGATACGTACGGTGGTCTCGGTGTAGCGCGTATCCTCCATGTCGACTTCGACGCGGCTGCCGATTTCCTTGGCGCGTGCAGCGAGTGCGCGCAAATGCTCCACCGCGGCGTCTTCCGATAGGTCCAGCCCCAGTGCGGTCAGCTTAAGAGAAATAGTCGCGGGCAGCTTGCGATCCGCGATCGCGTTCAGCGCCTCCATATAAGAAGCGCGCGCAGCAACGCCATCGGCCAGCGATGTGACGTTCTCCCCCAAGTGATCCATAGTGGACCAGATGCCCTCGGACGCGAGTTCCCCGCAAGCCGCGAGTTCTTCCTCCAGCGTCACGCCGGCAATAAAGCGGCGGTTCAGCTTGCGAGCCATGGGGCTCCGCTCCATGAACCCGCGCAGCGCCGTACTCTGGGCCAGGGAAAGAAAGAGCTTGCGTGTCATACGATCCGATCCGGCGGCACTTCCGATTCCACCGGCCTCGCCACCCGAGCGACTAAATCGATCTGCGCCGGCTCCGATGGCTCAGCCCCGCCGACGCCCAACTCCCGCATCCGCTTCAACGAAGGCAAGAGCCGCGCGTCCCACGACGCGACCGACTTGTTATATGCCTCCACAGCCCGCTGCAGATGCCGGCCAGACTCCACGTAGACCTCGCCGAACGTCCGTACTCGCTCATGAAACTCGCCCGCAATGCGCCGCAACTCCTCCGCATTCTTCGCGAGCTTCTCTTGCCGCCAGCCATAGGCGACACCCTTCAAGATGCTCACCAATGTAACCGGAGTCGCGATCAAGACTTTACGAGTCAACGCTGCGTCCAACAGATCTTGCCGACGCTCCAACGCCGCACTCAAGAAGTGTTCCCCAGGAAGAAAAAGCACCACCATCTCAGGAGCCGTATCGAACTGCCCCCAATACTCGCGCGTCGCCAGATCGCTCACGTGTCGCCACAACTGCTGTGCATGTCGATCCAACGCGGCCGCCTTGGCCGCCGCATCCGGAGCCGCTTCCGCGTCGAGGTACGCCGACAAGGGAGCCTTTGCATCAACAGGAATGGACCGGCCTCCCGCTAGCCTTACGATCATGTCCGGTCGCCGCCCGTCACCACTCACTTGTTCGTAGAAATCGCAATAGGGAGCCATCCCTGCCAGTTCCGCCACTCGCTTGAGCGTAAGTTCTCCCCACCGCCCGCGTGAATTCGGACCGCGCAATGCCTGAGCCAGCGCCACGGTGTCCTTACTTAGTGACGACAAATGCGCGTCGATCCCGCCCATCATGTGTTGCCGCTGAGACTCAAACTCCCGCATCTGCCCCTCAATCCGGGCGAGCGTGTCGCTCAAGGGCAAGGTCGCCTCGGCCACCGCAAGACGAGCGTCCTCGGCCGCGCGTTTGGATCGGGTCCACAACAGGATCGCGAGTCCCGCGAATACCCCGGCCAGAACCAGGGCCAAAACAAATCCCGCCCAGAATGTTGTGACGGTCATAGTCCTCTCTAGTTTGCCACACACACGCTTTCGTAACCGGGTAGCCCGAGCCCGCCTGAAGGACTAAAGCTTCTCACGCCCCTTGCCGATGAACCTATGGGACTTTGTGTGCCGGCGGTCCATATCGCCCGGTCATGGAGGACCGCGTTCGCAAGGAAGAAAGTGAGTGTCATGAAACGATTGAACCGATTGCTTTTGTTGGGTTTCCTGGGATTGATCGGCGGCCAGGCCTTGTCGGCGCAGGCCCTCACCAGCACCCGAATCGGGTTGAATATCGAAGGCGTCAGATTTGTCGTAGACGGACAGGTCTTCAATGGCACGCAGAATTTCGTCTGGCCCGAAGGCAGCAGCCACGTAGTCGAGTTTATTCAGTCCTTCGATGAGGGAGACCCTCAGGCCTATCAATACCATCTAAGTGGAAGAGCGCGCTATATCTTTGGTGGCTGGGCCATCAAGTCTAGCCTCGCCGTCACTTTACCGCCGGGTGCCGTCCAGCAGTTCACCGCATCTCGAAACATTACCGAGTTAACGGGTACCGTTACAGAACAGTTCCCTATTTATCTGGAATTTCAGCAAGAGACGGCGACGCCCGGCTGCACGCCCACCGTGGAGATCGATCAAATCGATCGGGTGGGTGTCATCTATATTGACGGAGCTTGTTTCGCGAAAAGTGGCACTATCTGGACCAACAGGGGCGTGCACACGTTCCGCGCTCTTCCCTACCCCGGGTACTATTTCCGCGGCATGCTGTTCGGCAACGGCATGCAGGAACGTCCTCCCTTCTTTGACATGGTGATCGATTCGGCGCTGAATCTTGGCCCCATCTTCGGCCGTGCCAAGCGCGTTCGCTTTTCCACGGTTCCCTCGGAGCTTCAGGTGTTGGTCGACCGATCTCCGGTGACACCGCAAATCACCTTCTCCCCCAGTGCCGTGAACCCGTACTGCGGGGACGTCGTGATTGCGGTAAAGACCCCGCTGGGAATTCCGCCTCTCTGCGTCGGAGATTTCGATTTTGTGCCGGGCAGCACGCATCAAATTGGGGCTCAGGACATTCAGACCGACCCCAGGGGCGACTACTGGGTGTTCGACAAATTCAGCAACGGTATGGGCCAGAACGGCACCTACGTGGCTGGCAACGATGTCTATACTCGAGACGATATTCAGGCCCTCTTCATCCATGGCGTTCGCAGCCAGGTGGATGCCAACGTCTCTGGCCTCAAGGTCGTTATCGATGGCAAAGACGTGTCCCCCGCCCCTAGATACGGATTCATTTGGGCCGAGGGATCGGTCCACCATCTCAACCCGCCCGCAACCCAGCGCGATTCAAAAGGCCGTGTTTGGAAGTTCGTTCGGTGGTCCGATGGTGGAGAGCCAGAGCATGACGTGACCGTTCCAACCGGTTACCAGGATTTTGCTGTCACCGCCTTCTTTGAATTGCTCGGTCAGGTTCAGATCACCACGAACCCTCCGGGCCTGACGATGAAGGTGGGCGGCATCGACTGCACCACGCCCTGCACCTTCGATAAAGACGCCGGGGCTACGCTGAACATTGAAGCGCCTAAGACCGTCGCACTGGGAGAAGCCTCCCGTTACGAATTCGATTCCTGGGCAGCGCGTCCGGCTGGCGCAACGCAGCTAGCCACATTCACCACCGACGTCCAGGTTTTCACCGCGCAGTATCACGGATCGCATCGGATTCTGGCCTACGCTGATCCGGAAGAAGGCGCGAAGTTCAAATTCACGCCCGAATCCACCGACGGCTTCTACGCCGAAGGTTCCAGCGTGCAGGTCACCGTGGTGCCGAACCAAGGTTTCAAATTCGTGATCTGGGGAGAAGACTTATCCAGCAAGTCCACGCAGGAAAGACTGACCATTACCGGACCCACTAGCGTCGTCGCGCATATGGAAAAGGTTCCCTTCATCGCGCCTGCCGGCATCAAGAATGCGGCCGGGGAAACACCGGATGGAACAGTCGCTCCCGGCTCGATCATTTCTATCTACGGAGACGGCCTCGCAGACGACCTGCAGATAGGCCCGTCCAACCCCTTGGCCCAAGCCATCGGGAACATCTATGTCACCGTGAACGATAGCCTGCTGCCGCTCATCTTTGTGTCTCCGACGCAGATCAATGCGCAGTTGCTCTCCAGCCTCGGGGACGGCGACTACACGTTAAAAGTTCACAACATCGGCAAGCCTGACATGACCGGCACGTTCAAGGTCAAACGCAACGCTCCCGGTGTGTTCTACAACCTAACGCAAGACGGCATGCCTCTGGTCGCCGCGCTGCACCAGGATGGATCACCCATCACGCAGCAGTCCCCTGCCCGTAAAGGCGAGACGATTACGTTCTTTGGCACGGGCCTGGGCGCCTATGATCGACCGATCATCGACGGCTTCCTGCTTCCCAGCACTGAGGTCTACAACCTGCTCGATCCGGTCAAGGTACTCGCCGGTGTGCCCCAAGCGGGCGCTCCTGCGGGAGCCAACGCCGCAGAGGCCGTGCCGGTCGTTCGCGACCCCGCCTTCGCCGGTGGAGCCGCTGGAATGGTCGGGACCAATCTCATCAAGGTCAAACTGGATGCCGATCTGCCCGCGGGCAAGACGCTGGAACTGTTCCTCTCGGTCAACGGATCGCAGAGCAACAAAGTTCAGTTGCCCATCGAGTAACGCTACCTGACAAAGTAGGTTTCTTTGTCTATGGCCGCATCCACGGCGACATCGAAGAAACCTACCATCATTTCGTCCCAGCTCTGGAAGCCGTAACGCACGGTCGCGCCCGGGTCAGGATTCTTCTCATTTCCAGCCGAGTTGTCGTAAGTCGCGATCCAGTTCAATCGCGTGCCCTTCTTCAGTAACCGTGGTTCCGCCAGCCGATAGGAAAGCTGCCAGTAGAAATCATACGGAGCCGCCTTCAACAGCGTCTCCACTTCCGCAGGCTTGTCCGCCCCGCCCTCTTTCACCAATGTGTACTCGAACGATTTCCCGCGAAGATGCATATGCGGAAAGAATCCGATCAACAACGCGTCGTTCGGCAGCGTACCCCACACCGCCACCCGATGTTCCTTGGCCCCCGCCGGAATCATGAAGTCGGTCGAGGCCATCTGCAGTGTGATGACCCGTTTCGCGGGACGTTCTGGAGCATACATCAACCCCACCTCGATCCGATCCTGCGTTTCCACCCCTTTGGGCGT
This sequence comes from Bordetella parapertussis, assembly GCA_943328975.2. Taxonomy (GTDB): domain Bacteria; phylum Acidobacteriota; class Terriglobia; order Bryobacterales; family Bryobacteraceae; genus Palsa-187. The sequence goes on along the minus strand of CALQCC020000045.1, from coordinate 25,288 downwards.
GTAATGTACTTCCAGCACCAGATCCGCGCCAGCCGGGATCAACTTCGCCATGTCCTCACGGAACACATCCGGCGCGCCCCCCGGCGCATACACAGTGAGGATGTCCGCCGTAGTTGGACCCCGCGTCCAGGTATCCCCCGCCTTGCGCACGTAAACCACCGCATGATGCACCACGCCCCGATCCGTCGGCCGCACCTCCACGCCGCGGACCCACTTGTCCTCGGCAAACCCGCCGGCGATCACCAAGTATTGATACTGGACCGCTTCCTTGGCGGGCACCCGGAAAGGTTCCGCCATGCCCACAACCTCGTCCACTCGCGGCAGGTTCCAGCCCTCGGTCCACACCCGACCCGCCGGAGCATCCGCTGCCCTGCCCTCCACCGCGCCTGTTTCCGCCCAAGCCGCCAACGTCCGGATCTCGGTGTCACTCAACCGCCGGTCATGCTCGAACTTCCCGCAACACGGGTCCGCGAACCAAGGCGGCATCCTCCGGGTCACCACAGCCTCCCGGATCGCCTTCGCCCACGGCCGAGCCTCCGAGTAAGTGGTCAGCGCCATCGGAGCCATCTGCCCCGGGCGATGACATTCCTGACACCGGGCCTGCAGGATCGGCTGCACGTCGCGATGAAACGTGACGTCCTGCGCAAACAGGTAGCCTGCCGCCAACAGAAGCATCGCTATGTGCATCATTGAACCCACTATAACCTCTCGCTACCCGGCGCTTGACTCCATGAGTAACCAAATGTTACTTTGTTTCGACTTTACAGTTAGCAGCAAGTCCCTGCAACAGGAGGCAGTGTGCGTCTATTGAAGTGGGCCAAGTGTTCCGCCCCGGTGGTCCTTCTGACCGCGTTTGCTCTGGCTCCCTCGGCGTCTGCCCAAGTGGATTTGACCGGCAGTTGGAATCCGCAGTATCTGGAAGACCAGCCCGAACGCATCCCCGGCCCCGAGTTGCTCGACTTTCTCGGCATTCCCCTCAATGACTTCGCGCGCAAGTGGGCTCTCGCCTGGGCTCCCGATCGTCTTGGCCTGCAGGAACATCAGTGCCAGGTCCACACTGCAGCCTATATCTACCGCGGACCTCTGGCCCTGCGCATCTGGGAAGAGCGCGATCCGCAGACCCAGAACATCGTCGCGATCCACCAATACACCAGCACCTACGAACAGAACCGCACCATCTGGATGGACGGTCGCCCGCATCCGCCCGAATGGGCCGCGCATACATGGATGGGCTTCTCCACCGGCAAGTGGGATGGCAACGTTCTGACGGTTCATACCACGCACATCAAACAAGGTTGGCATCGGCGCAACGGCATCCCGTCGAGCGATTTGATTGACCTGACTGACCACTTTATTCTGCACGGCGACTCCCTCACGCACATCAGCGTGGTCACCGACCCTATCTATCTTTCCGAACCGCTGATCAAAAGCGAAGACTACGTCAAGAATTCCAACCCCAACGGCAACTGGCTGTGGCCGTGCGAATACGTGAACGAGTTGCCGGGTTCGGATCGCGCCAAGGTGCCGCACTATCTGCCCGGCGAGAATCCGTTCATGGACGAGTTCCGTAACAAGTACAAACTCCCGCTCGAAGCTGTTCTTGGTGGACCCGAAACGATGTATCCCGAATACATGGAAAAAGTGAAGGCGGCAGCGAAATAGTCATGACCACTCCATTTAAGGCACTCCCGGTAATGTTGTTGGCCGCGTCGGCTGCGTTTCTCGCGTTCGGACCGGCGCCCCAGGCTCATGCCCAACAGGCCAAGGGGAAACAGGGTAAAGCTCCGGCGGCCCAGCCCATCGGCACCCTCAAAGTACAAGGCAACGTCTATATGATCGTGGCTCCCGGCGGGAACGTCGTGGTGCAAACCGGCGATTGGGGCGTGCTGATCGTCGACACTCCGGACGAAGGAGCCAGCGACGCTGTCATCGCCGAGATCCGCAAACTGTCCAACAAACCGATCCGCTACCTGATCGACACCAGCATCGACCATACCGCGACCAATGGGGCGATCTCACGCGCCGGAGCTCCTATCACGGGTGGCAACCTGGGCGCGGTCGCCTTCGACAACGGCGCCACCATCGTCGCGCACGAGAACGTCCTGGGCCGCATGAGTAACGTACCGGAAGGCCAGAAGGTTCCCAACGCGGATGCCCTGCCCACCACCACCTATAACGAAGGCCAGAAGGAAATCTTCTTCAACGACGAACCAGTTTTGGCGATGTTCCAGCCGAAAGCCCACACCGACGGCGACAGCATGGTGTTCTTCCGGCGCTCCGACGTGATAGCGGCTGGCGACGTCTTCGACATGACCTCCTTCCCGCACGTCGACCTCGCCAAGGGCGGCAATATCGAGGGTGTGATCAAGGCCTTGAACGTCATCCTGGACCTGTGCGTTCCCCGCCACGAGCAAGAGGGTGGAACGTATGTGATCCCAGGCCACGGCCGTCTTACCGACGAGCACGACGTTCTGGAATACCGCGACATGGTAACCATTATTCGCGACCGGGTGAAGAACCTGATCGGCAAAGGGCAGACGCTGGCTCAAGTGAAAGCAGCCAAACCCACTTACGAATACGACGCCCGCTGGGGTTCCCCCACCGGTTCTTGGACCACGGATATGTTCGTGGAAGCGGTGTATAAGAGCTTGGGCGGAAAGTAGTCAAGGTCAGTGACCGGAACGCTCCGGTCACTGACTGTTCAGCCGGACTGGTTTCGGAAGTTGAGTGTTACGATCAAGATTAAGATTGGCAGTTTGGCGTTTTTTAGAGCCAGGCTGAATGGAGGTTCTATGAAACTGAAACTTGCATTGCTCGCCGCCGCATTCGGCATGCTGGCCGGGGTGACGCCGATCTCGGCCCATCACTCGTTTGCCGGAACGTACTTGGAAGACGCCCCTCCCATGACCATCGAAGGGGAGCTGAAGGCGTTCCTGGTTCGTAACCCGCACTCCTTCGTACACGTGGAAGATCCCAAGCTGAAAGACAAGGACGGTAATCCCGTCCGCTGGTCCATCGAATGGGGAGCTGCCGGTCAATTGGCTCAGCAGGGCGTTCGCACCGGTACGCTCAAAGTCGGCGACAAAGTGATCGTCGTCGGCAGCCCCGGTCGCAACCCCGAAGATCACCGCTTGCGCATGCGCAGCATTACGCGTCCGTCGGACAAGTGGACGTGGCCCGTCGGTAACCAAACCTTCAACTAAACTGCTCGCACGGCTCGCCCTTCTCCGAGGAAGGGCGAGCGAACCAACGGAGAGGAACAGAACACATGACGCGATTTGGGCGCAACGTCTTTACGCTCACGGCTGCGATGGCAGTGGCCGTATCCCTAATGCTGGCGCAAGGGCCCGGCGGTGGTGGCGGCGCTAAAGGCGGGGCCAAAGGTCCTGCGGCACCTCCTGCCACTCCGAAGTCCCAAGCTCCCATGGACATGACCGGGACCTGGGTCTCGATCGTGACGGAAGACTGGCTCTATCGCATGGTCACGCCCGCCAAGGGCGACTTCGCCAGCGTCCCTCTGACACCAGCCGCACGCACGGCCGCCAACGCCTGGGATCCGGCGAAAGACGAAGCCGCAGGCCAGGCCTGTAAAGCATACGGAGCCGCTGCCATCATGCGCGTCCCGGGACGCATAAACATCGACTGGGCCGACGACAATACCCTGCGCATCCAAACCGATGCCGGCACCCAAACCCGCCTGATGCATTTCACCGGCGACGTCACCGGCGCACCCAGCCTGCAAGGATTCTCTAAGGCTTCCTGGGAAGGCTTGGCCGGACGCGGTCGCGGAACCTTTGGCGTTCCCGCAGGAGCCACCGGCGACGCCAATGCGGTAGGTGGTCGCGCTGCCGCTACCCCAATTCGTCCGGGTGCAATGAAAGTTGTCACCACCAATATGACCGGCGGGTACCTTCGCAAGAATGGTGTGCCGTACAGTGCAAACACCGTCCTCAGCGAATACTACGACATTGTCCGCGAACCCAACGGCGATGAGTACTTGGTCATTTCCACTGTTGTGGAAGACCCTGCGAACCTCACCCAGCCTTTCCGCACCAGCACTCATTTCAAACGCGAAGCCAACGCCTCCAAGTTCAAGCCTTCTGCTTGCTCGGCGCGGTAACATCTTCGCTAGATTCGCGGCGCAAGTGTGGGTTTTGTCACGGAGCTGGCGTAACGCGCCTGCGCGAAAAGACACAGCCGAGCGAACAAAAATATCTCAATCGACGGCACACTGATTGCACTAACCTAAATACATGGAATTCCTGACATGGGTAGAACAACTCGCCTTTAGCACGTGGGTGCGCGAATCTGGATCGTTGTACGGCTACTCGCTGATCCTCACCATGCACACCATCGGTCTGGCGCTCCTGGTGGGTATCAGTTTCGCCCTCGACCTGCGCTTGCTGGGTTTCAACAGCAACACTCCGCTCTCCCCCTATGAACGGCTCTTCCCTGTCCTGTGGTTCGGTTTCTGGCTGAATGCCATTTCCGGCGTGGTCCTACTGATGGCCGATGCGACAACGAAAATGATCAACCCCGTCTTCTACGTGAAGATGACCTTGATCGGCCTTGCCGTATGGAACGTCACTATCATTCGTAAACACATGTTCGACGCAGCGCCGCCCCCCAACGCGAAGATGCTGGCCTGGATATCGATCCTACTGTGGGTCGGAGCCACCACCGCCGGCCGTTTGATGGCCTACCTCGGACCCGTAGCAGGGTTGCAATAAGGAGCCCACAATGAGATTCATCGATCCCTTCGCAACGTGGATTCAAACCACCGACCTCGCCTTCATCATGCGCGATAATCCCTGGCTGTGGGCCTTCTGTGAAACCGTTCACTTCCTGGGCTTGGCCGTGATGGTCGGCGCCATCGGCATCCTCGACCTCCGCATGCTCGGCGTGGCTAAACAGATCCCGATGAAGCCGCTACACCGGTTGGTGCCATGGGGCATCGGTGGTTTCATGGCCAACCTTATTACGGGCATCATGTTTTATTCCGCCGACGCGAAACAGTATTCACACAACATCGCGTTTCAGTTCAAAATGCTCTTCGTGGTTCTGGCCGGATTGAATGTGCTCTATTTCTACGGCGCGAACGTATCCCAAAAAGTCGAAGCGTTGGGACCCGGAGCCGATGCACCGATGTCAGCAAAATTCGTCGCGGCATCTTCACTATTTTTGTGGTTCGGTGTGATGTATTGGGGCCGCATGCTGCCCTTCATCGGAACCGCGTTCTAGTTGGAATTCAACTTGCTCTAATAGATACATGCGCACTCTTATCTCGCTGTCCGCACTTATTGTAACGGGCGCACTCTTTGCCCAAGTCGCCACCTACGAAAGCGTTGCGACTACCAAGCAGATCATGGACACCATGTCCATCCCCGCTTCCAACGCCCTGTTTGAGGCCGCAGGCAAGGAAAAGCCCACCGACGCGGATTGGGCCGAGTTCCGCAAGCATGCTATGACTTTGGCCGAATCCGGTAACCTCATGATGGTCCCGGGTCGCATGGCCACCGGTCAGACCACGGCGAAAACCAAGGCCAAAGGGGCAAACCCTGTTGCCTGGAACGCTGCGGCGAAATTGATGCGCGATGCCGGTAAAGCCGCTGTGGCTGCCATCGACAAGAAAGATCTCGACTTGCTGGGCGGTGACGTAGGAGATAAGATTCTGGCCTCCTGCGCCTCCTGCCACGACAAGTACATGATCAAGTAGGGCGCTTCTAGCGCCCCTTCCACCGGTTCGCCAACGCCGCCAGGCTGTCTTCCATGGACGGTTTGGGCTTTTCCACTTTTGGTTGATTCTTCTGCGGAGGCCTCGCGCCCGGAGCCTTGGCCGTCAGCGCCTTGATCGACAACGCGATACGCTTGGCTTTCGCGTCTGCGCTCAGAACCTGGACTTTCACAATCTGTCCCACCTTCACCGCGTCGCTCGGTTCCTTGATGAAGCGATCGGACAGTTCGCTGATGTGGATCAAGCCGTCTTGATGGACACCAATATCCACAAACGCACCGAACTTCGTGACGTTGGTGACGACCCCTTCCAAGACCATGCCGGTGACCAAGTCGCCAATCTCCCGGATGCCTTCATCGAAACTGGGAGCCAGGAACTTCTCGCGTGGATCACGCCCCGGCTTTCTCAGTTCCTCTAGGATGTCGCGCAACGTATAGGTGCCTGCCGCGAGGGTGGAAGGGTCCACCTTCGCGAGCGCCTCGGGGCTCTCGATTAACTCCTTGATACCCAACCCGAGCCCGACGGCAATCTGCTCTACCACCGAATACGACTCCGGATGAACCGCTGTGATATCCAGCGGATTGTCTCCGCCTCGAATCCTTAGGAATCCCGCTGCCTGTTCAAACGTCTTCGGGCCGATGCCCGGCACGGCGTTCAATTGAACGCGCGAACGGAAGCGACCGTTGTCGTTACGATACTCCACGATCTTCTGCGCCGTCCGCTCATTGATCCCAGCGACGTAACGCAACAGCGCCCACGACGCCGTATTTAAATCCACGCCGACCCGGTTCACGCAACTCTCGATCACCGTTTGCAGCGCTCGTTGCAAGTTGGTTTGATCCACGTCGTGTTGATACTGCCCCACCCCAATCGACTTCGGATCGATCTTCACCAACTCAGCCAGTGGATCCTGCAAGCGCCGTGCGATAGAGATCGCGCCGCGCACCGTCAGATCCAAGTCTGGAAATTCCTGCCGAGCAAGATCGGACGCGGAATAAATAGAGGCTCCCGATTCGTTCACTGTGACGCTGAACAACGATAGCAGGCCCTTTTCTTTCAAGAAGTCTCGTACCAGTGCTTCCGTCTCCCGAGACGCCGTGCCATTGCCGATCGCGATTGCCTTGACGTTGTACTTTTCAATCAACGTCGCAAGAATCCGATGCGAGCCAGCGACATCAAACTTCGGAGCATGCGGATAGATAACTTCATGCGCGAGGAACTTGCCCGTATCGTCGACGACTGCGATCTTGCAGCCAGTGCGGATACCCGGATCGAGTCCCAGCACCGCGAGCTGCCCTGCCGGTGGAGACAGCAACAGGTTTTCTAAGTTATCGCGGAATACTTTGATGGCCTCGGCATCCGCGTTGGTCTTCAACTCCAAACGGATCTCGCCCGTAATCGAACTGCTCAGCAAGCGCTTCCAGGAATCCTCCGCCGCCAACTCCAACTGGGGCGTCCAATCGCCCGGTTGCTTGAGAATTTGGCCCCGGATGATCCCCACTGGACGCAGTGGATCCAGCTCGATCAAGAAGTACAGAACCTTCTCGGCCTCCCCGCGGCGGATCGCCAACATGCGATGCGAAGGGATCGCCTTCACCGGCTCGCGGTAATCGAAATACATCTTGAACTTCTGCTGTTCATCCGTATTCGTGTCGGGATCCATCTTGCGACTGACGATGATGCCCTCATCGAACATCACCCTGCGCAACTGCTTGCGGATATCGGCATGATCGCTGATCATTTCCGCGATGATGTGGCGCGCGCCCTCGAGTGCTTCTTCAACAGTCGCCACGCCCAACTCGGCATTCACAAATGTAGCCGCAAACATTTCCAGCGGAACATCGGTCTTCTGCTGCTCCCACAGATACAACGCGAGCGGTTCCAGCCCCTTTTCCTTCGCGATGCTGGCCTTGGTGCGCCGCTTGGGTTTGTAAGGCAGATAGAGATCTTCCAGCTCGCTCTTATCCAGCGTCGCTTCGATGCGAGCATTCAACGCATCCGTGAGTTTGCCCTGTTCCTGGATCGAAGCCAGAATTGTTTCCCTGCGCGATTCGAGCTCGCGGAAGTACAGCAGCTTCTCTTCGATGGAACGAATCTGCACCTCGTCCAGATTGCCGGTTACCTCTTTGCGATAACGGGCGATGAACGGGACCGTCGCCCCTTCGTCTAAAAGCTCCACCGTCGCAAGCATGCCCTTCATGGGCACCTGGATCAGCTTGGCAATATGAATCAGAATTTCAGGGGAAAGCGCTTTGAGGTCAGACATGCGGAGAGACTCCCATCATACCGATGGAGGCCCCTCCTTGTCGTCCTAAAATCAACCCTAAACGGGCTTGACTTTGGACTCGAGCCAATCCCTAATTATGTCGAACACTTGCTTGCAATTCGTCTCAATAATCATGAAGTGTCCGTTGCCCAGATTGCCCTTGTAATCGAAGTTCAGCGCGACCGCATCACGCCATACCCACAAAAACAGAACGACCGCCCGCGGGGTGCGGACGGTCGTAGTTTCACGAAAGCTCTATCCTACTTCGACTGATAGGCGCTTGTGATGGTACCGCCAAACGCGCTCTTCAGGACGATGGTGCCGCCCGTCGGAAACGCGATGAAGGAGCCCTTGTATCTACCGCCGCCGGAGTTAGACAGGGTCCCCATCAACACACCGGATACGGAGTTGTAGACACCGATCGTCGTGGTGGCACTGGTGCTGGTGGCCTCCACATCCAACCGCGCCGACTTCAGAGTGAAGGTCACCTTTGAGACAGTCAAACTATCCGCAGGCTTCAGGACCGTCACAGACGCTGTCTGTGTAAGACCGCCCAAGCTGACCGAAACCGGAGTAGCGGCATCGGCCGTCACAGGCTTCAGCGTGACGACGAATGTTCCCGAGCTTGAACCCGCCGGAATCGTGATCGAAGCCGGAAAGGTTACTACGGCAGGATTCCAGCTGGACAACGCGACCACCGCAGTGGCGCTCGCCGGACCGGTAAGGGTCACGGTGCCAGTGACGTTGAAGATGCCATACTGGCCCGCCGGGCTGATCGAAAAGCCGGTGAGAGTGTACGGTGCTACCAGGTCGAGGCGAGTCGTCTGGGTAACACCGTTGGCCGAAGCTGAGAGATTCGCAAACGTTGCCGCGCTGACAGCGGTCGTTGTTACTTGAACTGTCGCAGCGCTAGCGCCAGCCGAAATGGTCACAGTTGAAATCAGCCGTGAAGAACACGTTCGGATCGCTGCTGCTAAGGGCCACCTGGATCCCGCCAGCCGGCGCCACGCCGCCCAGGGTAAGCGTCGCGGAAACAGCGGATCCACCAACCACTGACGCAGGGCTCAAGCTCAACTGCGACAGCAAAGGCGGATTGCCATGCGTGCTGCGCAGAACGCAATACGTCCGATAGTTGCTATACACAATGTCAGTGGAGGCGTTTCCGTCCATATCTGCTGCGATCATTCCACCGTGGCTCGGCAGAGGTACGGAGTCGAGGAATCCTCCCAGCACCAGAGTTCCGTTGCCACCCAGCACACGAAGCACGCCGGCTGCGAAGTCGTAGGTTGCAACGTCCGGATTTCCATCTTTATTGAAGTCGTCCACCAGCAGTCCAACGATCCCGCCCTGGAATTGCCAGTCAAAGTATCTGACGAACTGTCCGTTGCCTTGGCCGCGAGCGATGCCCAGATAGAAATACGCACTTTCCTGCCCAACCGACTGCGTCCAGATGCTGGCCATGTCTAGAAATAGGTACGATCCGGCCATCGTCGAGAAGTCCATCTTCCCGTCGTTATTCAGGTCGCCCGTCAAAACGTTGTATGAAGGAGTGCGGGGCCTTCTACCACCAAATCCGCGAATCCATCGCGACTGAAATCGGCCGCTTGTACTGCCATTAGGTGAAGTCCGATCGACTTAGAAATCGGAGCCGCAAAACCGGTCGGCGTCGCTAGCGCGATCGAGAAGCCATTGATGTTGCTGTACCCCACTACGTTGTTCGCGAACGAATCCACGGAAACCAAGTCCATCCGACCGTCTCCATTGAAATCACCCGCGGCACCCCAATACATCGTCGGATTGATCAGCGTAACGGGAATCGATTCGTAAGTCACGGGCGGCGCAAAATCCCGTGCGCTCTGCGCGCGTACGACGGCACTGCTTAGGAGCAACGTGGCAGTTGTTAGTCTTTTGATTCGCCTCCTCTGAAATAGGCAGGTCTTCCGGGCTAGATTTAGGCTACGGGATGTCAACTCCACGTTGTCAACAGGATGTCAAGAAGTTGTCAAGATTGCACGCTAGACTAGCTTCCATGCACCGGATCCTTGGCATCGCGTTTCTCGCCCTCGCACCTTCCCTCTTCGCCGCCGATTTCACCACGACGATTCTCCACGTCAACGACACCCACGACCGCATCGAGCCCACCATCATCCAAGGCAAGGCCTACGGAGGCATGACGCGACTGGCCACTCTTATCGCCCAGCATCGCAAGACCGACCCGAACGCAATCGTCCTGCATGCGGGCGATGCCTTCCAGGGAACTTTCTACTTCAACGTCTACGAAGGGCTCGCAGATCTAGCCTTCCTCAACGCCCTTCCCCTCGACGCGATGGCCGTTGGCAACCACGAATTCGACAAAGGTCCCGCCGCGTTGGGAGCGTTTGCGCTCAACGCGCAATTCCCACTGCTCTCAAGCAACCTTGATATAGCCGCCGAACCCGCGCTCAAAGATCTGGTCCGTCATTCGACGATCATCACCCGTGGCCGCGAGCGCATGGGCATAGTCGGTGCAATCACTCCCACCCTGCCCACCATCAGTAGCCCTGGTCCCAACGTTCATATGCTCGACTTGAACACATCCATCCAGACCGAGGTGGACTCCCTCACCCGAGCAGGCATAAACAAGATTGTTCTATTGACCCACGTCGGATATGAAGACGAGCAACAACTCGCGCGCAGTCTTCACAATGTAGACGTCATCGTCGGCGGCCATAGCCACACACTTCTGGGAAGCACCACCGCCCCGGGCTGGCCGCAATCCCGCGGCCCATACCCCACAGTGATCGACAATCCTGATCACGGCAAGACAGTGGTCGTCCAATCTTGGGAAGGCGAAAAGGTCCTCGGTCGCGTGCAAGTCACGTTCGATAGCAGAGGCCGCGTCAAGAAGTGGAGCACGTCTCAGCCGATCATCGTGGATGAGGCTGTGCCTGAAGAGCCTGCGCTCAGGGCTCTCGTAGCAGCGTTTCAGAAACCCATTGCCCAACAGCGCGATCGTAAGATCGCCGTCGCCGCCGAGGCGATTCCACAAAACGGTGCTTTGGGGGGCATCATTGCTGATGCTATGACCGCCGCTACCGCTAAGCAAAACGTGGTTGCCGCGCTCATGAACACGGGTGGCGTTCGTGCTTCGCTGGAGCCAGGAGACATCACCTACGGCATGGCCATCTCCGTGCAGCCTTTCAATAACACTCTAGTCGTCTTGGACCTCACTGGCGCGCAAATCAAGGACACCCTGGAAGTCCGCCTCGTGCGAACATCCACTGGGCTCCGCTACAACTACGACGCGTCCAAGCCTCAAGGTTCCCGCGTTTCCAATCTCACCCTGGACGGACGCCCCCTCGACCCCGCGGCCACCTACCGCATCGTGGTGAATAACTTCATGGCCGATGGGGGCGATGACTTCGTGCCGCTCAAGAACTCCACCGGCTATCGCTATGACACCGGTATTCTCGACATCGACGCCTTCATCGAGTACTTGGGCACCCACTCTCCATTGTCCGCAGCACGCTAACTAGTCCGTACTGTAGTTGATCTCCAACCGCCGAGCTTTTCTGCCCGCTACAACCAACACCAGTCCCGTCACCGCCAGCAACCCCAGAATCGCCACCGGAGCCGACACAGGCTCCGCCGCATTGATCAACATCTTGAGGTACTGATTCATCTTTTCATCCGGCGCGGCTACAACTGGACACAACGACTGTAAGTAATAAATCACGCTGATCTTCTTGAGTGCCGCAGGCAGGAACAAGTTCAAGCTCTCCCAGCCTTCGACCAACGCCGCTGGGATGATCGGATTCTTGAAGAACAACCCCGCCGCGAGAAACAGACTCCCGTACCCCACACAGGCCGCCGCCGTCACGCCGAGGTATGACAACACGTGCCCCCAACCGGACCCGTTCAGATACTCCGAAATTTCAGCACCGGTGAAATGCCACGATAGCGTCCACATCTGCAGCGCAGCGCTGGTCACGAAGATCACGACCGTGGCGACCAGTCCCGCGAGGTATTTGCCCACAACAAGAATCTCTCGCCGCAACGGAGTCAGCAGGTAATAATGCAGGCTCCTATCGAGCAACTCGCCTCGAAACAGATTCGTGAATACGCCCACGCATCCAAAGAAGATCGCCAGCCGCAAGAAGAAGAATTGAAAAATGGACGCGTAGATCAGCGTGTCCTGCGCGATCGTATCCCGCGTTTCCCGTCCGATGTTGCGCAATTGACCGTTGGCGAAATTAAACGTGTACAAGTCCGTACCGTCCGTATACTGATAGCTCCCGAACGATTTCCCCCGTTGCTGGAACGCCCATTGGTTATGCGGTTTGCCCAACCGTTCCCCAACCTCATCGGGAGTCATGCCTGGCGCAATTCCTCGCAGCAGCTCCACCGAAACCGGACGGGCCGCCGCGAACGCCCTCCGCTCCGCACCTTGATTTAATTCCACCAGAGAATGAATCGTCGTGATCGCCACGGGGGCCAACGCTAATAAATACACCCACAGCCCGCGCTTGGAGAGGAACGTCTTCGCCATCTCCAACCGGATCACCGCGCCAATCTGCCCCAGCCACATCGAGATCATCGCGTCGGCTCCTCTCCGCCAATCAAGTACTCGTACAACGAATTGACGTTGTCGTCCGCCGGAGCCACGCTCTCCATCACAAATCCATCGAGCGCGATGTGATTCAGCATGCGATAAAACTTATCCGCGTCCTTTGTCTTGATCAGAAGCCCGCCGCCATCCGAATGCAGCCGGACCTCCACTACATGGTCCGCCCCAAACACCCGAGCCGCCATTTCGTTCGCGCGATTGCAGCGGATCAGCACCTGCATCGGATGCTCGCGCATTTCATCGCGCACGCCGCGAATCTGTCCTTCCGCGACGACATACCCGTTGGCCAGCAGAATCACTTGGTCCGAGATCGTGTCCACCTCGTGCAGGATGTGACTCGATACGATCACGTGCCGCCCCTCCGCCGCCCATGCCCGGAATAACGCGATCGTTTCTGCCCTTACCAGCGGATCCAGCCCATTCAGCGGCTCATCCAATACCAGCACCCGAGGATCGTGCGCGATTGCCTGCGCCAATCGAATCCGCTGCCGCATGCCCTTGCTGTAGCCGGCAATCTTCCGATGCGCCGCATCGCCCAAGTTGACGCGCTCAATCACGCGAATCGCCGACGTAGCCGCATCCGCTGCAGACAACCCGAACAACCGTAGATACGACTCAATAAATTGGAACCCCGTCAGTCCCCGAGGATACGAATCAAACTGCGTCGAATACCCGCACAGCCTAAACAGCTTCTCCGGATCCTGCGGACTTACACCGAGCACACTGATCTCGCCGCGCGTCGGTCGCACCAACCCCGTCATGAGGTTCATCAACGTGGTCTTGCCCGACCCATTGGGACCCACCAAGCTAGTGATCCCCGGCGGTATCGTGAGCGAGACGCGATTGACGCCGAGAACATCGCCGTAGAAACGCGAGACATTATCGAAAACGATCTCGCCGTTCATTTCACCACCTCAAACGCCCGGATCTTCTTAGCCAGCAGCCACACACATCCCGCGCTTACAACGGCGACAACACCCCAAGCTTCCTGCACCGATAACCCCGTGTCCGGCGTCAAGCCGAAGAGGTCGGACCAGATCGTGTACATCACCTGCGTTAAGTTCAGCAACGAACCGTATTCGGTCCGTACAATTTGATTTAGCGCCGTTCCAAATCCTGCACCCGCAACGAAAATCCCGAGTAGCAGAGCTCCCGCCGCGATCCGCCACTTCACCCACGCCGAAATCGCCAGCGCAATCAACGACAGAAACACGACCCACATCGCAAGTCCCAAGAAGAGTGACCAACCCATCCAAGCGTTGCCCACCGTCCAATCCCAACCCGCGAGGCTAGCCTGCACTCCAAATAGGACGAGCCCTGGCACCCACGTTGCGAGCGAGAGCAACCCCACCAGCACGCTCATCTTGCCCAACACATATTCGGTACGGGAAAACGGTCGGCATAAGTACAGCGGCAACGCGTTGTTGACCAAGTCCGGTGACACCAGGCTCGGACCCACCAGGGCCGTCATGATGTACGCAAACGCCCCTTGAATCCAGCAGAAATACAGGAACATCGTCCGATCCACAGTGAGGAATCGGCCAGCCGGAATCCCCAAGTCTGTCAGTACCGAAAGATTGTTCGCCAGATACACGTAGATGATGCAGCCTAGCGGATAAATCAGCGAGGCCATGCGCAATATCATGAGCAGCTTCGATTGCCCAAACTTCGCCCAACCTGCACGCGGGATCACCAGGAACCGCGACCACTCCGGCGTCAGCGGACCATCGTACGCAGTGTACGTTCGCTTATAAACCGCCATGTTATTTCGTCTCCATGGCTTTGAGGAAGATATCTTCCAACGTGTCTCGCCGATAGTTCAACCGCCGCAGTTGCAGATCGCGCTCCGCCGCTAAGACATAGATCTCGCGCATCTGAAACTCCACCGGCACCACCATCTTCAATCGCCCAGGACCCGCCGGCACGCATTCGCAGCCCATGGTAGCCAGGGCCTCCGCGAATCCCGCATCATCCCCCAGCGTCTCCAGTTCCACAAACCGCTTGTTCGCCTTGCGCTCTTCTTCAAGATTCGAATAGTGCACGATGCGTCCGGCCTTGAGGATCAGGACTTCTTCGCAAGTCTCCTCTACGTCGCGCAGCAAGTGCGAGCACACCACGAGATGCATCTTTCCCGTATCGCGCATCTCTTTAATCAACCGGATCATGCGACCGCGTGCCGGTGGATCCAATCCATTGGTAGGCTCGTCCAAAATCACCAGCCGAGGTCCATGCACAATCGCTTGCGCCAGCTTCGCCAGTTGCTTCATGCCCAGCGAATACGTCCCCAGCGGACGATAGCGGGCCTCGCCCAGCCCGACGTAAAAGAGCACTTCATGTGCCCTCTCCAGCGCTGCTTCCGACGGCAGCCCGCTGAGTTCGCCCATCATGCGCACGAACGCCACCGCAGTCATCTCAGCGACAAAGGAATCGTTCTCCGGCATGTAGCCGATCATCGAACGCAGTCCGCGCGCTTCTTTGCGAATATCCCGCCCAAAAATCGTAGCCGAGCCTGAAGTCGGCGGAATGAACCCCAGCAGAGTTTGGATCAGCGTGGACTTCCCCGTTCCGTTGGGCCCCAACAGCCCAATCGTGCCGCCCCGCAAGGTGCCCCGCAGCTCATGCAGGATTTCTCGCTTGCCCAAGCGAACCGTCAGTCCATCCAGTTGAATAACCGCCGCGTCCGCCACGAACCTATTGTGCCTTTCCAACGGACGTCATAGGAAGTCCCATCAATGGATTCCCCGATAACAACGCCTGTAGACCCATCTGGAACAAACTGCTCCGGCTACCTACCTGAATCCGGTCGGTTTCGCCGTACACGTACACCAAGCTCGGTGTGCGATTCGCCGTCAACGTATCCACTTGAGATTGCAGTTGCGGTGTCAACATCCCGGTCGACTTCAACTGGTCCGCAATTGGACCCAGCGTCGATCCCAAGTTGTAATACAACAACCCAGAGAAGAACGTGTTCCCATCCTGCGGCATCTGTGCCTTGAACTCGGCCGACCGCGGCAACGTCAGCGCCGCAGCACGATTCGAAATCGCCCGCATCAACTGCGCCCTGCTGGATCCCAGCAGCCAGTACCCATCGACAAACGTATAATGGATCGGCATCGGGGTCTCCGCAATGGAATAGTAGGTGCGCCCGTCTACCTGTTCCTTCTTGACCGTGGGCACTGCCTGTTCAATCGCTCCCTGCAGTCGCGCCGCGTTCTCCACTTCTACCGCCACTTCCCAAGCGGGCGTAGGGAGCACCGCACCATCGAACGCGATCGTTGCTTCCCCACCCAGCGAATCGGCCACATCGTTCAACACACCTGAGCTGACCGTCGACGTATCGCCTCCGGTCATCGCGATCACTTCGTCCAACAACTGCCGTGGATCTCGCGTCACAAAGGATGCCGCAAACGTTGCGTCTTTGGAAACAAACTCGAGCGATCCCATCGGACCCGGCGCAGCCAACCAACTCGCCATCCCATGCCGAGCGCCATTGAACGTCAGCGACGCCGTATTTACAGGAGCCGCGAGCGTTCCCTTCTGCTCCGCAATCAAGAACCGCATATTGTCGAGTCCCACCACAGAAGTACCTACGGGCTTCGCAACGATTTGTTCCAAGTTCGCCGAGAAAAGTAGGCCAGCCCCCGAGCGGTAACTGTCTAATATCCGAGCCCCGAACGCCGTCGTCGTGAAATTGCCCACCGGAGGAACTACCGCAGCGCCCACGGCAACCACCGCGCCATCAAACGAAACCGAGCCCGGAAAGCCCAATCGCGCCAATTCCGCAGCCAACCCGGCTCGACGAACTTCCGCCAACATCACCGGCATCCCCTGTTTCGGAATGGCAACGATAATCTCATCTCCCAGGTAGTCGCTGATCGACCGTGCCCGCTCCACCACCGCGCGCAATTCCATCGATCCTGACGCATTCCACCACTCCGACATCGCCGCGCTCTCCCGAGCCTTGTCCTCAAAGATCCGCGTAGCCTCGCCCAACACCGGACCCAAGTTCGGCATCGCCGCAACCACCACACTCTCCAGCGGCACACGATCCAGCAGCCGAGAACTGTACCGCAGCCCCGGCATCGGGATGCGCGAGATTCTCTCACCAACGTCCGTTAAGTCCGCCAGCAGTGCAATGTATTTGGCCGCGTTCGCGCTCCACGCCAAGTCATCCGTGACAGCCGTCCGCCCCATGGAGGCGTTGGTCGTCTTCTGGTCGCCGCGATGCAGCAACGCGGTGGACCCGCCTTCGTCCACCCGAACTTCGCCCTCCACCACCGAAACGCGCGAGCCCTTGAGTCCCATGCTCACACCGAAAATCGTGCCCTTCACCGACACCAGCGCATCGGCCGTCGCGACCTCCAGGAAGCCGCTGCGCTGTTTCGCCGCTTCGACAATCACATTCCCACGAGCCAGCCGCACCGTCTTCCCGCGCCACCGCTCGGAAAGCGTGATCGAACTCCGCTCGTCCATCTCAACCAGGGATCCATCGCGCAACCGCACCACCGCCCGCGATGCCTTGCCAGTCCGAATCTCCTGCCCTTCCCCAATCTCCGCGCCCACCATTAAAGGAGAAGCTCCCTCAAACGAAACCGCGACCAGCGTACCCGAGATCGAAGCCACAGTTCCCCGAGCGCCACCAGGTGCCAGCACCCGATCCAATACCGGCGACAACGCCAGCCCAACGCCCGCGACCGCAACAGCCGCCATCGCCGCCATTACCCACCGCCGGGAAACACCCCGCCGAGGCATTTCTACAACCGTCGCACGCACGCCCGAAGCTTCCCTCCGGCAATGAACGCAGGACCGCAAGTGGTCCTCCCACAACATCTGCCGAGCCTCGCTCCGCACCCCATCCGCCCGGAAGGAGTCACAGAGAGTCGCCGCCGACCCTCCCAGCCGAGCCCGCACCCGTTCCGCCGACGCGGCAGAATCCGGCACGTCCCCGCGAATCTCATCTACCAAACGGTCAAAGTCCCGATCGTTCATGACCTCACCCCCGCCTTCCGCAACTCTTCCTGCAGCTTCTTCCGAGCCCGATGCAGCGTCACCGCCACCCCAATCTGCGTAATCCCCAACATCCGGGCAATCTCCGGATTCCGATGCCCCTCAAAATGCCGCAGCACAAACACCTCGACCGCCCGCTCCGGCAAAGTCGCCAAAGCCGCTCGTAACTGCCCGCGTAACTCCGAATCCCTCACCGCATCCGCGCCGTCGCGCAGCGCCGAGGGCATGCGATCCAGTTCTACCCCGTCCACGTTCCCCCGCCGCCCCCGAACCACGTCCAAAGCCGCGTTCACCGCCGCCCGCCGCAAGTACCCCTCGGGATTCTCAATCACCCCAGGTTTCTTGAGCAGGCGCACAAACACCGTATGCAGCACGTCCTCGGCGTCCGCCACGCTCCCCGTAATCCGGTAGGCGGCGGAGAAGACCATGCGATTGTGGTCGGTATATAGGTTGTCGAGCGCAGGGGGCATCATCGAAATATCAGCCATCTGTAGCATCTCACCAGTTAGACAGGCCAAGGGCAGAAAAATTACAGGCTTAAATGGTGTCAGACACCTCAAATCCCAATTTCGCCAAAGTGCTAGCATATAAGTGGACGTATAAGTGCGTGCCCCAAGTCACCATATACCTCGACACCGAAACAGCAGCGAAGCTGGAGGCCTCCGTCCGTAAGGCGGGAATCTCCAAGAGCCGTTGGATCGCCGAAGCCGTTCGCGAAAAGAGCGCCGACGAATGGCCCCAGTCCATCAGGGACCTAGCCGGTGCATGGCGCGACTTCCCCGATGCCACCGACATTCGCTCCGCCACCGGCATCGATAGCCCCCGTGAGCCCTTATGACCTTCGCTCTCGACACGAACACCCTGATCTATTTCTTCAAAGGGATGGGAGCCGTCGAGCAGCAGTTGCTAGCGGTGCCGCCTTCTAATGTTGCGATCCCCGCCGTGGTCCTGTATGAACTCGAACTGGGCCTCGCTCTGTCTACGCAACCACAGAAGCGCCGCAAGCAATTGCAAAGCTTGCGCGAAACCGTCCGGATTCTGCCCTTTGACGAGGATGCCGCAATCTGCGCGGCACAGATCGGTGCGGAATTGAAGAAGTACGGAAAACCCATTGGCCCCATGGACATGCTCATTGCCGGAACCACCCTCGCAGCCGCAGCCACCTTGGTCACACACAACCATCGCGAGTTCCAGCGAGTCTGCGGCCTCCAAGTGGTGGACTGGTTCTAGGTAGGACGTAAGCCGCCGTCAACCTCGCCACGTGGAGCAGCTTCCGCCCTCGCTCCGCATGCCACAACGCCAACTTGAAACGCTGCTGATTCAGCCAGCTCTCCGCGCTCGTATCAAACGCAATCGACAACCGCACCACCATCTCCGGACTCACCCCCGCCCGCCCATTCAAGATGCTCGACAGCGTCTTGCGGCTCACCCCGAGCCCCCGCGCCGCGTCCGTGACAGTCAGATTCAGCGGCTCCATACAAAGCTGCTTCAGCACCTCGCCCGGGTGCGGTGGATTGTGCATCTTCATAAGTCTTGACTCAGAATTATCCTGGACCCATACGCCGCACGTCTTTGTTATCGTGCTCGTTGTGCTGCCCCCCTTTGACAACCTAGGACACCTGCCACCCGGAGTCCACATCACAGGCTGGCAGGAGTTCCAATCCCACTTCGGGCTATCCACTCCGAGACGTCTATGGCTGTCCGACCGTCTTAGATCCCTATTGGATCTCGCTGCCGCAAGCGGGAAACTTCGCCGAATCTTCATCTGGGGAAGCTTCGTCACCGCGAAACCGGCACCAAAAGATCTCGACATCCTCCTGATCATGGCCGAAGACTTTGAAGTCGATCAACTCCCCGCCCCGGCGCATGCCATTTTCGATTCCGTCCGCGCCAGGCTACTATTCGAATCCGACGTCTTTTGGGCACGAGCTTCCATCGGCGATGACTTGCTCCACCTCTGGCTAGACACCTATCAAATCTCCAGAACCTTCCAAAGACGCGGTATTGTGGAGTTGGAGCTGCCATGATTCAAACTGACACCCAAATGCTGCTCGCTCAGGAATGCGTTGCCAATTTACGGAGAATCCTCCTGGAGGCACGCAAGGTCCATTCCCGCCAGGACTACGCCCGCATGGCCGAGCCCGTGCTCCTCGAAATCCAGCAGCGCGAGCAGGAAATCGTCGAGTATTTGAGCAGCGACGTGGAGCAACCCGTCGCTAGGTAGTCAGAAGCCTCGAGTCCTTCTTTTCAATTGGACCGAGCAGTAGTATGGCTCAAACCATCATGATCTCGTTCACTCGCCTCTTTGATTGGTGCTTCCAAAACGAATGGAGGGGCCTCTCCGATGTTCTGGTGGATGTTCGAGAACGAAATGCAGCAGATCCGTCTGGACAGCCACCTTGGATTGTTCAAGCCCTACTTGTGTCGGGTGAAGATCATCGCTTCTTCACTCACTGCGGCGTTGACCCCATCGCAATTTGCCGGGCTGTTTGGAGAGGGGTGGCCCTCCGTCAGCGGGAGGGAGCCAGCACCATTGAAATGCAACTCGTCCGAGTTTTGACAGGCCGGTTCGAGCTCACACTCGCGCGTAAGATTCGCGAAGCAGCTCTGGCAACTTTGGTAGCTTCCTCTATGCCCAAGTCGGAGATTCTCGCTCTTTACTTACAGGTAGCCTACTACGGTACTGAAATGACCAGCTATTTGGGAGCTTGCTCGAAGTTGGGATACCATCCCCAATACTTGGGCCTCGCCGAAGCAGCAAGCGTCGTAGCACGCCTAAAGTACCCTCAACCAGCCCAACGCAGTGACAAGGCATTGCTCCGAATTAGGGGCCGAACGGCACATTTGCTGCGCCTGCACCAAATGCACCTCGAGACGAGGGTATACCGAGGACTACTTAAAGGCAAATATGCAACCGTTTGAACTGTCGCCTCACATAGCCAAGCTCGTCGAGCCGTATGCCGCAGCCTCAGAAGTGGCGCGCATTTCGAGGATGGGAGGACACGAGACGCGAGAATTTCTAGCTCGCCTGTGGCTTTCAGAAGGAATACCCTTTGCCTTTCGGGCGAAACCTGCTGTGTACGATGCAATGCGCTCGTGGCTGGCCCGTAGGCTTGGGATTAGCCCTAAAGAGATCACTATGGTCGGCAGCGCACGCCTCGGGCAGTCCTTGGACCCCAACCAGTTAGGTAAAGAGTTTTCTTCGAATTCAGACCTCGACCTTACGATTGTGTCTCCGGAATTGTTTCAAAGAATCGCTACTGAATTCAGTATCTGGAAACAGGACTTCGAGAATGGCCTCGTGAAGCCCAACAGGCATGAGGAAAAGTATTGGAGGGATAATGCGGATTCGGGGCCTAAGAAGATCACCCGTGGCTTCCTGGACGCGAATATGATTCCCCACCGGGATGCATACGTACTTTCCCGTCAGATCGGCGACGCGATGTGGCGAGTCCGCGAGAGGCTCAAAGCGACCCCTAACGCGCCCAAGATTCGAAAAGCCGACGTTCGCGTCTACAGGAATTGGGAGGATTTTACTCGCCAAGTGGTACTAAGTCTGGAATGTCTCTAGCGTTAGGACCAAGTGCGTAACATTGACGGACCTGTACCACTTCAACAGTTCAGGTGAGAAACGTCGTTTTCATCGCACTGAACGCTTTGGACGCACGAATACGGTGAGCCACCTCCACCTCCTCACTACATCTAGGGCCTCCCCCAAAATAACCACAACCCCGAGTATCCGACCCGCTTTACTTTCCCCCCGATTCAGTCTAAGATAGTCCGTACCTTCCCCCGGGGTTGTTCAATCCGGTCCCCCTAAAGAGGCACCTTCATGCTGAAGCTCAAACGCGTTGATATCCAAGGGTTTAAATCCTTTTACGACCGCACCGATATGAAATTCCACGGTTCCGGCATTGCCGCCATCGTGGGACCCAACGGATGTGGCAAATCTAACATTAGTGATGCCATCAGTTGGGTGCTCGGCGAGCAGTCCGCCAAGAGCCTCCGTGGTACCCGTATGGAAGACGTGATCTTTGCCGGAACCAGAGAACGCAAGCCCCTCGGCATGGCCCAGGTGACGCTCACCATGGTCGGCGTCGACCCACTCGCACACTCTCTACTACAAAACGAACCCAGCGATACGGCTCCGTCGGATAAGTTAAGTCCTGCAGTTGCAGAAGATGTCGTTATCACCCGCCGTTTGTACCGATCCGGCGAAAGTGAGTATTTGGTCAACGGCAAGTCCGCCCGTCTGCGCGATATCCAGGATCTCTTCAGCGGCACTGGCCTCGGCCCCGAATCCTACGCCATCATCGAACAGGGCCGCATCGGCCAGATCCTGTCCAACAAGCCGGCCGACCGCCGAGCCATCATCGAAGAAGCCGCCGGCATCGGCAAGTACAAGACCCGCAAGCGCCTGTCCGAATCCAAACTCGAAGCCAGCCGCCAGAACCTCGCCCGCGTGTTCGACATCCTGGAAGAAGTCAGCCGCCAGGTCAATTCGCTCAAGCGCCAGGCCTCGAAAGCCAAGCGCTACGAAGAGCTCCGTGGAGAAATGATCGGCCACCTGCGCCGAGCCGTCTCCGGCCGCTTCGTCATGTTGGAACGCGAGGCCACCACCCTGGTGACCGACCTCGCGAAGGCTCAAGCGAACTTTCAACAACTGTCGGCTAACTTATTGGAACAGGAGCGCGAACACACCGAGGTCAAAGCGGCGTGTTACGCCACCGAAGCCCAGCTGACCACCGCTCGGGCGCGGGTCGCCGAGCTCAATCTGGAGTCCGAGCGCACGCGTGGACGTCTGGAATTACAGGCCAAGCAAATCGGAGGAATCGACGAACGCCTGACGCTGGGCGAGACCGAATCACAGGATCTCGACGCCCGCCGTGAGCGCGAACAAGCCGAGCTCGATGCCCACGCGGAACATGTGGCTGCCCTCGAAGCCGACATTGCGTCGATGCGCGAACGCCTGCTAGCCAAGACGTCCGAACGGGACGCACTGCAAGCCGACCTTCGTCACCGCGAACGGTCCATTGATGAGACTCGCGGCATGGTGCTGCGTCTGGTGGGCGAAGCATCCACGCTGCGCAACCAAGTCGTCCAAATCGACGAATACCTCGCCGCCATCGAGCGCGATTCCACCCGCACCCGCCGTGACGAAGACACCGCGGTCCTGGATCTGGCCCGCATCGATCAAGTCAAAGAAGAGCTGTCGCACAAACTCTCCGCCCGCCAAATGGAGCTGGAATCGCTCGCCGACCGCCGCAAGCGCATCGACGAAGAGCTGCAGTCCCGCCGCGGTCAGATCCAGAGTTCGCGCCAACAGTTGGAGGGAATCCGTTCCAACCTGGCCCGTCAAAAGGCCCGCCGCGATTCGTTGGACGAGATCCTGTCCCACCGCACCTATACGACTGAGTCCGTCAAGCGCCTCTTCACCGCCATCGAAAAGGGACAAGTCGGCGGCTTCAAACCCGCCGGCGTCCTGGCCGACTTCGTCGAACTGACGGATCCCACCTGGGAAAAAGCCTCCGAAACCTTCCTGCACGAAGAACTCGAATACATCGTGGTCAAGGACTGGAGCGAAGCCAGCACCGGCATGGACCTGATGCGCGCTGAAGCCGATGGCCGCGCCACGTTTCTGATCCACAGCGGTTCCGAACACGCGGCCGCTCGCTTTTCCGAACGCCCCGAAGATCCCAGCATCGTCGCACGTCTCAGCGACTCCCTTCGCCTCACGAACGGCTTCGCCCAGGCCCCGCAAGGCCTGCTGCCCCGCCTCGCGAACTGCTTCCTGGTTCAGGAACATAATGATGCCCAGCGCTTGGCCGGCAACTATCCCGAGTGCCATTTCTTATTGCCCGATGGCACCAGCTATCACGGTTCGGCCGTAACCGGCGGACGCAGATCCGGTGGGGGTCCTCTGGCCCTCAAGCGCGAACTGCGCGAGCTCAGCGGCATAGTCGAGACTCATCAACGCGAGCTCGACAGCATCTCAGCCAACCTCGAAGAACTGGAACAGAGCGCAGCTCTGCTGGCCGAAGAACTGGAGCACGTCCGCACCCAGCAACAGACGCAGGAGAAGGATGCGCTCGCTCTCGATCATGAGCAGCGCAAGCTGGCCGAAGATAGCGCCCGGGCCGGTTCCCGTCTCTCCACCGCCCGTCTGGAACTGGAACGCCTGAAGCGCGCCGACGAACAGTCCCGCACCAAGCGCGAAGAGAGCTACGGAGCCGTCGCCCAGCGCGAAGAGCAGCGCTTCCAGCAGGAGAAGGTCCTCGAAGCGATGCGCGCCGAAATTGAAGGCTTGCAAGCTCGCACCCAAGCCATCAATGAGGAGCACTCCAGCCTGCGCTCTGAACTGGTCGGCATCGAAGAACGCCAACGCGCCGAAAAGGGCGCAGTGAGCCGCATCGAAGCCCAGATCCGCCAGATCGTTTCCCGCCGCGACGAACTCGCTCGCAACCTGGAACGCATGGGCGTGGAACGCGCCCGCTTGCTCGGTGACAACGTTGGACTCGACCAGCGTGCGTCTCAATTGGGTGAAGAAACAGCCTCCGCCGTAGCCGTCGTCGAACGCCTGCACGCAGCCGAGACCGAGGGCCGAGCGGCCCTACTCGCCCTCGACGAATCGCTCCGCGCACTGCGCAACGCATCCCAATCCGCGCAAGAACGCCGCGGAGCCATCGAGCTCGAACTGGTCAAGAAGCAGAGCGACCTGAAGCATCTCGACGAAACCAGCCGCAAGGAACTGAGCGTCGCCGCCTCGGAGATCGTCGCCGAGCTAGCCGCCGCGAATCCGGATGCAGCGGAGTTGGATGAATCCAGCGTCCTCGAAGCCGAGGAGCTATCGAACACCGTCCGCAACCGCATCGAGGCCCTGGGTCCGGTCAATCCCCAAGCGCTAGAAGAGTTTGAAGAAGCCAGCACCCGCTACGAGTTCCTGAACACCCAACGCCAGGACTTGCTCGACTCGATCCGCGATACCGAGAAGGCGATACAGGAACTCGACAACGAATCCCGCCGTCGCTTCAAGGAAACCTTCGACATCGTCAACGAAAACTTCCGGGGCATGTTCAAGACCCTGTTCGGCGGTGGCGAAGGCGAAATGCGCCTCACCGACGAGCAGAACCTGAGCGATAGTGGCATCGACATTCTGGCCTCGCCTCCGGGCAAGAAGCTACAGAACGTAGCGCTGCTCTCCGGCGGAGAGAAGTCGCTCACCGCGATGGCGCTACTCATGGCCATCTTCCGCTACACACCGAGCCCGTTCTGCATCCTGGACGAAGTCGACGCCCCGCTAGACGAATCCAACATCCAGCGCCTCGCGCGTTTGATCAAGGAAATGTCGACCGAGACCCAGTTCATCGTCATCACCCACGCCAAGCGCACCATGGAAATGGCCCAGGCGCTGTACGGCGTGACCATGCAGGAACCAGGCTTGTCGACGCTGGTAAGCGTCCGCTTCGAAACCCCACATCCGGTGCCGGAGCAGGCGTCGCTGTTAGCAACCGTGTAAAGCTGTGGGGCTGTTCGGCGACAATTAGATCTCCCGGCTGACGACAATTAAAACTCCCGCTCGGCGACAACAATGTGACCATCGAGAATCGCGCTCCAATAGCGCCGAGGCAATGGTCACAGACGAGCAGGTGAGGAGGTTGAGAAAGTTGTCGAACAC
>CALQCC020000044.1 GCA_943328975.2 Bordetella parapertussis | reverse complement strand
TACAGGCTGAATCTTAAGGGGTGCTTCAGGGGGTCAAAAGTGCCAGTTATGGTCAGGGGCTACTTCCGGTGAGGTGGATCGACAACGCGGTACAGAAAAGTGGCCTGTGCCTGGCTGGTCCTTGCCTGGGCTCCACCGCGCCAGCCATCCCCATCAGGGTTTTGGTAGTGCCCTAAAACTGCGTTGGGAATCTTGTATAAGCGCCGCTGACAAACTAGACCAGTAGACGCCGCGTGAGCGGCGTTACGGCGGAGAGAAAGTAGACCGCCGGGGAAACTGGTTCCAGCAGACATTCTGTGTTTGTGGAACACCGGAGAGGTGTACACAGTGGAGTTATACGCGCGGGTTCGGCGAGCGGTCATCGTCGACAAGATGAGTGAGCGCGAGGTGGCCCGGCAGTTCGGGCTGGCACGCGAGACAGTGCGGAAGATGCTGCGGTACTCGGTACCACCCGGCTACCGGCGGCAGCAACCCGTGCGGCGGCCCAAACTGGGTGCCTGGATCGGGACCATCGACCAGATCCTGGAAACAGACAAGGCAGAAGGCAAGAAGCAGCGTCACACCGCCAAGCGGATCTTCGAGCGGCTGCGCGAGGAGCACAGCTACACAGGCGGCTACACGATCGTGAAGGACTACGTGCGGCTCAGGAAGCTGAGTCAGCGCGAGATGTTCGTTCCACTGGAGCACCCGCCGGGAGAGGCGCAAGCTGACTTTGGCGAAGCGATGGTGGTGATCGGCGGGGTGGAGCGCAAGGCGCACTACTTGGCAATGGACTTGCCGCAGTCCGATGACGGCTTCGTGATGGCCTTCCCGGCCGAGACGACAGAAGCGTTCCTCGAAGGTCACAACCACGCCTTCGCGTACTTCGGCGGAGTGCCGCGCACGATCCTCTACGACAACACCAAGCTGGCGGTGGCGCGGATTCTGGGCGATGGCACGCGAAGCAAGACGCGGGCGTTCAGTGAACTGCAGAGCCACTACCTGTTTGCGGAGAAGTTCGGACGTCCGGGCCTGTAACTGCGGAGGGTGGATTCAGAGCGCGCCCGGCGTGCCATACGCCAACGCCCAGCTTCGCAATGGAGACCTACTAGGTGGTTCCGTTCTGTCAGAACCGCTATACTTCCGGCATCGGCAGACAGAGGCAATCATGAAGAAGCTATACAGGTTGGCGGCGGTGCTGGTGTTGGCGCTCGGCGTGGCACAGGCTCAGCAAAAGGGTAAGACGGCACCAGTTCAGCGGACGGCGATTGCCCTATCCAAGTCAGCGAGCAAGGGGGACAAGGCGGCGCTGGCACAACTCACTACACGGGCAAACAACGGGGATGCTGCTGCACAGTTAAACTTAGGCAACCTGTATGTCAAGGGCGAAGGCGTGCCCAAGGATGCTGCCCTCGCGGTGAGTTGGTATCGCAAAGCTGCGGACCAGGGCGATGCAGATGCGCAAAATAGCTTGGGAGTGCAGTACTACGCGGGAGTAGGCGTGCCAAAGGACTTGGTCCTGTCCTATATGTGGCGGAACCTAGCAGCGGCCCAAGGCCACGGGGTCGCCAAGCTGGTAAGAGATTATATGGAGAAGAAAATGACTCCCGCCGAAATTGCCGAAGCCCAGAAGCTCAGCAGCGAGTGGAAGCCCACGAAGTAACGACACTGGCCAGCCCAGGAGCTTGCTGCGCCCCCTGTAACTACATGCTGTATTGCATTACCGATAAAGCCCTCGTATCGGTAGCGCGAAGTCCGGTCGACCGGCCCCGGAATGCATCCCGGCGAAACTCCGCTAGTCTTCAAATGGAGTGATTGCTGTGAAGGCACCGTTGCCAGCAAACTGGAGGCTGAAACTGGTGAGATAAACGCTGAAGGAACTCACAGGTTCAACCGCGAAAGTCCCTGTCTTCCCATTCGTTTCGGGGAAATCGACTCCCAAGTTCATCCAGTAGAGTGTCCCGCGTTTCTGCGTGATCTGCTTCTGGCCGATGATCGTTCCCGCAAGATCGCGGATTGTAACCCTGAGAGCATCTCCGTTCTGGCAGGATGACAAGGTACACAGTTCGGAAGTTAGAATCCCCATGCCGGTATAGTTGCCGCCTGTATTGTCGAAGAACGTTGTGGTCCGAGAAAAAGCCCGGTCACCGAGAATCATGGATGTCATCAGGTCCGGACGACCATCAGCCTGTTTGCGAAAAACGACTTGTCCTAACAAATCGCCGGAACCTTGGCCCCCTAGAGAAATTATTGCCCAACCAAGCTGCTGCGATGCAAACGAAACTAGAGTTTCGAATACTGCTGTTTGTCCTGGAGTAAGGGCAACCAAGAAGGTCGAAGCGGTGCCCCGGTCCCTAAGAGCGATGGGCCACGGCTGTCCATCGCGCGTGTAAAAGCTGATGGTGCCGATGGCGGAAATCGAATCGTCCACATTTTGCAGAAGAAGCCTCTCAGTCCATCCTTCCCCAAGAATAACCAAGGGTAGAACCTGGGTTGAGTGGGTTGTAATGCTGCCCGCATTGCGTGGCTGGGCAATCAGAACACTAGCGCTGAGAAGTAGCGCGACGGCCAACTGGTTCATTAGAATTTCTCCTCACTTTCGACTGCAATCGCATTGCCTACCAATCATAGGCCATACCGCCATGCGCCCCCATGTCTGACACCGACGCTGATAACTAGAACTTATCGGTAGTTCACAGTCCAGTGGATGACACCGCATTGCCCCGGAATAGAGAAGCATCGCGCGTGTAACGTAGCACCATCTCAAGAGATCGATGGCCGGTCTGTTTCATGATGGCCTTGAGATTGGCACCACCCATTGCGGCACTAGTAACGAAACCTGCTCGCAAAGAGTGGCCGGCAAACTTGGTCGCGTCACGATCCTCCGACAGACGACGCTTGATCACGAGTGCGACAGCGCGCGGGGAGAGGCGGCCTGGCTGCAATCGGCCGCCGATGGCAACGCTGTGAAAGATCGGGCCGGTAGTGATTCTTGAGGCGTCCAACCACTCGTGTAGCGCACGCACGGGGCACGCATCAGAGCTTGGCAAGGCAGGTATACCTATCTTGCGGCCCCGTCCCTCTTGATCGGTTTTGGAGCGTCGCAGCGCGATTATAAGGCCGTCTGATGTGAACTCAGCATCATCCACGTTGAGGGCTACCAGTTCGGAACGGCGGAACGCTCCGGCGAATCCGATCAGGAGCAGAGCGCGGTCGCGCTTGCCAATTAGGGTCGTGGGAAGCGCGGCAACCATGTCGCGAATGTCGCCCGCTAGTAGAGGCGCTTTCTCATTGGGTGCGGTGCCGATGGTGCGGCGAATGCCCTTGAGGACCGAGCGCACCAGTTCGTTGCGCGTCGGTGAGTCATAACCGCGCACCTGATGGCATTGGCTGATGGAGGATAGGCGGCGCTGTATCGTGCTCGCCTTGTGTGACTCTGCTTGGGCGGCGATGTATGAAGCGACGGTTTCTGAAGTGGCTGGCAGAGACAGCAGAGCGTTGGCGGTGCACCAGCGCGTGAAGTCGGCCCAATCTGTCCTGTAACTGCGGAGGGTGGATTCAGAGCGCGCCCGGCGTGCATATTCGCGGGCTTGTTCTGCCGCCGGTGACAGCGAAACGAGGACGTTGATGGTCGCGAGGGCGCTCATTGGGCTAGTGGTTCGCCGGTTGACTTCAGGGCGGCTTATGGCTAGTATATGCGTAGGCCCTACGCATAGTCAAGGGCGATGCTAAGGGCCTACGGAATACGCTTCTGGGATGGCGACAAAGAAGCGTGAGTTTGCATCTATGACTGAAATGCTGGAATTCTTCAAGAAAACCGGTGCGCAAGGGGGAAAGAAGCGCGCAGCGGGTATGAGCAAGGCTGAACGAAGCGCTAGCGCTGCCAAAGCGGCGGCGGCGCGTTGGCAAAAAAAGACGAAGGCGAAAAAGAAAGGAACCTAGTGGCCGTCTACAAACCTACGTACCGCGATCCCAAGACCGGGGAGGTGAAGAAGTCCGCCGTGTGGTGGTATTCCTTCACGTTCTCAGGAAAACGCGTGCAAGAGTCGAGTAAATCCACGCGCAAGACCATCGCGGTAGAGGCTGAAAAGCGGCGGCGGCTGGAGTTAGAACGGGCATACGCTGGAATGCCCAGCAGCGGCGGCGCGGATCGTGTGGCGTCGGTTGCCGAGCGGATCAAGACGTACCTGGAGAGCTACGCATCCAGTCATCGCCGCAACTCCATTACGTTTGCAAAGCATCGTCTCGCGCACGTGAAGCGGTTACTGGGTTCGTGCCTTCAGTGCGATCTAACTGAGCAGCGCGTACAGGACTACATCCGCACGCGGCTGGCAGAGGGCGCGGGCGGGCGGACGATCAACATGGAAGTAGGCGAGCTATCGCGGGCTATGAAGTTCAAATGGTCCGTGGCTTGGCCGAACGTCCGCAAGCTGGAAGAGAATCACGAAGTTGGGCGCGCGCTTAGTCCCGATGAGGAGCAGCGTCTACTGCGGGCCGCTGCTGGCGACGCGTCCCCAAACCGGAACCCGCTGCTGTACACATTCATTCGGATCGCGCTCACCACGGGCATGAGGGCGGGGGAGATCGCCGCGCTCCGCTGGTCGCAGGTAGATTTCTCCGCCGAACACGTCACGGTGGGCAAGGCCAAAACGAAGGGCGGAGCGGGCCGCATGATTCCGATGAATGGGGACCTGCGGGCAGTGTTCGATATGCACGCCGCTTGGTACGCGGACTCAAAGCGGTTCGCAGAGATCCGCCCGGAGTGGTGCGTGTTCCCTGGCCGGTGTGGACGGCCTACCAAGGGCTCGGATCGACCCTTGGATCCGAAGGTGCCCATGCAGTCGCTCAATTCATCCTGGGAACGCGTGCGCGCTGCGGCGGGGGTCTCCTGTCGGTTGCATGACCTACGCCACACGGTGGCGACGAAGATGGCGGAGGCGGGCGTACCCGAGTCCACCATGCTCTCGCTGATGGGCCACATGAGTCGCGCGATGTTGGAGCGCTACAGCCATATTCGAATGGCGGCGAAACGCGAAGCGGTCAAATCGCTAGGCTTGCCGAACCTTGTGACTTTAGTGGAATCCTTAGAGACTAGAGATCAAAAACGATCAATTGTGAGCAATTGATAGCTATGTACCAGCGTCACTCAAACGAAAGGAACGAAAGAGGAAAGGCCCATTTTGCTGGTGTTTTGGCGGGTTGCTCGGCGCGTCTCTTAATCATTAGGTTGTAGGTTCGATTCCTACCGCGCTCACCATTAAAAATAAAGGACTTAGTCGAAAGTCCTTAACTCGTCCGGTGGTACTCCCGGTGGTATTTTATTTCCGCTCTCTCCAATCTGTTTTCCCCGGATGACGTAACCGTGGGTTTGTAGACTTCGCTGTTACCTGCCTCCCTAAACAATTGAATCATCGCAACGGCAGAACCGACTGCTGCTGGTAGCCCGTGGATATACGGCGATGCCAGAGAGAGGTCGATGACAACTGCTTTAGTTGTTGTTGTGCCGGATCACTTGGGCCAGGACACTCAAAGGTTTCTGCGTGCCCGATGCCGTGTCTTCTAAGTGCTTATGGTCCAGCGGCTGGCTCCTAGTGCTCGAGTCGAAACTCGCGAGGAAGAATGGCGGGTTCACCGGGTGCGAATCCGCATTGCTGATGCAGTTGGTTTAGCCAATGCGTGGCTTTTGCTTGGCCGGGACCTTCAATCCTTCGCGCCTCCAGCTGCGTTATGATCCCTGCTTGCCGACCCACCCGCATTTCGCAGCCTCGTGATGCGGCGGTAGCCGTAGCGGCCATACTCGCTGGACAAGATCAAGATCGCCTGCGTCAGCGGATCTTCGTCGATCGCCGTTGGGGGCGCCGCATGGACAGACAAATGGGAAGTTTCCCTCCGCAACGGCACGGAGTAGCTGCGCATCTTCTCTCTGCAGTACTTTCAGCTTGCGCGCTTGTGCAGCCCGCGGTACTCTTTCGGACAGCGGTAGAACGTCTGTTCTACCGCTTCCCTACGGTGCCTCGCGACTTGAGTGTCGATGACGAGTGCTTACACGAAGGTTTTGAATTCCATGACGTCGCCGTCCTGGACGACGTATTCTTTGCCTTCGGTGCGGAGCTTACCTAGTTCGCGGGCCTTGGCGAAGCTGCCGCAGGCGACCAGGTCGGCGTAGGAGATGGTTTCGGCGTGAATGAACGCCTTTTCGAAATCGGAGTGGATGACGCCGGCGGCTACGGGGGCTTTGTCACCGGCGTGGATGGTCCAGGCGCGGGTTTCTTTTTCGCCGGTGGTGAGATAGGTGCGGAGGCCCAGCAGATAGTAGGCTTCGCGGATGAGCGTGCCGGCTCCACCTTCTTTGACGCCGAGGCTTTCCAGGTATTCCGCGCGTTCTTCGGGGGGCAGTGTGCAGAGTTCGGCTTCGATTTCGGCGGAGACCACGACGACGCGTGTGCCCAGGTGTTCGGCGGCGTAGGCTTTGACTTTTTCCACCCAGGGGTTCTTTTCGGGATGGGCCAGGTCGTCTTCGCCGACGTTGCAGGCGAAGAGCGTGGGCTTGGCGGTGAGCAGGAAGAAGCCCTTCATGAGGGCGGACTCTTCGGGCGTGCAGTCCATGGTGACCGCGAGCTTACCGGTGTTGAGGTGGGCTTCCACGCGGTCGAAGAGTTCGAGCTCGGCTTGAGCTTTTTTGTCGCCGCTCTTGGCTAGCTTCTGGGTCTTGGTACGACGCTTCTGGATGCTGTCGAGGTCGGCCAGGATCAGTTCGGTGTTGACGATTTCGATATCGCGGATGGGATCGACCGAATCCATGACGTGTTCGATGTCCGAGTTTTCGAAGCAGCGGACGACCTGCACAATGGCGTCGACTTCGCGGATGTGGCCCAGGAACTGGTTGCCCAAGCCTTCGCCTTGGCTGGCGCCTTTGACCAGGCCGGCGATGTCGACGAATTCAAAGACCGACGGAATCAGCTTTTGCGAGCCACTGATTTTGGAGAGCACCGCGAGGCGCTCATCCGGGACGGTCACGACGCCCTGGTTGGGTTCGATGGTGCAGAACCGGTAGTTGGCTGCCATCGCTTTGCGCGACTGGGTGATGGCGTTGAAGAGAGTGCTTTTGCCTACGTTAGGCAGACCGACGATTCCAGCTTGGAGCATGTTTGTTGAAAGAAGCCTTTGGAGGGGATTACTCTAGTGTAGCTCGGAGACCCATGATTCGTTACGACCCGCACAGTTGGTTCGACCACTTTTTCGATATCCGCGGCACGCTGCTGGTGGAGATCTTCGTGCGCGTGCTGGTCTGCGTCGCATGGTCGGCTGGGGTGGTCTGGTTTCACTACAACGTGTCACCGGTGGCGATTCCGGTGACCATTCACTCGCTGGTGGGCGTGGCGTTGGGTTTGCTGCTGGTGTTCCGAACGAATGCTTCCTATGACCGGTACTGGGAGGGGAGGAAACTGTGGGGCGTCATCGTCATGGAGACTCGAAATCTGGTGCGGAGCGGGCAGGCGTATCTGGGGGAGGATCGAGAGTTATTCCTTAGGTTGGTGCGGTGGACGGCGGTGTTCCCGTATACGGTGATGAGCACCCTGCGGGGCGACTCGGTCATAGGGCCGGCGGCGGACGAATTGGTTCCTGCGGAGCGGGTGGAGTTGTTGACCTCTCAGCATCTGGCGATGCATGCAGCGCAGCGGTTGACGCACGTTTTGAAAGTGGCCTATCAGAGGAAGTTGATCACGGACAACATCAACGTGGCGCTGGATCGGAATGTCCAGGAGTTGATCGGGGCGGTGAGTGGGTGCGAGCGAATCCGTAAGACTCCGCTGCCCTATGCGTACGTGGTGCATCTGCGGAGGGCGCTGGTGATCTACTGCTTCACGTTGCCGTTTGCGTTGGTGGATACGTTTGGATGGTTGACGGTGCTGGTGGTGGCGTTGGTGGCGTACACGTACTTTGGGATCGAAGAAATCGGCGTCGAGATCGAGGGTCCTTTCGGGCACGACGAAAACGATCTTCCGCTGAAGGACATCTGCGACACCATTTATAAGAACGTGTATGCGATGGCGGATTTGTCGGATCCGCCTCGGGATGTGGATGTCCAGGGATTGTAGGCATATAATATACGGCGGGGGTAGGGAAATGCGGCGAATCCTTCTTGGTGTGTTGCTGACAGCGGGCTGGGCTTTTGGTCAAGAGGCAAAGCCGCAGGAGAAAGCTGCGATTCCGCGCATGCCGGATGGCAAGCCGAACTTCCAGGGTTTCTGGAATATTCCTTACACTCCGAACATCGCGCTGGCGAAGGGTGAAGATACCGTACCGTACACCGATGTTGGCCGGGAAGCGTTTCGCAACCACGATTCCAAGGACGATCCGACGTCGCTCTGTTACTACCCGGGCGTGCCGCGCATGATGCAATCGCCCTACCCGGTGCAGATCCTGCAGACGCCGGAGTATTTGATTTTTGCGTTCGAATACATGAGCATGTGGCGGGTGATTCCGCTAGACGGGCGGGCTCGGCCGGCGCGTGTGGAACCGACCTTTATGGGAAACTCGGTGGGGCATTGGGAAGGCGACACCATTGTGGTGGAGACCATCGGCCTGAACGATAAGACGTGGCTCGATACGGCGGGGCATCAGCATAGCGATCAGTTGAGAGTGATCGAGCGATTCACGCGGACGCCGACCACGATCGTCATGAACTACGACATTATCGATCCGGTGATGTACACGAAGCCGTGGAATTTGGAGCGTCCGTTGACGCCGCTGAAGGCCGTCTTCGGGCTGCCGGAGTTGATCGAGTACTCGTGCAACGAGAACAATCGCGACGTGGAGCATTTGATTAGCACCAAGCCGGCGGCAGGGCGCTAGAACTCGATCGAAGCGAGTAATTCCGAGGGCTTCTTGCCGAAGGCTCCGCAGATGGAGAGCAGGCTTTCGATACTGGGGAGATTGGCTCCTCGTTCGATGGCGCTGATCTGAGAGACGCTCAGGCGGGTATGGGCCGCCATATCTTTGAGCGACCAGTCGCGCGATACACGCAGCATCTTGATGGCGTGGCCGAGGCGTTCGCGCAAGCGATCCTGGGCGGTGTGTCCAAGGCCGAACGTTTCGACGGCGTTCTTCAATACTTGCCGCAACTGGGCCAATGTGAAGGGCTTGGCAACGTAATCGAAGACTTTGAGCTTGAAGGTCGCGCGCATGTCTTCCAGCGACGGGTATCCGGTGATGATGATGACGCACAGGCCGGGCCAGCGGGAGAGCAGCTGTTCCACTACCTTATCGCCGGTTACGTCGCCCATTTTCATGTCGAGCAGGACGATGTCAGGTACGCGCTCTTCGCAACTGGCAACCAGGTCCGCCGCGGTTGCGTAGGTACGGACGGCGTAGAGTTTCTCGTCGGTCAAGACGTCTTCTAGATAGTTGCGGAAGTCGAGGTCGTCATCCAAAACGGCGATTTCTACGGCGATTGGCGGCGTAGTTGTTTCCGGCATGCAGTCTTAAACCTCCCGGCCTTTCCATTGAACATGCGTCGTAGTCACGACCCCCAGGAGTGAGTTGCCCAGGATCGGCAGGATGGCATAGATTGCCAGCGGAGCCAGGACGGCGCGAGGGATGCTTCCATACCAAGGCAGCAACAACAGGGTCGGTAGCACCGCTAACACCGCAGCTGCGGGTAACCATCCGAAGATCGCCAGAAACAATACCAACGGCAGCCAAAGGGCGGCCACAAACGCCGTTGCTAAGAGCAGAACTCCATGCCAATTGGGGATCAGGACGAAACGGTACGAATTGCGCCGGATGCCGTCCCACAGGCCATCCCAGCCTGGATGTGCGCTGGCGTGGCCCAACTTTGAAGTTCTCGCAGTGCCGAACTTCATGCGATGCCGTTGGGCCAACAGGGCAAGTTTTACATCGTCCACCAGGAAGGTCAACCCGGTTCCGTGACCGCCGATGAATTCGTGCGCGGCGCGACGGACTAACAGGCACTGCCCGTAGAACGCGCCTTCCGGACAGTCCCGCGGGCTGATGCCGGAGAAAAAAAGCGCCTGCATGTAGGGCGCGATGACATGTTCGGCGAAGCTATTTGTCTCCTGGTCCAGATGCACGGACAAGAAAGAAAGGTCGTTGACCTCGGCCGCATGAATGGCGGATTCGAGCATGCCTTTTTCGTACCAAGTGTCGGCGTCGGCAAAGAGGACCCATTTGGTTGTGATGGCTCGGGCGCCGATCATGCAGGCGTGGGGTTTTCCGAATGCTCCCTTGGGCAGGCGGGGAGCGCGAAGGACGCCGGCGCCCGCTTTTTCTGCTTCCGCGATTGTGGTGTCGGTGGACGCGTCATCCACCACGATGACCGAATCAGGCGGCAGACTGCGGACTGCCCTTCCGATGACGCCGGCTTCATCGCGGGCTGGAATCACCACCATGCAGTCTAGCGGCTGATCCTGAGGAGGGCGGATGGGCAGTTCCGGCAGTGACAAATAGTTGCGCCTGGCCTGAACGAAGAGAATCGCGAATAACAGCGCATATCCCATTGCGATCCCTAGACTGACGGTGGGATCTATATTCCAGCTTTGGACTTTGTCGAGTCCCGTGAATACGAGTTGGAGCATGAAATGGGGAAAGGCACGATTTTAACATGTCCCCCGAATTTCAGGGCACAATATCCTCATGCCCGTGGACGCCATTCAATTGGAACTGTTTCGTCACCTACTGGTTTCTGTGGCCGAGGAAATGGGTGCGGTACTGCGCAAGTCATCCTATTCGGCAAACATCAAGGAACGGCGCGACTACTCCTGCGCGCTTTACGATGCGCGGGGCGAGACGATCGCGATGGGGGATCATATGCCGGTCCACTTGGGAGCGATGCCGCTTTCGGTGCGGGCTGTGATGGACGCGTTTGCGTTGGAACCGGGCGATGTGGCGCTGGTCAATGATCCGTTCCAGGGCGGGACGCATTTGCCGGATATCACTGCGGTTGCTCCGGTGTTCACGGGCGGGCGAAAGCCGGCATTCTATGTGGCGAGCCGCGCGCATCACTCTGACGTGGGCGGGATGAGTCCGGGGTCGATGCCTCTGGCCAAGGAGATTTACCAGGAAGGTTTGCGCATTCCGCCGATTTTGATCCAACGGAGGGGGCAGTTGGATCGGCCGTTGTTGCGGATGTTGCTGGCGAATGTTCGCACGCCAGTGGAGCGGGAAGGCGACTTGGCGGCGCAGCTCGCTTCGATTCAGCGCGGGGAACAGCGCTTGAAGGAGATGGTGGTGAAGTTTGGGGCGGCGCGCGTTGCCGCGGGTGTGCGCGGGTTGCAGGATTACAGTGAACGCATGATGCGGGCGACGCTTCGGGAATTGCCGGCTGGAACGTATCGCTTCGAAGATGTTCTGGACAACGATGGCATCACGTCCGCGCCGGTTCCCATTCGCGTTCGCATTACGGTGGGGAAGGGAGCAGCGGAGGTGGATTTCACTGGCTCGGCTGCTCAGGTAGCGGGGCCGATGAACGCGAACTATGCGGTGACGTTGGCGGCGACGATGTACGTGTTCCGGTGTCTGATTCGAGAAGACGTGCCGTTTACGAGCGGTATTCTGCGGCCGATTCGCGTGATCGCCCCTAAGGGCACGGTGGTGAACGCGCTGGCTCCGGCTCCGATGGCGGCGGGGAACGTGGAGACCTCGCAGCGGATTACGGACGTGTTGTTGGGGGCGCTGGCGAAGGCGGCTCCACTGCGCATCCCGGCGGCGAGTTGCGGCACGATGAATAACGTCAGTTTCGGTGGCTCGGGCTGGGCGTATTACGAGACGATCGCGGGTGGCGCGGGGGCGTCGGTGAACGGTCCTGGGTTGAGCGCGCACCATACGCACATGACCAACAGTTGGAACACTCCGATTGAGGCCTTTGAACATCAATACCCGGTGCGCATCGAGACGTATCGTGTCCGGCGCGGGTCGGGTGGGGCGGGGAAGCACGCTGGGGGCGACGGGATTGTGCGCAGTTTCCGTTTTCTGCGGGAAGCGGAAGTTACGCTGATCGCGGATCGACGTGCGAAGTGTCCCTATGGTTTTGCTGGGGGCGAAGCGGGGACGCCGGGTCGCGATTGTTTTGACGGAAAGCCCGTGCCCTCCAAAACGCGCCTTCAAGCTCACGCGGGCGATCTTCTGACCATTGAGACGCCGGGCGGCGGCGGCTTCGATCGCAACTGAGTTGCATTTTCAGTTGACGCCCATTTGCATATAGGATTAAACTAGTCCTGTATTCAATGCGGTTTTATGGGCGTTAACTTAGAATAGTCCTGCACAGAAGACCGTAAGATCATCGTTCTGGATGCAATGCAGTTGCTAAACCTGTTCCATCTCTAGCTTAAGACCGAGTCGCAGCCCCAATCTTGGCGGACTGAGCCGCGACCCGGAAGATCGACAACCCGAAGGCCGACGACATCTCATTCTACGGTCGCTGTCCTTCTGGATACAAATCAATCAGGAAGGAAAGCATGCTTTCACGAATCAAAACCGAGGCCCCAATGGCTTGCCGGGCTCTTATCGCAGTTTGTTGTGCCTTTTGCCCGACGGCGCACGGACAGGACACTGCCTCCCAGAAGACAGCTTCCGAGGAAGAACCTGTTGTTTATCGCGTGTCCGTTATAGCTCCAGCGGCTGGCTACCAGCTGAAGACGTTGACCAGTGGCACCAAGACGTCCACTGCGTTGCGGGATATTCCACAATCCATCTCGGTCATCACTCAGGAACTCATCAAAGATCAGGGCATGCAAGGAATGGCGGATGTCGTACGCTACATTCCGGGCATCACGATGGCGCAAGGGGAAGGGCACCGCGATGCTCCGGTGATCCGGGGCAACCAGACTACGGCAGACTTTTTCGTGGATGGTATTCGCGACGATGTGCAGTATTTTCGCGATCTGTACAATGTGGAACGGGTGGAAGCCTTGAAGGGGTCCAATGCCATGGTGTTTGGCCGTGGCGGTGGTGGGGGCGTCTTGAATCGCGTCACCAAGGAAGCGATCTGGATGCCGCTGCGAGAGATCACTTTGCAGGGTGGCTCGTTCCTGAATCGACGCTTTGCGGCCGATTTTGGTCAGGCGCTGCATCGAAAGTTCGCCTACCGGTTCAACGGAGTGCATGAGAACTCGAATGGGTTCCGGCGTTACACGAATCTGGAGCGCTACGGTGTCAGTCCCAGCATCACCTATGCGACGACTTCCCGCACCCGGTTTCGTGCCAGCTACGAATTGTTTCACGATGGCCGGGTGGTGGATCGCGGCATCCCTTCCTATCAGGGAGCGCCTTCCAACGCTGATATCCGGACGTTCTTCGGCAATCCAGATGCGAGCCGAGCCAAAGCGCGAGTCCATTCCGGTGCGGTGGTGGGCGAGCATTCCTGGGGGCGGGCCACTTTACGGAATCAAACGCAGGTTGCCCACTACGACAAGAGTTACCAGAATGTTTTTCCGGGGGCCGTAAGCGTGGGCAGCCAAGCGGAGGTGACGCTTTCCGGTTATCGTGATGCAACACTGCGGGACAACCTGTTCAACCAAACCAATCTCATTTACGCGCTCAAGACGGGACGAGTCCGGCACACGCTGCTGCATGGAGCCGAGTTTGGCCGTCAGAAGAGCGGCAATCTGCGCAACGATGCGGTGTTCCTGGGCGGTGCGAGCACGCTGCGGGTCCCGTTCCTGACGCCGACGGACTTTACGCCCGTTGCATTTTCCACCAACAGCAGAGATAACAACGTCCGGCTGACGCTTGGTTCTGTTTACATTCAAGATCAGGCGGAAGTTTCGAAGCACGTGCAGGTGATTGCGGGGCTCCGCTATGATTCGTTCGACTTTCGATTTCATGACAACAGCAGCGGAGGGAATCTGGGACGAAGAGACGGCCTGGTTTCTCCGCGGGCTGGCATTGTCTTCAAGCCGGCCGATCCGGTGTCGTTGTATGCGAACTATAGCGTGTCGTACCTGCCGAGTTCGGGAGACCAGTTTGCTTCACTGGATGCGACGACGCAAACGCTGAAGCCCGAGAAGTTCACCAACTACGAAGTCGGCGCCAAGTGGGATATTCGCCCGTCGCTGGGCATGACGGCGGCTGTTTACAGGCTGAACCGTACCAATACGCGCAGCGTGGATCCGAATAACCCCGGACGGATCATTCAAACGGGAAGCCAACAGACGAACGGTTTTGAAACGGCCATCAGTGGAAGCATCCGGCGGAAGTGGCAAATTTCAGGTGGCTACGCGTATCAGGACGCGTTCATGCGCTCTGCGACCACGGCGGCGTCCGCGGGCGCCCTGGTTGCCTTGGTGCCGCACCATACGTTTTCGCTGTGGAACAACTACCAGATTACTTCGCGGCTGGGAACCGGTCTGGGCGTCATCCGCCAAACCGGCATGTTCGCTGCCGTGGACAACACGGTTCGGTTGCCCGGTTTCACTCGGATCGACGGTGCGCTTTTCTACTCCCTTACGGAATCGATTCGCATGCAGGCCAACGTGGAAAACCTGTTCAACCGGATCTATTTTCCGACGTCGAATGGAAATAGCAACATCCTGCCCGGCTCGCCGCGCGCGGTGCGGGTTGCCTTAACGGTGAGGTTCTAATGTTGCGACGAATCTTGTTCTGGCTGCACCTGATTAGTGGGGTTGTAGCAGGCTTGGTGATCCTGGTGATGGCGGTCACGGGGACGCTGCTGACCTACGAAAGACAAGTTGTGGCGTGGGCGGAGCAGCGTCCGGTCTCAGCGGGTACGCGGCTGCCCATCGAAGCACTGTTGGCACAGTTGCCGGGGGCAACCGGAGTGGTTTTGAGAGCGGACCCGACCGAGGCTGTTACGGTGAGCTTCGGCCGGGAAACGATCTTGGTAGATCCGGCTAGCGCGGCAAGGTTGGCTCCGCCGCATGCTGAAGTGCGTGCCTTCTTCCGGCGGGTAACGGAATGGCACCGCTGGTTGGGGGCGGACGCTGGTCATCGGACAGCAGCCCGTGCCGTTACGGGAGCGGCGAACCTGGCGTTTCTATTCCTTGTGGTGAGTGGTCTGTATCTGTGGTTTCCGCGCCGCTGGCGCTGGTCGAATGTGCGGGCGGTGTTGTGGTTCCGAGCGGGACTGGCGGGCAAGTCGCGAGATTATAACTGGCACCAGGTCGCGGGCTTCTGGTGTTGTGTGCCGCTCTTTTTCGTGGTGCTGAGTGGCGTGGTTATGTCCTACCCGTGGGCCAGCGACATCGTCTATCGGGCGAACGGTGTGCAGCCGCCCAATCGAGGGAAGGGCAAGGGGCGTCCGCCAGAGGGGAACGCTTCGCGAGGGAATTCGTTTGTGAATTTGGATCTTCTTGTCGCTGAGGCGGGCAAGCAGGTCACCGGTTGGCGGTCGATCAGTTTTCAAATTCCGGTCAGGGATGACGAGCCGGTCACATTCAACATCGACGCCGGAAACGGAGGGCAGCCGCAGAAGCGATCCAGTGTTGTATTGGATCGGGTGACGGGGACGGTGATCCGTTCCACTGATTTTGCCGATCAGGATGCGGGGCAACGGGCACGTTCCTGGATGCGTTTTGTCCACACGGGGGAGTATTACGGGCTGGCTGGGCAAACGATGACGGGAATTGCATCCGCCGGAGGTGTGTTGCTGGTGTGGACGGGAATGGCGCTGGCCTGGCGCCGCTTCCGCGCTTGGGCGGCGAGACGTTAGAATAGGCGAACAATGAGAAACTCACGACCATGAAGAAATTCGTAGTTGCCGCAGGACTTGCAATGTTTGCAACGTCGCTGTTTGCCGCGTTACCGGTGGTGCCCGTCGCAGCCAACAAACAGAAGGACCTCTTGAAGAGTGACGACGCCAAGCTGGCGGTGAACAAGCGAATCGCCTACGACTTTTTCCGCATCGTTCTGCAGGGTCGGCGTCTGGAACTGGCCGAGCAGTTTATGGCCAACGACTATATGCAGCACAATCCCAACGCCGATACGGGCATCGTCGGATTCCGGGCGTACTTCTCCGCGTTGCCGGGTGGACCGCAACCGATTCCGGATACGTTGCCCGGGCTGGTTTCGATTCAGGCGGAAGGCGACTACGTGACGATGGCTTTCGTGCGCGAGTATGAAGATCCGACTGCGGCAGGCAAGCGCTACACC
Source organism: Bordetella parapertussis (assembly GCA_943328975.2). Classification (GTDB taxonomy): domain Bacteria; phylum Acidobacteriota; class Terriglobia; order Bryobacterales; family Bryobacteraceae; genus Palsa-187. Next base: position 15,122 of record CALQCC020000044.1, on the reverse strand, counting down.
ACGACTTGGTTTGACATGTTACGCATTGTGGACGGCAAGGTGGTGGAGCATTGGGATTCGGCCATGAAGGGAGCCCCGGGTCCGGTGGCTGCCGCAGCGGCGAAACCGACGGTGACACCCGCGAAGGGCAAGGGCAAGTAGCAGGTTGGCGATACACTAGAGCTATCGCCCATGCCGCAGTTCGTTTGGCCCAACAATCCGATGGTCACGGTGTTGACCGTGATCGACATTCTCGCCGTGGCGGTGTTGTTATACAACTTTGTCCTGGTGCTGCGGGGCCGCCGGGCGATCCATGTTTTGAGCGGCATGACTGTCTTGGTGCTGATCTATGTCGTCGCCATCTGGCTGCGGCTGGAGCTTCTACGTTCGGCACTGGCCTGGTTGGCGCCGTATTCGGTCATCGCGTTCATTGTCCTGTTTCAGTCTGAGCTGCGCGGGTACCTGACGCGGTTAGGGCGGGTGCGTTGGGCCAGCGCCGGATGGATGAGTTTGGGTGGCCGGCTGGAGCGGCGGGAAATCGTAGACGAGATCCTGCTCGCGGTGGAACACATGGCCGAGAAACGCACCGGGGCGTTGATCGTGATGGAGCGCGATATCGGATTGCGGACGTTCATCGAGAGCGGTGTGACCTTGGACGCGGTTGTATCGCGTGACTTGCTACTGGCGATTTTCTATCAAGGCGCGCAGTTGCACGATGGCGCGGTGATCCTGCAAGGGGATCGTATCGCGGCGGCGGCCTGTTTCCTGCCGCTGCATGTGAATCCCGCGAGTGCGCATGGGATGGCGCTACGTAAGATGGGAACGCGCCATCGAGCAGCGATCGGCGTGACGGAAGACACCGATGCATTGGCTGTGGTGGTATCCGAGGAAACCGGGCAGATTTCGATTGCATGGCGTGGGGAGCTGGAATCGGATGTATCCCTGGACCGCTTACGGCAGCGGCTGACGCACCATTCCACGGGTTCCCGGCATTCCCAGGAGAGTGCGGGTGGAGCGCAACTGGGGAGCGTTCAACCGTGACGTTTCCGCGCCCAGTGCGGCGTCTGGTTACCCACAATTTGGGCTGGAAGCTGTTGTGCTTGGGTGTGGCTATCCTCCTATGGCTGTTGCTGGTAGCTGCCGATAATCGAGTGTGATCTATGAGTGAGACAAAAGTCGCTGCGAGACAACTATTTGGGACCGATGGAATCCGGGGGCAGGCGGACGAGTATCCGCTCGATCGGGCCACTACCTTCGCGGTTGGTGTAGCGCTTGCAAAGTGGATCGGGACGCATCATCTGGATCCCGAAGTCGTGATCGGAATGGACACGCGCGAGTCGGGTCCATGGATCGCGGAACACGTGGCGGGCGGGCTTGCGCAGGGCGGAGTGCGGGCGCGGTTCGCGGGTTTGATCTCGACACCTGGGTTGGCGCACGTGGCGCGCACGGGTCCGTTTGCGGCGGGAGTGATGATTTCGGCCTCCCACAATCCGTATCACGACAACGGCATCAAGATTTTCGATCATTCCGGATTCAAGCTTCCGGACGCGCAGGAACACCTGCTGGAAGCGCATATCTTCGAGTGGGCGGAATCGGGCCATAAACCCATGCCCTTGTTGTTGAGCGTAGACGAAGGAATCGACCAATCCTACGTGGAGCACTTGGCTGCGACGCTGCCGGGCGGTTTGCAGGGCGTGAAGATTGTGATCGATCCGGGGAATGGCGCGGCGACGCATCTGGGGCCGGAGTTATTCAAGCGCTTGGGTGCGACGGTGGATTGCATCCACAACGCTCCGGACGGGCGGAATATCAATTTGAATTGCGGCTCACAGCATCTGGAATCCTTGCGTGCGCGGGTGCTGGAAACGGGAGCGGATCTGGGCGTTGCGTTCGACGGCGATGCGGATCGGGCGATGTTCGTTTCGGATTCGGGCAAGACGGTGGATGGCGATGCGGTGTTGTTTCTCACCGGTCTCTGGCTGAAGAAACATCATGGCCTCAAGGAAGTCATCGCCACGGTGATGTCGAATATCGGCTTGAAGATCGCGTTGGCTCGGCATGGCATCGAGATGGTGCGGACGCCGGTCGGGGATAAGTACGTGCTGGAGGAAATGATCAAGCGTAATGCTCCTTTGGGTGGGGAACAGAGTGGACACGTGATCTTCCGCGAGTTCGCGACGACAGGCGATGGTCTGTTGACGGCACTGCGGATCTGTCAGATTATTCGTGAGTCGGGCCGGGATCTGGATTCACTGACATCGGAACTGGAGATCTTCCCGCAGTTGTTGGTGAATGTGCGAGTGAAGCAGCGCCGTCCGCTGGAGGAGCTGGCAACGGTGAAGGCGCTGATAGGGCAGGCCGAGGCGGAGTTCCAAGAGGCTGGCCGGGTGTTGGTGCGCTTCTCCGGGACCGAACCGTTGGCTCGGGTGATGGTGGAGGGTCCAACGCAGGCACGCGTGGATTTCTGGGCGCACGGGATTGCGGATGCGATCCGGGCGGAGTTGGGAAGCTGAAGTTTACCGCATAGTCCGAGACCGGAGCTAATGGTTTCGCAGGAATCTCCCGTTCTATTGGACAATGCGTAATCCCTCTCTTGACGTGCTGCGCGCGGTCGCGGTGCTACTGGTCTTCTGTTACCACTCAGAGGGGGCATTGCTTGTATCCCGCTTTGGTTGGGTCGGGGTGGATTTATTCTTCGTGCTCAGCGGGTTTCTCGTCTCTGGGCTGCTATTCCGGGAATACCAGTCCACACTTCAAGTGCAGCCAGGACGATTCCTGCTGCGCCGTGGACTCAAGATCTATCCGCAGTTCTACTTCTTCATCGCAGCCATGTTTGTGGTCGCCTATGTGCAAGGGACCGCGCCAGGGATCAAGCAGGTGGCGGCGGAACTCCTTTTCGTGCAGAACTACGCGCCGGGGATCTGGACGCATACCTGGTCGCTGGGCATTGAGGAACACTTCTATCTCTGCCTGACCGCGGTCATCGTAATGTTGGCCCGGCGGGGCGGCACAAATCCATTCCAGGCGCTGCCTATGTGGATTGTCGCGGCCAGTGGCGTGATCCTGGGACTGCGCGTCCTTACCTGGAAGCTGGTTCCAGAAATCACAGATCCAGTGAACGTATTCCCGTCTCATTTGCGCATCGATTCCATGCTGGTGGGAGTGTTGGTCTCCTACTACCATGCGTTTCATGGAGAGGATTGCAAGGTGTGGATGCGGCGTATCGGTGGGTGGGTGCCCCCTGCAAGCATTCTGTTGCTGGCTCCCGTAACGTTTCTCACACGTGAGGACCCGTTCATGGTGACAGCCGGATTCTCGTTGGTCGCTTGGGGCTTCGCGTTGTTGTTACTCAGCGTGTTGTATCCGGCGAAGCCCGCAACTGTTTCTTCGCGAGCAGGGCGCGCGATGGTCCGCTTGGGACAGCACTCCTATGCGTTTTACTTGTGGCACGCTCCGGTTATCGCGGGTGGAGACGCATTGAAGCTCTACGGACAGGCGCATGGATGGTCCATGTCGATTTTACTCATGTTGGTTCTCACGTTTGGGGCGTCGCTCGTCATGGCGTTTGTGACTACGAGGCTAATCGAGATGCCCGTGTTGCGGTGGCGTGATCGGAATCTTACAGGGGATGCGATTGTGCGGCGGGCAGAGCCTGCGGCGGAACTCTTGCGGCAGACGTCCTGAGGGGGAAATGCCAGTTTTTGTCGGACTGGCAGAACCCGCTATACTAGAAAGTTCCTATGTTCTTCCGCCGCGAAAAACCTCAAGAATTCACACTGGAAAGCCGTCTGGCCAACCTGAAGCAATTTGGTTTCGAGACAGGCCGTGATGCCAGTGGCAAGCCGCTGGTTACACGCAACGGTTGCGCGGCGACTGTTGAAGACGCGGGCGGTGGTCAGGTCAGCATCGGCAAGGCCGGAGTCCTGGTGGGCAGCGAGATCGCGCACTTGGTCCACGGCGGCTACCAAATGTTTTTGCAGACGGCGGCAGGCAAACAGCTTCCGGCGTTGGCTCCGCACTTGAAGGCGCTACACGCGTTCGATGAAGATTTGCGCGAAGGTTTGGGCATCACGAGTCTGTACAATCAGTCCCTAGGTACAACTTGCGACGACCATCTTTATGACCGTGTGAAGGACCGCGATGCGGTTGCTCACGGGCATCCCTGGGACAAACCCCACTCCTAACTTGTGCGAACCCTCGGCGTTATTGTCGCGGGATTCTGTGCGTTTCTCCAACTCTACGCTACGCAGCCGATTCTGCCGCTGCTGAGAAGCGTATTCCACGCTGGCACGGTTGAAGTCAGCCTGACGGTCACGATGGCTGCGCTGGGTGTGGTATTCTCCGCGCCATTTGTGGGACTGTTGGCGGATCGCATGGGTCGCAAGCGCGTCATCGTGTGGTCGGCGTTCTTGTTGGCGGCTTGCGGATTGCTGGCTGCAACATCACCGGACCTTCACACTCTCATCTTCTGGCGTTTCTTGCAGGGTGTCTGCACGCCGGGCGTGTTCTCCGTTACCGTGGCTTACATCAACGATGAGTGGGCGAGCGGCGGTGTGGGCAAGGCTCTATCGGCCTACGTTAGCGGGACGGTACTGGGTGGATTTTCTTGCCGGTTCATCTCCGGGCTGGTGGCGTCGCGATGGGAGTGGCGCTGGAGCTTCGTCGCGCTGGGGCTGCTGAGCTTGGTGGGTGCTGTGGCGGTGGCGATTCTGCTAAAGCCAGAGCAAAACTCACGACGGAGCGCGCTGCCGGCGGCGCTGTTTCCAGCGGCCGTGATGGGGCATTTGCGTAATCGGCTCTTGCTTGCTACCTACCTGGTGGGATTCTGCGTGCTCTTTTCGTTGATGGCGATCTTTACGTATGTGACGTTCTATTTGGCTGCTCCGCCGTTCAACTTGGAGCCGGCTGCATTGGGGTCCATTTTCTTCGTGTACTTGATCGGAGCTGCGGTAAACCCAATGTCGGGGCGCGCCATCGATAAGTACGGTCCGCGCGTTGTGTTGGCGTGCAGCATCGGTGCGGGCGTTGCTGGAGTCGCGCTGACCTTTGTGCCCAATATCTGGGTTGTCGGTCTGGGGTTGGGCGTTTGTTCGACGGGTGTGTTCGCGTCGCAAACGGCGGCGAGTGGTTTTGTGGGGCTGGCGGCGGAACGGCATCGCGCACTGGCGGTTGGATTATACGCAACGTTCTACTACCTGGGCGGAAGCGCTGGGGCCGTTCTGCCGGGCTACTTCTGGAACTGGGGCGGCTGGCCGGCGTGCGTCGCGTTCATCGTATGCGTGCAGTTGCTGACGGTCGGGATGGCCTTGAAGTTCTGGAAACGACCCGCTAGCAGGATGCTTGTGGACGAACCTCCTTTTATAGCTGCGCCGGAAGTCGACTAGTCCAAGGGAAGCCTCGTAAGATGGATGCTGTGAAGCGAATCGCGGTGGTGGGCGGGGGGATCGTTGGATTGGCGACGGCCTATCGTTTGCAGCAACGCCTGGCTGGGGTTCGGGTGACAGTGCTGGAGAAGGAAGCCACCATCGGTACTCACCAGAGTGGACACAATAGTGGCGTGCTGCATTGCGGCCTGTACTACAAGCCGGGTTCGCGGCGGGCGCGGTTGGCGGTGGCAGGCGTTCGGCAGATGACAGAGTTTTGCGCGATGCACGGGATCGCGCATGAGATCTGCGGCAAGTTGGTGGTGGCGACTGAGGCCGACGAGGTTCCACGATTACAGGCCCTGTTTGAACGCGGTCGGCAGAATGGGCTGGAAGGGTTGCGGCTTCTCGGACCAGAAGGGTTGCGAGAGATCGAGCCGCATGCTGCTGGGGTGGCGGCGATCTGGGTACCGCAGGAGGGAATCGCGGATTATCCTGCGGTGTGTGCGACTCTGGCTCGGCTGACGGGAGCGGTGATTACTGGAGCGAAGGTTTCCGCGATTCAGCGCGACGGTCCTGAGTGGCGCGTGGAACATACGCAGGGGACGATGGTGGCTGACTTCGTGGTGACTTGCGCCGGGCTCCATTCGGACCGCGTGGCTGCGTTGACGGGGCGGGCGAGGGTGTCGCGCATTGTTCCGTTTCGCGGTGAATACTTCTTGCTTCGTCCAGAGCGGCAATACTTGGTACGCAATCTGATCTATCCGGTTCCGGACCCACGTCTGCCATTTCTGGGCGTGCATTTTACGCGTCGCATAACGGGCGGCATTGAAGCGGGGCCGAATGCGGTGCTGGCGCTGGCGCGCGAAGGGTATCGCAAGGATATCGTCAATGCGGCGGACGTTGCGGATGCGCTTTTGTATCCAGGGCTGTGGCGGTTCCTACGGAAGTACGGGCGGACTTGCTGGGACGAATCGCGACGCAGCCTGAGTCGGCGATTATTTTGCGAGTCGTTGCAGAAGTTGGTGCCGGAAATTCGCGAGGACGATTTGGTGCCGGGTGGAGCGGGCGTGCGGGCGCAGGCGATGGCTCCAAATGGAACGCTGGTGGACGATTTCGATTTTGTCGAGGGTCCGGGAGAGTTGCATGTGGTGAATGCGCCCAGTCCTGGCGCGACGGCCTCGCTGGCTATTGGAGCAGAGTTGGCGGAGATGGTTGCTGCGCGTATTTGAGCCGTACAATAACGATATGTCGTCCCCGGCACGGCCCATCCCGGCACAGACCTTCTTCGATGTCTCGTTGCTGGGGATGCTGGCGTTCGGATTCTTGGCAGTGTTGGGCTCCGGTGAATTGGACTTACCTACTGCGGTGATCATGTCGGTGGCGTTGTTCCTTCGCGGACTCATGATTGCCGGGGTGTGGCGCCCTCATGTTCCTCCGCCGGTGGTTACAGCGCTGGCGGCGGCTTACCTGGTCTTTTATCCCATCGACTATCTGTGGGTGTCTCGAACCTTCGTGGATGCCACGGTACATATGATCTTCTTCGTGGCGGTGGTGAAGATCTTGACTGCGACAACGGCTCGCGACTGGATGTACATCAAGGTGATCGCTGGCTTGGAATTGCTGGCTGCGGCGCTGTTGTCCTCGGAGCTGAGTTTCTTCTTCTATCTGGCGGCGTTTGTGTTGTGCGCCATCGGTGTTTTCGCGAGTGGTGAGGTGCTGCGGTCCATGCGGCAGGAGGTTGTGGTTTCCCGCTTTCGTGCGCGGGCGCTGCCGGGTCGCTTGAGCGTGATGGCCACTGGTTTGTTCTGCGGGATTCTGATCATGACGGCGGGGCTGTTTTTTGTTCTGCCCCGAACCGCGCGGGCCGCGTTCCAGCGATTTGTTCCGCAGCGTTATCACCTGCCTGGCTTCGGGTCCGAAGTGACGTTGGGTGAAATTGGGGAGCTGAAGCAGAACAACACGGCGGTAATGCACGTGCGGTCGTATGATGATGCTCCGCTGGTTGGGTTGCGTTGGCGCGGTTCTGCTTTGTCGCATTACGACGGGAGGCGATGGTTCAATCCTCCGGTGGTGGAGGATCGATTGCCGGTTGTTGAGGGCCAGCTAGTGCTGCCTGCGATCCCGCAGACGCGTCCTGGGCGTAACTTGCGGTATGCGGTGGAACTGAGTGAGATAGCCTCGGACACTTTGTTTTTCGCGGGCACGCCGCAGACAATCAGCATTCAAGCGTTCAACTTGTTCCGGGCGCCTTCGGGGGCGATTCGTGCCCCTCGTTTTGGCCAGGCCGGATTGCGTTACGGTGCGGATAGCCGTGTCGAGAATGAATGGGCTCCACCGTTGCAGGCTGTTCCGCCGCTAGCGGACGATACGCGGCGTACGCTTTTGGAGTTACCTTTGATCGACGGTCGCATCGCGTTGCTCGCACAGCAGTGGGCGGTTGGAGAGCGCGATCCGGAGACGGTTGCGCGGATGGTGGAAACGCGGTTCCACCAGGACTTCCGCTATTCGCTGCAGATGCTCGAAACTGAGGTGCCGGATCCGCTGGCGCACTTCTTGTTCGTTCGTAAGGAAGGCCACTGCGAGTATTTTGCTAGTTCGATGGCTGTGATGTTGCGCACGCTGGGGATTCCTTCGCGCGTGGCGACGGGCTTCCTGGGTGGTGTGTTCAATCCGCTTTCCGGATGGCAAGTGGTGCGCGCATCGGACGCACATAGCTGGGTGGAGGCATGGATTCCAGGGCGTGGATGGATGACCTTTGATCCTACGCCATCCGATCCGAACGCCGCGCAGCCGAGCCCTTGGACTGCGGCGTGGAGCAGGGCATCGCTGGTGCTGGACGCGGCGGATCAATTCTGGCGCGACTGGGTGTTGACCTACGACTTCGATCATCAGCGCGCGCTGGCTGCGCAGATGCAGAGTGCCGGCCGGGGCCTGCGGGCTGCAAGCAACTGGTCGGACTTGGGGAACGTGGGGGCGGCCTTGGAACAGTCGTGGGACCGGAATCGCGGGGTGTGGCTGGGTGGCGCGGCGGTGGCGGGCGGCGTCGTTTTGGCCACGGTGTACGGTTCCACCTGGGTTTTGTGGTGGAGTCGGCGGCAGCGTTTGAGCCGAGTACAGCGCGGCGACGTGCAGGCTTCGGACGCGACTTTGCTTTATGAGAGGATGCTGCGGCTATTGGAGCAGCGCGGTTTTCAGAAGCCGGCTTGGTTGACCCCGCAGGAGTTCGTGGACGTGTTGCCCGCCTCGGAGTTGACGCTGTTGGTGGAAGATCTGACGAACGCCTATAATCAAGTGCGCTTTGGTGGACAGCGGGATGCTGCTCCACGAATGGCGCGATTGTTGCAGCGCATTGAAACGTTGGTCGCCTGATCCGTTGACGAAATCCCGCCACATCTTGATACTGGTCGCGCTGATTGCGGTGGGCCTCGCTGGTATCGTCTCCACTTACGGCACGATCAACAGCACGTCCGATGAACCCGCGCATGTCGACTCGGGGATGGAGGTGTTGCAGTTCGGTAGTTACAGTTACGAGCTGCAGCATCCGCCGTTGGCTCGGATTGCTGTGGCGCTTGGGCCTTACTGGGCGGGGCTGCGCGAGAAGTCCCATCGCGATGTGGAGACCGAAGGGTTCATGACGGTCTTTCAGGACGGCAACGAGATCCTCTATTCGGGGGACCGGTATTGGCGTAATCTGACGTTAGCTCGGCTTGGGGTGCTGCCATTTTTTGTGTTGCTGTGCGTGGTGACTTACGCATGGGCTCGGGATTGGTTTTCGCCGAACGCGGGATTGTGGGCTGTCGTGCTGTTGATCTCGACGCCTCCGATCTTGGGGCACGCGGGGTTGGCCACTCTGGATCTGGCTTGCGCTGCGACTGTGACGACAGCGCTTTACGCGTTCGTGCGCTGGCTGGAGCGACCCGGCATGTCGCGAGCGGTGTGGCTTGGTGCTGCGATCGCGATGGCTTGCCTGGTGAAGTTCTCGAGCATCCCTTTCATGGGCGCTTGTTTTCTGGTGGGCGTGCTGTGGCGTCGACCGCGTGTGAAGGAAGTTGCGGTTGTTGCTGGGACCGCGTTGGTGTTTTTGTGGGCGGGGTACGGATTCACCGTGGGGGCGCTGGGCCCGTTGTGGGGGGCGCATCCGAAGATTGAGAGTTTGTTGAATGAGCATCCAGCGTTGCGGCCGGTTTGGGATGCCGCGATGGCAACACAGTTGCCGTTCCCGAAGCTGCTGCTGGGTATGCGGGATGTGGTGCGGCATAACGGGTTGGGTCATGGGTCGTACTTGTTGGGCGAGTATCGATTGACGGGATGGTGGTATTTCTTTCCCGTAGTGGTCGCGGTGAAGACCCCGATTGGATTGTTGTTGCTCGCGCTGCTGGGACTGTTTGGGCTGAGTACTTGGCAGCAGAGGGTTACGGCATTGTTTCCGCTTGCAATTTTGGGCGTGTGTTTGCCTTCGCAGATTGATTTGGGCGTGAGGCATATTTTGTCGGTCTATCCGTTGCTCGCGATCCTTGGGGGCGGCTTTGTGGCGCGGCGTGGCTTTACGTTGGTGCCGATGGCGTTGGTTGTGTTTGCGGGCGCCGATTCACTGTTGGCGCGACCCGATTACATTGCTTACTTCAACCAATTCGCGGGTAGCCATCCGGAACGGATTTTGGCGGAGTCGGATTTGGATTGGGGGCAGGATTTAGATCGGCTGGCTCGGCGACTGCGTGAAGTGGACGCGAAGGAAGTGTCGTTGAAGTACTTCGGGTCTGCGTTGCTGGAAAAGGCCGGGTTGCCGACGTACTGGGATCTGGATGCGCATAAACCGGCGAAGGAATGGGTTGCCATCAGCGTCCACTACTTCTATTTGGAACACGCGAAAGACGGGTCCTTCGACTGGCTGAAACGCTACACACCGCGCGAGCGCGTTGGGAAATCGATAGACTTGTTCTACATCGAATGACGCCAGTCGCCAGTGAGTACAGCATCCGCGAACAGCACGGTTGGTGTCTTTATGATGCCGCGAACTCGGTCTTCGCGACTTCGGCGATCACGCTGTTTCTACCTCGTTACGTGACGTCGCTGGCGAAGGCTGCGGCGGATTCCAGCGGCTATGTATATCCGCTCGGCATCCCCATTCTCGCGATCAGCTTTTGGGCTTACTTGGTCGGGTTGTCCGTATTTGCGCAGGTGCTAGTGTTGCCGGTGGTGGGAGCTCTCGCCGATTACACCCGGAAGAAGCGAGAAGTATTGGCCGCGACCGCGTTCGTGGGCGCAAGTGCTGCTGCGTCTATGTTCTTCCTGCAAGGGTCGGACTATTTATTGGCTGCGGGGTTGTTCATGGTAGCCAACATTTCGTTTGGTGCGTCCATCGTCGTCTACAATTCGTTCCTGCCTGAAATCGCGTCGCCGGAACAACGGGACGGGCTTTCCTCGCGGGGATGGGCCATCGGTTACGCTGCTGGATGCGTCATGTTGTTGTTCCACCTCGGGCTGGTTTCGCAGGCCGCTACGCTGGGTTTATCGACAGGAATGGCGGTTCGCATTGCGCTCTGTTCCACTGGCGTGTGGTGGATACTGTGGACGATCCCGGTGTTCCATCGCGTACGCAATCGCGGGACGGCGCGTCCCTTGCCTCCCGGGAAGACTACGATTGGTGTGGCCTTCGGACAATTGGTCCACACCTTGCACGACGTGCGCCGGTATCCGCACACTTTGAAGTTCCTGCTGGCGTACTTGTTGTACAACGATGCGATACAGACCGTTCTGGTTGTGTCGGCACTGTTTGGTGCGGAAGAACTCGGACTGACAGATTCGCAGCTGACGATCACGATTCTGATTTCGCAGATTGTTGGCGTTGGCGGGGCGCTGTTGTTCAATCGTTTAGCGCAGCGGATCACTTCAAAGCGAGCGGTGATGCTGAGTCTGGCTGTGTGGATCGCGTTGTTGTTCTATGCGTATCGATTTGTTCACAACGCGACTGAGTTTTACATTATGGGTGCTTTTGCCGGGCTGGTGATGGGCGGTAGCCAAGCGTTGAGCCGTTCGATCTTCGCGCAGCTCGTTCCGAAGGGAATGGAGGCTGAATACTTCAGCATCTACGAAGTCGGCGACAAGGGAACTAGTTGGCTGGGTCCGCCGACCTTCGGGTTGGCTCTGCAGATGACGGGAAGTTATCGCATCGCGATCCTATCGCTGCTTATTTTCTTTGTTGCGGGGCTTGGGGTATTGACGCAGGCGAATGTGGAACAAGGCGAGATGGACGTCCTGAAAAACGCTTAGAGCGTGCGCTGCGGCCTTCGCGGAAGACGTAGACGGCGATGAAGCAGGCCAGGCATCCCAGGGCCACGGAAATTCGCAGGTAGTGCTTCCAACGTGGAGTCGGTTCGAACTCTTCGCGGATGGCTACCACTTGTGCTCGACAGGTGGTCCGCACGCGTGGAGTATCTGTAATCGCAGGCATCTCGATCACGGCGCGATGTAGGGGCCGGACAATTCCTTCCGCGTATTCAAGCCGCTTTAGCAGCGCGACGACCCGGACCGGTTCTTCCAATCGCGAGACGTCGCCAAAGAATCTTCGCGGGATGGAGATCTCTTCCTGACTGACCGCGTTGCGTACCGTCGCGTCGTCGTTAGTGACTCGATGCAGTGTCCATTCATTCGGGCCGATGCCAGTGATCGCGGGTGAGAAGCTGAAGCGTCGGCGGGCTAACTCGGGAGCCCATTCAGGCCAGAGATGTAGCGGCGACGACATGCCCATATTGTATTACCGTGGAGCGGCCTCGATGCATTCGTCGATTCCGTTGGCCAGGGCGGGGACGCCTTCGATGGCGCGCGGTGGGTCGGTGGGGCGAACGCCTGTCTGTACGGCTTCTTGGCAGATGGCGCGAACTTGTTCGGAGGCTCGTTGCCAGAAGGGCAGATCGTGGCGCAGTGCGGCGAAGTGAAACGTTAGCAGGAGCGCGGTGACGATGGTAGCGTTTCGCCTGTTTAACCCTGAGACCGCGAAGGCCACCAGTAGGCAGAACCAAACGGACGGGAGATAGAGAAGCCGGCCTCCGGAAAGATCTGCCGCGCCTCCTAGGAGATGCAGCGGAGGCAGGATCGAGACTACCAGGGCCGCCAGTGCGAGTCGCATAGTCGGGGAGGGCCGGGCTCGCAGGGCTAGCCACAGTAACGCTCCAATGTAGGCGCAGGCGATGAGGCCGGTGAGCAGTGATGGATCGTGACTCCAGTTCAACGGGAAGTAGAGCGAGGTCCAGAGCCGGACGAAGACCGCCTTGGCCGTCGTCGCGAACTTCAGCGAGTAGAATGCGGACTCTCCAGAGGACTCCTGATAGCCGCCGATTCCGCCTAGCAGGATCCAACGGTACAGGAACGCTGCTGCGGTGATCGCCCAGAAGGGGAGTGTTGCGCGGAGCGACTTGCGTTCGTGCCAGGCGAGTAGGGTGAGCAAGGCAGGGAGCACGTAGGCGGCTTCTTTGCTCCACAGTGCGGTTAGGGCGCAAAGTCGTGCGGCGGGCGTGTTTCGCCCGAATAGTAGGAGCGTGGCTAGCATGAACAGGACGGCCAATAGGTCGAAACGGCCGGCGATCCAGACTACGGCTTCAAGGTGAGTTCCGTGAAGTGCGAAGAGTGCTCCGGCTAGGAACGCGATGAAGTTGGAAGCTCCGAGGCGGGTAGCTAGTTTGGCGACGAGGGCAGCGTTCAGTGCGTGGAGCAGGAGGGCCGAGAGATGCCACCAGCGTGGGTCCGAGCCGGCGAAGAAGGCATTGAGGTCGAAGGAGAGGTATCCGAGGGGGCGGAAGAATCCGTCGCCGCCTGGGGTGGTGAAAAGCGGGATTAGTGTGGAAGTGGTGAAGTCGTGGGCTTGTTTGACCAGGATGAAATCGTCGGATAGGAAGTAGGTTTGGAGAGCGGGGTAGAGGGCGGTTAGGGCTAGAGCCGCGGCTAGGAGTTGTGGGGCCCGGCCGCTTACTGACGCGCGCGGTTCTGTTCGGACCGTGGTGGCCAATAGGGCGGTGATCAGGAGAGCGAAGATGCCTTCCGGGTTTAGGGGGACGTTGACCGGGATTCCGAGGAATGTGAAAGGGCCGGTCAGCCAGCGGGCGGCGATGATGCCGCCCAATAAGGCAGCGATGGCCCATACACCGATGCGCACTCTGTTCAAGTCTTCTATTGTCGCCTACTGGGTTTCCTACGTAGAACTAAGTGGTTTCGAGTACTGCCTTCGGGGTAAGAAGAGCCGATAGTTACCTAAGAAGAGGCCCCATGTCTAGCCACGCACAATCTCGCCTGCGGATCATGAAGACTACGGACGGCTCGCCGGCAGCGGCGGAGCAGGTGCATGATTTGACTGTGATCCTGGACGCCAGTGGGAGCCCGTCGTCGCGCTTGTCGGCTCGATTTCTAGGACACTTGAATGAGGGCGGCCTCAAGCTGGAAGTAACGAAGGCGTTAGGTTCGGGTACAGCCGTGAGCTTGGCTGGTCAGATTGAGACTCCAGACGGATCTCTGCCGGTCCTGGGGCAATTCCGCGTGTTTTCCTGCGTGCTGGCGGGCGTCGGGAAGTATCAGGTGAGCATGGCTCCGCAGTTTGTCCGGCCTGAAGGGGAGCCTGGTGTTCACGCTGCTCGCGGTCAAGGCTTGGGTGTCGATTACTACGAAGTGCTGCAGGTGAGCCGCAACGCGGATTTAGATACGATCCATCGAGTTTTTCACTTATTGGCACAGCGGTTTCATCCGGACAACTCTGTCACCGGGGATCAGAGCAAATTCCGGCAAGTGGCGGAAGCGCACAGGGTTCTGTCGGATCCGGAGCTTCGGGCCGCGCACGATATTCAGTTGCTGGAGGAGCACCACGTACGGGTGCGGATCTTCGATTCGCTGGAAAGCACACAGGGCGTGCAGGCGGAGATCCGCAAGCGTCATGGCGTATTGCGCCTGCTCTATACCCAGCGCATGATGAACACGAGCGCACCGGCGCTGCGGGGGCGCGACTTTGTGGAGATGCTCGGTTGCCCGACGGAGCACTTGGAATTCGCCCTGTGGTGCCTGAAAGAACAGAAGTTGCTGCAACGAGCGGACAACAATTCTTTCGAGATCACGTGGCAAGGCGTCGAAGCGTTTGAGGCCCAGGAGCAGAAGTCGATCCAACAGGAGACGTTGCCGCTGCCGACGCCTGCTGCCTAGTCACGACGTTAGCAGGCGACGTAGAGAGGTTTCGGTTCCGAACTCACTGTTTGTTGTTTTGCCTGGACGGTCTGCCAAGCCTCGGCGAGAATCGCGAGCACAGCGGCCGCTTCGTCCAGCGCTTTCTGGGACTGCTCGGCGTTCGCGTCCAACAATCGCTGACCTACGTAGGCGTACAATTCCGACAATTGCCGGCTGATATCGCCTCCTTGTTCGTGATTCAGCGATCCTCCCAATTCGTGGACGATCTCCCATGCTTTGAGGACTTGTTTGGAGCGCTCTGCAATGTCCCCGGCAGCTAGCGCTACGCCGGCCGCGGCCACTGCTTCGCGCGCACCCCGATACAGCAGGGTCACTAGTCTCACCGGGTCGGCATTGAGGACCTCGGATTCAAAATATCGGTCAAGTCGGGGATTCACTGCCGTCGAGTTCACCATGTGCTGTCGGCGGGGATGGTGTCCCGCGTTTAGTTGAAGGTCAACACGGCGGGCAGATTCATCTTACGCCACTTTGGGTTGCGGAGTGGCGTTGGAAACAGGCGAACGGCCAAGGATATTGGCCAAGGCCCAGAGGTCACGATGACCATCGAGCTTGCGG
>CALQCC020000043.1 GCA_943328975.2 Bordetella parapertussis | reverse complement strand
GGTAGCGCTAACGAGAATCGAACTCGTATTTAAGCCTTGAGAGGGCTCTGTCCTAACCGTTAGACGATAGCGCCGCTGTGGACCATTATACGACGTTTAGCGCGCTGGGAGCGATTTTACTCGCAGCACGATTTCGTGCTGGGTTTGTCCTGTGATATTCACCGTCATGCCGGTGGCGCGGCAGGGCTCGAGGGCGTCTTCGTCGTAGACGTCGCAGGTGGGCTCGTCGAACCAGGCCGTTAGGGTGTAGCGGCCGGGGGCGATGCCGTCGATGCGGAACTCGCCGAATTGGTCGGCGTAGGTTTCGCGGTAGTGCTGCAGTCGGAGGCGCGGGGGATCGGGGATGAGGGCGACCGTGGCTCCGGACCAGGCTTGTTGGTTGAAATCGTTGCTGTTGCCTGTCACGGCTCCGACTATACTTCCGCCGCGGGATTCCAGCACGATCTGGAACGGTATGTTCGAAGCCATGGTGGTGCTGAGGCCGGCTGCTCGCACGTCGACACCGCCTGCCCGGACTTCGGAGATGTAGAAATTCGCTGGAAGGTTGTCAACGAAGGCGTCGTAGGTTTCGTTGGGAGCGAGCGAGACATCGAAGGGACCAGTTTTCGACAACGATGGCACAACCAGGGCTCCGCGTTCGCTGCGAGGCTCGAGGACAACGCGGGGGACGAAGTCGCGGGGCAATGGCTCGGCCCCGTTGGTGGCGACGACTTCGCCTTGCCAGGGGCGCGCGGGGAGCGCGAGCAATTCCAGGTCTTCGATGTCAGAGTTGGTGACCAACAAAGTGGAGCGGCCCAGCAAACGTTGGTTCTCGACGCTAGCATCGACCCAGAGTTGATACATTCCGGGCGCGACGTTGGGGATGTGGAAGCGGTTCTGACGATCGAAGGTGAGCTTGATGGGGACGGGCAGCGTGCCGGTGTTGCCGGAATCGAGGCGCTCCATCGTGACGGTGGCGGCGGTGATGATTCCCCCGGCGATGCCATCGGTGATGCGCCCCGCAAGTTTCAATCGTTCGACGGGGCGCATGTAGATGTCGATACCGGTAAGGTCGTCGCCTTCGCGCAGTCGAATCGGGCTGGCTTCGCTGAGCTTGAAGGTGTTGGGGAAGAAGGTCGTGGTGTAGGAGGGTACGGGAACTTCGCGACCGTTTAGGTCGATGCGCGGTTGGTCTTCGACGCCGGGGCCGGTTTGATCGCCTTCGTAATTCACGGCGACGTAGTAGGCTCCCGGGAAGAGGCCGTGCACGCGATATTCGCCACGATCGTTGGTGGCGGTGGCGGCAACGCGGGTGAAGCCGCGGCGGCCTCTGAGATGATACTGACGATACAGTTCGACGGGGACGCCGACGGCTGGGTCGCCGTCTTCAAAGCGAATTCTGCCGGAGATGACGGACCAGGGTCGCAGGCGGAAGGAGAGGTCGGTGATGGTTTCGCCGCGCGAGAGGGCGAAGCGCGGAGGCATGCGAGTGGTCCCGCGGCGGAAGGTAGTGGTTGTAAGATAGCCGTCGCGCTGGGCGGAGAGTTGGTAGGCGCCGGGTTCGATGTCACGGAGGGTGAAGTTGCCGCGGTCGTCGGTTTGGGTGCCGATGGCGGGGCGTCCGGGTTCAAGGGGCGACAGGATCACCTGCACGCGGCGCAGCGGGAGACCGTTGGCGTCGGCGACGACTTGGCCTTCCATGCGAGCGGCGCGGCCGGCGGGTCCGCTGAGCGGGGACACGGACGGGGCTTGCGCGAGGGCGCAGACCGATGCGACGAAGATGAGGAAGAACCTCATGCGAGTAATGACGCCGGCCAACTGCATGCCGTGGACTTAATTCTACTGCTATGGGCCCAGCGTGATGTAGGCGCCCGGTTGAGTGGTGACGCCGTTGATGGTGGCTTCGATCAAATAGTCGCCGGGCCGGAGATCGGGGGCGACGATGTTGAACTGGAACAGACCGGGCGTGACTACGCCGGCGAATTCCACGGTGACTGGGACTCCGCCGATTTTGATGGAGACTCCGGAGATGTTGAAGGCTCCACTGAAGACGGTGCCTTCGGGGACCGGGGGATTCGTGATACCGAAGCCGGTGCCGTAGAGGAGAGCTCGGCCGGTTTTCGCGGGAAGGGGTTTGGTGAAGTTGGGAACCGAGGGATAGAGGCCTGTCTTGCCGACGATGCTCCTGTCCGAGTTCACCGCCGCCACGTACTTTCGATTCTCAGGGTCGAGCATGAACCATGCGGGGACTTGGGGCTTCACCGTGGTGGTGAAGGTATCAATCCCTTGCGGAGTCTTCACGACGACCTCGACAGGGCCGGTGGCGATCAGCCCACTCGACAACACGTTGAGCTGCGTGGGTGAGACGTAGTAGACGAATGCGGGCCGGCCATCAATCGTGACGCTGACTCCATCGAGCGTTGTGGGTAAGCGGTTCTCCACGAAATCCGCGCCGACCCAGATGCGAGTGGTGGAGGCTAATCCTGTTCCTTTGATGGTGACCCACGCGGACGCCGCGATTTCGGGGCGCAGGGATCCCGCGTCGATCACTTCGGTGACGATTGGGTCGGTGCGGAGCCAGGTATAGACCGCGCCGGAGTCACGAACGTTTTCATTCGGCTCGCTATTGATCCCGTCACTGTCGCTATCTTCGTTGGGTGCCGCCACCACCAACGTATCGCCGGAGACGGCCACCCAGGTACCGAAAGTATCACCCGCCTGACGGAATCCAACGGCTGCCGGCTTCAGGTAGGCCTGCTGACGCCAAGCACCCTCTGTCCGCACGAACACGTAGGCTGCGCCGGAATCCGCAGCCTCCTCGTCGGGGGCGCTCTTGAGTCCCAGGCTGGCGCTATCTTCAAACGGAGCGCCGACCACCACCGTGTCACCCGATATCGCGACGGAAGTGCCGAAAGCGTCAGCGCTCTGAGTGGCCCCTACACTGGCCGGTTTCAGATACGCTTCTTGCTTCCACACTCCCGAGGTCTGCACAAACACGTACGCCGCGCCCGCGCTGAAGGCGTTTTCGTCCGGGGTGCTGTTCACTCCCAGGCTGGAACTTCTTTCCGCGTTCGCACCGACCACGAGTGTATCGCCTGACACGGCCACGGCCGCGCCGAAGTGATCACCCGACTGAGTGTTCCCGACGTTCGCCGGCTTCAGATAGGCTTGCTGACTCCAGTCCCCTGCCCTGCGTGCAAACACGTAGACCGCACCGGCGTTCGCGGAGCCCTCTCCGGGAGTGCTGTTGATCCCCAGACTGGCGCTGTCTTCGAGGAAGGCTCCGACCACTACGGTGTCACCCGACACCGCTACTGCGCTGCCGAAGCGATCACCGGCTTGCGTGGTTCCAACGCTTGCCGGCTTCAGGTAGGATTGTTGAGTCCACGCACCCAGGGTCCGTACAAACACGTAGGCAGCTCCGGCATCGGCGGCGCTCTCGTTCGGGGTGCTATTGATCACTAGGCCGTCGCCATCTTCAAAGGGTGCCCCCACAACCACCGTGTCACCGGACACTGCGACTGACCAACCGAAACGGTCCGTCACCGCGGAGGTCCCAATGCTAGCTGGCTTGAGGTACGCTTGCTGGCTCCACACTTCTCCAATCCGCTCAAACACGAAGGCAGCGCCTGCGGCGGAAGCGCCCTCGTTCGGGGTGCTGTTGATCCCTAGGCTGGCGCTGTCTTCACCGCGGGCTCCGACAACTATGGTGTCGCCCGATACGGCCACCGAACTGCCAAAACTGTCACCAGCCTGCGTGGTACCGGCGGCGGCCGGTTTCAGATAGGCCTGTTGTTTCCACACACCTGCTGTCCGCACGAACACGAAGGCCGCCCCTGCACCGGAAGCGCTTTCGTTGGGGATGCTGTTGACGCCCAGACTGGAGCTGGCTTCTTGATAGACCCCGACCACCACGGTATCACCGGATACGTCCACAGAGCTACCGAAGCCGTCATCCAAATCGGTGAGGCCGACGCCGGTGGGTTTCAGGTACGCTTGTTGAACTATCGGATCGATAGTGATGGGATAGAGAGCGCCGCGATCGTCCACGGAGAGACGCAGTTCGTTACCGGCTGGCTCCATGTGAGAGGGTAGATCCCGTCCGTTCGCGTCCCATGCTTTTAGTTCGGAGTAAGTTAGGACCGCTGCGCCTGAGGCGTCGACGAAACGCACCGCGCTGCCTTTTCCTTCAGCATGCAGCCCGCCGCGCACGGCCAAGCGCAGATCGAGCGGGCCGGATTTCTGACGGACCGTGAAGCCGTGCTCTAGGCCTCGAGCTTCGTTCACGAACCACTCTTCAAGAGTGGGGCTCCACTGGTAGGTCACGCGGTTCTGCTTCACTGTTACGCGCGCGCGGGATTGACCGATTAGCTCCAGGCCGAAGCGCCAGGTTCCTTGGTCGGGTAGGATCTCAAAGCCACGACCGTCGAAGCGGGTGTTCCACTGCTGCTCGCGATTGCGGGCCTGGAAGCCGTCACGGTCGGGGAAGGCGGTGTGGCGATGGCGGTTATACTCGGCTCGGATCTGGCTCCAATCGACGAGGTTCAGTCCCTTGGGTGGTTGATCGACGTTGCCTGCGGATGGCAGGGCAAACACGAGCGTGAGCAGCGCGGCGAAGAGTGGGCGCAATGAAACCCCCGATGTTGGGCGGGGCTATTAATACGTTTCGATGCCGGGACCTTCCGGCGCAGGCTTACGGAGCTTGAAGTGATAGACGGCGGCTCCGGTAAGCAACGTGAGGAACGTAGCCAACGCGATCCAAGGCTTTAACACGATGCCTTGGTAGGTCAGCCAAATGCCGACCAGCGAGAACAACACCGGAAATGCGGGATAGGCAAAGCTTACAGCGGGCAACTTCTGCCAGCCTTCGCGTTTGCGGAAGAAGAAGATGGAGAGCACGCTCATGACGGTGAAGATGTTGAGCGTCATGCCGATGTAGAGCACCAGTTGCGGGAACGGCGTGAGCGTCATCACCATGGTGCAGACCACTTGCGCGACGATGGCGGCGACGGGCGTGTGGAACTTGGGGTGGACTTTCGCTGCGATGGCGGGGAAAGCTCCGTTGCGCGCCATTGCGAAGTAGACGCGCGGTCCGATAGTGACCATGGCGTTGACCGTCGACATGAGCGAGAGGGCCATGAGTCCAGCGAAGATGCCGGAGCCTACGGGTCCGAAGAGATGAGATGCGGCGAAGGAGCCGACGGCCTCCACGTTCTTCATCTCCTCAAGCGGCGCGGCGTAGATGAAGACGGTGTTCAGGACGAGATAGAGGGCGGTGACTAGAACGGTCCCGATGCCGAGCGCCCAGGGCAGCGTTTGCGAAGGACGATGGAGTTCCTCGGCTACATAGGTGGCCGCGTTCCAGCCGCTATAGGCGACGTAGACCCAGACGAGACTGATCGCGAATTGTTCGACCAGCGGAGTGGAAACGTCGCGGGTGGCGGTCAGGGAATAGTTGGCGGTGTTGCCGTTGCCGATGGTGAAACCGAGGACGATGAACGCCAGCAGGACGATGACCTTTAGTCCGGTGAGAAAGTTCTGTACTTTGGCGGTTCGTTGCACGCCGAAGATGTTGAGCGCCGTGAAGAGACCGACGAGGATGCAGGCGACGATCTGCGCGCCTCCGAACCGCAACGCGTAATCGCCCGAGCCGAGAATCACTTGTCCGCTGGATTCCTGCAAAGAGGGATAGAAGTGTCCTAAATAGGCGGAGAAGGCGAGTGCGGCGGCGGCGATGGGCGCGGAGAAGCCGGCGAAGAAGGAGGCCCATCCGGTCATGAAACCCCAGGTGGGTCCGAAGGCCTTGGTCAAGTAGACGTATTCGCCGCCGGAGCTGGGGAAGTTGATGCCAAGCTCGGCGTAACACATGGCTCCGATGAAGGCGCAGATGCCGCCGAGACCGTAGATCCACAGGATGAGTTCGGTGGAGCCTAGCTGCGCGGCGAGGAATCCGGTCCCGGTGAAAATACCGGTGCCGATCATATTGGAGACCACTAGCGCGGTAGCACTGACGAGTCCCAGTTGGCGCAACAGAGCTGGCCGGGATGACGGGGTGCTGGGCATGGGCCTCTTCTTAGGAGCGCGTTAAGCGCCGTGGCACTTCTTGTACTTCTTACCACTACCACACGGGCACGGATCATTGCGGCCAGCCTTCATTTCGGGCGGAGGCGGCGCGGGTGCGACTTCTTCTTCCTCGTCGTCGGCGTTTTCAAACACCGGCTTGAGGCCAGAAAGGCGGAGACGTTCGTCGAGGGCGAACATCACAAGTTCGGTTTCTTCGGAATCAAGCTGCGCGATCTCGTCGATCTTGCGCAACATGCCGCGAACGCGACCGCGGGTGGTGTCACCCGGCATGGTGAGCGCATAGGCGAACAAGGCGTCTTCGCGGAGATCGTCGAACGGCTCGTCGCGATCGAAGTAGCTGGCGATCTTTTCGGCTTGGCGGGTCAGTTGGAAATAGCCGGCTCCGCGCAGAGCTTGGCGAACAATCGCGGGGTCGGTATCGCCCAAATGTTCGGCGAAGAACTTCGAGAACGGCTTCCACAGCGAGCGCCACATGGCTTCGAGAGCCTTGACACGGGCTTTGCCGCCCTCATGATAGAGCGCTTCGATGGCCTTGGTAACGGGTTCTTGATCGGCAACGCCGTAGAGTCCGATGGCTGCCCCGCCCCGTTCATTCACGTCACGCGTTGTGTCGTTGAGTACGGCGAGCATCTTGTCGCGGACCGCGTCGTCTTCGGTCATGTCCGCCAGCGAAGCCCAGGCTTTGCCGCGAACCTTGGGGTCGGAATCTTCTTCCGCCATCTTGACCAGCGCGGCTTTGGCCGCCGGACTCAGTTCGCTATTGAAGAAGGTATTGGCTGCGGCGGCGCGGGTATCGCCGTCGGGGGACGCGAGCATTTCGATGCGTTCGTCTTCGGTCAGAAGGTCCAACGCGGGAATGTCGGTCTTGGGATATTCCTTGAGGATGTCGCGCTCTTCCGGCTGATATTCAGGCTCCGGGGCGGCCAGTTGTTCGATGGCGAAATGAACTTCGCGGCGCAGGTCCGTCTCATCGGCGGGAATTTCCGCGAGCATCTTTTCGAGCGCGGGCTTCGCGGAAGGGTCTCCGTAGAGGCCGAGGCAGAAGGCTCCGTCGGCGGCATCGAATTCCAGGCGATCGAGCAATAGCTTGAGGACGCGTTCGTCACGCACGCGCAGACCAGCGAGCAGGAATGCGATGTCGGAACCGGCTTCTTCGCCCAGTTCTTCGTAAAGTTTCAGCAGCGGCTCAACGGCCTTGTCTTTAAAAGGCAGCAGGGCTTGGATTAATTCGTCGCCGACGTCTTCGGGATTGCGGCGGATGATATTGATGTAAACGTCGAGCGCGCCGGGGACATTCCAATGGCGCAAGAGGTCGACGACTACTTGGTCGATGTCGATACGATGGGCGGGATTTTCTTCTTTTGCAAATGCGATCACATCCGCCGAGGCGGCCTCTCCCCGGTCGAGGAGAGACTGCACCAGACGGCGATCAGCGCCAATAAAGCCGGAAGCCGCTGCATCGAGTAATTCCCTGACGGGAACCTCGCTGAAGCGGCTGGGATCGTAAACCGGCAATGTGACTACTCGGCTTCTTTAACTACGTGAACCGGAATCTCGATGGAGACTTCGCGGTGCAGACGGAGGGTAACCTTGTGGTCGCCCAGAGTCTTGATGTGTTCTTCCAAATGGACCTGCTTGCGATCCAAGTGGTAGCCCTGTTTTTCGAGGGAGTTGACAATATCCTGAGCGGTGACGGAGCCGAACAAGACATCGTTCTCTCCGGCGCGCTGGTGGATGGTGATGGAGACCGCGGCCATGAGCTTACCCAATTCCTGGGCATCGCCGATGACTTTGGCTTCGCGGCGCAGGTGAGCTTGACGCTGTTGCTCCACGATCTTCTTGTTGGATTCGGTGGCCACCACGGCCTTGCCCTGCGGCAGCAGGAAATTGCGGGCGTATCCGTTGGCAACGGTGACGATAGAACCGACACCGCCCAATTTTTCGATTTCTTCTCTGAGAATGACTTCCATGGCTACTCCTTATACCCCCGCGCTGAACGGCATCAGCACGATGTTGCGGGCCTGCTTGATGGATTCCGCCAAGCGGCGTTGGTGCGGGGCGCAGACGCCCGAAATGCGGCGGGGCGTGATCTTGCCGCGTTCGCTGATAAAGCTGGACAGCAAGCGCACGTCCTTGTAGTTGATGTCGTCAATTTTGTCGACACAGAACCGGCACATCTTTTTGCGCCGGAAAAACTGTTTCTTACCGCCGAAGGCTTTGTCGCCGCCGGTGGGGCGCTGGGACGCGCTAATCGGTCTACCACCTCTTTGTTCGGCCATGACTATTCTCCTCCTTCAGTGGTTGCTGCAGGCGCAGTGGTTTCAGGAGCAGCGGTCTCTTCAGCCACTGCTACGGGAGCAGCCGGCACCGCCGGGGCGCCAGGCAATGGATGCGCGGGGGCACCGGGGATCGCAGCGGACGGTTCCGACGGCATCGTCGGCATCGCCGGGGGTGCCATGGGCGGAGGAGGACGCTTGGCAGCGCGCTTTTCGCGATGCTTACGGCGCTTCTCGATCTTCTTCATCTTTTCGTCGATGCGCACCGTGATGAACTTAATCACCATGTCGGTTACGCGCATACGGCGTTCGATTTCGTGGATGGTTTCCGGCAAGGCCGCAAACTGCAACAACACGTAGATGCCTTCGCTGTACTTTTGTACGCGATAGGCAAGCTTACGGGTGCCCCACTTCTCTTCCTTCTCAATCGTGCCGCCGGCGCTGGTGATTAATTCTTTCACCTGGCTGATGTATGCGTCCACATCTTCTGTGACCGCATCGGGTTTAACGATGAACAGCTCCTCGTAAATTCTCATTCTTCCTCGTTTTTTAAGCCTTCAGCGCGGCGATTATAAGTCGCCATGGCCTTGTCGGCGCCGTCGGCAAGTATGGATTCCACGGCCCCCGCGGAACGGATGACCACTTCTTCCACTTCCTGCATTTGCGCTCGCTTGAAAGGCGCGAGCACAAACCTTGCTACATCGCCGATTGGTTTTTCAGGACGGATCCCGATCCGCAATCGGACAAACTCTTGGGTGCCTAAACTCCCGATCAAACTTTTCACACCGTTGTGTCCCGCTGCCGACCCGGAAGTCCGGATCCGCAATTGGCCCCACGGCAGGGCAAGTTCGTCGTACACCACGATCAACTGGCGCGGCGTTAATTCGTACCGCTCCAGCAAGCCCTTGATCGCCGGTCCGTTCACATTCATGAACGTTTGGGGCTGGGCCAGGGCTACTGCTTTCCCGGCCACGCTTCCCAGACCTACGAACGACATATTCTCTTTCCGGCTGACGCGGATCGAATTCGATTCCGCCAACCGGTCGACCACCAGGAACCCCATGTTATGTGGCGTGAGCTTGTACTCTTCGCCAGGGTTTCCCAACCCCACGACAAGGAATTCCGGGGCCATACCCGCTGGTTATTTCTTCTTCTTGGCGTCGGGTTTCGCTTCGGCCTTCTTAGCGTCGCCCTTCTTGGCGTCGCCTGCAGGAGCCGCTTCTTCCTTCTTGCCCTTCTTGACGACTTCGGGCTCAGCCTTGGCTTCACCTTCCGCCGCGGCCGCTTCAGCGCGGACCGAGATGACGTGAGAGATGACGGCGTCGGCCGGGCTCAACAGAACCATGGAACCGGTCAACGGCACATCGGAGGCGCGGATCGCTTGACCCAGCATGAGCTCCGACACGTCGATGTTGAATTCTTCCGGGATATCGTCCGGCAAGCACTCGACTTCGATTTCGCGCGTGATGACTTCGTGTAATCCGCCCTGGATCTTGACGCCCTTGGGATCGCCAAAGGTGTGCACCGGGACCGCCACGCTGATGCGCAGGGTGAGATCGATACGCTTCAAGTCGGCGTGCAGGATGTTGTCCTTGATGGGATCCAGCAACCAGTCGACGACCATGACGGGCGTGTTCTCAACGCCAGTGATGTCGAGATTGAAGATGGTGTTGTGCCCGGACTTGCTCTTCAGGATCTTGGTGATCTCTTTGGGGCTGACGGCCACGGCTACAGCATCGCCGCCGGCTCCATAGACAACGGAGGGCATCGAGCCGGCCACGCGCAAGCGGCGGGCTTCGTTCTTACCGCGGGTGCTACGCGGTTCAGCGGTGATCGTAATATCTTTTCTCATGACGTCTTTTTTCCTGGGTCCTTAAACGAAAAGTGTGCTGACGGAACCATCCTCGTGAATCGAACGGATGGCCTTGGCTAGCAGCGGGGCCACTGACAGTTGCTTAATGCGGGTGCAATTGTCGGCCGGGCCGCTGAGCGGAATAGAATTTGTAACGATGACTTCGGTAATATCGGAGGCTTCGATGCGCTCAACGGCGGGTCCGGATAAAACAGCGTGAGTGGCGCATGCGCGCACGGATCGGGCGCCCTGCTTGAGCAGCGCTTCGCAGGCCTTGACCAGGGTACCCGCAGTGTCGATTAAATCGTCGACAATCAGGCAATCCTGTCCGGCCACGTCACCGATAATATGCATCACTTCAGCCACATTCACTTCCGTACGGCGCTTGTCGATGATCGCGAGCGGCGAGCCGAGGCGCTTGGCAAAAGCCCGCGCACGTTCCACACCACCGGCGTCCGGCGACACCACCGTGACTCCATCCCCACCCATTTCGCTAAAGTAATCGATCATCACCGGCAGGGCGAACAAATGGTCCACCGGGACGTCGAAAAACCCTTGGATTTGGGCTGCGTGCAGGTCCAACGCCAATACGCGGTCGGCTCCGGCACGTTCGATCAGGCTCGCTACCAAGCGGGCCGAAATCGGCATGCGCGGCCGGTCCTTACGGTCCTGGCGGGCATACCCATAATAGGGTAACACTGCGGTGATGCGCTCCGCTGAGGCGCGTTTGAGCGCGTCCATCATCAGCAACAGCTCCATCATGTGACGATCGACGGGGGTGCAGGTGGGTTGGACGACAAAAACGTCCGCTCCGCGCACGTTTTCCTGGATGTGGAGGTGAACTTCGCCGTCGGAAAACTGCTTCACGTTGGCGGAGGCCAGGGGGCATCCCAGCTCGTAGCAGATCTCACCGGCCAGAGCCGGGTTTGCATTGCCCGAGAACACTTTGAAGTGGTTGAATCGCATTTGCTGCAACGGAGGTTCTACTTGTACCTGCTTTGGGGCGGCCATACCGATTCCCCCGTAATATGTTCCTTCAACTGCTTTCGCCACAGCGCCTGATAGCCTCGCTGCGTGACGATTTCAGCAGCGACCGCCGGGTAATTACTCCGCCCTCGCTGCCATAACTGCAGCGCCTGATCGCGTTCCGCACGCGAGGCAAACACTGCAAAAAACGCCGATCCACTGCCGGTCATGCTGGCATGAACCGCTCCTAGCTTCGACAACTTGCCCGGTAGGGACTTGAGTTGAGGGTGCTGGAGGCAAATTACCGCCTCAAAATCGTTCTCGCTCAACGGTCCAGCCTGCCCCGCCGAGCGCACCTCGCCCAGCACACGGACGAAAGCACGGAAACTATTCATTCTAGTTGACGAAGCCGTTACAGTCAAACCGCGCTTCAGAGCTTTGTAGGCCTCGGCGGTGGAGGAATGGACCGGGGGACAAACGATCAGCAACGGATCGGGGGCAATATCGGGGAGCGGGTAGAGCTCCGTACCCCGGCCAATGCCGAGTGCTGTGCCTCCGGTGAGGAAGAAAGATACGTCGCTGCCCAGCTGTGTTCCCAGCTCGCAGAGGGTGTCTAGATCCAGAGGTTTGCCAGACAGGATCGGGAGAGCCAGCAGGACGGCGGCCGCGTTAGAGGAGCCTCCGCCGAGACCGCCACCCATGGGGATGTTTTTTTTGAGGCGGAAACGGATCTTGGCGTGGACGCGCATGGCGTCGAGCGCGGCTTGGGCGGCTCGGAGGACCAGATTGTTGGGGATGGCTAGGGCGTCGTCCAGGATGAGTTCTGTGCGACGAGAGGGCTGGTAGTCGATCTCAATGGAGTCGGCCAGGGAGATCGTTTGGAAGACGGTGCGCAGTTCGTGAAAGCCGTCGGCGCGCTTGTGCAGGACCCGGAGGTCCAGGTTGAGCTTGGCTAGGGAGCGGAGTTTGGCTTGGCGGATCATAGCGTCTGGCCGCTTGCTGACGCGCGCGGTTCTGTGTGTGGCATGTCGGCACGGAACCGCGACCGTGAGGGAGCGGATAGGCTAGTAGTTTTCACTCTAGTAGTGAACCAAGGATTCGATGCGGCGGCCTGGAAGCTTCGATCTTCCGCTCAGAAAGTCGAGCTCGATCACGAAGCTCAATGCGACCACGATCCCCCCGAGCTTCTCGACCAACTGCGCAGCCGCGGCTGCGGTGCCGCCGGTGGCGAGAACGTCGTCCACAATCAGGACCCGCTGGCCG
Source organism: Bordetella parapertussis (assembly GCA_943328975.2). GTDB lineage: Bacteria > Acidobacteriota > Terriglobia > Bryobacterales > Bryobacteraceae > Palsa-187. Next base: position 20,140 of record CALQCC020000043.1, on the reverse strand, counting down.
GGCTCGATTGCATCGCGATGAATTTCGATGACGTCGGTGCCGTATTCGAGCGCGTACTCCATGCGTTCGACAGGAGCCGGCAACTTCTTCGGCTTGCGGATGGGCGCAAATCCGGTGCCGAGGGCATAGGCGATGGCGGGTCCAAAAATGAAGCCGCGCGCTTCGATACCGACGACGCGATCAATTGCCAGGTCGGCGACAGTCGAATGCATGTTGTCGATGACCGTCTTTAGGCCATCGGTGTCTTTCAGTAACGTCGTGATGTCGTAGAAGAGGATGCCGGGCTTGGGATAGTCGGGCACCTCGCGGATGAGGCTTTTGAGTTGGTCCATGTTGAGTGGGTTCAGCGAATGTGAAACCCCTCAAGTTTACCATCCGCTGGCGCTTCTTCTATCGCGACGGTGCGAACTTCGGCACGAGGGGGGCCAATGCGGAGTTCTCCATCGAAGCGTTTCAAGCGGGCGATGGGGCCGGAGGCCAGTGCTTCCACACTTCCATCGGGCAGGTTGCGCACCCATCCGACCAACTTTAGTTCGCGCGCGACGCGGGTGGCGAAATAGCGATACCCTACGCCCTGCACCCTACCTGAGATTACGTACCTGCGGATACCAACGGCCATGTCTTGAGTAATTTTACCGAGTTTTACCCATAGGACTCCAGTCCCCAGGGGTTCAAACTGCCCTTAGTATCGGGGAATCTTTGAATTCTTCATGCTATGATCCAAAAAAATGCAATCACCAGTCTTTTGGGGAGTAGCGTGCGGCGGAATCTACTTCTTGGTGATGTGGTGGATACGGACGCAGCGGCTCAATCAACAGCGCCAATCCACACGAGCGCTGTACGGATTAAGCGAAGAAGTCATTGCGGCGACCACTCCCGCGGGCATCGCAACGAAGCTAGCCGAATCGCTGCCGCATTTAATGGACGCTGGCACCGCGCATCTTTACTTGTTGCATCGGGAGACGCAGACGCTGAACCGCGTCGCTACGGGCGCGCAGCCGCTGGCGTTGTCCTTGGGCGCTGCCGGTGCAGAGGCTGCGGGCCTGGGCGATGCGATCCTCACTTGTTTTCGCAATCGGACGCCGCTGATGGTTCCGGACACGCGCAACAATTCGCTGGTGAAGAATACGGCGGAAGTGCTGCCGCGTTCGGTGCTGCTGCTGCCTTTGGTCTCGCATGAAGAAGCGCTCGGGGTGATGCAGATCGACCGCACGGATCGCGCCGGAGCGTTCGCGCCGGAGGATCAATTGGCCGCCCAGCATCTGGCCAATCAAGTCGCTTCCGCGCTGAAGTTGCAGGAACAGCAGGCGCTGCGGGAGCAGTTATTCCGGGGCGAAAAGCTGGCCGCAGCGGGGCAGATGATCGCCGGCATCGCCAGTGAATTGCGGACGCCGATCGATAATATTTCCCGGCTCTCGGTGGAGTTGTCTTCAACACTCAAACGCCGCGACGACATTCCGGCCGTGGAAGCCGGAGTAGAACGAGTCATCCTGGAATCCAAGCGGGTGCGCGAAATCGTGGGCCGCTTGGCCTCGTTCACCGGCGACGAAAGTGCAACCCCACGGCATCTGGATCTGGGTACGTTGCTGCAGAGACTGGCCGAGTTCCGGGAACCTGCGTGGACAGAACTGGGCCTGCAGGGGCAGCGACACTTTGAGGCCGGCTCAGTAAGCGTGTTAGGCGCCGAGGGGCAATTGGAACAAGTGTTCCTGACCTTGCTGATGGACGTGGAACGCAAGGCTGCCGAGTCGCCAGCCCGTAGCGTCACGCTCAAGAGCAGTGAGATACAGGGCCAAGCACGCATTGAGATCAGCTACGTTCCGCCGCCGGGCGTGGATCCCGCGGGGGAAGCGTATGAGACCGAAAAGTTAGACGGGGCGCTCAGCCTGGATGTGTGCCGCAGCATTGTGCAGACGCACGGGGGCGAGATCAAGGTCCATCGGCGCGCGGGCGTGTTTGCGTTTGAAGTACTGCTGCCGTGCGTGGGCAGGGCGACGGATAGACCCAAGGCACCGGCTCCGGTGCAGCAGGTGCGACCGCTGACCTTGATGTTGGTGGATCATGAGCCCGGAGCCAACCGACCTTTGCTGAAGCTGCTGAGTTCGCGCGGGCATAGAGTGGTGCCGGTGGCAGGCGAGGAAGCGGTCGATGTGGCACCGCGCTTGCGGTTCGATGCGGTGTTCTGGACAGCCCGGGCGGGTCGCGGTGGTTGGAGCGAGTTCCTGGAGCGCGTGCGCGAGTCGGTGGGCGCGTTTGTCTTGATCAGTGAAGGCTACAACCAGGAACTGGCGACGAGCTTGGAACAAAACGGCGGGTTCTTGTTGGCGAGGCCGGTGGAGGAAGCGGCTCTGGATCGGATCTTGGGCGAGATTGGCGAGCGGGGGCGGTAGAACCACCCCCACGTTTGGACGAATGCGGATTCGTCTACGACCGCGCTAGTTGCTTCAACACGAACGGCAGGATGCCGCCATTGCGGTAGTAATCGGCTTCCACCGGCGTATCCACACGGGCGAGGACTTCGAACGCCTTGGTCTGGCCGTCTAGCGTGGCCGTGACCTTGACGCGGGTCTTGCCGCTGGAATCGACTGCGGATTTGACGCCTTCGAAGGTGTACGTTTCAAAGCCGGTCAAGCCGAGCGATTCGCGGGTCTGACCTTCGATGAATTGCAGCGGGAGCACGCCCATACCGACCAGGTTCGACCGGTGGATACGCTCGAAACTTTCCGCGATGACGACCTTCACGCCGAGCAGGAGCACGCCCTTGGCGGCCCAGTCGCGCGAGGAGCCGGTGCCGTACTCCTTGCCTGCGATGATCAGCAGCGGCACGCCGTCGTTCTGGTAGCGCACCGAGGCGTCATAGATGGTGGTCTGGTCGCCGGAGGGGACGTGTTTGGTCCAGCCGCCTTCGGTACCGGGAGCCATCAGGTTGCGCAGGCGAATGTTCGCCAGCGTTCCGCGCGTCATCACTTCGTGGTTGCCGCGGCGCGCTCCGTAGGAGTTGAAGTCGTTGGGCTTCACACCCAGCGACATCAGGTAGGTGGCGGCGGGGCTGTCCTTCGCGATGTTACCGGCGGGAGAGATGTGATCGGTGGTAACGGAATCGCCCAGCACGGCGAGCGTGCGGACACCCGCGAAATCCTTCACGTGCGTGGCCGGATCGACCATCGCATCGAAGTAGGGGGCTCGCTTGATGTAGGTGGATGCTTCGTCCCACGCATAACGGTCGCCTGCGGGAACCTTGATGGCCGCCCACATCGCGTCGCCCTTGAATACTTCGCCGTACTGCTTGGCGAACATCTCTTTGCGGACGGACTTCTTCACCGCGTCTTGGACTTCTTGTGTGGTCGGCCAGATGTCGCGGAGGAAGACATCCTGGCCATTCGTTCCCTGCCCGATGGCTTCAGTCGCGAGATCGAGATCCACACGACCGGCCAGAGCGTAAGCAACAACCAAAGGCGGCGAAGCGAGATAGTTCGCCTTCACCAACGGGTTCACGCGGCCTTCGAAGTTGCGGTTCCCGGAGAGCACAGAGGCAACGGTCAGTTTTGCGCCCGTCACTTCGGCAGCGACTTCTTCAGGCAGCGGGCCACTGTTCCCGATGCACGTTGTGCAACCGTAGCCGACGAGGTTGAACTTGAGCGCATCCAGAGCTGGTACAACGCCCGCGTCTGTCAGGTAGTCCATCACCACCTTGGAACCAGGAGCGAGGCTGGGTTTCACCCACGGCTTCACTTTCAATCCACGGGCAACGGCTTTTTTCGCAACTAGACCGGCCGCAATCATCACCGAAGGATTCGAGGTGTTCGTGCAGCTGGTGATGGCGGCAATGACAACGCTTCCGTCCGAAACTTCGCCCGATTTCTTCGGAGCAGCGTTCAAGAATTCGAGGAAGTTCTTCTTCACGTCCGGCAGATTGATGCGATCCTGCGGGCGCTTCGGACCGGCCAGTGAAGGAACTACGGTGCTGAGGTCGAGCGACAACGTGTCGGTGTAGACAGGCTCCGGTGCGCCGTCGATACGGAACAGGCCCTGCTCGCGCGCGTAGGCTTCCACCAGTTCGATCAGTTCCGGCGGGCGGTTGCTGAGACGCAGATAGTCGAGCGTGGCTTCGTCAATCGGGAACACGCCGATGGTGGCGCCGTACTCAGGAGCCATGTTCGCAATGGTCGCGCGATCGGCGAGGCTCAATGCTGCCAGGCCTTCGCCGTAGAATTCGACGAACTTGCCGACGACGCCCTTCTTGCGCAACATCTGCGTGACGGTGAGGACAAGGTCGGTGGCGGTGGTGCCTTCCGGCAACTTGCCGACGAGCTTGAAGCCGACCACTTGCGGCAACAGCATGGTCGCGGGCTGGCCCAACATGCAAGCTTCCGCTTCGATACCTCCCACGCCCCAACCAACGACGCCCAGGCCGTTGATCATGGTGGTGTGCGAATCGGTGCCGACGACGGTGTCGGGATAGGCTGTGCCTTCTTTGTCGACGAACACGACTGGTGCGAGGTATTCGAGATTGACCTGGTGTACGATGCCGGTATCGGGCGGAACGGCGCGGAAATCCTGGAACGCGGACTGGCCCCAGCGAAGGAACGAATAGCGCTCCTGGTTACGCTGGAACTCGATCAACGCGTTCTGAGCGAACGCGTCTTTGGTGCCGAAGTGATCTACTTGCACGGAGTGATCGATGACAAGATCCACAGGGATGAGAGGGTTGGCCTTCTTCGGGTCGGCACCCATCTTCGCGAGGGCGTCACGCATAGCAGCGAGATCGACCACGCACGGAACGCCCGTGAAATCCTGCAGCAGGACGCGGGCGGGGCGGAAATTGATTTCCTGAGCGGGGGAGGAAGGGTCCCACTTGGCGACGTATTCGATGTCGCTCTTCTTTACCGTGGTGCCGTCTTCAGAGCGCAGTAGGTTCTCCAAAAGAATCTTGATGGAAAACGGAATCCGCGCCAAATTTACGCCCGATTTCTCAAGGGCGGAGAGACGGAAAATCTTGTAAGAACGGCCGCCCGCGCGCAGTTCGCCCGCAGCTCCGAAGGAATTCTGACTTGTCATGGATATTTTTATTTTACATGTACTCGGGTACTTCGATGCCGAGCACGCCCAGGGTCCGTTCGAGCTGTTCGCTGAAGTAAGTGGTGAGCCACAGCAGAAACGCGCGTTTTTCGGCGTCGGGCTCCGTCACTACTTGAAATTTGTCGTAAAAACCGCTGAAGGACTGGGCGAGCTGGAAGGCGTAGCGCGCTACATGCGAGGGCTCGCCGCTGGCGACCGCGCGTTCGATGGCGGCCTCCATTTTCGAGGCATCGAGAAGACACTGCCAGCAGTTTTCGTCCGCGAGTTGTCGGCCCATGACTTCGGCCGTGAGCACTGCCGCGAAATCCGGCATCGCTTGCCCGCTGTCCAGAAATTTGCGTAGGATCTTACGCGTGCGGATCGTCGCGTATTGGACGTAAACGCCGGTCTCGCCCGTGAAGGCCAACGCTTCACCGAAATCGAATGCGATGACCGAATTGCGCGTGTACTTCAACATGAAGTAGCGCAGCGCACCCACCGCGATCTGCGTAGCGACCTTCAGCCGCGACGCTTCGGCCTGCTCGGCATTGCGCGAACCTACTTCGTCCAGCGCCTTGTCGATCAATTTGTCTATAAGATCGTCCGCCTTCACGCCTAGGCCTTTGCGGCCGGAGACTTCGACATAAGGACGCTTCTTGTCTTCGTCCGATAGTTCGACGCCCATCTCGACGCAAGTGCGCGGTGACAGCGCGACCATTTCGTAGGAGAAGTGAATGCTCGCCTCGGCCTGCTGCGTGTAACCGAGTGCCTTCAACCCCGCGACCACGACGTCCTGCAAGTAAGACTGCCGTGAATCAATGACGTTGTAAACGCGTGTGCCGCCGCCGAACTTGGGAGCGCCCGCCTGAGGTTCGGTCGTGGAGGCCCACACTTTGTGGCCATCCGGGTAGGTGTGCCACAAGTGATAGAAGAAGTCCTTGCCTAGCAGGCCGAACTTCCACAACTGGTAGGCGATGTCCTTGCCGACGTAGGTGACCGTGCCGTTGGAACGTACGATGACCTTGCCGGCATCGTCGTCGCCGTCTTCGTTCGATGCCGCCTCTCGGAACGCGGACCCCGGCATTACCCAGCAGCCCTTGTTCTTGCCTTCGGTTTCGAGGTAGATCGCCTTGCGTTCCTTCAACTGCTCGAACGCGGTCGCCCAAAACTGTAGGTGGAGAATTTCGCTTTCGCGCGGCAGCACGTCGTACTCGATATTCAACCGATACATCGTCTTCAAATGCGCGCGTACGATCGCATCAGCGACGGTGTGGGCCAGCGCGGCTGTCTCGCCTTCTGCGTGTTCGATCTTGTGCAGCGTGTCCTTGCGCCACTCGATCGCTTCGGGATGTTCGGCGTAGTATTGCGACATACGAGCGTAGAGGTCCCAACACAGGTAGTCGAAGCGTACAGCAGGATCTGCGAGCAACGCGCGAACGTCGGCGGCAGTCTTCTTTTCCAAATGCTCGAACCCCACCACAACGTCGGCAACTTGGACGCCGGTGTTATCGATATAGTTCTGCGCCTCCACCTGTTGGCCCGTGGCGCGCAACATGCGCACGAACGTATCGCCCAAGACCGCATTACGAAGGTGTCCGATGTGCGCGGCTTTGTTCGGATTGATGTTGGTATGCTCGACGATCGTCTTTTCCGCCGTGCCACTACCAACGATGGACTCACGCTTGAGCGCAGCAACGCCGTACGCGCCGCGATCCAGACGGACGTTGATATAGCCGTTGCCCGCGATCTCCATCGACGCGACGCCGTCGATCTTGCCCACTGCTTCGGCTAACTCCGCCGCGATCACCTTGGGCGGCTTCTTCAGCGTCCGCGCCAACTGGAACGCAGCTGGAACCGCAATCTCTCCGAATGAGGTCTGTTTCGGTTGCTCCGTCTGCACCGTGCCCGGAACGTGGGCGGCAAAAGCATCGGCAATTCGCTTCTCAAGTAGATGAAACATGGAATCTTTCAGTATGCCAGCTACAATGAAGGGGTGCCAAAGGTTACATTCACGAATTTCGGAGAAGAAGGCGACAAGACTGTTGAGTTTGAATCCGGAAAGCTGCCCTACGACGAGCATGGGAAACCGGAATCGCTGCTCGATGTCGCCATGCATTTCAAAATCCCGGTGGAACACGCATGCGGCGGCAAGTGTGCGTGCACCACGTGCCACGTCATCGTAACGGCCGGCGAAGCGAACCTTTCCGAAGCAGACGACGATGAAATGGACCGGCTGGACACAGCAGCGGATCTAACGATCCATTCGCGGCTTGCCTGCATGGCAGTTGTGAAGGGCGACGTCACTGTGAAATTGCCGGCGTGGAACCGCAACTATGTCAGTGAAGGCGGCGGATCGATGAACCTGGGCGACGCGATTCCGGTGCCGAAGCACTAGGATTGTTCGGTCTATCCGCTCCCTGACCGTCGCGGCTCTGTGTCAGGAATTACTCGCACAGAACCTCAATTACTGGCGCACCAACACAGCCAGCAATCTGTCGTGATCCTGCGGCGAGATTGCGGACGTTTTTGCGATGTCCTCTCGCGTCATCAACCGTCGGCGGAAACGCCCGAAGTATTCCGGGATGTTGCCACCCGCTGTGAAGGTGTACATGATATCCGGGAACGCGTCCGTATGCGCCAACCCCAACGCGTGTCCCGTTTCGTGCAGGCACGTTAGATAGACGATCGCATCGCGCAGCAATGCATCCGTTCGTGTCGCGGCGGAAATATCGCGACCCATGGCACTCAGGTCAGGCAACACGTAGACTTCAGCTCCGCGGATTCCGTCTTCGATAAACGGTCGAGCTTCGCCATACAGACCTTCGTTTTGCGAGGCCCAACGCACACGAATATTCGCGCGCCGGATATCCGTAGTCTTCTCCAGGTGCAACTTTCCTTCGGCGGATCGCTGCCAATCTTCGAGTGCCCACTGCGCCATCTGCGGATCCTGCGCCATGCAGCGCGTCTCGGGACGGGTGCAGGGTTCGATCCAATAGCGCAGGTCCAGCGCAGATGAAAACCCACACGTGAGTACGATAACGATTGCCAGACGCATAGAGAACCTGCCCACTATACTAGAGGAATCGCAACAAAATTCAAGGAGAGAATTATGAAGTTTTATTCAAAGACAATGCTACTGGCGCTGAGCGCGCTCGCGCCGGCCACGATGTGGGCCGATTGCAAGGATCTTCCCGGCTATGACAAATTGAAGCCCGCCCTGGATCAGGCCGTGGCAGCGGAAGGTTCGGGACTGAACCTGCACATGTGGGGAACCATTGTCGATCGTGACGGAATCGTCTGCGCCGTTGCGTACTCCGGTTTTGATCGTGGCGCGCAGTGGCCTGGTAGCCGCGTGATTTCCGCGCAGAAGGCGAACACCGCTAACTCGTTCAGCCTAGACGGATTGGCACTCTCCACGGCAAACCTATTTAGCCCCACGCAACCCGGCGGCAGCTTGTACGGCCTGCAGGAAAGCAACCCGGTGGACGTGAGCGTTGCCTATAAGGGACCGGCTGCAAAGTTCGGCACGAAGACCGATCCCATGGTGGGCAAGGCAATCGGAGGCGTAAATGTCTTCGGCGGTGGCTTTGGGCTCTACAACGCGAGCCGCAAGGTAATTGGCGGCCTGGGCGTCAGTGGCGACACATCGTGCGCCGATCACCGCATCGGCTGGCGCGTGCGTGACACCCTGAACCTGGACAACGTGTTGACCGTAAATGGCGTCTCGGGCGATCCGCAGCGTCCCGACAACATGGTGTTCGACGTAACGGACAATCCGAACGGCGGCACGGGCAAGAGCGCAGGTGGTTTCGGCCATCCGCATTGCTTGAGCGTTGCTCAGGACGGCGTGCCCAACACGCTGCCCGCAGTGCAGTAACACCCCGCTAGTCATCGTTCGGGTGGGCGCCCTCATGGGCCCACCCGAACGAATCACACCTGCACTTTTCCTTCACTTTTTTCTTTCCTTAAGCAGTTCCCCTGCGTCTGAATCGTCGCGCATACTGCTCATGTAATGCAGGTGTTTGGACAACTTGCGTTCTATCCTAATGACGGAGTATTCACTGATGAAATTTTCTAACGCAATTGCAATTGCATTCTGCGCCACCGCGTTGCCGGTCGCGTCGATGGCCCAAGGCTTCGGGGGCTCGGGCATTCTCCGCGGCTTCCTCGCCGACCCGAACGGGGGCAACAACTGCCGCGAACTACCGAACTACAACCAGCTGAAATCGGCTTTGGACAAGGCCGTCGCCGATGAGGGCACGGGCTTGAATTTGGACATGTGGGGCACTGTTGTGGACCGCGACGGCGTCGTCTGTGCCGTGGCCTACTCTGGAGCGGACCGTGGCGGCCAGTGGCCTGGCAGCCGCGTAATCTCGGCGCAGAAAGCGAATACCGCGAACTCGTTCAGCCTCGATAAACTGGCGCTTTCGACGGCGAATCTTTACTCGGCCGTGCAACCAGGCGGCAGCCTATTCGGATTGCAAGAGAGCAACCCTGTGAACACCGCAGTGGCCTACCAGGGTCCATCCGCCAACTATGGCCGACCGAATGACCCCATGGTGGGTTCCAAGATCGGTGGCGTGAACGTGTTCGGCGGCGGCTTGGGACTCTACAGCGCCAGCCGCAAGGTCATTGGCGCAGTCGGCGTCAGCGGCGACACATCTTGTGCGGATCACCGCATCGCATGGCGCGTGCGCGACAACTTAAACCTGGATAACCTGCTCACCGTTGGTGGTGTGTCCGGCGACGCAAATCGCCCGGACAACATGATCTTCGACATCGGCGGCAACGGCAAGAGCACCGGCGGCTTCGGCCATCCGAATTGCACCCCGAACAGCGACGGCCAACCCGCCACTCTGCCGGTAGTGCAATAAGCGCTTAACGCTTTAGGGCGGGGACCGCTGGACGTCCCCGCCCTAAAGCCCCTCCGGTCATGAAGTCCAGTATCGTTGTGATCGCGTCTTCTTGCTCTTCAACGTAAAGGTTCACGTTGCGCGCATCCAAGGTGATGCGCAGGCCGTCGAACAAACGCTGCATCTTCACGTCGTCCTTCGCCCCCATCAGCCGAGCCAATCCCAACAATCCCCGCAGTGAATCATGCAACTCTTTCGCGCCTTGATCCGTCGCCGCAATACCGGTCGCTTTGCCTGAGATGTTGTTGTTCAGATCGAGATAGAACGCGCCGGACTGGATCGAGTTGAGTACCTTCACCATGTTCCCCATGTTCGCCGAGGCGTTGGGCGGTAGAGAAATCGGAGCTCCCGCGTACACGGACCACACGCCGGCGGTAACCGGGATTTCTTTCATACGCTCCGCAAGAATCGCCGGAGGACCGTTAGTTTTATCGCGAGTATCGATCATACGCTTCAAGCCCGCAGTGTCACCTGCGCCCGCAACACTGCCACCCAGCAGCATGACGGAAGTCTGATCGTTCCCGATCAATGTGTAGCCGCGATATTTTGTACGGGTCGCGCCCTGTAGCTCGCTGGGAAAGCGCTGGTCGGGTTCGCTGGGGAACCGGCCACGTCCCAGCACTACGTTTTCCTTGCCGTTGGAGACGAACAGCAGTTCCCACAGATCCTTGCGGGGATCAATCCCGAATTGCTGCGAGAACTCATCCAAGGGAGCGATCGCACGGTCAGCTAAATACTTTTTATAGATCGGCGTCTTGAGGAGGTCCTCGACACGGATACCGACCAGCATGGTGGTGTCGGCAGGCACCAGAGTACTGAGCGCCGGATCCACTAGGGCGCCAGGGGTGGTTCTCTTGCAACCAGCCAACGCCAGCACCGCCACCATCGTTACGAAGAATTTCTTCATACTATTTCCCTGCCGCGGTTTCTACCGCTCGCATCACGCGGAGAAAGTTTCCGCCGTAGATCTTTCGAATGTCCGCTTCGGAGTAACCGCGCTCCAGCAGCGCGCGGGTGAGGTTGGGGAACTTGGAGACATCGTCCAGGCCCTGCGGAGCGCACGTGATGCCATTGAAATCGCTGCCGATGCCAATAGCGTCGATCCCAGCGATCTTGCGGACATGGTCGATGTGGTCCACCACATCGGATAAGCTGGCGCGCGTCAGGTTCATCTCTAAACGAAGACGCTGGTAGGTGCCATCTATTTCAGCCTCGCTCATCTTCTTTCCCGCCGTCACTTGCTTGAAGCGCGCCTCCAGTCGGGGTTCCTCGGCGGCCTGCGCGGCGCGGAACTTCTCCGACAGGAAGTTACAGTTGAAGTTGATTTGGACCACTCCACCCTTCTTCGCGAGAGCGACGATCATCGCGTCGGTCAGATTGCGGGGATGGTTGGCAAGCGCGCGGCAGGAGGAGTGTGACGCGATGATCGGGGCAGTACTCACGGCTAGCGCGTCTTCAAACGTCGCGTCAGAAGTGTGGGAAATATCCACCATCATCCCGAGCCGGTTCATTTCCCGGACCACTTGCTTGCCCATATCCGAGAGTCCATCGTGATGTTTCACGCCCGTCTTTGTAGCGTCACCCGATGAATCGGCCCAGTTGTTGGTGTTGGTATGCGTCAGCGTCATGTAGCGCGCGCCGAGGTTGTAATATTGGCGCAGCAGCCCCAGGTCGTCTTCAATCGCATGCCCGCCTTCGATCCCGATCAGCGCTGCAATCTTTCCGTCCTTGCGGACTTGCTCGATTTCGCGGGCGCTGGTGGCCAGAGCGAAATCGTTGGGGAAGCGCCCAATGATGTCGTGCCGAATCGTGTCAATCAACTGCAAGGTGCGATGGGCGGCGCGGTTTCCTTCCACGTAATCGCCCGAGACGTAGGCGACGAAAAAGACGGCGCCCAAACCTCCAGCCTTCAGCCGCGTCAAATCCGTATGCCACTCGCCGGTCTTCGACCCGAAATCAAAACCGTCCACAACCCGCCAGGGAACATCATTATGGGTATCGATCAGAAGGACCGAGCGATGGACGCGTTGGACCTCGGCATCCGTGACCGTTCGGGTCTGGCCGGATAGAAAGAGAGCGGTGACGCATAGGGCCAGGATCCGGGTCTTCATGTATTCACTGTAACAAGTTGATAAAATGACCGATCATAAAGGCACCACTTTGGTGACTGCCGATTCTTGGAGGTGTTCGTGAAACATTTGTTGCTGGCTGCTGCGCTGCTCCTGGTGCCCGTACTGCACGCTCAAGACGAACCCGCGCCCGCGCCTGCGCCCGAGACTCCGGCCCCCGCACCCACGCCTGCGCCCGCAGCGGAACCTGCGAAGCCGGCGCCTGGCGGCAACGGTCGGGGTGGCGGAGCGGCGGCAACGCCTCCCTGCACGGCCGCGGCGCCACGCGCTTACGACGTCGTGATCCGGGCGGACGTGAAGACGCAGGAAGGCATCTTCAAGGTGCACCACATCAGCACCTGTTACTACTACGAGATTCCGGTTTCGGAGTTGGGCAAGGATTTTCTCCTGGAAGGGCAAATCGCACGTAACACCATCGGTGCCGGCTACGGCGGGCGGGTTGTGGATGCCTTGGTGGTTCGCTGGGAACGGCGCGAGAATCGCGTGTTCCTGCGCAACATCAACTTCGACATCACGGCCGATCCAAAGTCTGAGATCGCGAAGGCCGTGCAGAACGCGAATACTCCGGCGATCCTGATGGCGTTCAACATTGAGGCGTTCGGTAAAGACGAGGCTCCTGTCATCGAGGTGAGCCGCTTGTTCACCACCGATGTTCCCGAGATGAGCGGACGCAATACAGTACGCGGACGTGGCATGGACAACCAGCGCACGTTCATCGACAAGATCACGGCCTATCCAACGAACATTGAAGCGGAAGCAACGCAGACCTATACGAATCCTGTGGACGGCAACGGCGGTGGTCGAGGCGGTGCCCAGCAACAAGTGATGCAGCCGGGGTCGGGCACGGTGACGATGCACTTCAGTATGGTCAAGCTTCCGGAGGAGCCGATGAAGGCTCGCTTGGCGGATTCTCGAGTTGGCTACTTCTCCACGTCGAACATCGATTTCAGCCGGCCGGAGCATCGCGCGGAAAAACGCACGTTCATTGCTCGCTGGAGATTGGAGAAGAAAGATCCGGCGGCTGCGATTTCAGAACCTGTGAAGCCGATCGTCTACTACGTGGACCCGGCGACGCCGAAGGCCTGGATTCCCTACATCAAGAAAGGCATTGAGAGCTGGCAACCAGCGTTTGAAGCAGCAGGCTTCAAGAATGCGATTCTCGCGAAAGAGGCTCCATCCGCCGAAGAAGATCCCAACTGGAGCGCGGAGGACGCCCGTTATTCGGTGATTCGCTGGCTGCCTTCGACCACCGAGAACGCCAGCGGTCCACACATCTCAGACCCGCGCACGGGTGAGATCCTGGACGCGGACATTCAGTTCTATCACAACGTCATGAACCTGGTGCGCGACTGGTATTTCCTTCAAGTAGGTCCGCTGGACCCGCGTGCAAGCAAGCTCCCGCTGCCGGACGATTTGATGGGCGAACTGCTCCAGTTTGTGGCAGCGCACGAAGTGGGTCACACGCTGGGTCTGCAACACAATATGAAGGCGAGCGCGAATTACCCGGCGGAGAAATTGCGCGATCCCGAATGGCTGAAGACGATGGGCTTCTCGCCGACCATCATGGACTACGCGCGCTTCGACTACTTGGTGCAGCCGGAAGACAAGATCGATCCGAAGCTGCTGATTCCGGGTATCGGACCGTATGACAAGTATTCGATTCACTGGGGCTACGCGCCTATTCCCGAAGCAAAGTCTTCGGATGAAGAAACGAAAGTGCTGAACGCGTGGGCTCGGGAGCAGGACGCCACCCCGTGGTTACGATTCTCGACGGAAGGGGCCGATGGAGCCGATCCGGGAGAGAACACCGAAGCCGTGGGCGACAGCAACGCCGTATTGGCGACGGGCCTGGGCTTGAAGAATCTGGCTCGGGCGATGGACAACCTACTCGCGGCCACCACGCACGAAGGCGAAGACTGGTCTGACTTGGAGCAAGTCTATGGGCGCGCGCTGGGGCAATGGTCCACGGAATTGAATCACGTGGCAGCCATCATCGGCGGCTCGGATTCGCAGGACAAACATGGTGGCCAGACAGGCGTGCGCTTTACGTCAGTGCCGAAGGCTCGGCAGAAGGAAGCGGTAAAGTTCCTGAATGAACAGGCGTTCAAAACTCCAGCGATGTTCCTCAAGCCGGAGTTGTTGCGTCGCATCGAACCGGCAGGAACGATGGCTCGGATTCGCGCGGCGCAGTTGCGAGTGTTGACCAACGTGATGTCGGCTCCGCGCTTCGCACGACTGGTGGAGCAAGAGGCAGTGGACGGACCAGCCGCGTACACTCCAACAGAATTTCTAGCCGACGTGAGACAAGGTATCTTTGGCGAGCTTTCACAGACGCGCGTGAAGATCGATGCCTACCGGCGCAACCTGCAACGGGCATATCTGGACTTGGTGGCGACGCGTCTCAACGGAAACCAGCGCGCGACCGATGATCAGCGGCCCATGCTGCGTGGCGAACTGCAATCCATCGCTGCCACAACGAAAGCGGCACTGCTCCGCACTGCGGATCGGGAAACGCGTCTACACCTGGAAGACATGCGCGACGAGATCGCGAAGATCCTCGATCCCAAGTATCAACAGGCGAATCCGCCCCAAGCCCAGCCCTTGCCGAATCCAGCGAGTCTCGACGAATTCTGCTGGACCGACTATGCAGTTGTAATCGAATAGCGCGTTACTTTAGATTGCGTTCAAAGAAGCCGAGCATCGCAGCGTTCACGTGCTGGGCTTCGGGTCCGGTGACGCCGTGCGCTTTCTGCGTATAGAGCACCAAATCGAACTGCTTCCCTGCCCGCTCTAGCGCATCGATCATCTGCAGCGAGTTCTGGAAGAGCACGTTGTCATCCTCGTAGTTATGCAGGATCATCAGGCTGCCTTTGAGGTTCGCGGCGCGCTGCGGCAGGGCCGTATTCTTGTAGCCATCCGCGTTCTTTTCCGGCAAGCCCATGTAGCGTTCGGTGTAGATCGTATCGTAGGTGCGCCAGTCCGTCACGGGGGCTCCGGCGGCTCCAGCACGAAATGTATTCGGCGCATTAAGCAGAGCGTTCAACGTCATAAATCCGCCGTAGCTCCAGCCGCGCACGCCAACGCGTGCAGGATCGACAAAGCCGAGCGAAACAAGATGCTGCACTCCGGCCACTTGGTCGGCCAGTTCGGTGGGGCCAAAGTTACGAAATACTGGCGCCTCAAACGCATGTCCGCGACCAGCCGAGCCTCGGTTATCCACTTGCCAGACAACGAAGCCCGCATTCGCCAGGACTTGATCGAAGTCCGCGCCGAGCCAGGCGTTGCGTACACCCTGCGCTCCAGGTCCTCCGTAAACGAGAACCACTGCGGGATATTTCTTCGCAGGATCGAAGCTCGCTGGCCGGATGAGACGGGCGTGCAACATTGTCCCGTCAGGACCGCGAAAGCTGGAAACTTCGGTGGGCAGAATGTTGTATTGGTCTGGCACACGGCGATCGGATTCACGATACACGGCCAACTCCCGGCCGTCCCCGGTATGGAGCGTTACGCGCGACGGTGAGGCAGTGGAGGAATACGTGTGCAAGAAGTAATTGCCCTTGGGTCCCAGTGTGACCGTGTGGGTACCGGCTCCAGAACTGAGCTGGCGCTTTCCTTGACCATCGAGACCAATCATATAAGCGTGGCGCTCAAGCGGACTGGGCTCGCTGGACGTGTAGTAGACAACGCCAGTGGCCTCGTCAACGCCATCGATGGAGGTAACCTCCCAGGGTCCGCTCGTAAGCTGGCGGATCAACTTGGCATCAGCGGAGTAGACGTAAATATGACGGAACCCGTCGCGCTCACTGAGCCACAAGAATTGCGAGCCCTCCTTCACGAACCGCGGCTCGCCTTCTACGTTGACCCAATAGAGGTCCGACTCTTCGAGAACCTTTGCCGTTTTGCGCGATTCGACATCGTAAGCCAGTAGTTCCAGTCGGCTCTGCACACGATTGGGACGGACGACGTAGAGTTTCTTTGAGTCAGGCGTCCACGTCACACGCGCGATCAAATACTCCCAGACCATATTGCCGGCGTCGAACCAACGTGTAGAGCCGCCTCTTGCGGAGACAACGCCTAGCCGGACGTCGGGATTGCGCTCGCCTGCTTGCGGATAGCGCTGGGGTTCGGCGAGAGCGCGTTCGCGGCGCAAGTCGGCGTGGGGATAAATGGGCTCGCCACTGAGATCGAAGCGGAGATACGCGATGGACTTCGAGTCAGGCGACCACCAGTAGGCCGTCCCAAGATCGAGCTCTTCCGGGTAGACCCAATCCACGCCCCCATTGCGCAGCGTCAAGCTTCCGTTGCTCGTGAGGCGCTGCCGCTTGTTGGAATCAAGATCGAGCGTGTACAGGTCCCAATCTTGCCGGAACGCGACCATCTTGCCATCCGGCGAGAACTTCGGATCGCGCGCTGAAGAAACGGGCAGACGCGTGGGGGAGCCGGTGTTTGCGTCGATGAGGAACATTTCGCCGCCGGTCGCGTATAGGATTTTGTCTCCCTTGCTGGACCACTGAACGGGCGATTCGGTGACGCGACGATTTTCCCATTCAAAGGGCTGAGGCGCTTGGAGTGGCGTGTCCTTTGCCGCCGGAAGAGTGGCTGCGTCGAGCAATTCCGTTGACGTTTGAGTGGCGGCCTCGAACTTCATTAGTTTGGTGCCCTGTCGATACAGGAACCGCGTGCCGTCGGGCGACCATGCCACGGGACCACCACGCGCACCCGTGGGCGTTAGCCCCGCAACCTCCTCCAGAGCTTGCAGCGTGACGGGCTTCTTCTGGGCAAAGGCGGTGGCAACAGTTAGCAGGAACAAGAGCGAGGCGCGCATCGTATAGTGATTGTAGTCCAATGAAACTCACTTTCTGGGGTGCCGCAAAGACTGTAACGGGATCGATGCATCATGTGGAGGCCGCCGGCAAACGTTTCTTATTCGACTGCGGCTTGTATCAGGGGCGACGCCAGGAGGCCTGGGAACGCAATAGCCAGTTTCCGTTTCCCGTCTCCAGCATCGATGGCGTGATCCTTTCTCACGCACACATTGACCATAGCGGCAATCTGCCGACGTTTGTACGCAATGGATATTCCGGCCCCATCTACACGACGCCGGCAACCATCGATTTGTGTCTGGCGATGCTCGCGGATTCCGCGTTCATCCAAGAGAAAGACGCCGAGTTCTGCAACCGCCGGCGAGAGTATCGCAAGAAGATAGGCCGAGACGACCGCGAATGCGCGCCCCTGTACAGTATGGTCGACGCCGAGAATACATTCCAGCTCTTTCGTAGCGCGCCGCTGGGTGAGGAACAGAATATTGCGCCCGGCGTGAAGTTCAAGAGTTACGACGCCGGCCACATGCTGGGATCTTCCTCGGTCGTGATGGAGGCAGACGGACTCAAGCTTTGTTTCTCCGGCGACGTGGGACGGCACGGTTTGCCGATCCTGCACGACCCGCAGTCCCCGCCGCCAGTGGACTACTTGATCATGGAGAGCACGTATGGGGATCGCTTTCATCAGACGATCACGGACGCGTCGGACAAACTTGCGGAGGTTGTAAACCGCACGGCTCGGCGCGGTGGACGCTTGATTGTTCCCGCCTTCGCGGTGGGTCGAACGCAGCAATTGGTGATGTTACTGCACCAATTGATGGACGAAAAGCGCGTGCCATCACTGCCCGTGTACGTCGATAGCCCGCTGGCGATCAATGCCACGGAGGTGTTCCGCAAACATCCCGAATGCTATGACGCAGAGGCGAGAAAGTTCCTGACTGGCGGCGACGATCCGTTTGGCTTCAGCCGGCTGACATATGTTCGCGACGCTAACGAATCAAAGAAACTGAATGACCTCCGTGGACCCTTCATCGTGCTGGCGGCATCCGGCATGTGTGAAGCAGGACGCGTGCTACATCACCTTCGTAACAATATCTCCGACCCGCGAAATACGGTTTTGATCACTGGCTATCAGGCTGAGAACACCCTCGGGTGCAAGATCCTGGAACGTCACGCCGAGGTCCCGATCTTCGGCGAACCGGTGCGCCTGCGCGCGGAGGTCGCGGTCCTGGATGAATTGAGCGGGCACGCGGATCAAGGCGAATTGATCGAATGGATGAGGCCGATCACGCCGGGACTGAAGAAGGTCTTCCTGGTACACGGCGATCCCGGTCAGGGCGCGGCGTTGTCGAACAGAATCCACAGCGAGTTTGGAATTGAAGCAGTACAACCGTCGCGCGGCGACGAGTTTGAACTTACATAGGAGCGAGCATGGCGTTTTGCACGAATTGCGGAAGTCAGGTGGCGGATACCGCCCGTTTTTGTACGCGCTGTGGAACACAGATGGGAAGCGCCCCGGCGCAGACCGCGGATTATGCCGCGCCCGTTCCCGTTAGCCACGAACCGCTGGAGTATACGATTCAAGGCGACAACCTACAGATCATCCGCATCAAACTGAAGCCGGGACAAGAGTTGTTCGCCGAAGCCGGCAAGATGGTCTACAAACAACCGCAAGTCTCTTGGGAAACGCGCATGAGCGGCGAGACGTTTGGCGAGAAACTGCTGGGCGCGGTGAAGCGCAAGATGATGGGCGAATCGCTGTTCCTGACGTATTTCCGCGCCTCCAGCACGGGAGAAGTTGGGTTCGCCGGCAGCTACCCCGGACGCATTCAGGCATTTGATTTGGTCGGCGGACAAAGCATCTTCGTCCAACGCGACAGTTTCCTGGTAGCGCAAGCTACAACCCAGCTCAACATCGCGTTGGTGCGAAAGTTAGGCGCGGGATTCTTCGGCGGCGAAGGCTTCATCCTGGAAAAGCTCACGGGACCCGGCACGGTGTTCATCCACGGCGGCGGCGACTTTGTCGAGTTTCAGCTCGCCGCGGGAGAAGTGTTGCAAGTAGACACCGGATCGGTCGTCGCGTTCGAGGAGACCGTGGATTACGACATTCAAATGGCGGGTGGAATTCGCACCGCGTTGTTCGGCGGCGAAGGATTCTTTTTGGCGACGTTGCGCGGACCTGGGCGGGTCATCATACAGAGCATGACGCTCTCCAAGATGAGACAAGAGATCGCTCCCTATCGGGGCGGCGGCGATGAACGCCACGGGCTCGGCGCGTTGGGTGGGTTCTTCGGCGGCAACGAAGACTAGAGAGAATGCTAGACTCGGGCGATGGTTTCCATGCCTTCTGAAGGCACCACCCAGAGCCGGAACATCGCCTGGCTCGTCTTCGTCCTCGTGACAGCGGCGCAATACGGCAACTTCTACGTTTACGATTCCATCGGCCCTGTCGCCGACCTTCTGCAACTGCAGCGCGGCTTCAGCGACACACAGATCGGCATGCTCAATGCGATCTACAGTCTGCCGAACGTAGTGTTGGTCCTGGTCGGCGGCGTGCTTGTGGATCGTTTCGGCGCGGCTCGCATCACACTGTGGACCGCAGCGGTGTGTCTCGCGGGTGCCGCGCTCACCGCATGGAGCCCGAACTTCACGGGGATGGCCGCTGGCCGTCTGCTGTTTGGCATCGGCGCGGAAACATTTAGCATCAGTACGCTGGCCGCAGTCGCGGAGTATTTCACCGGCCGTAACCTCGCCTTCGCCATGGGCTTGAGCCTCGCGATTGGCCGCGCGGGATCGTTCTCCGCGGACATGTCGCCCGACTGGTTCGCCGGCGCTTACGCCCAAGGCTGGCAGCCACCGCTGGTGATCGCAACGGTGGTGGCAGCGTCTTCGCTCGTAGCAGCCATCGTCTATTGGTGGATTGATCGCCGTCATGCGAGCGCGGGAGCAGCTCGCGTAGCCGAGCGCTTCGTACTCGCCGATCTACTCCGCTTCGGCACCGCCTACTGGTTCCTGCTCATCCTGTGCGTGCTCTTCTACGCGGTCATCCTTGCGTTCCGCAGCACCTTCTCGATCAAGTACTTTCAACATGTACACGGGCTCAGCCTGGCAACAGCCGGCGCGATGAACAGCTACGTGTTCTTAGCTGCGATGTTCGCTACCCCGGCGTTCGGATGGTTGTGCGACAAGATCGGACGCTACGCCCCGTTGCTGGCATTCG
>CALQCC020000042.1 GCA_943328975.2 Bordetella parapertussis | reverse complement strand
TTCCGTGTGTATCGCGCCGCTGGACTGAGCGTAAAACGCAAGCGCCGCAAGCGTTTGGTGCGCTTCGGGCAACCAGGCTTCGTGCCCACGCGACCCAATCAGCAATGGTCGATTGACTTTGTGCACGACCGTATGGCCAGTGGCCGGAGGTGCAGAATTTCAGAATCCGGATGATGCTCGATTAGCCACAGCGTGTGGCGGATGACCTTCGTGCGGTCTTCCTGAACCCCGGCGCGATCCGACCGCCGCTGATACGCCATGAGTCTGAGCCGAGCAGCGAAATCGTCGGGATTTGAAGCCAGCGATTGTTCGAGTCGCGCGACGTCGATCGGTTCCAGGTCGAGAGTGCCGTTGAGCGCTTCCACATACGAATGGCTGAACAGCGGAGGCGGGGGACCCTGGGCATGGACGTTCAACACCGCGGCAATCGCCGTCAATACTGCAACACGAACGCCCATGCCCAACAGTGTCGCAGATCGTCAGGAGGGTTTCTGTTTCAGCTTCTCCGCTGCCTCGCGTAGCCGTGTCTCCTGCCCTTGAAGCTCCGGTGTGAACTCGGCTCCGAAGTCGGCCGCTTCAAAGATGGGCCGGATATCGACCTCTCCCTGCTCGAACGGGCATCGCTTCAGCCACTCCACGGCCTCTTCCATAGACCGGACCTGCCATATCCAAAAACCGGAGATCACTTCCTTGGTCTCTGCGAACGGTCCGTCTGTGACGGTGGGTGCCTCTTTTGAAAAGCGCACGCGCTTCGCCTTGGACGTAGGATGAAGCCCTTCGCCTCCCAGCATGATGCCCGCTTTCACTAACTCTTCGTTGTACTTGCCCATGGCGGTGAGCAACTTCTCGCTCGGCATGACCCCCGCCTCGCTGTCTTTCGTCGCTTTCACGCAAACTAACACGCGCATCGATTGCTGCTCCTTGACTTCAGTATTCTAGCGGCTTGGCCGTGTAAAGGTCGACGCGCGGGCACCGGAGTATACTGTGGAACTGTGAAACGAACAAAGGGAAGACCAAATATGTCCACTAGGACGATTTGGATCGGTCGTGTGCTGAGCTGGGCCTCAGGCTTTTTCATGCTCACCAGCGGTATCAACCTTGCGCTCGTGCAGTCCGAAGACATGCGCGCAGGGTTTGCGAATTTTGGATATCCGGAGGACGTGATTCCGGCCATCGGCGTGGCGGCGTTTGTCTCTTCGCTTCTGTATTTCATCCCGCGCACCTCCGTTCTGGGAGCGATCTTGCTCACGGGCTACTTAGGTGGTGCGACCGCGACCCACGTGCGCATCCACGATCCTGCATTTGCCGCGCCGGTGGTGGTCGGGATTCTACTCTGGCTGGGATTGTTTCTGCAAGACGAGCGTCTGCGGGCCCTGCTGCCCTGGCGGCGCTAACGGCGACCGTCGAAATCACCCC
Organism: Bordetella parapertussis; assembly: GCA_943328975.2. Classification (GTDB taxonomy): domain Bacteria; phylum Acidobacteriota; class Terriglobia; order Bryobacterales; family Bryobacteraceae; genus Palsa-187. The sequence goes on along the minus strand of CALQCC020000042.1, from coordinate 35,303 downwards.
CCCGGCCTAGCCACCCGGCGGTTGCACCGCACCCACAATAGTGATGAAGTATGAGAAGATCTTTGACTGTGGCCGGGTGCGCCCGGCGTGTTGGAAGGAGTCAGTTTTATGAAACAACGTTTGTTCGCCCTTGCAATTTTATTCGCCACCTTTGGCGCAGGTTCGCTCTGGGCTCATCATTCGCTAGCGGCGGAATATGACACCAAGAAGCCCGTCAAGCTGACCGGCAAAATGACTAAGATCGACTGGCGGAATCCGCATGCGTGGATCTATGTCGACGCCAAGATGGCCAGCGGAGCTACGGAAAAATGGCAGTGCGAGCTCGGTTCGCCCAACGCGATGACGCGCGCAGGTTTCTATCAGGACTCCATCAAGATCGGCGACGAAATTGTGCTCGATGGCTCGCTGGCGAAAGATGGCTCCAAAACGTGCAGCACGCGCGTTGTGACCGATAAAGACGGCAACATTATTCTGCGGCAGTAGGAGTCAGAAGGAATCTTCATGAAGAACCGTATCGTATTCGCAGCCGCGGTGCTGCTGACGTCCGCCGCTTTCTTGATCGCTCAACCGCCCGCTGGTGCAGGTGCGGGCAAGGGTGCTCCCGGTGCCGCAAAGGGCAAAGGCAAAGCGCCCGTCTACGCTCCGCCGGAAGGTCCCGCGCCCAAGCTTGCGAATGGTAAGCCGAGCATGAACGGCGTGTGGCAGCGGCCATTCAATCAGAACGTCGAACAAGCGTACGGCAAGCCCCTGCCTTACACGCCGCGAGGCAAGAAAGAGTTCGACGAATACGACGCTGAAAAGGGCGATTACACAGGCTCCTGCCTGCCGTTCGGACACAACCGTTCTATGAATGGCCCGGACCCGGTGCAGTTTGTCCAAACCGACGATACTTTCGCATTCCTATACGAGCAGAACACCTGGTTCAAGGTTTTGCCCACCGACGGCCGCGAGTTCAACGCCAGGAAGGTTCCCACTTGGTACGGCGATTCGATCGGCCACTATGAGGGCGACACGCTCGTAATCGTGACGAAGAACTTTAACGGCTTGACGAAGATCGACACCAACGGGCATCCGCACAGCGACAAAATGGTGCTGACGGAAAAATTCACCCGGCGCGACCTAGGACATATCGACTACGAAATCACTGTGGACGATTCGGTAATGTACACCGAGCCGTGGACGGTCAAGAAGGTGTTCACGCTGCGCACCGACTGGCAGATCCAGGAATATTCGTGCGAGGAGAACAACAAGGGCTTCTTTGAAGGCCGTGTGAAGGCTCCGGAGTACATGGGCAAGCAGTAGCAGCAAGAGGAACTGGCAAAAGGCACGGTAGCGCGAAGTTCGCGTTCCGTGCCTTTTGCCTTTTAAGGAGACACGTATGACTCACAATTTCGTCACTACCGCATTCACGCTGGACGGATACCGCACGACCCAGACCTTGGGACTGGTGCGCGGGATCGTCGTCCGCTCGCGCTCCATTTTCGGGACCATCGGGGCCAGCCTGCAAACGATCGTCGGGGGAAATATCACCCTACTGACAGAGTTGTGCGAAAAGACGCGCCAGCAAGCCTACGACCAGATGGTGGACCAGGCCATGCAGATGGGCGCGAACGGTATTATCGGCATGCGCTATGACACCACCGAGGTGATGCAAGGCGTGACCGAAGTGTTGTGCTATGGAACTGCGGTGATCGTAGAGAGGGCCGACTAGCTACAATTGAGGTATGGACTCCACTCTGCTGAAAGCCACGTTTGGTGCCGGGTGTTTCTGGGGCGTCGAGGCGACGTTCCGGCGGCTCGCTGGCGTGCGATCCACGCAGGTGGGCTACGCGGGCGGGGAAGTCGTGAACCCCACCTACAAACAGGTCTGCACCGATACCACTGGGCACGCTGAAGTGGTCGAGGTCACCTTCGATCCCGAGGTCATCAGTTACCGCGATCTACTGGAAATCTTCTGGGACAACCACAACCCGATGACGCTGAATTATCAAGGTCCGGATCACGGTACGCAGTATCGCTCCGCGATTTTCTTTCATTCGCCGGAGCAGGAAGCTGACGCCCGAGCATCGCTCGCCGCCGCACAGGCGCGCTTTCCGCGCCCCATCGTGACGGAGATTACTCCCGCGCCTACGTTCTGGCCCGCCGAGGACTATCATCAGCAGTACCTCGAAAAGCGTGGCCTCGCGAGCTGCCACACCTAGAGGATGGAGTTTCTCGAGCAACTACGATCGACCGCGGACCTTTTGGAGCGGATCGCTGCTGATAAAACACTACTGGACCAGCTTCCAGCCGAAGACCGCGCGCGCCTGCATCTAGCCATCGCGCAGGCCTACAATCCTGATCCCGTCGCCCGTCGGCGCAGGCAAAAAGCCGCTGAACGAGAGCGCAGCGCGGCCCAGACGGAGCGCGTCGATTCGGTGTTGCATGAAACCGGGATTCGCCAGCTGCGCCGCAAGCCGGTCTTCACGACGCCCAACATCTTCCCGCCGGAAAACTTCGAGCCGCAAGATGATGTGCAAGAAAGTGCTGAGGCCGAACGCGAACACATCGAGCCGCAGCATTGCTACGTCTGCAAACAGAAGTACACGGTGGTGCATCATTTCTACGATCAAATGTGCCCGGCCTGCGCCGAACTGAACTTCACCAAGCGCACGGAGCTAGCGGATCTGCGTGGTCGCGTCGCATTACTCACCGGCGGACGCGTCAAGATCGGCTACCAAGCGGGGTTGAAGCTGCTCCGCTGCGGGGCGCACTTGATCGTGACCACCCGGTTCCCTCGCGATTCCGCGCAGCGCTACGCACAAGAGCCCGACTTCGCGGAGTGGAGCCATCGCTTAGAGATTTTCGGCCTCGATCTGCGCCACACGCCGAGCGTCGAGGCCTTCTGTCAGCAGTTACTCAACACCCATTCGCGCCTGGATTTCATCATCAGCAACGCCTGCCAGACCGTGCGTCGGCCACCAGAGTTCTACCAACATATGATGGCTGGTGAAACTGAAGCTTTGCGCGATATGCCGGAGCAAACGCGCAAACTCCTGGGCGCCTATGAGGGTCTTGTGGTGGAACCCCAAGGGCTGCCCGGCCTAACCCGCGCAGCGGAGCTTTCGCAGGTCCCGCTATTAGCCGAAGAACTGCTCAGTCAAAAACATCTGTTCCCCGAAGGCAACCTCGATCAGGACCTGCAGCAAGTCGACCTGCGAGGCCGCAATTCCTGGCGTCTGTTGATGGACGAAGTGCCGGCAGTGGAGCTACTGGAAGTCCAACTTATCAATGCAGTCGCGCCGTTCATCCTGAATGCCCGGCTGAAGGCCCTAATGCTCCGCACGCCGGAACGCGACAAACATATCGTCAACGTTTCCGCCGTCGAGGGCCAGTTCTACCGCCGGTTCAAGACCACGCGCCATCCGCATACGAACATGGCCAAGGCTGCGCTCAACATGATGACGCGCACTGCGGCGACCGACTATTTCAACGACGGCATCCACATGAACGCGGTCGATACCGGCTGGGTGACCGATGAAGACCCGGTCGAAATCGCCGCGCGCAAGACCGCCGAGCAGCGTTTCCACCCTCCGCTGGATATCGTCGACGGTGCGGCCCGCATCCTGGACCCGATCATCTCCGGCTTCAACACCGGCGAGCATATTTGGGGGCAATTTTTGAAGGACTACCGGTCAACGGACTGGTAAGCCGGATCGCCTGTTATCATCAATAGACACCCGCATGAACCTAGAAACCATCCAGGAAGGCCTCACCTTTGACGACGTTTTGCTGGTGCCCGCGCAAAGCGACGTCGTGCCTGCAAATACGGACACGCGCACGTGGCTGACACGTAAAATTGGCCTCAATGTGCCGATCGTCAGCGCTGCCATGGACACGGTTACGGAATCGCGTCTAGCCATCGCGCTGGCGCAGCAGGGCGGCATCGGTCTCATCCACCGCAATCTGTCCCTGGAACAACAGGCCGACGAAGTGGACAAGGTGAAGCGCTCGGAAAGCGGCATGATCGTCGACCCCGTTACGGTGGACCCGGAACAGCCCATCGCGGCGGCGCTTGAAGTGATGAAGCGCTACCGCATCTCCGGCGTGCCGGTAACGAAAAGCGGCAAACTGGTCGGCATTCTGACCAATCGCGATCTGCGCTTTGAGAACCGTTTCGACCAGCCGATTTCTAGCGTGATGACAAAGGAAAACCTCATCACGGTCGGCGTAGGCACGACGCTGGAAGAAGCAGAAGCCATTCTGCACCAGCATCGCGTGGAAAAATTGTTGGTCGTGGATGAGCATTACTTCCTGAAGGGCCTCATCACAGTCAAGGACATTCAGAAGAAGTTGAAATATCCGAACGCCGCGAAAGACGCGCAGGGCCGTTTGCGCTGCGGCGCCGCCATTGGATCATCGGGCGATTTCCTCGAACGCGCACAGGAACTGGTTAATCGCAAGGTCGACGTGTTAGTGATTGATTCCGCGCACGGCCACCAACGCCGCGTGATGGACGCACTCTCCGCCATCAAGAATATGTTGCCGAACGTGGAAGTCATCGCCGGTAACGTGGCCACCTTCGAAGGCGCGCGGGACCTGATTGCACGCGGCGCAGACGGCATCAAGGTCGGTATTGGCCCCGGGTCCATTTGCACCACCCGCGTAGTTAGCGGAGCGGGCGTTCCTCAGATCACAGCTATCAACGAGTGCGCGAAGGCGACCAAAGGAACGGGCGTGCCGCTGATCGCCGATGGCGGCATCAAATATTCTGGCGACGTTTCCAAGGCCATCGCCGCTGGAGCCGACTGCGTCACCATCGGTAGTCTCTTCGCCGGCACGGAAGAGAGCCCCGGCGAGACCATCCTCTTTCAAGGCCGCACCTTCAAGAGCTATCGCGGTATGGGTTCCATCGGTGCCATGCAGCAGGGCTCGTCGGATCGTTATTCGCAGGAAGCAACAGAGGGCGGCAAGCTTGTCCCCGAAGGAATCGAAGGCCGCGTTCCCTACAAAGGTTCGGTTGCCGACATGGTGTACCAATTGGTCGGCGGCTTGCGCGCAGGCATGGGTTACTGCGGTTGCGCTACGATTCCGGACCTCCGTGAGAACGCCCGCTTTGTTCGCCTGACCTCGGCCGGCCTGCGCGAAAGCCACGTGCACGACGTCATCATTACTAAGGAAGCTCCGAACTATCGCATCGAGTAGCAGTGGTGAGCAACGTGAGCGAGCTACCATCCCGTACTTCTATTTGGGCCGCCGCAGCCCGCGCAGTGGGGTCGCGTATCGACCATCCCCATTGGAAGAACCCCGATTACTTGGCCGACAAACTTATCGGACCCGAAGAGCGTGCGCTGATCGGCGAACACGCGCTGGCCAAGGCGCTGGAACATGATACTCCCGAGACTCTTCAGGAGCCGGAAGTGCAGAGCGCGGTGATGACTCTGAACGTTCGCACTAAATTTATCGACGAACGCTTGCAGCGAGCGATTGCCGATGGCGCTACGCAGGTCGTCATCATGGGAGCAGGCTGGGACACCCGCGCGCACCGTTTCGCGGGGATCCTTCGCAACGCCCGAGTGTTTGAGATCGATCAACCCGCGACCCAGAACTGGAAGCGCCGTCGCGTGCAAGCGGCCATCGGGAGCGATCCGGCGAACCTCACCTACTTGCCCATCGACTTCCGGCATCAGACCCTAGCCGACGTGCTTACGGCGGCAGGCTACGACGCCACGCAGAAGACCTTCTTCATCTGGGAAGGCGTCACGATGTATCTGCCGGCAGTTGCGGTGTCCGAAACACTCCGCTGGATCTCACGGCAAGCGCCGGGCAGTTCCCTTGTCTTCGACTTTGCGTACAGTGACTTGATCGATTCCATCGCGAAGATCAATAGCGGCTGGGAGCCGCCCAACGAAGCTGGACGAGTCGGTGCTGCGCGTCTTCGTCAGATTAAGGCTTGGGGCGAGCCGTGGATCTTCGGAGTGCCCACGGGTGCGTCAGCGGAATTCCTGCTGGAACACGGCCTGGAACATCGAAAAACGCTGGGCATGTCATCCACCGAAGCTGCGCAGCGGTATCTCGGCTGGAATGAAGATACACCATTTCCGGCGGCGATCCGGCACTTCTACGCGATCGCCGAAGCGGCTATTCGCGGCTAGTTTACGACGCGAGCCTTGAGTTGTCCCTTCGCCACGCGCACTCGCACCGTGGAATCCACAGGCGCATCGCTGGGCGACTTCACAATCTTTCCATCGTGCTCGACGATCGCGTAACCGCGCTCCAAGATAGTCAGCGGACTCAATTGCTCGAGCTTCGCGGTGAGCGGCGTCAGAGTACCTTTCGCGTCACGCAGCCGCAGTTGTGCAAGCTGCCGCAATGCCTGATCGAGCGCTCCCGCTTTTCGACGAGCCTCCGCGAACCTCAGCCGGACGTCCTTGCGCGCGAGCCGGGCGGCCGCTGCATCCAGAGTTCGTTTACGTTGGCCCACCATCGCACGCATAGCATCGCGCAGCCGGTATTCCAGTTCATCCACACGCTGCGTGCGCCGACCGATCATGTTCCGCAGTCGCGTTCCATCAATGGCAACTTGGTGGAGGTGGCGTGATGCCAATGCGAGCGCTAGACGGGTACTCTGCCGCAGCTTGTGCTCCGCCATGCGCAAGCCGTCCACCAAGCTCTGCCGCGTCGCGATCACGAGCTCGGCGGCGGCTGAAGGCGTAGGAGCGCGCAGGTCCGCCACAAAATCCGCGATCGTGAAGTCCGTCTCATGCCCCACTGCGGAGATCACCGGCACTTCACTTGCCGCAATCACGCGCGCCACGATCTCTTCGTTAAACGCCCATAAATCTTCCAGCGATCCACCGCCACGCGCGACGATGATGACGTCCGCCCACTCGGACGTAGCGAAGTAGCCGATGCCTTCCGCAATCTGCTCCGCCGCCCCTTCGCCTTGTACCTGTGCCGGAAAGATTCGAATATGGCGGCCCGGGCAGCGCCGTTCCAGGACGTTCAGCATGTCTCGGATCACGGCCCCGGTAGGCGAAGTCACAATTCCGATCCGTTCCGGTAGTGGGGGCAGCGGCTTCTTGCGCGCTGCGTCGAACAATCCCTCCTCCGCGAGTGTTTTCTTTAGTTCCTCGAACGCGGCTTGCAGCGCGCCGAGGCCTTGTGGCTCCAGCGAGTCGATGATGATTTGCAGCTCGCCGCGAGCGTCGTACAGGTCAACACGGCCGCGAGCCAGCACCGCCGCGCCGTCCTGTGGTTTGAAGCGCAGATAGCGCGCAGTCATCTTGTAACAGACGCAGCGCAACTGCGAGAGCGAGTCCTTCAAAGTGAAGTAATAGTGACCGCTGGTGGCGAATTTGACGCCGGAGATCTCGCCCGCCACGAGGATGTCAGTAAACTCCCCCGCCAGCATCGCGCGCATCTCCGCGGTCAGTTCGCTGACCGTGTAACTGCGCCGTCCCCGTCCTAAGCTGAAGGCAATCTGCTCCACCTATTCAGTCTAGGGCACGCGGCAGAGTATCATGTGGGAATGACTCCTCAAGAGGTCCTGAAGTTTATTTCTGAAAATAAGATTCGTCAGATCGACCTGCGCTTCACCGATCTGCCCGGCGTGAACCAGCACGTGTCGTATCCGGTGGGGCAGTTAACGGAGAGCACCTTTGAGGAGGGCTTTGGGTTCGATGGATCCAGCATTCGAGGCTGGGCGGCGATCAATGAGAGCGACATGCTGCTCTTGCCGGATGCGGAGACGGCCTTCGTTGACCCGTTCTACGAAGTGAAGACGTTAGTGATGACTTGCAACATCGTAGACCCGATCACGCGGCAGAACTATGACCGCGATCCGCGCTGGATCGCGCGCAAGGCGGAGATGTTCGTGCAAAATTCCGGACTCGCGGATACGGTGTTTCTGGGCGCCGAAGCCGAGTTCTTTATTTTCGACAACATTCGTTTCGATCAACAGGCGAACCACGGGTTCTACTACATCGACGCCGAAGAAGGCCGCTGGAATTCCGCGCGCGCGGAAAACAATCTCGGTTATCGGCCCCGTTATAAGGAAGGCTACTTCCCGGTCCCGCCCACCGATCATCATCAGGATCTGCGCGCGGAGATGGTCGAGACGATGATCAAGTGCGGACTCGATATCGAGTGCCATCATCATGAAGTCGCGACCGGCGGCCAGGCCGAGATCGATCAAAAATACAACACGCTGACGAAATCCGCGGACAACATGATGTTGTACAAATACATCATCCGCAACACGGCGCATCAGTACGGTCGCACTGTGACTTTCATGCCGAAGCCCCTCTTTGGCGACAACGGCAGCGGTATGCACGTCCATCAAAGTTTGTGGAAGGATGGCAAGCCGCTCTTCGCGGGTGATCTTTACGCGGGCTTGAGCCAGATGGCTCTGTGGTACATCGGCGGCTTGTTGCGTCACGCCCGTGCGTTGTCGGCGATCATTGCACCCACCACCAACAGCTACAAGCGACTGGTCCCGGGTTATGAAGCGCCGGTCAATCTCGCATATTCGCGCCGCAATCGTTCCGCGGCCGTGCGCATCCCGATGTATTCCTCCGCGCCGAAATCAAAACGCGTGGAGTTCCGCCCGCCCGATCCGTCGGCGAATCCGTATCTCGCGTTTGCTGCGATGGTGATGGCCGGACTCGACGGCGTGGTGAACAAGATCGATCCAGGCGAGCCGCTGGACAAGGATATCTATGATCTGTCGCCGGAAGAAATGAAAGTTGTTCCCTCCATGCCGGGATCGCTCGAAGAAGCGCTGAACGACTTGGAAGATGACCACGCGTTCTTGCTGAAGGGCGACGTCTTCACCGAAGAGTTGCTGGAGAACTACATCAACTACAAGCGGCGGCATGAGGCCGATGCTGTGCGGTTGCGCCCGCATCCTTACGAATTCGCTCTCTACTACGACATTTAGGGCTTTCGGTGCGCCTTCGGGTGTGCCTTGTCGTAGACCGTCATTAGGTCCGTCAAGGAGACCTGCGTATATTTCTGCGTCGTCGCCAGGCGGGCGTGCCCAAGCAGTTCTTGGATAGAACGCAAGTCCGCCCCGTCTGCAAGAAGATGCGTCGCGAAGGCGTGGCGCAGGCTGTGCGGATGCAGTGAAGAATCTCCAGCGAGTACGCGGGAGTATAGCTTCACGATGTCGCGCGCGCCGCGATCGGAGAGGCGCTTGCCGAAACGGTTCAAGAGCAACCCGTGCTCGCCGATCTGCGCGTGCCGGCTCTCAATATAGGCATCGAGCGCAGTGGCCGCTTTGCCTCCGTAAGGAACTTGCCGCTCCTTGCGTCCTTTGCCGCGAACTCGAATCCAACGCTCGGTGCGATCGAAGTCTTCGAGATTGAGGCCAACCAATTCGCTGATGCGCAAGCCGCAGCCGTACAGCAGTTCAAATATGAGAATGTCGCGTTGCGGAAACGCGCGTTCAAGCTTGTCCGCCGCGACACCGTCCAGCAGCGCATTCGTTTGTTCGGCGGTAGGGACCGACGGCAATCGTTGCGGCGCCTTCGGCGTGCGAACCAGCCGAGCGATGTTCGTCGGCACCGTTCCCTCCCGCGCCAGGAAGTCGAACAACGATCGCACGGCTGCGAGTTTGCGGCGAATGGTGACGGTGCTCAAGCCCTCGGCATAGAGTTGGCTCAGCCACTCGCGCAGCAACAGTACAGTGAACGCTACGGGTGATGGTGGCTCCGCATCTTTTGGGGAGAAATAAGTAGTGAAGCGTTCTAGGTCGGTCGCGTAATTGCGGAGCGTATGCGGCGACGCATTGCGCACGCGCAGTTCGGTTAAGTACCGCTCGATGGCTGCCGCTAGGTCAGACACGGATCTCTTCCAGGGCCGCCAGCGCGCGGCGGCAAACTTCTGCGTAGCGCTGCTTCTTGTCACGCGGCGGATTCTCTAGTTTTGGCAACAAGTCGAACGTGATGTTCGCCGGTTGGTAGCGCGTCGGGTCCGCGCCGGAGACGTAAGTCGTGAGCGAGCCGAGAGCGGTCGCACGCGGGGCGATCCGGATCGGGTGCCCCAGCGCTAGCGCGGCGGCCCCACGGCCCGCGAGAAAGCCTGTTGCGATGGATTCCACGTATCCCTCAACACCGGAGATCTGCCCAGCGAAGAAAATATTCGGATTGAAGCGGAGTTGCAGCGTAGTCGAAAGCAACGCCGGCGCATTGATGAACGTGTTGCGATGCACTTGCCCAAAACGCAGGAACTCAGCGTTCGCAAGGCCTGGGATCATGCGGAGCACGCGTTGCTGGTCGCCGAAGCGCATGTGGTTCTGGAACCCGACTAGATTGTAGCTGCCCGCACGGGCGTTTTCGGCGCGTAGTTGCACGACCGCGTAAGGTCGGCGGCCGGTGCGTGGGTCGGTCAATCCCATCGGCTTCATTGGTCCGAAGCGTAGCGTATCTCGACCCCGGCGTGCGATCTCTTCGATCGGGAGGCAGGCTTCGAAGTAACGGATATTCTTTTCATCAGGTCGATCCTCCTCGATGTGCGCGGGGACGCTGCTGGCGGCGAGTAGCGCGTCCAGGAAGGCGTCGTACTCTTCCTTGTTGAACGGACAGTTCAAGTAGTCGTCCGTGCCGTCGATCGACTTGTCATAGCGCGACTGTGCAAAGGCGATGGTGCGATCAATGGAGTCAGTATCGACGATGGGGCTGATGCTGTCGTAAAAGAACAGGCGTTCCGAGCCTGTCAGGCGGGCGATTTCAGAAGCGAGCGCGTCGGACGTGAGCGGTCCGCTGGCGATGATCCAGATCTTGTCCGGATCGAGCGACGTAACCTCTTCGCGACGGAGTTCGATATTCGGCTCGTTCTCCATCACGCGTGTGACCTCCGCAGCGAAAAGGTCACGATCGACAGTGAGTGCGTGACCGGCGGGCACACGAACGCGTGGCGCGATGTCGCCGATCAGCAACGATCCCATACGGCGCAGCTCTTCTTTGAGCAACCACGGCGCGGAGTTTTCCAGTTCGCTCTTCAGTGAGTTGCTGCAAACTAGCTCGGCAAGCGCGTCTGTCTTATGCGCCGGCGTAGTGTGCACAGGGCGCATTTCGTAGAGGACGGCTCGGACACCGGCGCGCGCGACTTGCCACGCTGCTTCGCATCCGGCGAGTCCGCCGCCGATAATGTGGACTTCAGTGGAGGGCATCACGTAACCTCCATTGTCTCTCCACTGCGCTATTTTAGTGTCTGCTTATGAAAAAGATTGTCATTTTCTTCGTGTTCCTGGCCGTCGCCAGCGCGCAGGTCCGCAAGCCCAAGCCCGCGTTCGCCAGTCAGACGGAGGCTCCGGCACCCACGCGGCCATCCGCGCCGCTGAATATCCAGACGCTCGCGACTGGTCTCACGGGTGCGTGGGCGATGGCGTTTTTGCCGGACGGAAACATCCTGATCACCGAAAACGGGGGCTCAATGCACGTCGTGTATCCGAGCACCGGTTTCGTCTCCGCCCCGCTCGCAGGTGTACCCCCAGTGAAGGCAACTGCCGCGCAAGGGTTGCACGATGTAGTGCTCGACCCGGACTTCGCCCGCAATCGGACCCTCTACTTCACGTACTTTGCGCCGCCGAAAGGCGAATCTGCGGGGACCTGGCCGATTGAGCACTTCTACGAAGACGTCTGGACGAAGCCGTTCACCGTGCGGCGGACCATGCAACTTGGGTTTGAGCGCATCGCGCGCGCCCGGCTGAGCTTGGACGACAAGAGACTTGAAGATGTTGACGTGCTCGCGGAAGGTTCGGAGCGGCGCATCGTGGTGGCTCGCGATGGCACGTTGTTTGTTACAGGCGCGGACCGGTTCCGCTTCTATGATTCCGATCTTGATGGAGTCGAGCACGACTTCTCTGACAATCCCGACATACGGCGCAACTTCTCCGGGCGTGTCTTGCGCATCAACCGGGACGGCTCGATACCGAAGGACAATCCGTGGCTGGCTCGCGCGACGGTGCCCGCGGATACGTTCGCTCATGGCCTCAAAGATCCCGAGGGCGCGGCGCTCAACCCGCAGACAGGCGAGCTATGGGTGCTCGACCACGGCCCGCAGGGCGGCGACGAGATCAATATTATTCGCGCGGGTCGCGACTACGGTTGGCCGGACGTGACCTACGGCACGCAATACGATGCTCGCCAGGCCGACGGTCGCAAGAATGTACGCGTGGGCACCGGTTTGAGTGCGAAAGAAGGTGTGGAGCAGTCCCTCTATTTCTGGGCTCCGTCGATCGCTCCCTCCGGCATGGCGTTCTATACCGGCGACTTGTTCCCCGATTGGAAGGGCAATCTCTTTGTCGGGGCGATGGCCGGCGAGCACTTGGTGCGCCTGGTGCTGGACGGGGAGAAAGTAGTTGCCGAAGAGAAGCTACTGGTGGAACTAAAGCAGCGCATCCGTGAAGTGCGGCAAGGTCCGGACGGCGCGTTGTATGTGTTCGCGGGGAGTTCGTTGCTACGCTTGTCGACGAAGCAGTAGGCTTCGTTACCCCGCGTCGCGATATTCTCCGAAGACTCGTCGCAAACGATCCGAAATTTCGCCTACCGTGCAGAGCGACTCGCAAGCGGCGAGGATCGGAGGCATCAAGTTGTCGCCCCGGCGGGCCGCCGATTCCAGTTCGTTCAAACGCAACTGTGCGGTGCCATTGGCGCGGCGCGTGCGCAAAGCCTGCAGGCGAGCCACCTGCTGGCGCTCGACGTCAGGGTCGATGCGGAAGGTCGCATGCGTACGTTCGCCTTCCTGGCGGAATTTGTTGACACCCACCACGATCTGCTGTCCGCGCTCGACGCGTTGTTGGTACTCGTAGGCAGAGTTTTGGATTTCGGCCTGGATCCAGCCGCGTTCGATGGCCGATAACGTACCGCCCATCGCATCGATCCGCGCGATGTACTCGGTTGCGCCTTTCTCGATGCGGTCCGTGAGTTCCTCGATGTAGTAGCTGCCGCCGAGGGGATCCGGCGTGTTGGTGACGCCGGTTTCGTGGGCGATGATTTGTTGCGTCCGCAACGCCAGGCGGGCGGATTCCTCTGTCGGCAAGCCCAGGGCCTCATCACGGCTGTTGGTGTGGAGCGACTGGGTGCCCCCCAGCACCGCAGCCATGGCCTGTAGTGCGACCCGGACCACGTTCACGTCGGGTTGTTGCGCCGTCAACGTGGACCCGGCGGTCTGCGTGTGGAAGCGTAGCATCATCGACTTCGGATTCGTCGCGCCGAAGCGATCCCGCATAATCGTCGCGTAGAGGCGGCGGGCGGCCCGGTACTTGGCGATCTCTTCCAGGAAATCGTTATGCGCGTTGAAGAAGAACGAAAGCCGCGGGGCGAATTCATCCACCTTGAGTCCCGCAGCGACGGCTGCCTCCACGTACGCGATGGCATTGGCGAGTGTAAACGCGACTTCTTGCACTGCGGTCGAGCCAGCTTCGCGAATGTGATAGCCGCTGATGGAGATGGTGTTCCATTCGGGTAGTTCCGCTCCCGCCCACGCGAAGACATCCGTGATGATCTTCATCGCCGGTCGTGGCGGATAGATGTAGGTGCCGCGCGCGACGTATTCCTTCAGAATGTCGTTCTGGATGGTGCCGGAGAGCTTCTTGAGGTCCGCCCCTTGTTGCTTCGCGACCAGCACGTAGAGAGCGAGTAGCGTCGCCGCAGTCGAATTGATCGTCATCGACGTGGTGACTTGGTCGAGCTTGATTTCGTGGAAGAGCCGCTCCATGTCATCGAGCGAACAGATCGCGACGCCCACACGTCCGACTTCTCCCGCGGCGAGCGGGTGATCCGAGTCGAGGCCTATTTGTGTCGGGAGATCGAAGGCAACGGAGAGTCCAGTGATGCCTTGCGAGAGCAAGTAGCGATAGCGCTGATTGCTTTCCTCGGCGCTGCCGAAGCCCGCATATTGGCGCATGGTCCATAAGCGGTCTTGATACATGCGTGCGTGGATGCCGCGCGTGTAGGGAAAGTCGCCGGGCCGTTCCGCGTTCATGTGCGGGAGATCTTCCGGGCACGTAGGAAGGAGGTGACGCCGAAGTAAAGCAGCATCAAAACGAAGCCTCCCGCGATGGCGAGCCGGCCTGGACTGCCTTGCGGCGTGTCGAGTTCCCGCACGGCTCGGATCATGCCGGGCACCATCATGATGGCGAGGACGATGAAGAGGAAGCCGATGATTTCGTTCCACAGCACGCGCATGGGCCGCATGACTCCGGGGATGACATGGCTGACAAACAGGCCAAGTTTGCTTTTGGGATCGATGGTCGGCATTAGGAGCGGTATTTTCATCGTAACAAAGGGGAGTGATTGTAGTAGGATGATGGCCATGTTCCGAACACCGATTGCGGGCGCAGGCGCCTTCCTTGCACTCGCGGGTCTGCTGGCCGCGCAGTCGCCAACTCCTCGAACGCATCGACTGGAAGCCACGCCGGCAACCGTCGTTTACGGCTATTACTGGGCGGACGCAAAGCCCGCGTTACGAATTGCGTCCGGGGACATTCTGGATGTAGATACGCTGCTCACCAGCACGCCTGCGGCGCTGCAACAAGCTGGCGTGGCGCTGGAGAAAATTCAAGCCTCGCTGAAAACGATCGTTGCTGAACTGACGGGTGACCGTCGCGGGCCGGGCGCGCATATCCTGACGGGGCCGGTCTATGTCGAAGGCGCTGAGCCCGGCGATGTGCTCGAAGTCAAAGTGTTGTCCGTTGACCTTCCCATCGACTATGCCTACAACGGCTGCGGTGGCTTCATCGCTGCGAACTGCGACCGGTCCGTGCCGCAGAAGATACTCAACCTCAATAGTGAGGCAATGACGACGGAGTTCAAGCCCGGTATCGTCATCCCGCTCCGGCCCTTCTTCGGAAGTATGGGTGTTGCCCCCGCGCCGGAGCTAGGGAAATACACCAGCAACCCGCCGGGCAAACATGCCGGCAACCTCGACAACCGCGAGCTAATCGCCGGTAGCACCTTGTACATCCCGGTGTTCGTCCGTGGCGCACTCTTTGAGATCGGCGACGGCCACGCCGCGCAGGGGGACGGGGAAGTAGATATGACTGCCTTGGAAACGTCGCTGCGCGGACGAGTCCAGCTCACGGTTCGCAAGGACATGAAACTGGTGTGGCCGCGAGCCGAAACGTCCACGGACTACATCAGCATGGCGACCGATGAGGATCTGAAGGTGGCCACGACGGTAGCTGTCCAAGAGATGGTGGATTTTCTAGCAGCCACGAAGAAGCTCACGAAGCATGAGGCGTACCAACTTGTGAGCGTCGCAGGGAACATCGCCATCACGCAGCTCGTGGATCGGCCCGTGTACGGTGTTCACGTGAAGATGGCGAAGAACATCTTCAAGTAGTGGCGGTCCCACCAGCGGAGGTCAATCAGAGATAGAATGACCCGGAAGGAGAACGATCCCATGCGAGCCACGATCGTAATGCTGGGGACTGCGGCCCTGTTCGTGGGCGTGTCGCTGACCCTGCCCAAGGTAGATGCTTCGACCGGGCCCATCCCGTTGAATTGCAACCGCGCGTGTCTGGAAAATCTGGTGAAGCAGTATCTGACGGCAGTTGTTGCGCACGATCCTTCGAAGCTGCCGTTGTCAAAGGACGTCGTGTACACGGAGAACAATCAGGTGCTCGACATCGGCGACGGCTATTGGAAGACGGCCGAGGGCCGTGGCGCGTACTCGCACTACTTTGCGGATCCCGAGGGCGGGCAGGTCGCCTATATGGGCACGATGAAGGAAGCGGGCGGATTGTTGCTGTTGAGCCTGCGGCTACGCATCGAGTTGGGACGCATCACGGAGATCGAGAGCGTCTACTTCAAGCCCGGTGGCGGCGGTCCGAATAACATCAACTTCATGGATACCTACAAGCCGGAAGACTTCTGGTTCAAGTCGATTCCTGTGGCGCAGCGGGCGACGCGCGCGGAGCTGATTGCCACGGCGGACAGCTACTTCAGCGGGTTACAGAAGAACGACGGCAAGGGCGTGAATGGCACGGGTACGTACCAGTTTACGGATGACTGCAAGCGCATTGAGAATGGATCTTACACGGCGGGTGCGCCCGCGAATCCAAACACGCCCGCAGGCGGGATTGATAGCAACGCGATGGATTGCATGGCGCAATTCAAGCTCGGCTACTACTTTGTGGTGCAGGCGATTCATCATCGTCGCTATCCAGTAGTGGATCAGGAGCGTGGCATCGTGTGGTCGCATGCGATCTTCGATCAGGGCACGGTGAACAAAGGTGTGCTGAGCAATGGCAGGGCGTTCGAGTTTAAGGGCTTCAATCGACCGTCGAGCATTCTGGTGACGGAAGCGTTTCTGATTGAGAACAACAAAATCCGGCGCGTGGAGATGGTGGGCAACTCGGCCGCCTATCACATGAACTCGCCGTGGCCCGGCAATCTGAGCGGGAACTGAGAGGATGGCAATGCGACTTCTGATTCTCGGTGGCTTAATGGCGTTGACGATGGCTGGGCAAGCTTTGCCACCGGACGTGGACAAAGAATCGTACTCGCGGGTGCCGCTGATCAAGCGATCGGAGCTGACCGGTGACGCTCTACGTGTCTACGATGCCGTCGTGGGGAAGGATGCGCAGGGGAACGTGCGACCCGTAGCGCCCATGGGTCCGGCGGCGACCTCGCTTTATAGCATCGGAGTGGCGGGCCCCATGGACGAATTGAACAAATTCATTCGCAATGTGAAGGTGGGTCCGGCGATGTACCAGTTGTGCAGCATCATTGCGGCGCGAGAGTTCGACGAGCCGTATGAGTGGAATTCGCACGAAGGCGGAGCTCGTCGCGCGGGTGTGAGCGAAAAGTCCATCGAAGCCGTGAAGTTTAATCGCCCGTTGGACGGTGTGCCGGAGCAAGATGCGCTGGTGATCCGGTTTGGGAGAGCGTTGTTCCGTGATCAGCACAAGGTGAGCGCGGAGCTATACGCGCAAGTAGTGAAAGCGTTCGGACAGGAAGGAATGTTCGAACTGACAGCGACGATGGCGGACTACGCGATGGCAGCGATCATGTTGCGCGCCGTGGATCAACATGTGCCCAATGTCACAGCGGAACTGCCAGAGCTCAAGCGCTAGTTCTACGCAACCACGTGCAGTCCGATGGGAGCGAGCTTACGACGGCCGATGCGAACTTCCAGCGGATAGGCACCCGGTGCAAGATCCTCCGGCAATTGGAAGTTCACCTCAAAGACCTGCGGTCGTGGGTCGACGCAGAAGTATTCCAGATTGACGACAGGCTGGCCGTTGACCGACGCTTCAATCTCGAACGGACGCGCAATCTCTTCCAACGTCATCTTCACCGTCCGCGTTTCGATGCGGGTTCCTGCGACCAGATTCACGCCATCTGTGACAGAACGAATCCGAGGCACAGAGGGTCCAGGCGGGATCACACGCAGCGTGGTGGGCGGTGCGATGGGAGTATCGAGCCAGCGAAGTTCGACAGGCAACAGGCCAGTGGCCTCCAGTTCCGGCAGGATCACGGTGATCTGTTGCAAGCCAATATTGTCGGCCGGCCCAATGTAGATTATGTGCCCCAGCGAATCCCCGATAGTCACACGCAGGTGATTGAGGCCGGCATCGTGCGGCAAGTTCTCGACCCAAATAGATATCGAAGCGAACCGTCCACGCGAGGGCGCCAGCGGTTCGGAACTTCCCGCGTTGGTGATGCGCCGGATGCGCGCGGGATATTCGGCGAACGTTCGATCCATCTGTGCGGCGTTCCATCCGGTGGGATGTTTGCGCCACGTCGTCCACATATACTGCGTGGACTCGCCCTCGAGCGCGAGCACTTGCAAGTCTCGCATCTGCGCGAATTCTAGAATCTCACTGGCACTGAAGCGGGCGCCCGACCACGTCCCGTACTGGTCATCACTACTGCGTGGGAGTCCGTTCAATTGGAGTCGCGCGAGCCCGCCAGGCTTCAGTACGCGCTGAACTTCACGCATATACTGCAGCACGACATCGCGGCTAGGAATGTGTTGGAAGACGGCGTAGGAATAAACGAAGTCTATCGATTCATCCTCGAACGCACTGAGGTGCGCGCCGTCACAGACCTGCGGATGCGCGTTGGGAATATCGCGCAACTTTTCCTGGGCCAGCGCGATCATTTCGTCCGAGACATCCACGCCGTGGATCTCGGCGAAGTGGCGGCTCATCGGACGCAACAGGCGACCCGGTCCACAGCCAATCTCTAGCGCCACCCAGTGCGCCCGCTGGTTGCGCGGGACCCGCCGCAGTTCTGTTTCCAAGCTGTTGACGGTCTCGGTGGCGGTGGCGAAGAACGCAGCGTCGTCCTGATCGCGAGCGCCGAACGCCACGTAGTAGCCAGCATCTTCGCGCGCCCGCGCGTTCCAGTCATCTCGCATGCGCGAGGAAACGTCGGTATCCGCCATGCGCTATTTCCGGCTGGAGAAACGGTTCAATTCGCTCATCAATTCGGCGGCGGCAGCCGGAGCGGCCGTGCCCTTGGTGATGATTTCTCTGTTGGTGATCGACTTGCCGTAGAGATCTTTGTTCCAGTCCTTGTCTTCGCGCAGGGTGGATCCCTTCAGCGAGACGCCCGCGAACAGGCCGCGAGCACGGGACCATGTCAGGATCTCAGCAGTCATCGCCGCATCAGTTTCCGCCTGCGCTCCACGGCCGACCGGACCTGCCGCAGCGGCCGCTTCTCCGCCCACCGTGAACTTGGTGGACAGCAAACGATCCATCCCCTTCTTGTTCATGATCAACATGAAGACGTCCGTTTCCGTGCCGCCGATTTGGAAGCCGACGCTGCCGCCTTCGATTCGTACCGAACCCGGCGCAGACCAACCGACACCATTCTCTTTACGGCAGGAAGCAAACCCTTTGCCGTACTGGCCGCCGATAATGAACGCGCCTTTCTTGAGGTCGGGCACGATGATGACGCACTCCGCTTTGGCCAACAATTCTTGCGGAATCGAACGGTCGGGAATACCCATGACGGCCTTGAACGCTTCGGCAGCAGCCTTGAGACGCTCCGGAGCGTCGGATGCGGCGGATGCAAGAGCAGCGGTCAAAGCAAAAGTGGTGAGCAGGCGTAGTTTCATCGGTTTGGTACCTCCAGCGGTTACTTTCATGATCATCGCATACAAGTGCCGCAAACCAGTTCGATGCGTTAGAAGCAGAATGCGTTTCACTCAGAGCCGTTCGGGAGTTATGGTCTCTGACACCGAACTCCGATTCTTTAAGAAGTTTCGCGCGGCATAATGCTGGAGACTTCCGCTTTGCGCACGCTGTAAACCCGGCTGATCATGCGGCAGATTTCAGCGGCAACACGTTCGGCGGATTCCTTGGGGTCCAGATCCAGTTCCACTTTCAGATACACATCAGTTCGCGGCATTTACTTCATGATAGTAGGATGAAGAAGACACCTGCCTGTGACCATCCAATGCAAAATCTGTAACAAGCGACGCGCGAAGCGGCATTGTCCCGGCGTTGATGGCGAAATCTGCGCGGCTTGCTGCGGCGAGGGGCGCGAAATCACCGTCGATTGCCCGCGCGGGTGCGCTCATTTGCGTGAGGCTCGCGTCCATGAAGCCAAGGTGGTGCTCACGGCCGAGCAAGTGCCTCATCGGGACGTTGAGGTCAGTGAGGATTTCGTTCGTCAGCAGGAACATTTAGTTCTGATCCTGGGCAACACGCTCACGCGGGCGATGGAAAAGGGCAAGGCCGTGGATGGTGACGCTCGTGAGGCATTGGAAGCGATGATTCAAACCTATCGCACGATGGCCAGCGGCTTGATTTATGAAACGCGTCCACCGAATCCGTACGCGGCGGATTTGCAGGAGGCACTCAAGTCCACGATTGAGGACCTGCGGAAGCGCATCGAAGAAGAATCGCCCACGCATTCCGTGCAGGATTCGGACCTGCTGGGCACGCTGATCTTCCTGCAGCGGCTCGCGTTGCAGTATGACAACGGTCGGCGCCGCGGACGTGTGTTCTACGATTTCATGCTGGATCATTTTCCTGCAACTCCGCCAGAGTCGCAGGTATCAGAGGTAATCGCGTGAGAGAAACAGGCTACATCGTGTTTGCGCACGGTTCGAGCATCGAATCTGCGAACGAAGCTGTGCGCGTGGTGGCTGCGGAGATGGCTCGTCGCGGCGGGTTGGAGATCGTCGAAGCGGCCTTTCTCGAAGGCGGCACTCCGAGTCTGGCCGGAGCTCTCGCTTCAATGGCCGACCGCGTTTCGCACGTCGTCGTGGTGCCGTATTTCCTCACCTTGGGCCTGCACCTCAAGCGCGACTTGCCCCGGCTGATCGATGAAGTGAAATTGGCGCATCCCGGTGTTCAGATCGACGTCGCCGCACCGTTGGATCAACACCCCGCCATGGTGGATGCGCTGCTGGACCGCGCTCGGGAATCGGCATGCAAGCCCGCTTAGTAAGCTCGGTCGCACTGGCCGAAGGCGTGAACCACTTCGTGTTTGAAGCTGTGGGCGTCGAGCGGCTAGAGTTCACGCCGGGACAGTTTGTTTCGTTTCAAGAAACCATCGAAGGCAAGCCGATCACGCGCGCCTATTCGTTGGCGTCGGCCCCGACAGGGGACAACCGGTTTGAGCTGTGTTTGAATCGTGTCGAAGGCGGGCGGCTATCTCCCTACTTGTTTTCGATGCAGCCGGGCGACGAGATTGAAATGAGCGCTCCACTGGGAACTTTCGTGCTGCGCGAGCCGGCCCGGGATTCGATCCTGATTGCTACGGGCACCGGCATTGCGCCGTTTCGCTCGATCTTGCGGGCCCGTCTGGCCCAGGGCGCGCCGCAGTTTACGCTCTTGTTCGGAGTCCGCCACGAATCGCACATCCTGTATCGTACGGAGTTTGAGCAGATGTCCTCGCGATATCCGCAGTTCCAGTTCTGGCCGACGCTCAGCCGTCCAGGCGTAGGGTGGACAGGACGCACGGGACACGTCCAAGCTCACTTAGAAGCAGCCATCGGCGGACGGCGCGACATTGATTTTTACATGTGCGGCTTGCAGCCAATGGTGGACGGCGTTCGGGGTATGTTGAAAGAGATGGGCTTCGACCGCAAGCAAATCCGCTACGAGAAATACGACTGATGAAGAAGACCGTCATAGTCGTGCTCGGCGCTCTGTTGGTGTTCGGAGCAGTCGCCGCAGTTATCCTGCGATTCATGCCGGAGCCGATCGAAGACTCCGATTTCTTGGTCGCCGGTTCTGTGGCCACGCTCGTTGCGCTGCTGGTGTTGTTCCTGGGATTGGTACCCCGGTCCGGCGACGTGTTTATCAAGAAGCGGAAGAAACTGAAGTAGCGCGAAGTTCCCACGCCGAGATCCCATAGCGGATCGTCAACATCCCCAGTTCGTAGAGGAGCACGGCGAACATGCCGTAGCTCGCTAATAGGTAGCCGCGGAATACGACTCCTGCGACAAACCGAGCGGGCCAGCCTAACGAGCGAAGCGGGAACGTCTGCAGATTCGGCAGTGCTCCCTCTCGCTGGGCCATCATTCCCGAGGCGAGTAGCCACGTCGCGGTGATACCCAGAAGCGAGATCCCAGCGGGTATCGCAGCTAAGAGCGTGGCCAGCAGCATCCAGTTTCGAACCACCAAGCTCAAGACGATCATCGCGGTCGCAATCGCAATGTTGAGTCCGACGAAGACTGCACTATCGAACCCGAACTCTTGCGACTTCCGATGCCACTTCCGCGTCTCCCCGAGACAGATCAGCGTCAGGAGTTCGATGGAGGCGATGCTGCAGAGTGAGCCCCAGTCCGCGAGTTCCCATCGAAAAATGCTGGAAACGGTGGGAAGCGGGCCATCGACCAGCCGCCTAAAATCTGGAATAAGTCGCCCGAATCCGCCGGACAACCAACCCAAGGCTCCCAGGCCGATCAAGATGGCGACCAATATCGGCGCGCCGGGTGCTTTGAAGAAGGCGCGCACTCAGGAAACGGGCCGGACCTCGACGTTCTTGTAAATCGCTTTCGCCTGCTCGAGTGTCGGGAACGTGGTGCCGGGCAGAATCGCCGTCGCCGTACCTGTAGCCACAGCCCAGCGCAGTGCATCGGGAAACGATTTCTTCTTTTCGAGAGCCCACAGGAACGCGGCCGCCATGGCATCGCCCGCTCCGATGGGACACAACGCATCGACACGCGGCGGCAATACTTCGAAGACACCCTCCGCGCTAGACGCCATCGCACCGCGACTGCCCAGCGAAAGGATCACCGTCTCAGGACCCATGGAATGAATCCGGGTGACTGCCTCCAGCGATTGCGTCCGAGTCAGAATCGCACGACCCAACAAGCGCTCCGCTTCCGGTTGATTCGGCGTGATGACCGTTGGCTTACACTCCAATGCGCGGAGCAGCGCGTCGCCGTCCGCGTCCAGCAGCGTCTTCACGCCGTTACTCTGCGCGATCTGAATGATGTCGGCGTAGATATCGGTGGGTACGCCAGGCTGCAGGCTCCCGCACAGCATCAGCCACGTGGCTTTCTTCAGGCGAGCTTCCACCAGTTTGCGCACAGCGGCAACTTCGCTTTCGGCCAACGGCGCGCCGCGTTCATTGAGCTTGGCGGTGAGCCCTTGCTGATCGGAAATGGTCAGGTTCACGCGACCTTCGGCAGCCACGCGCACCACTTCATACGGGAAGCCCATGCTGGCCAGCGATAGCTCCATGCGCTTGCCGATCTCTCCGCCGGAGGTCAGCAGTGCAAGCGTCTTTCCGCCAAACGTATGGATCACGTGCGACGCGTTGATGCCGCGTCCGCCCGCTGCTTCCGTGCGCGACAAAATATAGCCGCGGTCTTCAAATACAAGCTTGTCGACCATCATGGTGCGGTCGATGGCAGGGTTGATGGTGAGTGTGAGAATCACGCTACCATAAGTGTACCCTGAGCCTGCGCCAACACCCACAATTCACCGCCTACGTGGCCTTGGTCTGTGTGTGCATTTTCTGGGGCACCACTTATCTTGGATTTCGCATAGCGCTGGATTTCCTGGGCCCCGCCACCATCGTCTGCATCCGCAATTTCCTCTCCGGCGGCTTGATCCTAGCGTGGGCCGTCTGGCAGCGCAAGCAATTTCCGCGCGGCCGCGATCTGTGGCTGACCGGACTCTACGGCATCCTGACCATCGGCATCGGTAACGGTGCGCTCGCGGTAGCGGAACTGTGGACCCCCACTGGCCTCGCATCATTGTTCATCACTACCGGACCGTTCTTGTATGCCGGCATGGACGCGGTGATTCCAGGGGGCGAGAAACTCCACGGTCCCACCATCCTCGGTCTCCTCGTCGGATTCTTAGGCGTGCTGGGCCTGGTTGCGCCCGCTGCTTGGGGCTTTGTCACCGGCGGCGACATTTCCTCCGGCGGCGGCATCGTGGCCGGATTCCTCATGCTGCAATTCAGCGGAGCCTGCTGGTCGCTGGGGTCACTGCTGCAGCGCAATCGAAAAGTAGGCGTGCATCCGTTCGTCATCGCAGGCGTGCAGCAGATGGCCACCGGGTTCGCCTTCGTCCTGCCCGCGATGCTGGAACCGCAGCACGCCGTGTGGAACGCTCAAGGCATTGGAGCCGTGATCTACCTGGCCACGTTCGGCGGCATTGTGGGCTACGGCTGCTACATGACCGCGCTGGCCCGGTTGCCCTTGGCGATGGTCTCTATCTACACCTACGTCAATCCCGTTGTGGCGGTGTTCCTGGGATGGCTGGCCTATCGCGAACCGTTCGGGTGGCGCGAGGCCGCCGCGATGGCCGTGATCTTCCTGGGTGTGTGGATGGTTCGGCGAGCCTCAGGGGCGGCTGAGAAGCTTCGCGCCCATAGCCGCGCCCAAGCCCATCAAGAGGGTGGATGACATGAAGCCGTCCAGCAGCCGCAAGCCAATGCCCGACGGACTCTGCAATCCCTCAAACAGGGCAGTGACTTCATCCGCGGGGTAGGAACTCTTTAGCATCTGATCGCGAAGCTGAGCGGCAATGTCCGGCTGAGAGAGCGCGACAACCGTAAGCGTCGTAACGATCGTGATCAGTGTGAACACAAAGATGCCCGCAATCCAACCCAAGCGGATGCCGTTCAACACTGAGATGGGTTGTCCGGTATTGCGCCGGTAGAGATAGACGGCGAAGAATCCTCCGCCCACCAATGCAAGCAGCCCCAGTCCGAGAGGTCCCAAGACCACCGAAAGCACGAGTGCGAGTGCGCAAGCAAATAGCGCGGAGCGAACCGCAACACGGTTGTGCAGGTTGATCGCGGCAGGCTCAGGGACCGCAGTAGCAGCCGCAACAACAACCGGGACCTCTGCGACGGGTTCCGCCACCTCCTCAACCATCGAGGGCTCTTCGCGTTGGGGTTTACCGCATTTGTGGCAGAAGCGGGCGTCTGGCGGAAGTTGTGCGCCGCACGTACAGAAATCAGGCACATCCTCAGTGTGCCACGTTATTCTAGGGATTGCCCATGTCTTTGAACCTTTTAGTGCTGGCCGATCCCAAGGCTTCGTGGTTGAAATTACTGGAGCGTCTGGATGCGGACGTGCGGGTCACCATCACCAACGAGGAAGCCGAGGTGCGCGCCGTCGCGCCCGACACCGACGTCATCTTGAACGGCACCTTTACTCCGCGCCTCTTGAGCGTCGCGGTCCCCTTGGCGACGAAGGCCCAATGGCTGCACTCGCTATGGACCGGCGTCGACAACGTATGGTCGGCCGAATTGCAGGCCAGTCCCGTGCCGCTTACCAATGGCCGCGGCGTGTTCCGCGTGTCGCTGGCCGAATGGACCATCGGGGCGATGCTGCATTTTTCGTATCAAATGCGACGCATGATCCGCCAACAGGAAGCCGGCGTCTGGGAAATCTTCACCACCGAAGAACTCTACGGACGCACGTTGGGCGTGGTCGGCTACGGTGAAATCGGTCGGGCGGCAGCGGAACGGGCCAGAGCCTTCGGGATGCGCGTGTTAGCGCTGCGCCGTCGTCCGGAATTGTTCGGCGACGATCCATTGGTCGACCAAACGTTCGATCACGCCCACATCAACGACTTGATGGCGGCCAGCGATTACGTGATGGTGGCGGCTCCTTTGACGCCCGAAACCCGCGGCTTGGTGGGCGCAGCGCAGATCGCGGCAATGAAGCCGAACGCAGTTATTATCAACGTCGGTCGCGGAGCGGTCATTGACGAACCCGCTCTGATCGAGGCGCTAGAGAACGACAAAATCCGTGGCGCGGCGCTCGACGTCTTCACAGTGGAGCCGCTACCAGCAGGCCACGCATTCTACCGGTTGCAGAACGTTTTGGTGTCGCCGCACACCGCCGACCACGTGCAGGATTTCGTGCATCTCGCTGTCGAATGCTTCCTGGACAACATGCGGTTGTTCCAGACCAAGCAGCCGTTGCAGAACATCGTCGACAAGCGAGCCGGGTACTAACTAAATGAGCGTCACGTTCCAAGACATCCAAGCCGCCTCCGAGCGCATCCGCCCCATCGCCAAACGCACCCCCGTCATGCGATCGCGCAGCTTCGACGAAGCCGCAGGCATCACGGCGTTCTTCAAGTGCGAGAACCTGCAAACCGGTGGAGCCTTCAAAATCCGCGGCGCAGCGAATTTCCTGCGCTCCATCCCCAAGGCCGACCTTTCGCGCGGCGTAGTAGCATTCTCCTCCGGCAACCACGCGCAAGCCGTCGCAATCGCCGCCCGCGACCTGGGTATCAAAGCCACGCTGGTCATGCCCGAAGACGCCCCCAAAGCGAAGTTGGCAGCCACGCGCGCACAGGGGCCCGAGATCATCATCTACGACCGTTTCACCCAAGACCGCGCAGCCATCGGCGCCAAGATTTCTGCCGAAACAGGCGCAACGTTAGTGCCGCCGTTCGATCATCCGTGGATCGTCGCAGGGCAGGGAACCACCGCACTGGAGCTACTCGAAGAAGTCCCCGACCTGGATGCCATCGTCGTCCCCATCGGAGGTGGCGGCTTGATGTCCGGTTGCTCCATCGCTGCGAAATATATGCGTCCCGGAATTCGCGTGATTGGCGTAGAACCAGCCACCGCGAACGATGCCGCTCTATCGCTAGCAGCCGGCAAGCGAATCGAAATTGCTCCGCCCGATACCATTGCGGATGGACTGAGAGTGCCGCAGCTCGGCGAGCTAACGTTCTCCATCATCCACAAGAATGTCGAGCGCGTAGTCCTCGTCACCGACGACGAAATCCGCGAAGCCGTGAAGTGGCTGCTGCTGCGCATGAAGATCCTAGTCGAGCCGAGCGGTGCCGCCACCGCCGCAGCCGCGATGTTCGGTAAACTGCCCCCAGGCCTAGGCCGCGTGGGAATCGTACTCTCCGGCGGCAATGTCGACTTTGAAGTCCTAGCTCAGTTCTAGCCGCGCGCCTGTCCGCTTCCTAACGGTCGCGGTTCTGTGCCACATCGGTCTACTCCATAACCCTCGCGGCCCTAGGCCAAAGGTACGAACACCCGACACAGACCCGCCCTGGTAAGCATGCGGACAGACGCACCCTACCCCCACCGAGCCTTCGTCTCCACCACCACCGCACCCCGCAGTCGCTCCAAATAATCCTCCCGAGCAATCAACCGCGCCCCGAGCATCTCCGTCACCGGCGTCAGTACCTGCGTATCAAACAGAACAAATCCCCAGTCGCGCAGCCGTTCCTGCAACAACACCAGAGCAATCTTCGAGGCGTTTGTCTCGCGATGGAACATACTCTCCCCCGCGAACAGACCGCCCACCGCCACGCCATAGATCCCCGCCACGATCTGCCCGTCGCGCCACAACTCAATCGAATGCGCGAACCCCGCCCGATGCAGCGCCTTGTAGGCGTCCAGAAACTCTTGCGTAATCCACGTCTCATCGTCCTCGCGCGAAGCTGTTGCACACGCCTCGATCACGACGTCAAAGGCCGCATCAAACGTGACGCGATACGGATGTTTGCGAACCTCGGCCTGCAGCCGCCGAGGAATATGGATCGTCTCCAGGTCCAGTACGGCCCGTGGATCAGGCGACCACCACGTGACCGGATCGGAGGTCCACGGAAAGATTCCTTTGCGATACGCCTCCAACAATCGCTCCACGCTCATCTCGCCACCCACGGCGACCAATCCATCCTGTGCCGTGCGCGGATCGGGAAACGGGCGCCCGTCATCGATCGACGGAATTCCCCTGGTGACGGGCCGCATGGCACAAGCATAGCGAGGCCTGCACCGAATTGTCTGCTACCTTGTGGGTGACGTGACCGCGCTACTTCTATCGCTGCTCCTCCTCGCCGCGCCCTACTGGGAGGCAAAAGCCCCCGTGGATTGGACCGACGCCGAAGTCTCTCAACTCCTCGCCGACTCGCCTTGGGCGCAGATGGTCGCTGGACCCGATTCCCGCAGCGCTCTGCCGCCAGTGCAGGTGTATCTCGCGACAGCCAAGCCGATCCAGCAGGCCGAACAAGAACGCGAGCGCCGCGCCAAGCTTCGCGCCAAAGCTGCTCCGTCCAAAGACGCCGGCTACGATCCGTTCGCCGAAGAGTACCGAGTCTGGCTGGAGGACAATAGCAAGTCGCACATCATCCTTGCCATCCGCGTGGGGAATTCGAAAGCCTACGCAGACTCCAAGGAGCTCGACATGCTGGAGAAGTCCTCGGTCATGCGCGTCGGTCGCAAGAAGATCCAGATGACCGGCTACTTCCCGCCATTCAGCCGTGATCCCTATCTGCGGATAGCGTTTCCGCGCCAAGTCGACCTCAACGACAAGCAACTCCAGTTTGATCTTTACCTGCCTGGAGTAGCCGGTCCATTCCGGCTCGCTCAGTTCAAACTGGACCCCCTGGTCGTGGCTGGGAAATTGGAACTATAACGCGGCCGTCTTCGTTTGGTATACTAGGTTTGATCTAAACGAAAAGGGATGCGCCTTCGCCTTGGCGTTGCGCACTACGGAAGCCAATCATGCCGAAACGCACATTTCAACCGAACAACCGCAAGCGCGCCAAAACACACGGGTTCCGCGAGCGTATGGACTCTAAGAACGGCCGCGCCGTTCTGGCCCGCCGCCGCGCCAAAGGGCGCCACAAGCTGACTGTCAGCGACGAAAGAGCAATACGCCTGGCCTAGAATCTACCGGCACCCCTGTTCCTCCGCGCCTGTTCCCTAAGTCCGCGCGGGTGCTGCGTACCGCCGAGTTTCGCAAAATCTATGACAACGGCGTCCGCCTATCTACACCTCTTTTCGCCGCCTTTATTCTGGCGACAGAGGCCAAGGCCGGCGAACGGTCCGGTGCGCGTCTGGGCCTCACGGTTCCTCGCGCAATCGGCGGAGCCGTGGATCGCAATCGCATCAAACGCCGTCTCCGCGCCATTTTCCGGCTGCGGCGCGATTCGTTCGGCGATTGCGACATTGTCCTCAATCCTCGGCGGACCATTCTCAAAGCTTCCACTGCCGAAATCGAGCGAGCTCTGGGCAAAGTGATGGAGCGATCCAAAAAATGACCGCTTTGGCGCTGGGGTTACTGCGATTCTACAAGCGTTGGATTTCTCCAATGCTGCCCTCCGGCTGCCGCTTTCACCCCACCTGTTCCGAATACATGATGGATGCAATCACCACGCACGGCGTCGCGCGCGGTACCTGGATGGGCTTGCGCCGTATCGGCCGCTGCCATCCGTTTCACGAAGGGGGCTTTGACCCGGTCCGGTAACCGGACACACCTACTCTATGATGGACAAGCTTTCGATGGAAGTCCGGATGTTGATCGCGATGCTGCTAGTCGGCATCGTGTTCGCCGTCAGCCAGTATTTGATGCCTCCTCCGCCGGATCAGCCAGCTGCGGACAAGAGCGCCGTTGCCGATCAGAACAAGGCCGCGAAAGCCGCCCAGGCTGCGCCCGCAGTCGCCACCAGCGGAACTGCTGCCGCTCCCGCCGAAGTCCCCGGGCAAATCCAAGCCGCCCAAGCCGAGGCCTTCACCATCGAGACCGACCTCTTCAAGGTCGCCTTCTCGAATCGTGGCGCCACCGTTCGCAACTGGGTTCTCAAAGCTTACAAAGACAGCAAGGGCCAGGCGTTGGAACTGGTTAATCAGCGCGCTCTGCAGTTGACGGGCAACAAGGCGTTGCCCCCGCCCTTCGCACTGGCGTTTAAGAACGCTCCGTCGAACGATCCTAATGACGATCTTTATCGCATCACCCGCAGTGGCGACGGTCTAGGCGTCACCTTTGAGTTCTCCGATGGCCGCATCACGGCCAAGAAGAGCTTCCAGTTCACCAAGAGTTCTTACCTAGTGAAAGTTTCCTCGCAGGTGATAGAAAACGGTGTCCTGCTTCCACATTCGATGGTCTGGCGCGGCGGGTTCGGCGATTCCACTGGAACCAATCCCACGGCCGACGCGAGGTCTCTCTATTACGACATCTCCGGCAAGAGTCTGGAGAAACAAGAAGCATCCGACGCCAAAGATGGCCCGGTGTCGGCCAGCGGCAACTACGCGTTTGCCGGCCTGGAAGACAAATACTTCGCAGGAGTGGCCTTGGTTGGCAGTGAAACCGGCACCACCGGCGGCTCGATGGAGCTGACCACTTACTCCGACAACGTTCCCACCGAAGCCGGCAAAGACGAAGCCCACGTAGGCGCCGCCATGGGTGGCAGCGGAGCGAATACCTTCCAGCTGTACGCCGGACCCAAAGACATTGACCTGCTTCAAACCGTCGACCCGCGCTTGCCGCAGGTCATCGACTGGGGCTGGTTCTTTTTCATCGCCAAGCCGCTGTTCTACGCCCTCCAATGGACCGCGAGCCGCCTCACCCACAACTACGGCTGGGCGATTATCCTGCTGACTATCGTCATCAATACCATCCTCTTCCCGCTGCGTTTATCCAGCATGAAGTCGTCGAAGAAGATGCAGGGGATTCAGCCGCTGGTCAAACAAATCAACGACAAGTATCAGGGCCTCTCGATGAACGACCCCAAAAAGGCGGATCAAAACACCGAGTTGATGGACCTGTATAAGAAGCACGACATCAACCCCGTCGGCGGCTGCTTGCCGATGTTGTTGCAGATCCCCTTCTTCTACGCGCTCTACAAAGTTCTCAGCCTGGCCATCGAAATGCGCGGAGCCGAATGGCTCTGGGTGGCCGACCTTTCGCAGCCCGAATCCATGGCGATTCGCGCGTTGCCGCTCTTGTTGGTCATCACACAGTTCCTGTCCCAGAAAATGACCCCCAGTCCGGGTATGGACCCTTCCCAGCAGAAGATCATGATGTTTATGCCGCTGATGTTCGGCTACATGTTCTGGTACGCGTCGGCGGGCCTTGTATTATACTGGTTGACCAGTAACGTGGTTAGTATCGCCCAGCAGTGGCTTCTCAATCGGAATACCTCGGCACCCGCACTTGCCGTAGTGGTTCCACCGAAAAAGAAAAAATAGGACACATAACGGTGGCAGATAAGAAGTATTTCAAAGCGGACGCCGAAGCCCGCATCGAAGAATTCCTGGACATGATCCTGGACGATGCCGACTTCGACTTGACCTACGATATTACCGGCGGCGAAGGCCTCCATGCTGACTTCGAGAATCCGGACTTCCTGGTCCGTTTTGAGGGCCCCGATGTCGAGATCTTGCTCGACAACAAAGCCGAAGTATTGCTCTCTCTGGAGCAGTTGACCATGGAAGCGCTGCGCATGTCCCCCGAAGAACATTCGCGGCTGTGCTTCGATGCCAACGACCATCGCGTGCTGCGCGTGCGCGAACTCCGCATGAGCGCGGAAGCGGCGGCAGAGCGTGTTCGCAAGACGCACCAACCGTTCCACTTTAGTCCGATGAACAGCCGCGAACGGCGCATTCTGCATCTCGCGATGCGGGACCAAACCGACCTGCGCAGCGAAAGCGTCGGCGAAGGCCCGATCCGCCAAGTCGTGATCGTACCCAAGGAAATGACCGTGATGCCGGAGGCGATTCGTCCGCCCAAGCCGCGTCCGGAAGAAGATAGTGCAGGCCGCGGCGATCGTGGCCGTCCCCGCTTCGGCGGTGGTGGCGGTGGACGCGGCGGTGATCGTGATCGGCGCCCCGGCGGCGGTGGCGGGGGTGGACGCGGTGGTCCGCGCGGCGGCGGTGACCGCGGTCCGCGTCGTTAAGCATCTGCCCGCTGGCATTTCGCCTTGTGTCGCCAATCCCGACACGGAACCGCGACCGTAAGGGAGCGGACAAGCCGAGCACACTCCACTGATGCAAGTCGGCGACACCATAGCAGCAATCTCCACCCCGCCCGGACGTGGCGGTATCGGCATTCTCAGAATCTCAGGCCCTGAGGCACGCCCCGTCGCCTCGGGCCTTTTGCGTTTTCAGCACCATCACCCGTGGCTCCCCTGGTCCGCGACCCTAGCCATCCTACTCGACCACGACGGCAAACCCGTCGACCAAGTCGTAGTAACCTTCTATGCCGCCCCGCGTTCCTACACCGCCGAAGACGTAGTCGAGATCGCTTGCCACGGTTCGCCCGTCATCCTGCGCCATGCCCTCGATAGAATCTGCCGCAGCGGAGCCCGCCTAGCCGAGCCCGGCGAATTCACCTTGCGCGCCTACCTCAACGGTCGCATCGATCTTCCCCAAGCCGAAGCCATCCGTGACTTGATCGATTCCACCACGCTCTATCAAGCGCGTATCGCCGCCCAGCAAGCCGAAGGCTCTGTCTCGCGCAAACTGAAGCCGCTCAAAGACCAGATGCTGGAGCTGATTGCACTCCTCGAAGCCGGCATCGATTTCGCCGAGGACGACATCAGCGTAGCGCCCACCGAAGAAATAGTGCGCCGCTTAAATCCAATCATCCACGGAGTCTCATCGCTAGCCGCTAGCTTCGCCTACGGCAAACTAGTCCACGACGGATTCACGCTCGCCATCGTAGGCCGTCCCAACGTCGGGAAAAGCAGTCTCTTCAATCGCCTTCTCGAACAAGACCGAGCCATCGTAACGCCCATCGCCGGAACCACGCGCGACGTAGTTTCGGAGACGGCCGCTCTCGAAGGTATCCCCGTCCGCCTGCTCGACACCGCCGGCATCCGTGCAGGCCAAGATGTCGTCGAGTCTCTTGGCATCGAACGCAGCTACCAAGCCATGGTCGATGCCGACCTCACGATCGTCGTCCTCGACGCCTCTGTCGAGCTCACTACCGAAGACGAGAGCCTGCTCACGAAAGCCGAATCGCAAGGCAAGTTCCTGATCGTCGCCAACAAGGCCGATCTCGCTACCAGCGAAGGTTTCTCCGACGGAGCCCTCAAAGTGTCCGCGCTGACCGGTGAAGGCATCGAAGAACTCCGCCGAGCCATTGTCCGCTCCATCACCCCCGAAGGTCACTTGGAACAAGACGGCGGCTTCATCACCAGCCTGCGTCAAGAACAACTCCTGCGCGAATCCCGCGAGGCACTCATGCAAGCCCGAACGGCCGCAGAACTAGGCATCCCGCATGAGATGTTGTTACTCGATCTCTACGCCGCGTTGGCGCCCATCGACGCGATCACCGGTGCCACCACGGCGGACGATATTCTAAACCGCATCTTCTCGACGTTCTGTATCGGCAAGTAGTTAGCGCGTACCCACCCGGATGCTCACCATGTCGGTGAAGCCTTCAGCCGTCTGTATGGCGAGGCTGTGCGCGCCGGGAGCCAGCGAAGTGGGCACCTTCACATTGAGCTGGTAGAGGCTCGCCAGCTGTGGAGTCAGTCCGTTGAAAAAGATTTGTGCCGGCTGGCCTCCAATGGTGACGGAGGTTTGAGCGGGGACACGCGCCAAAGGCTCCGTGCCAGGCGCTGCGGCTCCATCGGCCACGGTCGGTGTCACCGCGCCCATGCCCGACAAGAACACCTGCACAATCTCGCCCGGTAGAGCGGGGTTGTTCGCATTCACAACCGAGTAGTTGGCATGTAGCACCGCTCCGTCACCCAATCCGTTTTGGGTGAGGCTGAAGATCCCCGGTGCAGTGGCGGACAACGGTACATCCACCGCGTTAGATGCAGTTCCGTTGAAGGTAACGATGACGGTCGCAGTAGTGCCGGTGGTGGAGTATGGCACCACCAAACTGATTTGCCCTGACGAAGCCAAGTAGATGGGCGCGGCCTTGCCGTTTATTGTGGCGCTCACGCCGCCAAGGAGAGTCGGGAAAGGAAACGTCTTTGCCGTTGTGGGCTGCTGCGGGCCTAAGCCCGAACCAAACAACGTAACAAAGCCACCTGGCGACACCGGATAGCCGAGTGCGAAGCTAGCTCCGTTCAACACCCGCTGCGGGTCAATGAAAACACCCGTTCCCGACTGCGGTGGCATGCGCGTTCCGAAAGAAAGTTCGTAGCTGAAGGAATCCGTCACGTCGACTCCGCTGGTGGAGAAAAGAGTTCCGTTGGCGCTTACGTTCACGCGCCCTGGTGTAGATGTGAACGGACCAGAGCCATCCGTTCCAAGCGTATAGGTGGCAACCGTGGAGGCGTCAAACAATCCATCTGTCTGCCGCGTGCGGCGCCCGAACACCACGCCGACCGATGTGGCGTTGATCGCGGCGGCATTTGAAGCAAAGCGCGACCGGTCCGCATCGAAGCGCAACCCGGCACTGTAGTAAAAGCCGTCCCAGCTCGTATTCGTCGCGCCGCTGGCAAACGCCTTTACGCCCACGATCATCCCGTGCGAGCCCTCCGTAAGCGATCCGCCGATGAAGTAGTTGCCATCCTGTGAAACGAAAATGTTCTTCGGTCCTAAGATGAGTTGCGAAGCTTCAGTCTGTCCCACACCTCTAGGAAAGTTCAGAATTCCAGTGGCATCGGGAGAGACGAGATACGTAATGGGAGAAATCGTCTGCGACGTAAGCTTGTTACCAAGATTACGCGCCTGTCCGAGAACCGTCGACTCCGCAACGCTGCCCGCTCCGTTGGCAGTGATCTTGAAATTCGTGTTGCGAATGTTCGTCGTGCCGCCGCCCGGAAATTCGAGGCTCGATACATAGTAGGGTCCCGTCAGTGCTGTGTTCGACAACGTTGTCGTGGCCATCGGAATCGCTATGAAGAGATCGAATACGGTGGATCCGGCTTCTGTGGACGCTCCCACCACTGCTCCCGTACCCAGACGAGCGTTGATGGCCACTCCGTTTGAAAGTGCGCTTGTCAGCGTCGTGACTCCCCCGGGTTTCACCGCATAGGTTCCCGAACCTGAAAGCGCCACCGGAGCGGCAGTCTTCACCAGTTGCTGACCCAGGTAAGTGAACCCGCCCTTGCCGTCGAAGTTCAGAGTGCCAGAACTGGTGCGAGTGTCTGTGACTCCACTGCCTCCATCGGTTGTCAGTAGCACGTGGCGAAAATAATATCCGCCCGTGAGCAACCCATTACTCGAAACTTGCGCCGGTGCAAGGGCCGCTGCGGCCAGACACAAAGCGACTAGGATAAATGATCGTAGTGACATGGTTCCCCGTTACAACGTAGTCTAACCCAGCGTTCTCCCGAGAGTCGCGGCCTAAGGTCGAATGAGCGATACTGTCTGAGGTGAATCTATGAAGATATTCCTTTTGTCCATCGCGTTGTTATCTGCCGCCACCGTGGGAGGACTGCTCGCTCAGTCCAAGGACGGCGCTGCCCCGCAGGTCGTCCACGCCGATAAAGCCACCGTCGACGCAGCTCTAGCGAAGACCGCCGTGCTCTCCCGTAACGCGGATCACATGGTCGCCGGAGGCCGGCGGGATGGCCCCGGCGTCGCCGAACAACATGAGAAGGCGTATGACGTCTACTACGTAACCGATGGCGAAGCTGTCTACGTAACCGGCGGCAAACTAGTGAACAGCAAGCAGACCGGTCCCGGAGAGATGTTAGGGGGAACCATCGACGGCGGAGAGTCCCGCCAAGTCAAAAAAGGCGACGTGATCGTAGTGCCTCCCGGTATCCCGCACTGGTGGAAAGAAACCAAGGGCCTCAGCTATCTCATCATCAAGGTGAACAAACCCTAATCCCGTGCTAAACTGACAAGAGTAGCCCACCCGCAACGCTCCCGGCCAGGTAGCTCAGTGGTAGAGCGCGGCCCTGAAAAGGCCGGCGTCGGCGGTTCAATCCCGTCCCTGGCCACCACATTCTAAAGCACTTACAGCCCACGCCCCAAGCGATTCCGTTCCACTCCGTTCCAAAAACTTAGCCACGCCACAGGTCTACCCCCGGAGCCAACGAGCCATACGAGACACCACCAGACAGGATTCGAACCGGCGACGTCCAGTATAAGCGCCGCTGACAAACTAGACCAGTAGACGCCGCGTGAGCGGCGTTAACGGCGGAGAGAAAGTAGACCGCCGGGAAACTGGTTCCAGCAGACATTCTGTGTTTGTGGAACACCGGAGAGGTGTACACAGTG
>CALQCC020000041.1 GCA_943328975.2 Bordetella parapertussis | reverse complement strand
CAATCGGAAGTGGCCGCGCAGGTAAGCCCCTGTGTCTAGAAAGGTTTGGAGTGTAGAGTCGTTCACGGTGTCTTATGTAATAATAGTCCTTACTCCCAAGAGGAATCGACACCCCCTGTAACACCGGACCCTACCGGAGTCGTCAATTCAACTTGAGAAACCAAAAAACCCTGGGGAGCAGTTCACAACGATGAAGGCAAAGTTACTAGTAACGCTGGCAGTGTTGGTGGCGGCAGGCTATGGTGCGTACACCTATTACAACAAGCCCGCGGTACTGACGTATTTAAAAGCACAGATGACGCGGGGGCCGGTGGAGTCGGTGATTTCGGCTACGGGAACGCTGGCGGCAACGCGGCTTGTTCCGGTGGGCAGCCGGGTTTCCGGCAACGTGGTCAAGATGTACGCCGACTACAACAGTGTGGTGCGTAAGGGCCAAATTCTGGCGGAAATCGATCCGTCGACGTTTCAGAGTGCGTTTGAACAGCGCCAAGCGGCACTGCGCAGCGCCGAGACGCAGCGTCTGCAGGCCGAAGTATCCGAGCGGCGCGCGGACGTAGACGTCCGCAATGCGGAAACTAACATTGCGAATCAGAAGATCGCCGTGGCTCGTGCGAAGTCGCAGACGGACGCAGCCAAGCGCAAGTACGACCAACAGAAGGGTCTGGCGGATGGCGGGATCGCCTCGCGGGACGCGGTGGATTCGGCTCGCGAAGCTTGGGAGCAGGCGGTGTTGAGTCAGGAATCCGCGGAATCGCAACTCTTGACCGTGCAGGCGAGCTTGGAATCGACCAAGGCGCAGCGCGAAGTCACCGCAACCCAGAAGATCACGGCTGAATCGCAGATTGCCCAGGCTAAAGGCGCTTTGACCGACGCCGAATTGAACCTCAGCTTCACCAAGATTCCTTCGCCGGTGGATGGTGTGGTGATCACGCGCAAGTTGAACGAGGGCGAAACGGTGCAGGCGTCCATGACCGCGCCGCAGCTGTTTGAAATCGCCGAAGATCTGAGCGAGATGCACCTCGATACGAATATCGATGAGTCTGATATCAGCCGCGTGCAGCTGGGCCAGCAGGCCACCTTCACCGTGGACGCGTATCCGGGGCAGACGTTCCGGGGCGAAGTGATTCAGATCCGCCGCGGAGCGGTGAACGTGCAGAACGTCATCAGCTACACCGTGGTGATCAGTGTGGACAATCAGGATCTGCGTCTGTTCCCGGGTATGACGGCAAATACGCGCATTGTTGTCGACCGCGTGGAAAGCACCTTGCGCATCCCGAGTTCGGCGCTGCGTTTCCGTCCCCCGGCCGAATTGACGGTGGTCGGCGACGTTCCCGGCAAGAACAAGGGCGGCAAGGGCGGCAATGTGAAAGACGGCGGAGCCACGAAGGAAGCAGTTCCGGCTCCGGAGCCTCTGAAGCAGGAGTCCAAGGCTGCTGCACCCAAAGAAACGACCACTGCGAAGGCAGATACCGGGGATGGTGCGAAGCAGGGCGGCCGCCAAGGCGGTCGCAACGGTGGCAAGGGCGGCAACTTCGATCCCAGTCAGTTTAAGGGTAAGGACGGCCAGTCGGTGGACCGCGAAGCATTGCGGGCACAGTTCCAGGCCAAGGGGTTTGATCCGGCGCAGTTCCAGGGCCGTGGCGGCGGAAACGGCGGCGGCAATGCTGGTGGCGGTGGCCGCAACGGCGGCGCCAACGCAGGCGGATTCGCTGGTGGTGCTGCGGGCGGCTTCGGCGGCGGCGGTCGCGGCGGTGCCGGTGGACGCGGTCGTGGTGCTGGCGGGGTCCAGCAGAACCAGACCGTGTATCGCTTGAACGCAAAGAACGAAGTGGAAGCGGTACGCGTTCGGACAGGTTTGAGCGACGGCAACTGGATCCAGTTGCTCGGTAACAATCTGGAAGAAGGCGCGGAATTGATCACTGCGGTGGAGGGTTTGCCGGCTCCGGCGACGAAGGCGGGGCAGAACGCTCCTGGCTTCGGCGGCCAACAGAACAAGCAGGGCGGCGGATTCCCGGGTGGCGGCGGACGGGGTTTCTAACGGTATGGCGAAGGCAACCTCAACTTCCACTACTCCTGATTCGTACCTGATCCGGACGGATCACTTGGCCAGAACGTACGTGATGGGCGACCAGCAGGTGCATGCCTTGCGGGGTGTCTCGAATCACATTGACCGCGGCACGTTTGTGGCGATCATGGGACCTTCGGGTTCCGGCAAGTCGACGTTCATGAACATCATCGGGTGTTTGGATAAGCCGACCGGTGGCAAGTATTACTTGGACGGGGTCGACGTGAGCAGTCTCAATCGGGACGAGCTCGCGGAGATCCGGAACAAGAAAATCGGCTTCGTATTTCAGCAGTTCAATCTTCTGGCGCGTACTTCGGCGCTGGAAAATGTGGAACTGCCGTTGCTGTATACCACCGACGACAAGAAGCAGTTTAAACAGCGCGCGATGGATGCACTGGAATCCGTGGGTCTGGGACATCGCATGGACAATCATCCCAGTCAGCTCTCGGGTGGACAGCAGCAACGTGTGGCGATCGCTCGCAGTCTGATCTGCAACCCCAAATTGATTCTGGCGGACGAACCGACCGGCGCGCTCGATTCCAAAACCAGCGTCGAGATCATGGCTATTTTCCAGAAGTTGAACCAGGAAAAGGGCATGACGATCGTGATTGTTACGCATGAGCCGGATATCGCACATTACGCGGACCGTATCATCGTCTTCAAAGACGGTCATGTTCTCACGGACGAGCAGGTCGCCGAGCCACGCAACGCGAAGCGGGAATTAGAGAACTGGCAAGACGAGCAGTTCGTGGAAGAGGAGTCGGTGGCGTCATGAACAAAGTTTTCCAAAGCATGCGAATCGCGTTTCGCGCTCTGCGCGTAAACAAATTGCGCTCGATGCTGACCATGCTGGGCATCATCATCGGCGTGGGCGCGGTGATCGCCATGGTCTCTATCGGTAGCGGCGCGGCGGATCGTATCAAGCAGCAGATCGCTTCCATTGGCAGTAACGTGATTCAGATTCAAGGTGGCAGTCAGAATCAGGGCAACGTCAAAACCGGTAACGGCAATCAACAGACGTTGACCGAAGACGACGCCATTGCGATGAAGGATGAACTGCCTTCGGTGGCGTACGCGAGCCCGCAACAGGGTGGCCGCCAGCAGGTCATTTATCAAAGCAACAATTGGCAATCGCAGGTGCAGGGCGTGTTCCCGGATTTCCTCGCGATTCGCGACATTAAGATTGAAAGTGGTGAAACGTTCACCATGGAGCATGTTCGCTCCTCTGCGAAGGTCTGCCTGCTAGGCAAGACCGTGGTGGATAACCTGTTCGCCGGCGCGGATCCTATCGGCCAGACGATTCGTATCCGCAAGATTCCTTTTACGGTGATCGGAACGCTGATGCCCAAGGGGCAGTCCGCGCAAGGGCAGGATCAAGACGACATCATCGTGATGCCGATTTCGACGGCCAAGAAAAAGGTGATCGGCGGTCGGCAAAACAACGCGGGAACCGTGGGCAACATCATGGTACAGGCGCGCGATGGCCGCACCCAACAGGCCCTAGCCGAGATTAGTCAGTTGCTGCGTCAGCGGCACAAGTTGGCGGCGAACGACCCGGATGACTTCCAGGCGCGCAGCCTCGAAGAAATTGCAGCGGCGGCGGAAGCCTCCGCGAACACCACCGGATTCCTGCTGGCCGCGATCGCCTCGGTTTCGCTGGTGGTTGGCGGTATCGGCATCATGAACATCATGCTGGTGTCGGTGACGGAGCGGACCAAGGAAATCGGATTGCGCCAGGCAGTTGGAGCGAAGACCGGGGACATCCTTGGCCAGTTCCTGGTGGAGGCGGTTACGCTGTCTCTGCTGGGAGGCACCATAGGGGTCATCATGGGCGTTCTTACTAGCCTCGCCATCTCTGTGTTCGCCGGTTGGAACACGCTGGTCAGCATTCCGTCGATTATCGCGGCAGTGGCCTTCTCTGGATTGGTCGGAATCTTCTTCGGTTATTACCCCGCTCGTAAAGCCGCGTTTTTGGATCCAATTGAAGCTTTGCGGTATGAGTAGTGCCCGGATGCGGACAGCCGCGTTCCAATTTCAAACACTTTGACACACGTCACCATCAGTATTGTCAACGGCCTGGCGCTGGCGCGCCCCGTGCATGGTGATTTTGGGGAACCGCAGGCTCCCTCCAAACGTAATTAAAACGAGGAAACGACGTCATGAAATCTGTGAAGAACTACATTGCACTCTTAGGTGTCTTACTGGTAATGGCGCCGGCTGGATATGGCCAGAGCCGAAGCGACCGTACACCGCGCTTGTCCAGCGAGTCCGGGCGCATCAACGACCTGACCCGCAAGTACAAGCCCCAATCGGTCGCCCCGATCGATATGTCGAATTCGAGCCGGCTGGAGCAGCTCACACGGGCGGGGAATTTGTACCTGTCCTTGAATGACGCGATCGCCTTGGCCTTGGAGAACAACATCGGTATCGAAATTCAGCGGTACCAATTCGAAGTGACCGACGTGGCGTACCAGAGCTCGCTGG
This sequence comes from Bordetella parapertussis, assembly GCA_943328975.2. Classification (GTDB taxonomy): domain Bacteria; phylum Acidobacteriota; class Terriglobia; order Bryobacterales; family Bryobacteraceae; genus Palsa-187. Next base: position 33,826 of record CALQCC020000041.1, on the reverse strand, counting down.
CCGGCGCCAACGGCGCGTTCGATCCCACGTTTAGCGTCAACCAGTTTAACTACCAACATTCGGCGCAGCCGGTTACCAACAACGTCGGTACCGGTAACGTCACCACCAACATCACCGATACCTACAACCGCAACTTCCAGTTGGCGCAGACCTTCAAGACGGGCGCGAATGCGACGTTCGGGTTCAACACCTCGAAGTCGACCACGAACAACCAAAACACCAACTTTGTTCCGAACTTGAGCGGTAACCTCAACCTGAATATCACCCAGCCGTTGTTGCGTGGTTTCGGTGTGGGATTGAACACCCTGGGCATCACCATCGCCAAGAACAATCGCCGGGCGGCCGACTACACGTTCCGCACGCAGATCAATACGCAAGTGAACACGGTGGTGGCGGCCTATTGGAATCTGGTGAGCGCGTCCTTGAACGTAGGGGTTGCGCGGCAATCGTTGGAGTTGTCGCAGCGCTTGCTCGACCAGAACAAGAAGCAGATCGAAATCGGCACCATGGCGCCGATCGATATCAAGCAGACCGAAGTGCAGGTGGCGAACGGAGAACTGGCCGTGATCACCGCGGAAGCCGCCGTATCGACGCAAGAAAACACGCTGAAGAATATTATCAGCCGGAACAGCCTGGCCAGTGCCTCGCTTGCCTCGGTACACATCATCCCCACCAGCCGCGTGGAAGTTCCCGCCGTCGAGCCGGTGCAGCCGATTCAAGATTTGACGGATATGGCACTCAAGTCTCGTCCGGAACTGGAACAGGCGCGCATCAATTTGGAGAATACGCAGACCAACTTGCGGACTTCTAAGAACGCCTTGCTGCCGCAGCTCAATCTTACCGGGACCGTGTCGAACCCGGCGTCGGGCGGTGTTTTGAACCCCGTACCCAACGTAAACGCCGCAGGTATCACGGTACCTCGCGCGGTCAATCCGGATCGTACGGGTGGCTTTGGCAATACCTTGAACCAACTCTTTTATCAGCCGACGGTGAACTACACGTTGGGCTTCACCTTCACGATCAATCTGCGGAATCGTTCGCAGCAAGCCGCCTACGCGACGGCCTCGCTCAATCAACGGACTCAGGAGCTGCAATTGCAGCAGCAGATCAATCAGATCCGCGCGGACGTGGCGAATGCTCAGATCAACATTACAAGCGCCCGTGGGCGGCTGAGCGCTGCCGAAAAGGCACTGGCCGCGCAGGAAGCGGTTGTGGACGGCGAACAACGCAAGTTCCAGTTGGGAACCTCCACCTTGTACGTCGTGATTCAACAGCAGAACACCTTGGCCACCTCGCGCCAGAACGTGGTGACGGCGCAGGTTGCGTATGCCACCGCTAAGCTCGCCATGGACGTTGCCACGGGCAACCTGATGGAGAAGTACGGCATCGTCTTCGAAGAGGCCAAGGACGGCGCGTTGTCGCGGCGGCCGGATCCGATTCAGGACGTGGTGAATAACGGCCAAGCGGCCCGGTAAATCCCGGATCGGCAAAGTTTTACCGTTCTCGAACCCAAAACGACACCCGCTGGAGAGCATCCGGCGGGTGTTTTGTTTTAGATTCAGCGATTTGCAGCTTGGCCTAGGGATTGCACTTCGTCTTGCGTATGTTTCTCGCAGCGCAAGGAACCGGTCGAATCCCGCAAACTCACCCCGTTCATTTCCCTCTCCATTCGCATCCCCTCTGAATCCGCCCGATTCCGCTAGAAGACCGGTTCCTTGCGGCTCCCTGAACTCGCGGATGTCCTGTATAATCGACACGAGGGCTGTACATGTCTCGTTATTTTTCTCAAAGCTCGCGGCGTTGGAGTTGCCTGTTCGCTGCCATGGCGGTGTTGATCGGGTCGGCTGCGCTGTGGGCGCAGGAAGAACCAGAGGCCCCCGCGTTTAAGGTCGGCGTCACCGAAATTATTGTGCCGGTGACCGTCACCGACGCGGATGACCGTTTCGTCAGCAATCTCAAGAAGAACGACTTCGAGATCTACGATCAGGGGTTCAAGCAGAACATCAAGTTTTTCACCGCGGAACATAATCAGCCGGTGGTGGTGGGCTTCCTGATGGACCTGAGTAACGGGATGAAGATCCGGTGGAAGGAATACCACGAAACAGCGATCGAAATGGTGTTGTCGCTGCTGCCCGGCGATCCCAAGTATCAAGGGTATTTGATCGGCTACGGGACCCAGGCCGAGGTGTTGGTCAATACGACGGCGGACTCCGACAAGATCGTGGACAAGCTGAATAAGATCACGCCGGCTGGAGGCGCTGCTCTGTACGACGCCATTTACCTGGCCTGTACCAGTCGCAAGCTGGTCAAGGGCGAGCCTCTGGAGCCGCATCGCGTGCTGGTGATTGTGGGCGACGGGCACGATAACGCCAGTACCCATACGTTGAACGAAGTTATCGAACTGGCGCAGCGCAGTCTGGTGAGCATTTACGCGATTTCGACGGACGCATACGGGCTGACATCCGACGCAAAGAAGAACTTGCAGCGGCTGGCGGAAGAGACCGGCGGGCGTGTCGAAACGCCGCTTGAGAACACGTACGACAATACGCAGGGTTTCATTTCGCGGCCTTCGGATGAAGGGGCGTTTGAATTCAAAGTGGGCACGGGTGGATATCAGGCTAAGATCCTGGGGTCGTTGTTCAAGTCGATTTCGGCGATCGCGGGCGAGATTACGACGCAGTACATTTTGCGTTACCAGCCGAACACGCCGGGAGACGAGAGCCTGAAACACGACATCAAGGTCGTGGTGAACCTGCCGAACGCGAAGGTCCGGTCGCGGTCGAGTTACTTCCCGTCGAATCCTTAGAGTTAGGGCCGCCGCTGAAGACGGGTGGACGCAGTTAAGATTTTGAGCTATCCGCGTTGATCGGTGTTTATCTGCGGCTAAAATCGTTTTCTCGGTCGATACGTTCCTAGAATGATTGCTGTTGCGACTAAATCCGCGCAGTTGTTTGTGCTGACGCTCGATGCGGCGGGGGGCGAACGCGTGAACGCCGGGGTCTTGCTGTTGGATCCAGGCATCAACGCACTGCACGTGCGGCTGCGCCGGGACTGGGCGGCTATTGTGCCGGACGAAGCTGAAGTTCTGGATGAGTTGCAAGACGATCTGGAAGTGAAGGCTGCGGAACTGGGCGGGGCGCGATTGTTGCAGCAATTGCAAGACACGCTTTCGAACGTGCTGCGGATCTCCGAACCGCGCGAAGTCATCGTCGAGAACTTTGAACGTGCGTTGGCGCGGCTCTATCGGCAACATGTGGATGCCCGACCGCAGCCGTTCGTGACGCATCTGCCGCGTTACACGCTGGCGGTGGCGGCGGGCAAGTTCCTGGACAACGAAGAGGTCGGTGAGGATGGCTGGGAAGAGGCTCCTGTGGGGCTGCGCCTGGCACCGGGGATGTTTGCGGCACGGATCGTGGGGCAGTCGATGGAGCCGCGCATTCCTGACGGCGCCTTGTGCGTATTTCGCGGCGGCGTGTCTGGATCGCGACAGGGTAAATTGGTGTTGGTCGAATACTTGGGCGGCGGGACCAACGATCGTTATACCGTGAAGCGGTACTTCAGTGAGAAAGCCCAGCGTTCAGATGGCACCTGGATACACGAACGGGTTCGGTTGGAGCCGTTGAATCCAGAGTTCGACGCCTGGGACCTCGATCCGGAGGAAGATCGCTTCCGCGTGCTGGCCGAGTTTGTACAGGTACTCTATTGACCGCAAAGGGCGCGTGCGCTCCGTCTTGCGGGCTACTCTAATAGGGTGCTGACTCGCGCGCTGATCGCTGTATTCACGGCGATCTCCATTTACGGATTCTTTCACGAACGGCTCTTCGCGCAACAGATGTGGGCGGAGGAGGGGGTGCGTGGGTTCCTCCTTTACGGCGCGGTCTACTGGGCCGCGGCCGGGTTGCTGCTGTGGCGAACTCCGCAACGCGTCGCTTGGATCATTCCCGTCGCAGTTCTCTATGCTGCATGGTGGGCTGGGCCGGTTGCTCCGCTCGCGGTGTTTTACTTTCTGGGTTCCTGCTACGCACTGGGGCGCTTGCTTGCGCGTGGCTCCGAAGGGGTTGCCTCGATTCTGTTGGGTGCTTCCGCATGGATGTTTGTGCTGTGGTGCGCGTTGCATTTCCCAGTGAATTTCTGGTGGGTGTACGCGATCGCGTTTGCGCTGCCGTACTTCTGGTATCGTCCCCGCTTCGTTCTGCCGCAGGTGGCGGACCCGAAAGAGGCGGCTTCGTTGGCCGTGCTGCTGTTCGTTTTGGGAGCGCATTTCCTGGTGGCGCTGAAGCCGGAGATCAGCTCCGATGGTTTGTCGATGCACCTGGCGTTGCCTGCGGCGGTGGCGGACCAAGGGCAGTGGGCCTTCGATCACGGGCATGCGATCTGGTCACTGATGCCGGCGGGGGCGGACGCGCTGTACACAGGCGTTTACTTGCTGGGCGGCGAGGCGGCGGCGAAGCTGCTGAACTTTGCCTTCCTCGGTCTGATCACGGTATTGATCGTGCAGGCGGCGAGGCGCTGGGCGCCTCCATCGTCCGCGTACTTGGGTGCGGCGTTGTTTACTTCGACGCCACTGGTGCAACTGGTGACGGGTTCGCTATTCGTCGAAAACGTGTGGGCTGCGTTGCTGGTGGGCGCGACACTGGCGTTGGTCCGCTACGGCGAGTCCGATGATGCGCAAGAGTTGCGTATCACCGGAGCTCTGGCCGGAGCCGCCGTCGCGGTGAAGTTGATCGCGGTGGCGTTTGCAGTGCCGTTGTTCTTACTGTCGCTGCTCGCGTTGCGACGCACGCGGGCCTGGGGTGCTGGGCTCGCTGCCCTGACGGCTGCTCTGGTCTTCGCGATGCCTCCGTATGCGTTCGCATACGCGAAATCCGGCAATCCGATTTTCCCGTTCGCCAACGCCGTCTTCCGCTCGCCGGATTACGACGCGGAGAAATCGTTCGTCGACCCGCGCTACGCCGATCTGCATCCTTCGTGGGATGCTGCGTACGAGATGACGTTCCGCTCGGCTGTCTACGTAGAAGGGCAGGGAGGCGCGGCGGGGTTTCAATATTTCGTGCTGCTGTTGCCTGCGGCGCTGCTCGCGCGGCGGCGCGATCAAGCAGTCATCTTGACGGTCTGCGCGATGGGGACGGCAATCGTGCTGCTGGGCGCGCCGAACCTTCGCTACACCTACGCAGCGATGCCGCTGGCGTCGTTGGCGATCGCGTGGCTGCCTGCTCGGGCGGTGGCGTGGGGTGCGCTGATCGCGCTCAACTTGTGGTTCCTGCCGTCCTCCGGATACTACAGCCCGGACTTCGCATTGTTCGGCAAAGCCGAGATCGCGCCGTTTATTGCGGCGAAGGCTCCTGTGCGAGTTTTGATTGATCGCTTGAATCGCGAGGTACCAGGGGAAGCGGTGGCGTTCTTCGCTACCGACGCGACGGCGGGCCTGCGGGCGACGGCCTACACGGATACCTGGCACAACGAACATTATTGGGAGCGTGTGCGCAACGCTCCGGACGCCGCTGCTATTGCCGCGCAATTCCACGCGCTGGGTATCCGGCACGTCATCGCGCCAGCCACGCGTGAGGCTCCCTTCGAGGTGGTCAAGACGTTTCTGGGCCGATGGCTCGACGCGGAACCCGGCGGCACGGTGGGTCCCCTGGCACTGTATCGCGTGCGCGATGCGGAGACTCCGATTCCCAAAGACACGCGTCCGCTGGCACCGGGAACCCATGACGATACCGAACCGCGCATCGAATACAGCGGTGCATGGTTGCATGACAAACAGTTTGCGGAGCCCGTGGGGCAGACGCTCAGTTATTCCGACGTGGCCGGGGATGCGCTCAGGCTCATTTTCGAGGGTCGCACGATCACCTACATCTACACGCGCGCGGCGAATCGCGGCATCGGCGAGGTGTGGATCGACGGACGTCTGGTTCGACGAGTGAATCTGTACGCTGCCGCGACGGCCTGGCAGTCTTCGGTTCGCATGGTGGGTCTCAGTGCTGGTCCGCATACGTTTGAACTGCGAGTCACGGGCCGCAAGGATAGCAAGTCGGCGGGAGCGTTTGTGGATCTGGATGCCGTTATGATCGAGTCAGGCCAATAGATGACGGGCGACAGCCAGCGTGTACCCTCCGGCGTGAAGCGCGGGGCGATGGTGGTGCTGGCAGCGGTTGTGCTGGCGCTAGTGGCTTCTTCCGACGTGCTGCACGGCTGGCTGCTGGAGTGGCTGGCCTACGCGGAGACGGTGATTCGCGGACAACCGCTGTTGGGCAAGGTCCTGTTCGTGGCGTTCGCGGGTGGCTCCGCGATGTTCGCGTTTGTTTCGAGTGCGGTGGTGGTTCCCGTGGCCGTGCTGGCGTGGGGAAAAGCGGTCAGCATGTTGCTGCTGTGGGTCGGTTGGATCCTTGGGGGAGTGTGCGCTTATGGAGTGAGCCGCTACCTGGGGCGGCGAGTAGTCCGTTGGATGCTTTCGGAAGCTGTGATTGCTTCCTACGAAAGACTGATTCCTCGCGATGCTCCGTTCGGTTTGATCGTGTTGTTTCAGACGGCGCTGCCGTCGGAGGTACCGGGCTATCTGTTGGGGCTGGCTCGGTATCCGTTCAAGAAGTTTCTCGTCGCGTTGGCTATCGCGGAACTACCCTACGCGGTAGCGACGATCTACTTTGGGGAAAGTTTTCTGGAGCGGCGGATGTTCGTGCTGATTGGCACCGGCATTGCGATGGCGGTGTTCAGCGGTTGGACGCTGCACTGGTTGCGCGGCAGGGTTGGTGCTCCCAAAGCCTAGCCGGGGCGTGTGCTACCTTTCAGAAATACATGGCACTCACCACAGAAGAACTTATTGCATCGTTACAGAATGAAGTACGGATCCTGCTGCACTTGGCGAGCAAGATTGATCGGACCAAGCTCGACTATCGTCCCACGGCGAAGCAACGCAGCACGATCGAACTGCTGCGCTACCTCAGTATTATGGGTCCGGGGTTGACCAACGCGATCAAGACGGGCGCGTTCGACGGAGCGGCCTGGGGCGCGGCCGTGGCCGCTGCGGACGCGAAGAATCTGGACCAGATCCTTGCAGATATCGAAGCACAGTCCGCGATGTATGCGAAGGAACTGCCGGGCGTGGATTTCACGGGCGAGATCGAGTTGTTTGGGCGCAAGGCGAGCCGTGGGTACTTGGCGGTGAACTTGATCCTGAGCGGCTACGCGGCGTATCGCACGCAGTTGTTCATGTACCTCAAGGCGTGCGGCCGCGAGGAGCTGAATACGTTCAATCTGTGGCAGGGCGTTGACGGACAGATGGGCTAGCGCGCCGCATACGACTTGCTGAAGTTGTTGCGCGCGTTGGTTACCGTAAAGCTGCCGTCGGCTGCGATGGAGGCTTTGATCCAGTAGCCTTTATCTTCGCCCGCAACGCCGCTGAGGTTCGCGATCTTTTCCTCGGCGGTGTTGTGGGCGTCGTCGTTTGCATCGCCCCGATGGCCTTGCCAGATGTCCTGGAGATCGGGAATCTTGGCGATGGTGTCATAGCCTCCATTGGAGAATCCCTTACGCGCACCGTTGTTGACTATGACCACTTGCGGTCGGAGGCTCCAGATGAGTGCGGGCGATCCGGATTGCCCGTTGGAGAAGCCATGATGGGTTGCTTGTAATAGACTCACTTCGCCGATCTTGTTTATCGGACACGCCAGTTGCAACTCGCGATCCCAGGTCAGATCGCCGACGTCGAGGAACGAAAAGCGGCCGTAGCTGAGCAGGAAGCCGACGCTCTGCGAATTCTCGGTCTTGTCCGTGGGCTTCTGCTCCGCCGCCTCGCATCGGCTGGTGAAGAAGCCGCGCTCCAGGCGATTCTCGATCACTTTACCGGCTGCGCTCACGATGGATAGGTCGATGTTGCCGAGCGCGATCTTGTCGCCCGGTTTCAGGATCGTGCGACGCGTTCCCGCCAGCGCGAGGTACGCGTTGAACTGCGCGGTTCCGTTGGGCGTGGGCTCAGTGTTTTCGCCGTGGTCGTAGAAATTGCGGATCGGCATCAGCTTCGCGAGTCCAGGCACGCCTCCGATGTGATCGACGTGATAGTGCGTGATGAGCAAGTGGTCGATGCGGCTGAGGCCAGCGGTCACCACGGCCTGCGCGATACGCTTCGCGTCACGATCTTCGCTGCCCGGGAAGCCTGTGTCCACTAATAGCGATTCGCCGGTGGGGCTGACGATCAGCGTGGCGGCACCGCCCTCCACGTCGATCCAATAGATGTCGAGGGTGCGCGGTTGCGCGGGTTGGCGCTGGGCGAGGGCGAGCGAGGCGACGGCAAGGAAAATCAGAATGCGGCGGAGCATGCTGTGACTCTATCACGCTGCTACGCCACGCGGTAACAGCGGATCTTCACTCCTTCCGGATAGCGCTCGCCCGCGGAAATGAATAACGCACGGGTCATCCATTGGAGGCGCGGCGCGGCGGTCTCGAACGTGGGCGCAGCGCGAAAGTAGACCTTGGCCGGATCCACGGGCCTGCCTGCATTGAGGTCGGTCATCACATCCGGGGGCGCGTGGCGCATACCTTTGTTCGTCACGTAGATCTTCTCGCCCTGGTCGGTCTCCACCACGTAGCGAGCTTCGATCTCTGTGAACCCATCGGGGTGGACCAGTTGGTAATCCGCTCCACCGGGGAGCACCTTGCCGCGCACATCCGGACCCTCGAAGGTGCCGCTCAGGATCGGGACAATGCGGCGCTCGCCGGCCGTAGTGGCGATCTTTTCCGAAGGCGAGACTTGGGCCGTAAGTTCGAAGACGAACTCGAGTGTAGGTGTCATTCCCTAACGATTCTAGCGCGCCCGGGTGCGGTAACATCGATAGGCTATGGCTGACCTCGTGGTCTCAACCGCTCCCGCAACGCGCGTCCGCTATGGCGTGTTGGCGTTCACCGTAACCCTTGCGGTGATCACTTACATTGACCGCGTGGCGATCTCTGTCGCGGGTCCGTACATTCGGCAGGAGCTGGGCCTGAGCGATGTTCAGCTCGGTTGGGTGTTCACGGCGTTCGCGCTGGCCTATGCGCTGTTTGAAATTCCCGGTGGGTATCTGGGCGATTGGTTAGGCCCGCGGCGTGTCATCCTCCGGATCGTGTTGTGGTGGTCGTTCTTCACGGCGGCTACTGGATGGGCGCGCGGCTTCGCTTCCATGGTGACGGTGCGATTTCTCTTCGGAGCCGGAGAGGCCGGTTGTTTCCCGAATCTCGCGAAGATGTTCACGATCTGGTTGCCCGATCACGAACGCGTTCGCGCGCAGGGACTGCTGTGGCTGTGCGCGCGTTGGGGCGGAGCGTTTACACCGCTGCTGGCCGCTCCCATCATTCTGGCCGTCGGTTGGCGACACGCGTTCGAGGTCTTCGGCGTGTTGGGACTCGTGTGGGCGGCGGCGTTCTACTTCTGGTATCGCGACAATCCGCTGGAACATCCCAAGATGAACGAGGCCGAGAAGGCGCTGCTGCGTTCGGGAGCGGAGCGCATCTCGGGTCATGGCAAAGCTCCGTGGGGTACGCTGCTGCGGTCGGGACGAGTGTGGCTGCTGTGCTGGCAATACTTCTTTCTGAACTACGGTTGGTATTTCAATATCACTTGGCTACCCACGTATCTGCGTGAAGCGCGCGGTATGAACGTCGCGCAGGCCGCGATGTTCGGGGTGCTGCCGCTGTTCATGGGTGGGCTCGGAAACCCAGTCAGCGTTTTTCTTACGGAGCAGTTGTTCCGCATCACAGGCGATCTTTCGCGCACGCGTCGCATGGTCGCGTGCGTGGGATACGCGGGTGCGTGTGGGTTCTTGATTTTAACGACGTATGCGCAGGACGCTCGGCTGGCGGTGATTTGTATCGCCATGGCTAGCTTCTCGAATGATCTTGCGATGCCGCCTTCGTGGGCGGCGAGCATGGACATGGGCGGTAAGTATGCGGGGACGCTTTCGGGCGCGATGAACAGTTGGGGCAACCTAGGTGGAGCGGTGGCTCCGGCGGTGATCGGCTATGTGCTGACGGCGTCGGGGAGTAACTGGAACCTGGCGTTTTATATCTCGGCGGCGGTTTACTTGGCGGCGCTGCCGTGTTGGTATTTTTTGGATTCGGTTACGCCGCTGGAGGGGACGGAGTAGGATGTTCGGGTCTGGCCGCATGCTTACGAAGGGCGGTTCTGTGTTGGCATCCTACACTGAACCGCGCGCGTGAGCGAGCGGACAGACACTCGATACTCGATCTACAGGCCGCTGGGCTTCACCCAGAAGCTTTCCGTCCACCTTGCCCCAGGGGCCACTGTCTGCAGCATGGGGTACTTGCCCACGCCTGCCATGTTGGTCGCGTTGGTGATGTTGGTCATTGGCTCGAAGCAAATGAATGGCTGCGGCTGGTTGTTCTGGTTCGGGGACCACACTACCGCCGCCGGATACTTCGGGCCGAAGCTGGTCTCGATGGTGGCGCCTCCGGCCTTGATGTAGAAGCGTGCCCGGCGGTCGGGGTCACGGACCAAATCGATGAAGCCGTCGTCGAGCGTGATGCCGCGGAGCGAAAACTCGTTGGCCAAATCCATGGGACGATATTCGCCCGTGGGTAGTAGCCGGGTGTCCGCTGTCACACGATTGCGGGCGGCGATGTGCGCCGTATACTGATCGCGCGGCACGCCGGGGATCTGGTAGTAGGGATGGAAGCCCACAGCGATCGGCATGGTTTCAGTGCTCAGGTTGGTGATGCTGACCCGCACTTCCAACTCGCCGTCATGCAGCGCATACGTCATCTCATACTCATGCGCGAAGGGCCATTGCGCCATCAGGTCTGGATGTTTCCAAAATTGCAGCCGAGCGGTGTAGCGCGCCGAGCGCGCATCCGCCGTGACGGTGGAGATTTCCCAATAGGGCGAACTGGAGAGCAGCCCGTGGATCGGGATCTCGCCGCGCACGTTGCCGAATTCCATGTCGAAGTTGTATTTTTTGCCGTTGGCGAAGAAAGCCTGCTGGTCGAGGCGATTGGCCCACGGAGCCAGGAACGGAATTCCGGCGAGCTGCGGCCGGGCCTTGAATTCAGATACGTCGGCGTAGGGGAAGTAGAGAATGTTCTTGCCGTGCACCTTCATCTCATACGCGGTGTTGCCCACGGACGGCACCACGGCGATTTCGACGTTATTCACCGTGTCCATGAGCCTGACCACGGGGATGCCGTGATCCGAGGTGCGTTCCGCTTTGTAGTCTTGCGCTTGGATGGTGAGGCAGGCGAAAAGTGCGATGGCGAGTTTCATGCGTCCTCTTGGTCACAGAATCGCACATCGGGCACCCGTTCCGCGCTGTTCCGCTTGTGGTTTAATCAGGGCATGCGTTGTAGTCTTTGGATTGGAACAGCTTTGATGACCGTTGGCATAGGCGCGCAAGCCCAGTGGGTGAACCAGCCGACGCCCGGGGCTCCGCGCACGCCCGATGGCAAGGTGAATCTGGCCGGGCCGCTGCCCGCGCCACTGAACGGCAAGCCCGATCTTTCTGGAATCTGGCAGGCCCAAGGGGATCCGCGGGCACCGGGCGGTTTGTTTGGAATCGGCGAATCCGAAAACTCCAGGTACTTCCGCGACATCCTTTCGGATTTCAAGGCGGGGGAAGAGCCGCTTACACCCGAGGGCAGGGCTGCGTTCCAGCGCAACGGCCAAGTGGGCCTGGCCGGCAGTCCCAGCGTCAACTGCATGCCCGACGGCGTGCCGCATGCCGATCTCTTGCCAGAGCCATTCAAGATCATTCAAACGCCCGGCGTCATTGTGATGCTGTACGAAGTGGAGACCACCTTCCGTCAGATCTTCACCGACGGCCGCAAGCAGCTGGTCGATCCATCGCCGTCCTGGATGGGGTATTCGGTGGGCAAGTGGGACGGCGACACATTGGTGGTTGATACCGTTGGCTTCAACAACCTCAGCTGGCTGGACGCCCGTGGCCACGGGCATAGCGAAGAACTGCGTGTCGAAGAGCGCTTCCATCGCCGCGATTTCGGGCACATGGACGTCACGGTGACGGTTACCGATCCGAAGACCTTCACGCAGCCGGTCACGATCAAGTTCGTGGAGGTGCTGCTGCCCGATACGGATTTGTTCGAGCACTACTGCGTCGAGAACGAAAAGGATTCCCCTCCCAACAGAGCGCGGAAGTAAGTAACCGCTGCAGCGTGCGATAATTCTCACATGCGGAAAGTCATTCTTCTGGTGCTCCTGCTGGCCATGTGCCTTCCGTCGTTTGCCGACAGTGACTACACGCTGGTCACGGTCAAGGTGACGGACGACCGCGGTAAGCCGGTGGATCGCGCCAACGTGCGTCTGGTGTTCAAGCAGGGTCGGCGCAAGCTGACCTTGAAGAAGATCAAACGGTCGTGGGAGCTGAAGACGACCCAAGAGGGAACGGCGAAGTTGCCGGGGATCCCGAAGGGCGACATCCTCATCCAGGTCACGGCGAAGAATCATCAGAGCTTCGGCGAGACGTTCACCATTGAAGAAGACGAGAAGTTGGTGGAGGTGACTCTGAAGCCGCCCCAAGCTCCGTATTCCGTGCACGGGCCGAACGACCCGCGGGCTAAGGCGAAGTAAGATCCGTTCGCTTGGCCGCTTCCTTACGGTCGCGGTGCTGTGTCGCGATGTTGCGCTTGGTGGCCGAGGCATTCTGACACGGAACCGCCTTGCGTAAGCAAGCGGACAGACCTTCGACTACCCGCCCACCACTGCAATGCAGTCGATCTCCACCCGAACGTCCTTCGGCAAGCGAGCCGCCTCTACCGTCGCGCGCGCTGGTGGATTCTCTGTAAAGTAGCGCGCGTAGACCGCATTCATCGCCGCGAACTCGCCCATGTCTTTCAAGTAGACCGTGGTCTTCACCACGCCTGCCAGGGACGATCCTGCAGCCTCCAACACGGACTGCAGGTTGTCGAGCACGCGCAGCGTCTGCTCCTCAATGCCGCCTTCGATCAATTGCCCTGTGGCCGGGTCCAGCGGAATCTGTCCGCTCAAGAAGGCGAAGCCGTTCGAGACGATGGCTTGCGAATACGGTCCGATAGCCGCCGGAGCGCTGGTGGTCGAGATCACTTGTTTCATAGTTTCAGCGTACCCACTAGATCCGAGGCGCGGGCCACACCCTCCTGTTGCAAGAACGCTTCTAACTCGCGGGCGATGCGCACGGGCGACGCCGGGTCCCAGAAATTCGCGGTGCCGACTTCGACGGCCGTCGCGCCCGCGATCATGAACTCCGCTGCGTCTACGCCGGAGGCGATCCCGCCCAGCCCCACCACGGGAATCTTCACTGCCTGCGCCGCTTCGTACACCATGCGTAGAGCGATGGGCTTGATGCCGGGTCCAGACAAGCCGCCGAAGCCTGCTCCCAGGCGAGCCTTGCGGGTGTGTGGATCGATGGCCAGGGAGATGAAGGTGTTGACCAGCGAGATTGCGTCCGCGCCCGCGGATTCGGCCGCCAGCGCGATGGGCTGGATGCGCGCCACGTTCGGGGACAGCTTTACGATAAGCGGTCGCTTGGCCAGCTTGCGCACGGCGGCGACTAGTTCTCCCAGCACCACAGGGTCGCTGGAAAAGAAGATGCCGCCGCCTTCGGTATTGGGGCAAGAGACATTCAATTCGTAAGCCGCGAGTCCCTCGGCGTCTTCCAGAGCGCGTACCACTTCGAGGTAGTCTTCGAGCTTGTAGCCGAACACGTTGGCGAAGATCGGGGTGCCGCAAGTACGCAGCGCGGGAAGCTTTTGTTCAATGAACGCCCGCACGCCGATGTTTTGCAGGCCGATGGAGTTGATCATGCCCGCCTCGGTTTCCCACATGCGGGGCGGGGGGTTACCGGCGATGGGCTGGCGCGACAGTCCCTTCGTGACGATCCCGCCGAGGGCCGATAAGTCGACTAGATCCGCGAACTCCACCCCATAGGCGTAGGTCCCCGAAGCAGCTAGTACTGGGTTCTTGAGGGGGATACCGCAAAGCGAAGTGGCCAAGCGGGAAGGCATTCGACCCAGGATAACACCCGGGATAACAAGGGGGATACCAAAGTGCTAATTGCGAATCGGAGATGCCCTAAGGTGGTTTCCCAATGGCCTAGTAGTAGGGGGTCGCCGCATCATAGAAGCGTGGACTACCCTCGTCCAAAACGCTACCGCTCGGTCTCCCGGCGCTTCTCGGTCTTCACGCTGATCGTGTTGCTGTGGGTGGTGGCGATTGCGCTTGTTTGGGATCTGAACCAACACACGCTCGACTGGCGCAAATTCGTGCTGCTTTCGGGCGCGGTGAGCGGTGTGGCATTTGCGATTTCGCGCTTCTCGATGCGGGTGCTCAGCCGTCCCTTGGAGTTGCTGGAAAGAGGCATGCTCTCGGTCGGTCAAGGTCGGCTGGAGCCGATCCAGGTGAGCCGCACGGGCGACGAAATTGAATCGCTGGGGGAAAGCTTCAATCGCATGATCGCGGCGCTGGCTGCGTCGCAGGAACAAATCCGCCAACACCAGGAATTGCTGGAAGACCGCATCCGCGATCGCACGGCGGAATTGCAGCAGGCGATGCAAGGTGCGGTGGTGGCCACGCAGGCAAAGAGCGAATTTCTGGCCAACATGTCGCACGAACTGCGCACGCCAATGAACGGCCTGCTGGGGATGCTCGACTTAGTGCTGGACGGCCACATCGGCGGCGAGGATCGCGAAAATGTTGAGATCGCCCAGCGCTGCGCTTACTCTCTGCTCGGTCTGTTGAATGACATCCTGGATCTTTCCAAGATCGAAGCCGGTCGCATGCAACTGGAAACGGTTCCTTGCAACGTACGGAAGGTGATTGAGGAGTGCTTGCGTCCGCAATCGGCCAAGGCGCAGCAGAAGGGTGTTGCGCTGCAGTATGCCTGCAACGCAGGCGCGGGCTTAACGGTGACGGGCGATCCGCTGCGCTTGCGGCAGATCGTGAACAATCTGGTCTCGAATGCCATCAAGTTCACCGATGCGGGGTCGGTACGGGTGACGCAGTCGGCATCCGCTGTACGAGACGGGCGAACGACCATCTCCATCGAAGTGGCGGATACGGGCTCGGGCATTCCTCAGGACAAGCTGGCGTTGATCTTTGATAAATTCACGCAGGCGGATTCGAGTATCTCGCGCAAGTACGGCGGCACCGGATTGGGGCTTGCCATCACGCGCAAACTGATCGAGCTGCAGGGCGGCACCATTCGTGTGGAAAGTGAAGTCGGCAAGGGCAGCCGATTCATCGTCGAGATTCCGTTTGACGTGGTTGCGGTGGCGGCTCCGGCGGCAGATCCCGCGCTCCGGTCGTCGGTAGCCGCGACCACTTCCCCCGGCACCGCGCGCCTGCTACTGGTGGAGGACAACGCGGTCAATCAACGCGTCGTGCTGGCGATGCTGCGCAAGAAGGGCTACGCCATCGACGTGGCGAACAACGGTCAAGAAGCTTTGACGATCCTGGAGCAAAGCGCTGCGCCCTTCGATCTGATCTTGATGGACGTGCAGATGCCTGTGCTGGATGGCCTCGAAACGACGCGTGCAATTCGGGCCGACGCTCGCTGGCAATACCTGCCGGTGATCGCCATGACGGCACATGCCATGACGGGTGATAAGGAACGCTGCTTGAACGCGGGCATGGACGCGTATCTCACCAAGCCGCTAAAGGCGGCGCAACTTATCGATACGATTGAGCAGTTTCTGCTAGCGGACGTTCCGGCCTAGCTCTGCGGCTAGTTGCTGCACCAACGCCCACACTTGGCGTACATCGTCGAGGGTGGTCCCCAGATTTCCGATCGCCATGCGTAGCACCAAGCGTCCGTGCAGCGTTGTCGAGGAGAGCAGTGCTTCGCCCGACACGTTCACCTGCTCCAGCAAGCTGCGGTTTTGTTCATCGGAGCCGCGGTAGCGGAAGCACACTAACGAAAACAGCACCGGGGCCGAGAGCTCGAAGTCCGGATGCTCTGCGATCTCTGCTGCAATCGTTTTCGCCGAATCGATGTGACGCCGCAGAACTTCCGCGATGCCTTGGCGTCCGAAGGAACGCAGCACGAACCACAGCTTCAATGACCGGAACCGGCGGCCCAGCGCGAGGCTGTAGTCGGATAAATTCACGGCGCGATTCTTGCTGTCGGCTTGCAAGTATGGAGGCGCGTCCGTCAACGAAACCGCCTGCTTCATGACATCGGGTCGGCGCGTGTACAGCACGCTGATATCTACGGGCGTGAACAGCCACTTGTGCGGATTCACTACCAAAGAGTCGGCGAGGCTGGCACCATCCAGGATGTGGCGGTGTTCTTCCAGGATCGCAGCAGTTCCGCCATAGGCCGCGTCCACATGCAGCCACAAGCCGTGGCGCTTCGCGATCTCCGCGATCGGCCGAATGGGGTCCACGCTCGCGGTGGAAGTTGTACCAACTGTCGCGACGACGCAGAATGGTTGCTTGCCGCGCGCCAAATCTTCGCGGATCATGGCGTCGAGAACTTCCGGCTGCATACGGAACTCGGCATCGGACGGGACGTGGCGGATGTTGTCGAGTCCCACGCCCAGCGCCATCGCGCCCTTGTCGACGGAAGAATGCGCGTGTTCGGAGCAGTACAACGTCAGGCCAGGGAACTCGCCCGTGTGGCGGATACCAGGCGCGGCCAGTTCACGCGCCGCCAGGATCGCGTGCATGGTTCCGGTCGAGGCGGTGTCGTGGATGAGACCGAAAAACTCGTCGGGCAAGCCGAGCCATTGACGCAGCCAACCGAGCGTGACCTGCTCCAGTTCGGTGGCCGCGGGCGCAGTCTTCCACAACAACTGGTTCACGTTGAGGCCAGCCGCCAACATCTCGCCCAGGATGCCGGGTCCGGATGCGGATATAGAGAAGTACGCCAGAAAGCGCGGATGATTCCAGTGCGTGAGTCCGGGGACGATGAGGTCGCGGAAATCCTTGAGGATGACCTCCATCGGTTCACCCTGTTCGGGTGCGGATGCGGGCAGCGCGTCGATCAATGCGCCCGGCTGAACGTCCGTCGTGACCGGGAGTTGGTGGACGTCGCGCAAATAGTCCGCGATCCAGTCGACCACTTCATGACCGGCGGCGCGAAATTCTTCGGGGGTCATTAGAACCTGCGGGACTTGAGTTTCGCCACGTCGAACTTGGCGGTCTTGGCCACGGCCATTACGGTCATTACGCCCGCTTGCACGGGATCGGAGACCACTAAGTCCGCTGCATCGGGAACGCTACCTGCCATGTTGAGGCTCACTACCAGCAATCCCATAGCGCGCACCTCGCGGACGGCTTCGCTAATGTCGCCGCCCATCAACGCGCCGGCCAAGACCAGTGCGCTCACGCGAGGCAAACGAGCCGCGGCCCGGACCGCCGCCGCCAGATTCGCTTCCCCGACCAGCGGAATTGTATCGACAGAGATATGCTCCCCGCGAATGTTGTGGCGATCCGCCTCTGTGATGGCGCCCAGCGCGACCTGTCCCACCTGCGCACCGCCGCCGATGATGATGATGCGTTTTCCGTATATCTTTTCCAGGCTGTCGACGATGCTGGCATCACGAACCGGAGGCAGCGTCTTCAACTCGGCCACCAGTGCTTCAGGCTCGCCGGGTCCGCCCGGCAACTCGATCTCGAAATAGACTCGCTCGCTATCTTCCTTTTCGGCGACGATCATCACGCTGACGATATTGCCGTCATGTGCGGCAATCGCTCGCGCCAACTGATGCAGAATCCCAGGGCCGTTCTGCGAATGTACTTCGATCCCAACTTTTTGCGCCGACACCTTAATCAACCTCGTATTTTTTCAGGATAGCGTCCCAGTGACCCTGCGCTTGCAGGATCAACTCCGCCACCTCGCGAATCGCCCCGAACCCGCCCGGCACCGTGGTCACGTACTGCGCCGCGCGCTTGACCTCGGGTCGGGCGTTGGCCGTGGCTATGCCGAGCCCAACGCGCCGCATGACCACGATGTCCGTTAAGTCGTCGCCCACGTAAGCGATGTTCTCGCGCGCGATACCGCTTTCCTTCAGAATCTCGTCCAGAATCGGAATCTTTTCGATGTGCCCTTGATACACGTAGCGAATGTCCAACTGCCGAGCCCGCTCGGTCGTGGCCGCAGAAATGCGTCCGCTGATCAAACCTGCTTGAACGTTATTCCAGCCCAGCCAGCGCAACGCCATGCCGTCTTGGGAATCGAACGCTTTGGTTTCCACCATCTGGCCATCGGGTCCCGCGAAATGGATCAAATGCCCGGTGGTGAGGACGCCATCGACGTCCATTAATAATAATCGAACGCGCGCGAAGCGCTCTTGAAGCTCTGGAGACAGGTTCATGCAGTTGGTCCGAACAGTTTCGCATACAAGAACTGTTGCGCGTCGCGCAGACGCTGATACGTGTCGCGATATTCGGCTCGTGGTTCGAAGACGGCACCAGTGGAGGCGGGCACATCGGCCAGGTTCTGGATGATGCCTGTGCGCTCCATCGCCCACAGCGCCGCGCCTCTGCAGGATGTTTCGGGTTCGGTACAAGCGGTCACCGGACGAGCCAGCGCATCCGCCATCATCTGCGTCCAGCCGGGACTCTTCAACAGCGCGCCTCCGGATGCGACCACTTCGTGTGCGGCTCCACCTTGCTGCGTTTCCAGCAGTCGATAGATTTGGGCGAACCCCAACGAAACCGCTTCCAGTCCAGCGTGCAGAATGTCAAAAGGTTCCGTGGAAAAGCTCAGCCCCGTGATGGCCGCGCGTAGATCTCCGCGCCAGTAGGGAGTGCGTTCGCCGGAAAAGAACGGCAGGACCGTCAGTAGATGGCTCCCCGGAACCGCGCTCTCCAACCGAGCTTCCTGGTCCTTCGGAAGCTGCAACGTGCGCTTGGCCCACGCGAAGACTTCGCCGCCATTGGACAACGCGCCACCGATGACGAAGCGCTTGCGGTCTACGCGATAACACCACAGCCCGCGCGGGATCTCAATCGATGGGGCTTCGACTACGAGTCGCATGGCACCCGTAGTTCCCACCATCAGCGACGCACGGTCGCGAGAAACGCAGCCGCTGCCCAGGTTGTTGCAGGCGCCATCGCCGAGGGCAGGGAACCACTTCGCGCCTCGAAAGGCCGGCCAGTCGCGCGCGAAGTTCGGTAGCAATTCTGTCTGCGGCTCGTCGAACGTCGCGGGATCGGGCAACTGCTCGCGTCGGATCGGCAACGCTGCCAGAGCCTCGACGTCGTAGTCGTTCGCGTTCTGATTCCACAAACCCGTCGCAGAGAGCATTGAGATCGAAGCCCCCGTGCGTCCGAACAGCTTCTCGAACAAGTACTCCGGAAAGCTCAGCCAGCGTGCGGTCGCCTGCATCTCTGCCGCGCGATTTTCCGCGAGCCACAATAACTTCGCCGGCCAGTAGCTGGAATGCGGCATCGTCCCCGTGCGCGCATGTGTATCCGGCACGCGGCTCACATAGGACGAGCAACGCGTGTCGAGCAGATGCAAGATCGGCAGCGTCGGTTTGCCGCTCGCGTCCACGCCGAGAAAGCTGTGCCAGAACGCGCTCCCTCCGACGGCGGTGATCTGGTATCCCGCGCTGTGGACTTGCCGATGCAGTTCGTCCAGGCAGTCGATGGCCAGCTCCGCAAGCTCGTCGGCGTTGACCTCCGCGCCGCCATCCGGAGTGGCGCGGATCCGATACGGCACCTGCGCGCCGAAGCCCTCCATCTGATGCGCCTCTGAATCGAACAGCAGCGCGCGCACGGAAGAACTGCCAACGTCGAGGCTAACGGTAAAGGGCCCGGGCATGGTGAAGTGAATTCTCCTTATAGCACGCGCTAGCGTTTCCGGATATATTGGAACGCTCGTTGCGGAATTGTGAGAGTCACCGTTGACTCTTTGTTCGACTTGTAGTCGTAGTGATGGACTACTGCTTCCAGAACTGGGTTTCGACTTGGCTCAATAAACACTGCGTCGAAGCGGAATTCTTGACCAAGATCCACCAGATTGGGTGGGCCGGTCTTGAATCGGAGGGCGTAGGCTTGCGAGGCCGACTTCTGAACGTCGACGAGCTTGAATCCTTGAGCTGAGGACAAGGCCAGAATCATGCGGTCGGAAGTGTCGTCGCCACCGTACCAGGAATAGTCCGATCGTCCATCCGCGTTGAGGTCGCGCTCGATGACGATTCCGTAGTTCCAAAACTTAACCTCGCCTTCTTTAGCATCGAAGAACCTAATGTCGAAGCGGAAAAGTTCCTGCCCCCTACTGTTTGAGAACACCTGCCACACGCGGCCTGCGGAGACTAGTTCTTTGGGAAAGACCGTGCTTGTTTCCTTGCGCGTCCTAATGCAGGCGCACTTGGCCTCCACGGGAAAGATGTCGACTGCCCGCTGTCCAGCTAGCGTGCTTGCGACCAGAAGGACGAGGAATGCGATCCGCACAGTTGCCCTCAATCTATCACAGAGCGGGGAATTCTGAGGTTACGGTCTCTGACACCGAATTCCCAGCGTAGAATCGGATAGGTGCTGCCGCAGCTTCGTTCCACTATCGCCCGACACAACATGCTCCCCTCTGGGGCGCGTGTGATCGCCGCTGTCTCCGGTGGACCCGACTCGGTCTGCCTGCTGCACCTGCTTGGCGAACTGGCCCCGCAAGCGCTGGTCGGAGTCGCGCACTTCAACCACCAGCTCCGCGGGGAAGAATCCGAGGAAGACGAACGATTCGTCGCCGCGCTGGCCGGTTCCTTCAATCTCCCCTTCCATCGAGCCACCGCGCAAGTCGGCCCCGGCAACTTAGAGCAGAACGCCCGCCGCGCCCGCCGAGCCTTCTTCCGCGATCTGATCCAGCAAGGCGCAGCCGACCGCATCGCGCTAGGTCACACCCTCGACGATCAAGCCGAGACCGTACTCTTTCGCCTGCTCCGAGGCTCCGGGCTCAGCGGATTGGCGGGAGTCCTGCCAATTACGACAGAGGGGCTCATCCGACCGCTGCTCGAAGTCCGACGCGATGAGGTGCGGGCCTACCTGAGCGAACACCGCATCGCCTGGCGCGAAGATTCGTCCAACCAGTCGCCGCAGTTTGCGCGCAACCGTATCCGCTATTCGCTGCTCCCCGAACTCGTCCGCGACTGGAACCCGCAAATCGCGACCGCCCTGGCCCAGCTGGCCGACGTCGCGTACGAAGAGGAAGTCTGGTGGGCCGCCGAACTTGCCCGCAACGACAGCGCCCTCATCGCGACCCCAGGCTCGGTCGAGCTCGCGACCCCCTCCGTCGCCCACATGCCCCGAGCGTTGCTCCGCCGCCTGATCCGCCACGCCATCCGTCTCTCACGGGGAACCCTCACTGGGATCGACTACGCCCATATCGAGCAGGTGGTCGCTCTGGCCACCGCCGAAAGCGGCTCCGCTCGCGTAACGTTGCCAGGATTGACCGCCGTACGGTCCTTCGATTGGATGCGCCTTAGCGCTCCTAGTCCGCGTCCTAATCTGGATGTAGTCCAGGTGACGCACCCGGGAAACTACTCCTGGCCACAATCCAAGCCATTGATTCAATTGGAGATTTCTAATAGGTCCCAGGTCGGGGACCCGTGTGATACGCTGGATCTAGAACTGCGTGGGTGGCGTGCCGGGGATCTATACCAGCCGCTTGGATTCAAGCACGCAACGAAGCTGAAAGAGTTGTTCCAGAAAGCGCGCGTACCCTCTTGGCGGCGAGCTTCCTGGCCGATCATTACAAGTAAGGGTAAGATCCTGTGGGCCAAGGAGTTCGGCCCAGCAGTGGAACAGGCCGGGAAAGATTTAAAAGTGCGGATTCGAGAGATTCCCTTTCTCCGCTGAATCTTTTAACCCGAAATGAACGTCTTAGACTGTAGTACTGCGATGTGTGTAGGGGATGGCGAGATAGATCATGAATTCTAACGTTAGAACCGCCGTAATGTGGCTGATTGTAGTTTGCCTGTTCGTGCTGGGCTGGGCGGCGTTCCGCAAGCCTGCAGCGGCCAGCGAGACGCCACAGTTCTCTGAGCTGTACCAGAAGGTCACCACCGACCAGGTGGAGAAGGCGACCATCACTCAGGGAACGGGCGATATCACCGGCACCTATAAGAACGGCAACGCGTTCAACTCGATTGTGCCGCCCACCTACGACAAGTTCACCGAGCTCATGATTGAGCACGGCGTCAGCGTCAAGGTGGAAAAGGACACTGGCAGCCTGTGGGGCAATTTCCTTAGCGGACTGATCCCGATCGCCCTAGTGGTCGGTTTCTGGTTCTTCATGATCCGCCAGATGCAGAGCGGCGGCAATAAAGCGATGAGCTTCGGCAAGAGCCGCGCTCGTCTGCACACCTCGCAACAGAAGAAGGTCACGTTCAAGGACGTGGCAGGCGTGGAAGAAGCCAAAGAAGAGCTGCAAGAGATCATCGAATTCCTGCGCGAGCCGCAGAAGTTCCAAAAGCTGGGCGGGCGCATTCCCAAGGGCGTGCTGCTGGTGGGTTCGCCGGGTACCGGTAAGACGTTGCTCGCCCGTGCGATTGCCGGCGAAGCGAACGTACCGTTTTTCTCCATCTCTGGTTCTGACTTCGTAGAAATGTTCGTCGGCGTCGGCGCCAGTCGCGTACGTGACTTGTTTGAACAAGGCAAGAAGAACGCGCCTTGCATCATCTTCATCGACGAAATCGACGCCGTGGGCCGCCATCGTGGCGCTGGCTTAGGCGGCGGTCACGATGAACGCGAACAAACTCTGAACCAACTGCTGGTTGAAATGGACGGCTTTGAATCCAACGAAGGCGTGATCCTGGTCGCCGCGACCAACCGTCCGGACGTTCTGGATCCGGCGCTGCTCCGCCCGGGCCGCTTCGATCGCCGCGTGGTTGTAAGCCGCCCCGATGTGAAGGGCCGCGAACAGATTTTGAAGGTCCACACCAAGAAGGTTCCGCTGGCCGACGATGTCGACCTCAGCGTGGTCGCGCGCGGTACGCCTGGCTTCGCCGGTGCCGATCTCGCCAACCTGGTGAACGAATCCGCGTTGATCGCGGCTCGTCAGAATCGCAAAGTAGTCACGCAGTATGACTTTGAACTGGCCAAAGACAAAGTCATCATGGGCGTCGAACGCAAGAGCATGATCCTCAGTGACGAGGAAAAGAAGAACACCGCGTATCATGAAGCCGGCCATGCACTGGTCGCCGTGATGACGCCGTTTGCCGATCCTCTGCACAAGGTCACGATCATCCCGCGTGGTATGGCTCTCGGCCTCACCATGCAGTTGCCGATCGACGACAAGCACAGCTACAACAAGGACTATCTCGAAGCGCAACTCGCCATCCTGATGGGTGGCCGCATCGCCGAAGAACTTTTCATGCACCAGGTCACCACCGGCGCTGGCAACGATATCGAGCGCGCCACCGACATGGCTCGCAAGATGGTTTGCGAGTGGGGCATGAGCGAGCTTGGTCCGATGAGTTTCGGCAAGCGCGAAGAGCAAATCTTCCTGGGCCGTGAAATCGCCCAGCACCGCGATTACAGCGAAGACACCGCGATTCGTATCGACGAGCAGGTGAAGAAGCTGGTCTCCAACGGTTACAGCCGGGCTCATAAAGTCATCGAAGCCAACATGGACGGCATGCATCGCATCGCGGCCGCTTTGCTGGAACGCGAAGTACTCGATGGCGCAGAAGTTCGCCAACTGATTGCCGGCGAGCCTCTGGCTGCCTTCAATCCGCCTCCGCCGCGTCCCCCGAGCGATGGTTCGCTCCCGACCGCAAAACCGGAAGCTGCACGGATTCCGCCGATGTTCCCCGAAGGCGGCCCGCAACCGGCCTAATGGCTGTCCCTAATTTCCCCGTCTACCTCTTTGACGTAGACGGTACTTTAATGGACTCTGCCGCGGATATCTGCGGCGCGCAGCGCGACGTTCTTGCTGCTGCGGGCTATCAGGGCGATCTTTCCGACGAACTGCTGCGCGGCTACATCGGTCGCCATCTGGTCGACCTATTCGGGGATCTTGGCTTCGGTCCCGATCACATGACTCCCATGGTGGAGCATTACCGCGCCATCTACACCGAGCGCGGACACACCGCGACATCCGTCTATCCAGGTGTTGCCGAAATGCTCGCGGGCTTAGGTGGACGCAAGTCCACCGCAACCACCAAGGGTTCGAACAGCACCCGAGCAATCCTCGAACAGTTCGGCCTGCTGCCGCACTTCCATCACGTCCAGGGAACCGACGGTTTTCCCGCCAAGCCCGAGCCCGACGTCATCCTCGCATCCATCGCTGGTGTGGGCGCGCGCCCCGAAGAGTGCCTCTTCATCGGCGATTCGCCGCAAGACATGGAAGCCGGCCGCCGAGCAGGCGTGCGAACCTGCGCCGTCCGCTGGGGCTATGGTGATTTCGAAGCGATGGCTCGCTGGGAGCCGGATTTCTGGATCGACGCGCCCGCCGAACTACTGCAGCTTGGCTAGTTCCGCCAGATCCAGCCGACCCGTATAAATCGCCATCCCAAGCGCCGAGTGCACGTTCATCGCGGTCAGCGCCCGAACGTCATCGATGGTTGTAATCCCGCCCGCCGCCGTGATCTCATGTTTCGTGGCCGCGCGCAGGCGCCGGAACCAATCCAGGTCTGTGCCCTGCATCATGCCTTCTTTGTCGACGTAGGTGCACAGGAACCCGCCGCAGTAAGGCTCCAGGCTGCCGATGATTTCTTCCGCAGTGTGGTCCGTCGCTTCCTGCCAACCCTTGACCACGATCTTCCCGTGCTTCGAATCCAGCGCGATCAGAATCCGCTCCGGTCCCACCGCCGCCGCGATCTCTTTGATTACCGGAGTAAACGCAGCAGTCCCCACGATGACGCGATGCGCGCCCAGTTCGATCAGTCGCTTCGCGCGTTCCGCTGTGCGCACTCCGCCACCCACGCGACACTTCGCGCGTGATGCGACCAGTTCCACCAGCGCGCTGTTGTCTCCCTTGCCCATCGCCGCATCCAGGTCGATCACCTGGATCTCCGGAAACGCCGCGAACTTGCGCAGCATCTCCAACGGAGCGTCGCCCTCCAGCGCCTTATCGCGCCCCTGCACCAGTTGCACTACCTTGCCGTCCATCAAATCAATGCAGGGAATAATCATATGCGAACAGGAACCTTTTTCTCCGCGAGGAATCGCTTCAAATCGCCGACGGTGTACGTGCCGTAGTGGAATACAGAAGCCGCCAGCGCAGCGTCAGCCCCGGCTCCCGAATCATCCAGCACTTCAAAGAAATCTTCGAGCTTGCCCGCGCCGCCAGACGCGATCACTGGGATATGTGTCGCCTTACGAACCGCCATCGTCAGCGGACAATCGAAGCCCGTCTGCACGCCATCGGTATCCATCGACGTAAGCAGGATCTCGCCCGCGCCCAACTCGTCGCCGCGCCGAGCCCACTCCACCGCATCCATACCTTCATCGTGCCGCCCGCCGCGCGTGTAGACATTCCATCCACCATCCGCGCGCTTCCGAGCATCAATCGCCAATACCACAGCCTGCGCGCCAAACTCTTCGCTCAACTCCGTGATAAGTTCCGGACGTCGAACAGCAGCAGTATTCACGCTAACCTTGTCGGCACCAGCGTGCAAGATCCGCCGAGCATCGTCAACGCTCCGAATCCCTCCGCCCACCGTGAGAGGAATGAATACCTCCGCCGCCGTGCGCCGCACAACATCGACCATCGTGTCGCGATCGTCGCTCGACGCAGTGATGTCCAGGAATACCAGTTCGTCCGCACCCTGTTCGTTATAGCGAGCGGCCAACTCCACCGGATCGCCCGCATCGCGCAGGTTCACGAAGTTCACGCCTTTGACGACGCGCCCGGCAGTTACATCGAGGCAGGGAATGATGCGCTTGGCTAACATACGTTCTCGATAAAGTTCCGCACGATCTGCAATCCCACTGCGCCCGACTTCTCCGGATGAAACTGCACGCCGCACACGTTGTAACGTTCCACCGCTGCCGTGAAGCTGCGCGTATAGTCGCACGTCGCAGAGGTTTCAGCGATCAGCGGGCAGTAGTAACTGTTCGCGAAGTAAACGTAGGGTTGATCGCCCGTGCCGCGCAGCAAGCGGCTATCCGCGATCACAGGCTGCAGCGTATTCCAGCCCATGTGCGGAATGCGCACGTCCCCTTGGAAGCGCTTTACCGTGCCCGGATAAATGCCGAGCCCGCGTTCTTCTGGAGCTTCCTCGCTCGACGTGAACAGCGCCTGCAAGCCCAGGCAGATCCCCAGGAACGGAATGCCCACGCGAATCCGTTCGATCAATGCGTCGCGCACACCCAGCGTGTCCAGCGCCCGCATCATCTGCCCGAAATGCCCCACGCCCGGCAGGATGATCTTGTGCGACCGCTCAATGCTGGCCGCGTCGCGGATCAATTCGTACTCGGCTCCGATCGCGCCCAGGGTGTTCTGCACGGACTGCAAGTTCCCCGCGCCGTAGTCGAATACCGAAATCACAGCAGCCCCTTTGTCGATGGTAACTGATCCTTCAAGCGCTCATCCGTCGAGCACGCGTAACGCATCGCGCGTGCGAAACACTTGAAGATCGCTTCAATCTTGTGATGGTTCGACCGACCGTAGAGGATCTTCGCATGCAAGTTCGCGCCCGCGTGCGTTACGAAGCCATCGAAGAAATCGTGTACCAACTCAGTCTGTAGATCGCCGACGAGCCGCGTCTTCACCAGGTCCTTATACACCAGCGCCGGTCGACCGCCCATGTCCACAGCGACCACCGAGAGCGTCTCATCCATCGGCAACACGAAGTATCCCGCGCGATTGATGCCTCGCCGGTCGCCCAGTGCCTTGGAAAACAACTGCCCCAGCACGATGCCGACGTCTTCCACCGTGTGGTGCTGATCCACGTCGAGGTCGCCCTTCGCGGTGAGTTTGAGGTCGAATCCGCCGTGTTTCGTAAACAACTCCAGCATGTGATCGAAGAAGCGGATGCCAGTTGAAATCTCGTAGACGCCCTTGCCTTCGATCTTCAGCGTGCCGCGGATCTGCGTCTCTTTCGTGTCGCGTTTGATAGTCGCCGTTCTCACAGAACTCCCTCGATTTCGTTCACGTTCTCAACTACGGCAATCGCCTTCTCTTCGTCAAACAGGCGCAGAATCTCCGCGCGCGTGGAATGGTTTTGCGCCGCGATGCCGATGAACGGCACCCCTGCGGCACGTGCCGACCGCGCGTCGTCGACCGTATCGCCCACATACCAAAGCTTTGCCCCTGGCTTCAGTCGCTGAATGTCCAACAACCCATCCGGAGCAGGCTTGCTCTTCGCCACATGCTCCGCGCATAACATCGGATCGAATACGATCCCCGGCGCGAACCGCTTCAACGTGATCTCGGCTTCATACTTCAGGCGACCCGTAAACAAAGCGATCCCGAACCGTTGGCTCAATCGTTCCAGCATCCCCGGCTCCGGGAACCAGCTTTCGCGCGAGATCAATCCGTCGCCATGGTTCGGCCCGATGAAGATTTCGTTGAAGTAGTCGACCACCGTTTCGTACGGAAGCTCAGTGCCCAGGTCGAGCGCGATCTTTTGTGACAACGCCCAATCGTTGTTCCATCCGCCTAGATTCTTGTAGTCTTGAATCACATCGCGCTCAATGCGATGGCCGGTGAAGTGGAACACTGTTTCAACGATGGCCTGACGATACGACTCGGTGACCTCGGCCAGCACTCCGTCCATATCGAAAACGACTATTTGTTCCACAGGCTCTCCAGCTCCGTGAGGAATCGTTGGATCTGTTCCCGTGTGCCGATGGTCACGCGCACGCAGCCCGGAAGTTCATAGCTGCGGTCGCGAATCAAAACGCCGCGCGCGCGCAAGGCATCGCGAATCTCAATCGCGCGATCTCCCGCGCGGAACAGGACGAAATTCGCCTGGCTCATGAAGTACGGGATGTTGAGTTTGTCGAGCCCGAAATACGCCAACTCGCGAGCTGCGAGGATCTCGCCCACATAGCGGGCAATGTATTCGGTGTCTTGCACCGCAGCCCGAGCCGCCACCGCAGCCAGCATGTTCACGCTGTACGGAGACTGAGCTTTGCGCATCCACTGAACATTATCCTTGTTCGAAAAGATGCAGCCGCAGCGCATCGCGGCCATGCCGTACACTTTCGAAAACGTGCGGCTTACAAAGAGGTTGGGGTACTTGCGAATCCATGGCAGCACCGTCACGCCGCAGAATTCAAAGTACGCTTCATCGATCAACACCGCCGCCTCAGGAGCGGTCTCCAATATGAGTTCGATCTGTTCCAAACTCACACCGGTGCCCGTCGGATTGTTCGGATTGGCAATGAGCACCGCCTTCGTCTCGGGCCGCAGAGCTTCCAGAAACTCATCGATCGGAAACGACAGGTCTTTCTTGCGATACTCCAACTCGCGCACAGAACCGCCCGCGACCTCGGCATAGAATCGATACATCGCATACGAAGGCCGCAGCAGCAGTACATCGTCGCCATCGTCGATGTAGGTGTTGATCAACACCTGGATCGCTTCGTCGGTGCCATTGGTCATCGCGAACTCGTCTTGCTTGACCTTGAAGAAGCTGGCAAGCTCTGACATCGCCTCGACGTATTCCGGATACACCGACAAGTGATCCGCCGTCAGATACTTCGAGATCGCTTCAATCACCTTCGGCGAACACCCGACAGTATTCTCGTTAAAATCCAGCCGCAGCTTGCCCGACCGTCCACCCGTAGGCGGCGAGTATGGAGCCATCTGCCGGACCGCTTCACGCGGTTGAGGACCATCAGTCATGTTGCCCAGCCTCGCTTTCCCGCGCACCTGTCTGGCGCGCCTCCACCGATCTGGCGTGCGCTTCCAGTCCTTCGGCCCGCGCCAGCATCGTAATCGCCGGCGTCAAACGCGCCAGTGCTTCCGGTCGTAATTCCTGCACAGAAACGACCTTCACAAAATCCGCCGCCGACAAACCACCGCGCAGTCGCGCCTGTCCCGACGTCGGCAAAACGTGATTCGGTCCCGACGCATAATCGCCCGCTGCTTCCGGGCTCGACGGTCCCAAGAACACCGACCCCGCATTTTGAATCGAGCCCAACAGGCTCGCATCATGCAACGCGAGATGCTCCGGTGCCAGGGCATTGGAAAACTCGATCGCCTGGTCCATCGAATCGACGATCACGATCGCGCCATTGTTGTCGATCGACGGTCGCGCCACCGCTGCGGTCGGGAGAATCGCAAGCTGACGTTCCAATTCTTCAGAGACGGCCGCAGCCAGCGCGTGCGACGTCGTGAGCAGAATTGACGATGCATCCACGTCATGCTCCGCCTGCGCCAACATGTCCGCCGCGATCCAGCGAGGATTCCCCTCTGTCGCGATGATGACGATCTCCGTTGGTCCCGCGACGAAATCGATCCCAGTCTCGCCCGCGATCAACTTCTTAGCAGCCGCGACATAGATGTTTCCCGGACCCACGATTCGATCCACGCGTGGCACCGTCGCGGTCCCGAACGCCATCGCCGCAATCGCCTGCGCGCCGCCCATCTGAAAGAAGTGCGTCACGCCGAGCCATTCCGCGATCCCCAAAATCTCAGGACTCGGATGTGGGCAAGCCACGCACGTGGTCTTGACCCCCGCCTCTTGGGCCGGAATCACGTTCATCAGTAACGTCGAAGGCAACGGATATCGCCCGGCGGGAGTGTAAGCGCCCATCGAATCGAGCGGTCGCACGATCTGCCCCAGCCTGCGTCCATCCGGATACTCCACCATCTTCTCCACCGGCAGTTGCAACCGCGCGTACTCTCGAATGTTCGTCGCGGCAACTTCAACCGCGCCGAGGAACTCTTTCGAAAGCTTGCCCGCTACCGGAATCCGTACGCTGTTGCCTTCGAACCGGTCGAACTTGCGCGCGTATTCCAGCAACGCTTCGTCGCCCCGCGTGCGCACGTCGTCCAGGATCGGCGCGACGATCCGTTCGGCTTCGTCGAGCCGTTGCGTTTTGCGCGTCACCAGGGAGCGCGCGTCTTTGTGCTCTAGGATTCGAATCATTTACATCACGATCTTGTTCAAAGGATATTCAACGATGCCCTGCGCGCCAGCCTCTTTGAGACGAGGAATGATGGTGCGTACCGTCGACTCATCCAGGATGGTGTTCAGCGCCAACCACTCGCCATCACTCAAATTCGAAATGGTCGGATTCTTCAACGCCGGCAGCACAGCCAGCACAGCAGCCAAGTTCTTCTTCTCCACGTTGAGCATCATGCCGACCTTGCCCAGCGCGGCGATCGCGCCATTGAGCAACATCTTCATGTCTTCCAGCTTGCGACGCTTCCAGTCGTCTTTCCAGGCATCCACGTTCGCGATCAACTGCGTGTTCGATTCCATCAACGTTTCGACGATCCGCAATTTGTTCGCGCGCAATGAGGAGCCAGTCTCCGTCACTTCGACGATCGCGTCGGCCAACACCGGCGGCTTCACTTCCGTCGCGCCCCAGCTAAACTCCACCTTCGCGGTCACGCCATTGGCCTTGAGGTAACGCTTGGTCGCCTCCACCAGTTCGGTCGCGATGATCTTGCCTTCCAGATCCTTCACCGATTGCACGGACGAAGTCTCCGGCACCGCCAGCACCCAGCGCACCTTGCCGAAGCTCGCTTTGGAATAGACCAGATCCGCAACCGCATGAACGTTGGCGTTGTTCTCTTCCACCCAATCGCGGCCCGTGAGACCCGCGTCCAGAACGCCGTCCTCCACGTAACGAGCCATCTCCTGCGCGCGAATCAGCATGCATTCGATATCCGGATCGTCAATCGCAGGGAAGTACGAGCGGCTGCTCACCGTGATCTGAAAGCCTGCGCGCCGGAATAGATCGACGGTCGCGTTTTCCAAGCTGCCTTTAGGAATGCCGAGTTTGAGTTTCATTAGTTTCCGTAAACCGCCTTAGGATCGTATGCGCGCTCCGCGTTCACCTTCCACTCGCCGTCCACCAGCGTGCGGAAGAAACAACTCTGGTAGCCTTCATGGCACACCCCCGGACCCAGCGCTTCCACTTTCAAGAGCACTGTATCGACGTCGCAATCGGTGCAAATCTCTTTGACCACCAGCTTGTGGCCGGACGATTCGCCCTTCATCCACTGCTTGTTCCGCGTGCGGCTATAGAACCACGCGCAGCCCGTTTCCACCGTCTTCTTCCAAGCCTCTTCATTCATGAAGCCGACCATCAGGACCTCATTGGTCTTCCAGTCTTGGATCACGGCACACAGTAGGCCGTCGAGTTTCTTAAAATCTAGTTGCATGATTCGTACCTTGAAAAACAAAAAGCCCACCGGATTCCGGCGGGCTCAAAGAAAATCCTCAATTGCGTTTGGTGACTACGCGTGAGCCCGTCGCGTGAAACCATGGCTGGAATGGCCGTGGTGCAAATGATGATGAGTGCGCGCGACGAACATGAAATAACACTATACCAGACTTTTTGCGGTTTCATGGGATGCTACCATGAAATTTCCCTGTTTTCATGGTGCACGCCGTCCCCGACATCCTCGCCCGAATTGTGGATACGAAACGCTCCGAGCTGGCCCAGCTCGCCGGGGTGCGACCCGATCTGGAGCGCCGCGCCGCGACCCGGCTTCCCGCTCGCGATTTCCGCGCCGCGCTACTAGCCAACAAACCCGCAGTGATTGCGGAGATCAAGAAGGCCTCGCCCAGCAAAGGCGTGTTCCTCAAAAACTACGATCCCGCCACGATCGCGCGCACCTACTTCGCCGGCGGAGCCACTTGCCTCAGCGTCCTCACCGATCGCGATTACTTCCAGGGCAGCTTCGCCGATCTCGAGGCCGCGCGCAACGCAGTTCCACTTCCCGTGCTGCGTAAGGACTTCACCATCGACGAACTCCACGTCATAGAAGCCGCTGCCCACAATGCCGACGCGATCCTGTTAATCGCCGCAATCCTCACCGAATCCGAAATGCGCCGCTTGCGTGAGCTCGCAGCCAGCTTCGGCATGGCCGCCCTCGTCGAAGTGCACGATGGCGACGAACTGCAATCCGCCATCGGATCAGGAGCCACCATCATCGGCGTCAACAATCGCAATTTGCACACCTTTGAAGTGACCCTCGATACATCACTGAAACTCGCTGAGCGCATCCCGTCAGACGTCGTGAAAGTCGCCGAAAGCGGCATCCACTCCCGAGCCGATGTGATGAAACTCGAAGCAGCCGGCTTCCAAGCATTCCTCGTCGGCGAGCACTTGATGAAATCCTCCGATCCCGCAGCCGCGCTGAAGGCGCTACGAGCATGATGATCAAGGTGTGCGGAATCACCCGTCGCCAAGACGCCGAAGCGGCCGTAGAAGCGGGCGCTACGGCGATCGGCTTCATCTTCGTCAAGCGCAGCCCGCGCTATGTTACTCCCGAGGCCGCTGCGGAGTTGGGCAAAGATCTGAACGTCTTGAAAGTGGGTATCTTCGAAGACGAAACCGCCGCAACACTCGAAGAAATCACGCGAGCCGCGCAACTCGATGTAGTGCAACTCTACGGCGGCGAGACTCCCGAAGGCCCCCGGGTGTGGCGAGCCTTCCGCGTTCGCGACGGCGTGGACCTCAAGCTCGCGGCGAACTCCGATGCTGTGCTTTTAGACGGCCCCGCCAACGGCATCGGCTTTGATTGGGCCGAAGCCCGCGACGTCGCCGGTAAAGTCATCGTCGCCGGTGGACTCAATCCGTCGAACGTCGCGGAAGCCATTCGCGTCGCGCGCCCGTGGGGTGTCGACGCCAGTTCCGGCTTGGAAGTTTCGCCGGGAATAAAAGATCATGACAAGGTGCGCCGCTTCGTTCAAGCCGCGCAGGAGGCAGCACAATGACAACCGCGACGCAGCCCGACGCCACCGGGCACTTCGGACCCTACGGTGGCCGCTTCGTCCCTGAAGTATTGATGGCTCCGCTGGAAGAACTGGAGATCGCCTATCGCGAAGCCAGCGCCGACCCAGCGTTCCAAGCCGAGCTTTCCAACCTGCTGCACCACTACGCCGGTCGCCCTACGCCGCTCTACTATTGCAAGCGTCTCAGCGAACAACTCGGCGGCGCGAAGATTTATTTGAAGCGCGAAGACTTGCTCCACACCGGCGCGCATAAAATTAACAACTGCCTCGGACAAGCACTGCTCGCGCGCCGCATGGGCAAGCAACGGATCATCGCCGAAACCGGAGCAGGGCAGCACGGCGTCGCCACCGCGACCGTTTGCGCACTTTTCGGCCTTGAATGTGTCGTCTACATGGGCGAAGAAGACATGCGCCGTCAGCGCCTCAACGTCTTCCGCATGCGCCTGCTGGGCGCGAAAGTAGTCGGCGTCGCCAATGGCAGCCGCACCTTGAAGGACGCTATCAGCGAAGCCATGCGCGATTGGGTGACCAACGTCAACTCCACGCACTACTTGCTCGGCTCCGCGCTGGGCGCCCATCCTTACCCGATGATGGTCCGCGATTTCCATAGAGTGATTGGCCAGGAAGCCCGCGCTGATATCCTGCAGGCCGAAGGGCGTTTGCCGGACACCGTGATCGCATGTGTCGGCGGCGGCTCCAACGCCATCGGAATCTTCCACGCCTTCCTCAATGATGACGTGCAGCTCATCGGCGTCGAAGCCGGCGGACGCAGCTTCGCACTGGGCGAACACGCCGCGCGCTTTGAAGGTGGATCGCCCGGAGTGCTCCACGGCGCGTACACTTATATGTTGCAGAACGAAGACGGACAAGCCGCAATCACGCACTCGGTGTCCGCTGGTCTCGACTACGTTCTCATCGGACCCGAACACGCCATGCTTCACGATCAGCACCGCGCCGAATACACCTCCTGCAACGATAAAGATGCGCTGACCGCAGCCCAGCGGCTGGCACGCACTGAAGGCATCATCCCGGCGCT
>CALQCC020000040.1 GCA_943328975.2 Bordetella parapertussis | reverse complement strand
GTTACCTGAAGGAGCGCACCACCTACGAGATTATGGAGCCCACGTCGGTGGGGGTTCCAGAGTCTCGTCTGGTGCTGGGCAAGCATAGCGGTCGGCATGCGCTGGTGAAGCGGTGCGAGGACCTGGGCGTGTCGCTCAACAAGGAACAGTTCGACGTGATGTACGACCGGTTCACGGAAGTGGCGGACCACAAGAAGGGTCTGCGCAACGACGAGATCGAGGCGCTGGCGAAGGAAGTGGTGGAGCAGTCGAAGAGCGCTGTCGCGAAGTAGGGATTCAGTAAGAAATCACAGGCAACGTCTGCTCAAAGTAGCTTCGGATTTGCCGACCACACGGAAGCAATCTCGCTATGCCTCTCAAGAGGAAGTGCCTTGCGCAGGCAATCCCGATTAGAAGCCACTGCCAGAATGGTAGACTCGGTCCCATGGTTTTCCTCTTAGTTCTTCTTGCGCTTGTACCAGTCTTCGGGCAGGACGGAGATTCAGATCGACTGCGCGGACTGCTGAAGACCGTGCCCCAACTTGCAGTCCAGCGAATCGATCTTCAGGTTAGCCCGCCGCTGATGTTCGAGGGGATCTCAGCGGTGACGACCGACAAGCGAGGGAATATTTACGTTATTCATCGACCGGCAAACGGCGATCCAATCGTCGTTCTTAATCCCCAGGGAAAGTTCATTCGGTCTTGGGGCAAAGGAATGTTCAAGATCCCTCACGGTATCCGCATTGACCCGGCTGGTAACGTGTGGACCTTGGATGCCAACACCTCGATGATTTACAAGTTTACGCCAGAGGGCAAAAAGCTTCTTGAAATCGCGGTTGGAGATATACCGGATAAAACTAAGGACTTCTGCGGTGCGACCGATATTGCCTTCGCGAAGAGCGGTCACGTTTTCGTTTCCGATGGTTACTGTAACGCGCGTGTTATTGAGTACGATGCGACCGGTAAGACGATTCGGCAGTGGGGTAAGCACGGCAATGGACCGGGAGAGTTCGATACGGTCCATTCGATCGCGATTGGTCCTGATGAAAACCTCTATGTCGCCGATCGCGAGAATGGCCGCGTTCAATGGTTTAACCAACAGGGTAAGTTCTTGGGTGAGTGGAAATATGGTGGGCAATTTTACACCGTCGCGTTCAGCCAGACGGGCGAGTTCTATGCTGCAACCCATCCAAAAGGCGTTTCGCTCGACAACGAGTTTAATGTCGTCAAGATTGACCTGACTAGCGGCAAGATCCTGGGAAAGTTTGAAGTTCGTTCGCACGAACTTGCCATTGGGTCCGACGGTACACTCTTGCCCGCCACGAGGGGCAGCCAGTTGGTCCTCCTGAAACCGCGCAAGTGAAGTTCGTCCAGCACGCTGGCGAAGTGGGATACTCAAGTAGGGATAGTTCAATGTCACCGGTGGTGAACCTAGCTTCATTCGTTTTGCTCGGCCTGTTGACCGTGAATGCCGTAGGGCAGAATCAGGTTGATCCACCCACACCGCTCCGGGTTGTCAGTGTCAACTATCCGAAATCAGCGAGGCTGTTCGCAGTGGAAGCGACGGTGGAACTGGTTGCTACCGTCGGGCCTAGGGGCGAAGTTCAATCGATTCGCGTCGCCAAGGGACACGCCATATTGGAGCGCGTCGCTAAGAACTCCCTTTCGGAATGGCGGTTCACGCCCTGTTTCACGGGCAACTGCGAAGCTAAAGTAAGTTTTGCATTCAGTCTGAGTGGCTGGTGCGATGAGGGCGATGCCTCCTGCCAAAGCGAGACGACCGAGTTCGAACTCCCAGGTTCGGTTTCAGTTCGCTCTCAACACCTCCGGGGAACGATTCACTAACCCAAGAACTGCTTGACTTGGTTAACTATGTCGGATAGACTCTTCTTGTCGGCCTATGAATTCCCCCGAGCGCAGCAAGATCTTTCTCGCGATTGAGCAGCTTCAACAAGCTTCGGCTTTGTTTTCGAAGCGCCGCTCGCAGCTTGCTTCTGCTGTCGGACTTACAGAGGCACAGTGGCGGGTGATGGAGGGCATCGCGACGCTGCACTTCATGCCGTCGCTGTTTGCTCGGGAACAGGATCATACGGGGAGCGCGGTCTCGAAGCTCCTACGGCAACTTCTCGACAAGAAGCTGATTCGTGTGTCGATCGGCACAGGGGACGCGCGCCAAAGGAACTACGAACTCACGGCGCAGGGCGTCAAGGTTATGGACAAACTGCGGGACCTGCGCAGTGCGGCCATTGAAGAGGTTTGGGCGGATCTTCCGCCGAAAGAGTTGGCAGCGTTCAGCGCGTTTGCTGAGAAACTCATCGCGCGATTGCGCGAAAAAGCTGCTGAGAACAAGTGACAAGCAGTCATGCGAAAATGGAGCGTTCACCAATGAATCTGAAAATCCTTATCCTACCCGGCGACGGAATTGGGCTGGAAGTGACCCGCGCGGCCACTCAAGTCCTTCATGCAGTCGCGAAGAAGTTTGGACACACGCTGGAGTTGAGCGAAGGTCTGTTGGGCGGCATCGCCATCCATAAGACCGGCACTCCGTTTCCGAAAGAGACGGAAGAGCTGTGCTTGAAGGCCGACGCGACGCTGATGGGCTCGGTGGGTCTGCCGGAGTTCGATGCGGCGCCTCCGCTGCAACGTCCTGAAGCGGGCTTGCTGGCGATCCGTCGCGTGCTCGACGTGTATGCGAACTTGCGGCCGGTGCGGACGTATCCGGAACTGGTGGATTCTTCTCCTTTGAAGAACCACGTGGTCGAAGGCACGGACATGTTGATCGTGCGCGAGCTGACGGGTGGGCTGTATTACGGCGAGCCTCGCGGCATCACGGCGGAGCGCGGCTTCAACACCATGTCGTACACGCGCAAGGAAGTGGAACGCGTTACGCACACGGCGTTCAAGTTGGCGCGCAATCGTCGCAAGCTTTTGACCAGCGTGGACAAGTCGAACGTGCTGGAAGTGTCGCAGTTCTGGCGGCTGGTTGTGATCGACGTGGCGAAGCAGTATCCGGACGTGAAGCTCGAGCACATGCTGGTGGATAACGCGGCCATGCAGATGGTGCTGAAGCCGACGCAGTTCGACGTGATGCTGACCGAAAATACGTTCGGCGATATTCTCAGCGACGTGGGCGGGATTCTGGCCGGGTCGATTGGGATGCTGCCTTCGGCATCGCTCGGCGACACCAAGGGTTTGTATGAGCCGGTGCATGGTTCGGCTCCGGATATTGCGGGTCAGAACAAGGCGAATCCTCTGGGCGCGATTGGCTCAGTGGCCGCGATGCTCGAATACACGTTCGGCTTGATGAAGGAAGCGAACGCGGTGAACGAGGCTGTGGGTAAGGTTTTGGCGTCGGGTAAGGTCACGGCCGATCTGCGACCCAAGGGCAAGCCGGCGACTACGGACGAAGTTGGCGCAGCAGTCAGCGAGGCTCTTTAATGGCACGAACAATCGTAGAAAAGATTTGGGACAACCACGTTGTTGCGCAACAGGCCGGAGCTCCGGCGCTGTTGTTCATCGACCTGCACCTTTGTCATGAAGTGACGTCACCGCAGGCGTTTCAGGAATTGCGGGATCGCGGGCTGAAGGTCCGGCGTCCGGACTTGACGATTGCAACGATGGATCACAGCACACCGACAACGTCGCGTGATCTGCCGGTGCTGGATAAGAACGGCGCGGCGCAGCTCGCACAGATGGAAAAGAATTGCGCGGACTTTGGGATTCGCCTCTACAACCGTATGAGCGACCACCAGGGCATCGTGCACGTCATTGGACCCGAGCAGGGTTTGACGCAACCGGGCATGACGATTGTCTGCGGCGATAGCCACACGGCTACGCACGGGGCGTTTGGCGCGCTGGCGTTCGGCATCGGCACCAGCCAGGTCGGGCACGTGCTGGCATCGCAGTGTTTGCTGCAGCAGCCTTCGAAGACCTATGAAATCCGCGTGGACGGGCAGCTTCGTCCGGGCGTTGCGGCGAAGGATATTATCCTGGCCGTGATCGCGAAGATCGGCATTGGCGGCGGCACCGAGTGTGTGTTTGAATTCACGGGCTCGGCGATTCGCGGCTTGTCGATGGAAGAGCGCATGACGATCTGCAACATGTCGATCGAAGGCGGCGCGCGGGCTGGATTGGTCGCGCCGGACGATACGACGTACCAATATATTGCGGGTCGTGAGTTTGCGCCGAAGGGTGCGGCTTGGGATGCGGCAGTGGCTCGTTGGAAGCAGTTGCCGACCGACGAAGGCGCGACGTATGCGCACCGCTTGGTGCTCGATGCGAGCACGCTGGAACCGATGGTGACGTTCGGCACGAACCCGGGCATGGGCATTCCTGTCTCGGGATCGATTCCTGATCCGGCATCGATGTCGGACGCGGGACAGAAGGCCGATCTCATCAAGGCGCTGAAGTACATGGATCTGCAGCCGGGCAAGCCGATGGCGGGTCACAAGATCGACGTGGTGTTCGTCGGTAGCTGCACCAATTCGCGCATCAGTGATTTGCGTGCTGCTGCGGCAGTGATCAAGGGTCGCAAGGTGAGCCCGAACGTTCGCATGCTCGTGGTGCCGGGTTCGCAGCAGGTGAAGAAGCAGGCCGAAGCGGAAGGGCTCGATAAGATCTTCCGTGAGGCTGGAGCGGACTTCCGCGAAGCGGGTTGCTCGATGTGTCTGGCGATGAACGGTGATGAGTTGTCGCCGGGACAATACAGCGTGTCGACCAGCAATCGTAACTTCGAAGGCCGGCAGGGCAAGGGTGGACGTACGTTCCTCGCAAGCCCGCAGACGGCGGCGGCATCGGCGATAACGGGTGTGGTGACTGACGTGAGGACATTGGCGTAATGAAATTCGCACAATTGGAAAGCAAGACGGTCGTGGTGGCTGTGGAGAACATCGACACCGATCAAATTATTCCGGCGCGGTATTTGAAGTCGATCACCAAAGAAGGTTTGGGTGACGGCCTCTTCCGCGACTGGCGCACGAATGAAGACGGCACGCTGAAGGCCGACTTCCCGCTCAACAAGCCGGAGTCCAAGGGCGCACAGATTCTCGTGGCCGGCGACAACTTCGGTTGTGGCAGCTCGCGCGAGCATGCTCCGTGGGCGCTGACGCAGTACGGGTTCCGCGCGGTGGTGAGCACTTCGTTCGCCGACATCTTCAAGGGCAATTCGTTGAAGAACGGGCTGCTACCAATCATCGTGCCGGTGGACGTTCACAAGGAACTGCTGGCGTCCCCAGGCGCTGTGTTGAAGGTTGACCTGGCGAACCAGACGCTACACTTGCCGAACGGTAAGGCTGTCCAGTTTCCGATCGATCCGTTCTCGAAAGAATGCTTGATGGAAGGCGTCGATGAGTTGGGCTACATGCTCAAGCAGGACGCGGCCATCAAGGCGTTCGAGGCGAAGCGGGTTGATTCAGTGAACACGCTGCAGTAAGCATAGTCACAACTGTTCCAACTAATTAACCGCTGGTGTTTTACGGAGTTACCACGGCCCACGCATTCACGTGCGTGGGCCGTGCTGCATTGTATGCGCATGAGAAGCTACATACGGCACGTGCTGGACGAGCGGATGAGTTTAGGCGGGGGTGTCGCGGCCGAGCAGGACGGGTCTGCGGGCGCCGGTGGCCGACGGCAGGTTCGCCGGTCGATGGTGAACAAACTCGTGGGCCAGCGCGGCAAACGCAATCGCTTCTTTCGCGTCGGGGTCAATGCCGAAGTCCGCACTGGTGACAAGCGAGGCGGCGGGCAGTAGGGCTCGCAGGCGCTGCATCAGGAAGGTGTTGTGGATGCCTCCGCCGGATGCGATGACTTCGGATTCGGGCGGGGCGAATTTTGCGATCGCCAGGGCGATGGAGCGGACGGTGAACTCGGTGGCAGTGGCGATCAATTCTTCCAGAGGAACTCCGGTGGCCATCAGGCCGGTGGCGAAGTCCTGACCGAACTGTTCGCGGCCGGCGGTCTTGGGCGGGGCGAGTTTGAAGTACGGATCGCGCAGCATTCCGTCGAGCATTTTGGAATGAACTTCCGCGGAGCGGGCGATTTGTCCATTGCGATCACAAGTCTGTTTTCCGTTGGTCAACTTACGCACGAGCGCGTCGATCACCATGTTGCCGGGGCCGGTATCGAAGGCGACGGTGGGCTTTTTCGGAGAGACTACACTGATGTTGGCGATGCCTCCGATATTGAGGGCTACCCGAGTTTTCGTTCGATGCCGGAACAGCAGTTGATCGACGTAAGGGACCAAAGGAGCGCCTCGGCCTCCAGCGGCGATGTCGCGTTCCCGGAAATTCGAGATGGTGCGGATGCCGGTGCGTTCGGCGACGATGGCCGGGTCACCAATCTGCAGCGTACTGGCAATGCGGTGGCCCAGATATTCGACGGGTGCACCTTCGTGGAAGATGGTCTGGCCGTGCATGCCGATGAGGTCGAGGGATTTCAGGGGGACGCGGCGATGGCAAGTGGCCTTGATGGCGTCGGCGTAGAGTTCGCCCAACAAGAAGTGCAGGCGTCCGATGACCGCGGTGTGGGTCATGCCGTTGGAGACGCTGAGCAGTGCTTCGCGCACCGCTTTGGAGTAGGGAACCGTTTTGAAAATGATGGGCTGGATGCGGCTACGCGCGATCTCTACGACAGCGACGTCGATTCCATCGAGCGACGTGCCGGACATGACACCACAGACTTTCAATGTTTCTTGAGCTCCTGTTGAACTTCGTGCAATAGCTGTAGCGCCTCGATGGGGCGCAACTCGTCGATGTTTATTGCGCGGATTCGTTCGACCACGTGCGGGTTGGCGGTTTCGAATAACTGGATCTGCACGGGGGCGGGGCGGGGGGACAACTCTTCGGTGACCGAATGCTCGGCGGATTCGTGCAGCGCCAGGATCTGACGGGCACGGACGATGACGCTCATCGGTAACGCTGCCAGGCGGGCGACTTCGATGCCATAGCTCTTGTCGGCGGCTCCGGGTTCTACTTTGCGAAGGAATAGAATTTGGTCGCCGGATTCTTTCACGGAAACATGCAGGTTGCGCACGCCTTCCATTTGTTGTTCCAGCGCGGTCAGTTCGTGATAATGCGTGGCGAACAGCGTCTTGGCTCCGATCTCGCGGTGTATATGTTCGACGACGGCCCAGGCGAGCGAGAGCCCATCGTAGGTCGCAGTGCCGCGACCGATTTCGTCGAGGACAATCAGGCTGCGCGGGGTCGCGGTATTTAGGATCACCGCGGTCTCCGTCATTTCGACCATAAACGTAGATCGTCCGCGCGCGAGATTATCAGCAGCCCCAATGCGGGTAAAAACGCGATCGACGATGGGTACTAAAGCGCTTTCGGCGGGCACGTAGGAGCCCATTTGCGCCAGGATCGAGAGCAAAGCGGTCTGGCGAAGATAAGTGGACTTGCCGCCCATGTTGGGTCCGGTGATGATGGCGATGAATTGCGAGGTCGGGTGGAAGTAGACGTCGTTGGCGATGAAACGCTGGGCGTCGCGCTCGGCGAGTTTCTCGATGACAGGGTGGCGGCCGGCGATGACGCGCATTTCTCCGGAGTCGGAGAACTTGGGTCGGGAGTAGCGATTCTCTACGGCGATGTCGGTTAGGGCGACCGTCACGTCAAGTTCGGCGACTGCGGCTGCGGTGGCCTTAATGCGCGCAGCTTGCGAGGAGGCGTGGACGCGCAGTGCCTCGAACATGGTGCGTTCGATGGCGAGCATCTTCTCTTCGGCTTCGAGGATTTTGACTTCCAGTTCCTTGAGCTTCGGTGTGGTGAAGCGTTCGGCGTTGACCAGTGTCTGCTTGCGGTCGTAGTCGGGCGGAACCAGATGCATGTTCGCCTTGGAGATCTCGATGTAGTAGCCGAAGACGTTGTTGAAGCGGACCTTCAAAGAGGAGATGCCGGTGCGGAGCCGTTCGCGCTGTTCGATCTGGGCGAGGTAGGTCTTGCCGTTCAGAGAGATGTCTCGGAGTTCGTCAAGGGCGGTATCGCAACCGGCGCGGATGACGCTACCGTCGTTGAGGTTCACGGGTGGTTCATCGCTGAGGGTTTCTAGAATGCGGTCACGGACGTCGGCGACTTCATCGAGGCGATCAATAAGTTCGCGGAGACGGGTGGCCTTGGTCGGCTGGAGACGCTGCTTGAGCGAGGGGATGATCGCGAGGGAACGCGCGAGAGCGTGAAGGTCGCGCGGGCCCGCGGAGGAAAGCGACACTTTCGACAGCAGGCGTTCCAGGTCGAGGATCGAGCCGAGGTCCTTGGCGAGTTCGGCTCGTAGGATGGTCGCTGCGTGGAGTTCTTCGATGGCGTCGAGACGATACTGGATCTCATCGAGGTCGATGGACGGAGAGAGTAAGCGACGGCGGAGGAGGCGGCCACCCATCCCTGTGCGGGTGCGGTCGAGCACGTGGAGCAGCGTCGAGTCTTTCGATTCTCCGGCGAACAGAGGCTCGACTAGTTCGAGATTGCGGACGGTCGTCGCATCGAGGACTAGCGCGTTGGCGCGGTCGTAGAACGCGGGGCGTTCCAGATGGTCGAGCGCGGTGCGTTGCGTTTCGCGGAGGTAGTAAAGGATCGCTGCAGCGGCTCCGGTGGCGAGGGGGCGGTTCTCCAGGCCGCAGCCGTCCAGGGACAGCAGGTGAAAGTGATCGCACAGGCTGCGCGCGGCATAGTCGGATTCAAAGAGCCAGCCATCGACTTCGGTCTTGAGGCAGGGAAGTGTGACGGCGACTCCTGCGGGGACCACGGCTTCGCGCGCGTTCAAGGTTTCGAGGGCTGCTGCGGCGTCGGACAGATCTACTTCGGTGGCGCGAAATTCGCCTGTGGAGATGTCAACGTGGGCGATCCCGGCTCGGTTGACGGTCTTATCGGGGGACGGCATGACGGCCGCAAGATAATTGTTTTCGTGCGACCGCAGCAGTTGCGCGTTCATCGCTGTGCCGGGCGTGACGATGCGCGTCACTTCGCGGCGGACCAGCTTCTTGGCGGCGGAGGCTTCTTCGGTCTGATCGCAGACAGCTACTCGATACCCTTTTTGGATCAGGCGCGCGATGTGGTTTTCGGCGGAGTGATAGGGCACGCCGCACATGGGGATGGCGTGCTCCTTCTCTTTGTTGCGGGAGGTGAGCGTGATCTCCAGTTCGCGGGCGGCGGTTACCGCGTCATCGAAAAAGAGTTCGTAGAAATCTCCCAGCCGGAAGAAGAGGAGGGCATTCGGAACTTGTTGTTTAATGCCGTGATACTGCCGCATGAGCGGCGTAGTGGCGGTCGACGCGTCTGACATTCGAGAGTTTCATTATGGCGCAGGTCGCGTCGACCTGTCTGTTCGATCTTGCGTTAGACGAGCTTGGTTTTGCGGATCGGCAGCTCGCGGATGCGTTTGCCGGTTGCCGCGAAGATCGCGCTGGTGAGGGCCGGGGCCACCGTGGGAACTCCTGGTTCACCGATACCGGCGGGGAGTTCGTTGCTCGGGATGAGGTGCACATGCACTTGGCGTGGAGCTTCGGGCATGCGGGCCACGGGGTAGTTGTTGAAGTTGGATTGCTCGATGGCGCCGTTCTTGGCGGTGATTTCGCCGAGCATCGCTACCGAGGTTCCGAACACACCCGCGCCTTCGAACTGGGCGCGCGCACGTTCCGGGTGGATCACTTGTCCCGCGTCGACGGCGAAGTGCATCTCGGGGATGGTGAGCTTGCCTTGATCGTCGATCTCGATCTCGACCACCGTCGCTACATAGGTCAAGAAGCTGCGATGGGCGGCGATACCGAGAGCTCGGTTCTTGGAGGGCTTCTTCTTGGCCCAACCGGACTGCTCGGCTGCAACTTCGATCACGCGGCGCAGGCGCGCGGTGTCGAGCGGGAACTTCTCCTGCGTCTGGTTGTGATTCCAGTAAGGGATGTTGGCCTTGATGTCGAGTTTGCGACCGGGGCCGATTAGATCGAGGAGGTACTCGACGCGATCACGGCCAGCGGATGCGGCCAATTCATCTACGAAAGAGTGAATGCCGAAGGCGTGATAAATGTTGGCGACCGAGCGCATCCAGCCAATGCGGACGTGATGCTTCGCGGGTCCATTTTCGGCTTGATGGTTGGCGATGTCGAAGGGTAGATCGATCCAGCCCATGCCCATTTCGAGGTCCATCGCGTACTGCGCGGTGTCGTCGAAAGTGGTGCCGATGGACGGGAACACGCTGCGCTGCAGCCATGCGGTCGGCTTGCCGTTTGCAGCGACCGCCGCTTTCAGATACATGCCACCGGACGAATGATAGAAGTCGTGCTGCACGTCGTCTTCG
Organism: Bordetella parapertussis; assembly: GCA_943328975.2. Classification (GTDB taxonomy): domain Bacteria; phylum Acidobacteriota; class Terriglobia; order Bryobacterales; family Bryobacteraceae; genus Palsa-187. Next base: position 28,226 of record CALQCC020000040.1, on the reverse strand, counting down.
CGGCTCCACACGACCTTCACGGGCTTGCTGAGTTTCTTAGAAAGGATCGCGGCCTCTGCGGCGTAATCGGGTTTGGACTTGCGACCGAAGCCGCCGCCTAGGAGCGTTACATTGCAGGTGACGTCCTCGGGTTTGATGCCGAGCGCGCCTGCGACGGTGTCCTGCACCGCTTGCGGATTCTGGGTGCAGGTCCACACAGTCACCTTGCCGTTCTTGAAGTCAGCGACCGCGACGGGTGGTTCCATGGGGACATGCGAAAGCAGCGGCACATAGTAGCTGGCTTCGAGTGTCTTGCCGCCTTTAGCGAACTCCTGGTCCACGTTGCCGACGGCGCGCATGACTTTCTGCGGCTGGCGGGCGGTGGAGAGTAGCTCCTCTTTATAGGAGGCGGAATCGAAGCTGGCGTGCGTGCCTGAATCCCATTTCACTTGTAGTTTCTTGCGACCCTGCATCGCGGCCCACGTACTGTCGGCGATGACGGCCACGCCGCCTAGCGGTTGGAAGTTATGCGGGGCTTTGAAGCGATCGATGGTTTCGACTCCGAGAACGCCCTTGACCTTCTTGGCTTCGGTGGCGTCGAACGATTGCAACGTTCCACCGTAGACAGGCGAGCGTTGCACGGAAGCGAACACCATGCCGGGTACGCGCGCATCCATGCCGAAGACGGCCTTGCCGGTGAGGATCGCGTCGAGGTCGGTGATGGCGATGTCTTTGCCGATGTAGCGGAACTCTGCCGGTGTCTTCAGCTTCAGTTCGGACTTCTGCGGCACGGCCTGGTTCGCAGCCAGCGCGACCAGTTCACCGTAGCCTAGCTTCTTGCCCGAGGTGTGAACTACTTGGTGCAACTGCGCCTTGCATTCGGAAACCGGAACCTTCCACTTCGACGCGGCGGCGCGTTCCAGCATCAAGCGCGCGGCGGCGCCGGCTTCGCGGAACGTGACATAGAAGTCGCGGATGGAGCAGGAACCGTCGGTATTCTGGTCACCATACTTCTTGTCGCCGATGCCTTGTTCGATGCGAACGCGCTTCCAATCGGCTTCGAGTTCGTCGGCCAGCACCATCGGTAGCGCGGTGCGGATACCTGTGCCCATTTCGGAGCGGTGCGTCACAGCGATCACGGTGCCATCAGGATTGATGCCCACGTAGACACTGGGATGCCACGCGGCTCGATCGGCTTCGCCGGCAGTGAGCGTTTCGGGCAGCACTTGGGCGCCCAGGATTAGAGCTCCGGTTGAGAAGATGCCTTCGAGGAAGGAACGACGGGAAACATTTTGAATGGAGTTCATGCCTTCACCCCCGCGGCAAGATGGATTGCCTGGCGAATTCGTTGATAGGTACCGCAGCGGCAGATGTTGCCTTGCATAGCGGCCTCAATTTCCTGGTCGGTTGGTTTGGGTTTCTCTTTGAGTAACGATGCAGCCTGCAACATCTGGCCGCTCTGGCAGTAGCCGCACTGCGGAACGTTGACCTGCTTCCAGGCCTTCTGTACCGGATGCTCGCCGTTCTTACTGAGTCCTTCGATGGTGGTGATGTTGACGCTCTCCACGTTCTTCATCGTCGTGACGCAGCTACGGATCGCTTTGCCGTTGTTGAGTACGGTGCAACATCCGCACTGGCCGATGCCGCAACCGAACTTGGTGCCGGTCATCTGCGCTTCGTCGCGCAAGTACCACAGCAGCGGCATATCAGGATCGCCGTCGAACTGGCGGCTTTGCCCATTAATTTTGAATCGGATCATGAAGGGACTCCAGGTTTTAATCCTAGCAACCTGGAGCTTGTGGGTCTAGAGAGCATTTTATTGCGTCGAAGGTCGCGTCGCAGCGTGTAATCTAGGGGTGTATCGGCATGCAAAGTTCCCAGAATGGTGTTCCCGAGCAGCCTCCGGTGTCTACCATTCAAACGCACTGGCAGCGATTGAAAGAACATCCTCTGTCGCGGGTCGGACCGGGCTTGATCACCGGCGTGGCGGATGACGATCCGAGTGGAATCGCCACCTACTCGCAGGCAGGTGCTCAGTTCGGCTTCAACATGCTGTGGACGATGCCGCTGGCGTTCCCGCTGATGGCCGCGATTCAGTCCATGTGCGGGCGCATCGGCCGGGTTACCGGCAAGGGTCTTGCCGCGAACATAAAGGACGCTTTTCCGCCGATTGTGCTGAAGGTGGTGGTGGTGCTGCTGCTGGTGGCCAACACCCTGAACATCGCCGCCGACGTGGCCGCGATGGGGGAGGTTGCGGAACTGGTCACGGGGTTCGACAGGCACGTCATGACCGCGTTCTTCGTTTTTGGAACGCTGCTGTTGCAAGTGTTCATCCCTTATCATCGATATGTTTTCTTTCTGAAGTGGCTGACCCTCTCGCTACTCGCCTACGTTGCGGTGCTGTTCACGGTGAATGTCCCGTGGAGTCAGGTCGCGTTGCGAACGGTATGGCCCACGTTCTTGCTGAACTCCAATTCCGCAGCCATGATCGTCGGGGTCTTCGGCACAACCATCAGTCCCTACCTCTTTTTCTGGCAGGCTTCGGAAGAGGTCGAGGATATGCAGGAGACACCGGGGGCCGTCGCTCTGGTGAAGGACGGTCGGGCAGCTGGTAAAGAACTCCGGCGCATCAAGTGGGATACGTGGAGCGGTATGTTTTACTCCGACTTTACGGCCTATACGATCATTCTGGCCACGGCGGTGACGCTCCATGTGGGGGGAATTACGAACATTGAAACGGCGGCGCAGGCAGCGAGTGCACTTCGTCCGCTGGCTGGCAATTTTGCGTTCCTACTCTTCGCTCTCGGGATTCTTGGGGTCGGCTTGATTGGGGTGCCGGTGCTGGCGGGTTCCGCCGCCTATGCGCTATCCGAGGCAATGGGCTGGAAGTGGGGGCTGGAGCGGAAGGCGACCGACGCTCGCGGGTTCTACGGCGTGATAGCAGGCAGCGTGCTGGCTGGGTTGGTGATCCAGTATTCGCCGATCAGCCCCATGAAGGCGCTGGTCTGGAGCGCGGTCATCAACGGCGTCGTCGCCGTGCCGCTGATGGTGGTGATCATCCTGCTGGTGTCGAAGAAGTCGGTCATGGGAGCTTACACCATGAGCCGGCCGATCATCGTTCTGGGATGGATCGCGACGGCGGTGATGGCGGCTGCTGCCGTGCGGATGTTTCTTCCGTAGTGCCTAACGCCTATGCTGCTGACGCTTGACCTGTCGTAGCCTCCGAAGGATCTCCAGTTTCTTAGCCGCTAGAATATCCACCTTTGACGAGCCACCTTCCAGGTCGTACTTGCGAGCCGTCATAAATTGATCTTCAAGCTGGTAGGTGGGGCCGTCTAGCAACGACGACGGCTTCAAAACGTATGCGGAGATCCTATAGCGGTGTTTGTCCCAGTGGGCCTCGTCTACGCCCAGGACGTAATCGGCGGTGATAAAACTCTGGGCGTCGGAGATGGAAGGTTCATTCCAAAATGCGTTCTGGCTTTGCTCTGAGATCTCTATTTTGGGGAATAGATTATCCAAGTCCCCTCCGGCTCCAAGCCGAAGAAGAACAAAGCTGATCGACGTACCGCTAACTCCACCGCTATCGGATGAGAAGAGAAGGGCGGGCATCCCCCTCTTGACCTGGACGACGGATGCGACGGGGTGTCCCGCAGGCCGAGGCGTGGTGTAACACTGCCGCGGCTGACCTGCCAGACAGACGGACGCTGGGCCTTTGGGGAAGAACTCGTCGGCTGGATCAGGACCGGAATCGACGACTACTACGTCGCGCCCCATGAACTTCAGGGCCGCTGGCGGGGCGGATTGCGCACTCGCCCTCAACGCCAGCAAAAGTAAAACGCTTAGAAGAAGTATCTTCAACTCTCTTGCCTTCGCATTCGAGTTTACAGCACAGGGCATTCTCATGCCCCATGCTGACTTCGGGGCGTTATGGCGTATTCGCGCCGACCTTGACACTCACTGTCTTGGTCGCGGTCTGGCCCTTGGAGTTGGTCGCGATGCAAGTGTAGGTTGTGTCGGCTGGTGGGAAGGCCTCCAGCGTCGGATTGTTGGTGAAGAACTGGGCTAGCGGTCCGATCATGACCGAGACTGCGCCGGTGGTGTTGCAACTCAGCTTCACAGGGGTGCCCGGGGCGGGGACGGTGGGTTTATCCACAGTGAAGGAGAGGATCTCCGCCGGGGGAATGGTGTAGACGGTCACCTGAGCTTGCGCTGTAACCGAACCTGCTGCGTTGGTCGCGGTGAGGGTATAGGTGGTGAACGCCGTCGGGGTGACGCGGCGTGTTCCGAACAACGGCACCGCACCTTGGGTGGAGATGGTGACGGTGTCGGCGTTGATGACGCTCCATTCCAGCATGGTTCCGTTTCCGTTTTCGATGGTCGGAGGCGTGGCTGAGAAATGGATGATATTGGGCACGTTGCCCTTATTCACGCCGACGGTGACGGTGCAGGAATCGGCTAGCGCTCCACCTATGGTCCGGAGGCTGTAGGTGGTGTTCGTCGTGGGTGAAACGGAGATACTCCCGTTGGCACCGACAGAGCCGATACCCGGAGCAATCGTAACGCCGGAGGTGCTGTCGGTCTGCCAACTCAAGGTGGCGCTTTCGCCCTGTTTGATGGTGGCAGGAGATGCGAAACAAGAGAGGAATTGCGCTTGGCTGATCACCACGGTGGTGTTGGCGGATTCTTCACTCACCGCATTCTTAGCTGTGAGGACATAGGTGGAGGTCGTACTGGGGGTGACTGTGCGAGTGCCCGTGGCGGGAACCGCGCCGATGCCGCTGATGGTGACGCTGTCGGCGTTCAGAACGCGCCAGGAGAGGGTCGCAATCTGGCCGGTCACGATCTGGCGTGGATCGGATTGGAAGAACAGGATCTGGACGCGTTCGCCACCGCTGGTTGTGATCTGAACCCGGTCGACCGTTTGGCCGCCTTGGTTGTCCTTAACCATGAGCCGGAACAAATACACTTGTCCAGCCGCCGCGGTGAAGGCTGCGCGAGATGCGGTCGGTGTGGAGATGGAAACGGAAGGTCCGGCTTCCTGGATCCATTGATAGGTGATGGGATCGCCGTCCGGATCAGACGAATTGGACCCGTCGAGTTGGATGACGCCGGCGGCTACAGTGAGATCAGGACCCGCGTCGGCCACCGGCGGGTCGTTACCAGTGCGCACGCGGCGGGTCACCATTTCATAACGAACGCGCGGGATTTCCATGGGCACGGCTTGATTCGCGGCCAGGTATTCTTTCGGACGCAGGAAGTTGCTCAACTGGACGCCGACAGCGGCTCGGCCTTGCTGGGTGCCCTTGAACGGTAGATAAGTTTCGTTGACGCCGCCTTCGACGGTGAATGCCACGTGGTTGTTCACTGGCATGATGAAGCGCAGGCTGCCGCCGGCCCGATTGCTCGACGCGGTGCTGCGCAGATAGCCGATGTTCGCTTCGGCGTAGGTATTGCCTAGCAACGCGATGGTGCTGCTGATGCCGATTTGTTCGACGACTTTGAGGTAATGCTCTTCGACAATGTTGCGCTGAAGCAAACCGTTCGCGGAAACGCCGTTGCCGCGATTGATCAGAGCGTTGTCCTTGAACGCCTTGCTCCCGAAGAGGCCGACCTTGCCGCGACCGAAGAAATAGTCGACAACAAAGGAGCCTTGGCCCAACGTGCCGCTGGTCTGGTTACCGTTCAGGGTCACGGTCTTGAAGCTGCCGAACAGACCGGCTTGGACGCGGCGATTGAAGCGGTCGACGATGCCGAGATCGAATTGCCCTTCGCGCTGACCGCGCAGATAGTAGTATTCGCCTTGCGCTTGGAAGCCGATGTTGTTGCCCGCAATGCCGTCGCCTAGAGGTGCGAAGAAACGACCGCGTCCACTGACAGCGACCTTGCCACGATCGTCGGCACCGACGGTGAAGCTGAGTTGCTGCATGGTCCGGCTGTTGCCGCCGAGTGCGCTTGCGCCTGAGGCTCCGGTTTGTCCCGAACCCCCTCGACCGCCTACGCCACCGAGGCCGACGTTACCGCCCGGTCCACCGGCTCCGCCTTGTCCGGCCGCTCCGCCGAGACCAGCTTGCGCAGTCTGGTCGGCTTGTCCGCCTAGGCCTCCTCGACCACCCGGTCCGCCGAGTCCCGCCGCTCCAGCCGGGCTGCCCCGACCGCCACCTTCCATCGCGTTCTGCATCGCGACCTGGTTCTGCCGCAGCCCGTCGACGTCGCGCCGAAGTTGTGCGTTCTGGTCGGCCAGGTCCTTCAACAGGGCCGCGATCTCGTCGAGTTTATCGAGGCGCTTCAGGACCTGGTCGCAACAATCCGCAACTTGCCCGGAGTTTGCCGCGGCCGGCCCGGCTTGTCCACCTTGGCTGCCTGCTTGGCTGCCGGCACCCGGCTGACCAGCGTTACCACCACCACCCGGAGTGGGCGCTTGCCCGTTGATGGCACGGATTGCATCGTTTGCGCTACCGCCCCCGGGGACGGCTCTTCCCTGCGCGTCGGTGATGGCGAGAGTAACGCGGCGATTCATGAAGCGCGCCACGTCGGTCTTGGTGTAGCGATTGCTCTGATCGGAAACTTTGGGCGCTTCCGCCCCGCGTGTAGAAGTCGTGATTTGGTTGGGGTTAGCCCCGTATTTCAGGAGAAAGGCCCGAACGGAGTTGGCGCGAGCCAGACCTAGGGCTTGGTTGTATGCGGGACTGCCAATGCGGTCGGTGTAGCCTTCGATATGAACACGATACCCGGGGTTGGCTTGCAGCAATTCGCTGAGCCGCAGCAGGCTCGGGAATCCGTCGGCTAACACGGAGGAATCGAAATCGAAATTGATCTCTTCCCACTCGTTGCGGTTGACCTCGGTGTTAATGCCCTGGCTCCAGGCCAAACTTGCGGCTAACGCCAGGATTCCAAACAGTGTACATCTGCGTCCCATGAAAGTGACTCTCCTAGAAGGAGGAGACAGGATGAGGGCAAAGCGTTTCAGATTCGGGACCAGTTGTGACCCCAAATGCGTGTTTCGACGCTATTGGGGCCCATAACTTGGGCTAAAGTGCCTCTGGGCCTGAATCCCGCCTTGTTTTGGCGGCTAACCATTGTGGTGTTCCAGTTGCATTCGAGGAAGTGGGGCTAGGTTCGCAGATAGCCCACGGGGGCTTTGGCGTAAATGATTCGTTCTTTCCTTTTCTTTGTGCTGGCACTGGGGATCTTGACGGCGCAAGTGCCGGTGGTGACGCAAGCAGGCGTGGTGAATGGTGGAGATAACACTCCGAACTTCTCTCCGGGCACCATTGTCAGCGTCTACGGTCAGAATCTGGCGACACGAGTGACCCAGGCAGCGGCCGTTCCGCTACCGACGGAGCTCGACGGCGTTTGCGTGGACATCCTCCAGAATCTGGTTTCGACCGGATGCGCGCCGCTCTACTTTGTTTCTCCGGGGCAGGTGAACGCACAGCTCCCGTACAGTGTGACAGGTTCGGGCGTGAGTTTGCGGGTGCGAACCGCGCAAGGCGTGAGCGCGACCATCCCGATCACGGTGGTGCCGCGAGCACCGCGACTGCTCACGCGGAGCATGGACGGTCGTGGAGACGCACTGCTTCTGCATGCCGACTACTCGCTTGTTACGGCGAACTCGGGCGCGCGGCCTGGCGAGTATCTCATCCTGTATTTGATTGGGCTGGGCGCCGTGAACCCACAGATCGACGCGGGCAGGCCGGGTGGCGATGGTGGCAAGGGCGGTCCTCTGAACGTCGTGACCGAAACAGCGTCGGTCTTGATCAACGGGACCGAGGTCACCGCCGCTTGGGCCGGAGTCGCTCCCTACTATCCAGGCTTGTACCAAATCAATTTCCAGGCTCCAGCTAACCTGCCGGTGGGTGCGGTGCCTTTGCAAGTGAAGATCGGTGCAGGAATCTCGCAGACTCAAGTTGTCTCCTACGGTGCATTGGTCGCTGCCGAACCGGCCGATGTGGTTCGACGGCTGCTGGAATCGCAGGCGGCCGGGGACGTCAGTGGGGTTCTCTCTCTCTGGAACACGGAGGGCCAGACGGAGGCCGTGCAGAAGATCTCCCGAGATCGCATCGAGATCGTCCGACGTGCCGCCTCCTTTTCGAATCTGCGCTACGAGCCGCTGGCAACGGTTCGCGGGGACAAGGGAACCATTGCCGTGGTGAGGGGCTACGTCAACGCCACGGTGGTGACCAAGGACGGAGTGCGAACGCTGCGGAACGGCTTGTTGGCGGTGTTGCGGAAGGTGCAGGGGACATGGAAGGTGGCCGGGCTGGGGCCGGATGATTTATTGAACATGGAGATCGCCAGCGATACGGTTGTGACTTCTGCGGTGAAGCAGGCGTCTTCCGGCCAAGCGAATCTAATAGCGATCAACCTCAAACTGAACGATCTCATGAACCACAGCTATATTGACGAGCAGAAAGCGGCACGAGCGGCGACGTTTGCTGCCATCGGTGCCAAAGGGGGCACGTTCGGGGATGGCATCGCCAATGTTTATCAGGTGGGAGACACAGTGGTGAATTTTGGGGGAGTACTGTCCGAATTGTGGCAATATGGCCCGTTTAGTCAGATCCTTCTGGTGAAGCACACGCAGGTGGGGGTGGGAATTGCGCAGATTGTGACCGAAGTTGTCCCGGGCGTCGACGCGGCCACGGACGCACTGGCGGCATCGATGGACCAGTTGGTGTATAACCTGGAGATCCAGCGCGGATTTCAGGAGTTGAAGGCGACGTTGGGAGGGCTTGGTTCGGGAGACTTGCTGATCCATCCGCGACTGTTTCCGTTGCTTAACTCCGAGTGGGACGACCCAGGGGGAGTGGAATTCTCTCCTGCCATTGGTGTCCAGCACAGCTTCGGCGTCGCATTGGGCGGTATAGATTTAATAGCGCCCACGGTGCTGGGGAAAGCCCTGTTGCTGCAAGTGATCGGGGAGGTGCCTATCCCTTCGTCCTTACCGGCGTTTCAGGTTGCCGAAAAGCTCGGAGCCACATTGCGCGACGGTGTGTATTATCTGCCTGTGGATATAGGCCACATGGTTGAAGCGGAGACCTTGTCCAACGATTCGATTCTAGAGGGCTGGTCGAAACGGCGAAATGCGTCTAGTACGGGCAAGTGGATGGTGTGGGACATGACCTGCCGACGGGGCGTGCAGCAGATCGCGGTGCGTCTCCGAACGGGTGAAACGACCCCTGCTGTAACCGTTCGAAACAAATACATGAATAGCGTCCAGTCCTTCGCGATCGTGGGTGGGCCGAATACCGAGCCGTTTCCAATCGGCGTGGGTTCGTCGTTGCAAGGTTTGAAAGTCCTGGGAGTTGGCCCGGGCTTGACAGGGGTGTTCCAGCCGGACCTGACCTCGTTGGGGCAGTGCCTGGACATGGCTGTTCTAGACAGTACGGTAGCCACGCTGGAACGCGGCGCAACGGTCACCTTGCGGGGCGTCAAGACGGGGCAAACGGTCTGGCGTCTGTTGTTAGGCGGGTCGGCCTACGAACCCGGGGTCCGTGACGTGACAAGGGATATTCGTCTCGAAGTGGCTCAATCGACCGTTGTCCCGTTACTCAACCAGACCACCAAGTTCGGGCACAACGTTTACGGCATCGTCACCTATTCGGCGACGGACGTCGGCCCAAACCTTATTGGACCTTTCTTTGCACTTCCCGGCCTAACATGGAACGGAGCCACTTTTTCCGCCACGGCCCAGGATAGCGCCCTGGTCAATGCCGGCGATCCGCCCTTCGCGGTAACCCTCAATGGAACCGTATCGCCCGATGGGCTGAAGATTCTGAACGCCCACTACAAACGGTACCGGTTGGTAAACAAGAACACCGACGGCGGCGGGGGCCGATTATGGAAGACCTACGACGAGAACCTCAATGAATGGGACTTGGGGCCGATCGACCTTGCCGTGCCACCCCGTGGATTCGCCGGCACAACCTCCTTCCGCTATGAAGCGCTGGGTGCCGCGGCGGGTGCCGCTATTCGCAATTTTGTTTGCGTGCGCAAAACCTACGATGGATGGGTCAGCGATTTCGATGCCTCCAAGCTGCAAACGCGCAACTGTACCGTCGCGTTTCCGGCTGAGAACCGCTACTACATCAACATAGACTTCATTCACCCGTAAGCCAGCCGTGCAATAATCGGTACGGACCTCGCGGACAGGCAGCCGCTGGCTGGGGTGGCAACACTTCAGCGGGAGGAAAGTCCGGTCTCCATAGGGCAACATGCCGGCTAACGGCCGGGGGGGCTCGCTCAAAGCGGGCTTTACGGAAAGTGCCACAGAAAATATACCGCTAACCTCGCAAGAGGCAGTAAGGTTGAAATGGTGCGGTAAGAGCGCACCGCGGCCGTGGTAACACGCGCTGGCAGGGCAAACCCCATGCGGAGCAAGACCAAATAGGGGAGGAGGAGCGGCCCGCTCCGTTACACTTCCGGGTAGGTTGCTGTTGAGTCGGCGAGTAATCGCCGGCCTAGAGGAATGGCTGCCGCCTGTCCGCAAGGGCAGGGCACAGAAACCGGCTTATCGTCGGCGAGGTCCACTTCACCGAATGCTTGCACCATCGTGTGCCACATCCCCCCTCTGAATTTGCTTGTTAGTACTGGGCTTCCTATTTCGGTCCGGAGGGTTTCCGCGGAGCCTCCTTCGTTGTGTAATCTTCCCATTCTTGAATCCTAGGCTAGGCGTCTTGTAACCAAGGATGGGAACGATGAGAGGACCCAAACGATGACTATTCCGAAGAAGCTTGGCGTGACGCTAGGCTGGACCGTTGCGATGCCAGTTGCTCTAGCGGTGGCATTCCTTACTGTGGCCCGCGGCGATGCGCCTCAGGCGCATGGGGTGAAGGACTTTCAGGTGGGAACCCACTTGTTTGTCGTACCGCCCGGCGTGGGCAGCTTGGAAATCGAGGCTTGGGGCGGTGGTGGCGGTGGTGCCGCTTGTCCGAGCGGAGTCGGCGGTGGTGGTGGGGGCGGCGGATACGTGCACGGCGTCGTAAGTGTGCTGCCGAATCGCGGGTATGACATCACTGTCGGAGCGGGCGGAGCGGCCGGTTACGTCGACGCGACTGCTGCGGGATCTGTCGGGGGAACGACTTCTTTTGAACTTTCCGGATCTACTCTGATTGCCGCATTTGGTGGCGCAGGCGGTAGTGGGCCCATTCCTCTCAATCAACCGGGCGGCGGCGGCTGTGGGATTAACGGTTCCGGGGGAGGCGCCGGTGGGGGCGGCAATCCAAACGGGGGCATTTTGGTCTCGGGACTCCCAGGTTCTGGCCCCTCCAGCGGTGCGGGCGGCGATTCGCTACTGGGCAACAGGTTGCCACCAGCAAGCAAAGGCGGCAGAGGCCGCGGAGCCGATGGTGACCCGGGATCCCCAGGGTACATGATCGTTCGGTGGTAGCGGACGAGAACTCAACGCAGTTCCCCGGGCTGACCGCGACGCCTTAATAGTCCTGGAGGAACGAATCGTGATCTGTTCTACCCATGGGGGCGAAGACGGCGGGGAAGACCGAGTTTCAGCCTGGAGCCGCCGCATCAAAGCTGAAGTTAGGGACTAAAGCGACATCACGGATAGCCAGAAATGCCGCGAAACGTGACGTTGCAACTAGTTCCCTAGTAACGCGCGGTTATTGGTCTTCGGCGAGGTCTAAAGTACGTCAAGGCGACTGGCCAACCAGTCGCCTTGACGTACGTAACTACGATTTGATCATGCGGCCGTCGCCGAGCTTGATCAGCGAGCTCAGCATTGCCGGAGCTCCGCTCTTCGCCGCGCCGCCGGTGCAAGTAATGATGTCGCCTTCGACAACCGTCTTGCGGGTCCAGCCGTAGCTCTTCAAGTGGTTGAGGCTCATCATCTCGATTTCCCACGTGGTGACTTTGCCATCTTCGCCCGTGACATCGAGGTAGATGTAAGCATGAGGATTGGTCCACTCAAATCGCTTCACCTTACCCGTAACGGTCGAGGGAGCTGCCATGTTGTACATGGTGGTGGAATGATGCGCGCTCACGGGCATCGTCCCTACTAGCAATCCGAGTGCGAGCACTCCACTAAATAGACGCGATTTCATTGGCTGTGATCCTCCTAAATGCCTCCAGCTATCCTCCTCCCGCGCGCGGCCGGTGTCAAGCGGGGTTATAACTGTTCGGCCCGACGCTTCAGACAAGCCGCGAATTGATCGAAGGCCGGCTGCATGTCAGGAATGGATTTTTCGATGAGTGGCGACAGCAGTCCACTGAACACTTCCGTCATGGAGAATTCGACGCCACCGTTTGTCGGCGCGAGCACGTAGGTCCGCTCGCCTTTGAACAGTCCCAAGGGCATGCCACCGGTCCACACCATCTTGCGCCGAGCGTCGAAGGAGGATACCTTCACCGGAAACGCACGTCCGGGATTCAACTTCACGAAGAGCTTGACCTTTTCGCCCAATGCAATGCGGCCCACTACCTTGTCGATAGTCGTGTTCCACGAATTCCACCCAGGAGCGTCCGTGAGAATGTTCCAGATCTTGTCCGGTGTAGCTCGAATCTCAATCGAGGTGTGGAACCGCTTCATAGGTGACCATTGTACTTTTTCTCGCCCGCTTCGATCGGTACCGTCATTCGATTCATCTGCGGCGGTAGCGGACACGTCGCGTAGGCCGTAAACACGCACGGTGGATTGTAGGCCTTATTGAAATCCAACCGCGTGCGTCCATCTTTGTCCGGCAGCGCCGCATACAGGAATCGTGAGGCCGCATACGTGGTCTTGCCGCTGGTCGCGTCGCGGATCACCAGAAATAGTTCGCCCTCTTCGGTAACCGGTTCCAGCTTGTAGTGCTGCCCGGCGCGATCAAATTCCAGATACCCTGGGCTGTCACCGTCCTGCTTGATCCCAACCTCTGTATCGAACGTCACCTTGTGCGGAGCCGGGGTGAGCTTCGCTTCGACGCTCCACGATGCATCCGGCGCGTACCAATCGAGTCCCACGAAATTCTCGCGAGCCGGGCTCTTCGTATCCTTCACCCGAATCCCGTAGCGCCCACCGCGCTCGATCAAGTAGAAGCTGACCGTGCCCCGCGTGACCACTTCGTAGTTCGGTTTGTTGTCGTCATGCAATGCCGTTGCCTGCAACGCGACGCCGCGCGCCGGTTCAAAGCGTGCCTCACCGTTCTTCAGTACGATGGACCCAAGCTGTTGGGGCAGGGAAGCGGGCAGCGGCACATCCGACCCTGGATCCGACCCAATCTTGCTCACGCCCTCTTCGATCCAAAACAAACCGACCAGTGTGAGCCAGCCATTGTCTGCCTTGAGCCGCGTCTCGCGATCCGCGCGCCATTTCTGGACATCGGCGATGAACGCCGGGTCAGGTTGCGTGGCGCAGGAACTCAGAATCAGTGCAACAGTCACCAGACCGGCTAAGCGCATAGACAGGATCCTCTACGCGCTATGGTAACAATCAGAATCAACGGCGCCGCGCCGTGTCACTTCACCTTCGCAACTCCAACCACGTAGTTCTTGCCGTAGTGCTTCGCGCACCGCGGACAAGTGGTGTAGAAGAAGTACATCGTGTCGAGTTGCCTGCCTTTGCCAGCCACGTAGGCTTCCATCTCTGCACACCATTTCCGCGCATCCGAGAATGGACCTTCAAACACCTTCGTTAGAAAGTCCCCGCTAAGATGCACCATGGTTGCGTCCGGAACATCCTTGGTCACCGCGAAGAGATGCTCGGCGTGCCAGGCCGAATCCTCGTGGCTGAGCACCAGGAAGCCTCCGTTGTTTGCGTGACTCTCCTTGATCTCCTCCCAAGTTTTTGCGAACACCGAACCCATGTTCAGCGGCATGTGAAATAGGCTCACGGTGGAGGCTTTGACAAACGGCTTGTTGTCGAAGTGCAACTCCTGACGGTCCCATGGCTCCGGCTGAAATCGTGGGCAACAGTTGGTCTCGTTGTCGCTCAAGTCGAATTGTGGGAGTTCGTTGGTTTGCATGATGCACTCGATTGGAGCAATCGAAGGGCCGTGCGCCCTACACGGGTCGTAGGTGCTTGCGCGGATTGTTGGATCTACTTCAATTCTTTACCCTTCCGATTGAGTAGTACTTCGGTCATCAATACGGCGCCCAACCGCCTCCAACTAAATCCATCGGCGCCGCAATAGCCAAACTTTCCCAAGCTGCGTCACAACGGCGTAACTGAACAGTGTTAGACCCAACAGCGGCCAATACAGGGAAGGAAGCCGAGTGAAGCCCAAGTATGTTCCCGCAGGCGTGAACGGGATGGCGATGCCGATTGCCATGATGGCTAGAGTCATCACCAGTACGGAGAGAGAAGACCGGCTCTGGAAGAACGGGATCTTGTTCGTGCGAATGATGTGGATCACCAGCGTCTGCGTGAGCAAGCTCTCTACGAACCATCCGGTTTGGAACAAGCTTGCGCTGTGCGCCGCGGCCTCCGGGGTACTGACGTTCCAGCAATTAAAAACGTACAACATCATGAGGTACGTGGTGTAGTCGAAGATGGACGAACAAGGCCCGATCAGCAGGATGAAGTGTGAGAGCTGCTTCATATCCCACGGGCGAGGTTTCTCCACCTGCTCGGGATCGACGTCGTCGGTGGGGATTGTCGCTTGGCTGATGTCGTACAGCAGGTTATTGGCGAGGATTTGGATTGGCGCCATGGGTAAGAAGGGGACAAAGATGCTCGCTCCCAGCACGCTGAACATGTTTCCGAAATTACTGCTGGCACCCATACGTACGTACTTCAGAATGTTGGCGAAGACCTTGCGGCCTTCGACGACTCCCGCTTCTAAGACCAGCAGGGATTTTTCCAGCAAAATCATGTCCGCCGATTCCTTGGCGATATCCACGGCGCTATCTACACTGATTCCCACGTCGGCGGTTCGCAGAGCGGGAGCATCGTTGATGCCGTCACCCATGAACCCCACCGTATGTTGGCGGGATTGCAGCGCCAGGATGATTCGCCGCTTGTGGCCGGGCGACACGCGGGCGAATAGAGTGGTCTTCAGTGCGGCGTCCGCAAGTTGGTCATCGGTCATCGCCTCCACTTCGCTGCCCAGCAGGACGAACTCGGTCGCAAGCCCCACGTCTTTACAGATCTTGCGAGCCACCAAATCGTTGTCGCCGGTGACCACCTTGATTTGAACGCCGTGGCCTTGTAACGCGAGGATCGCCGCTGCGGCAGATTCCTTGGGCGGGTCGAGGAACGCGACATAGCCGTTTAGGATCAGATCGGATTCGTCGGCCTTTGAATACGGAGTCGGGTCCCCCTTGTCGACTACGCGCGAGACAACGTCCTTCGTAGCGATGGCCAGGACGTGAAAGCCTTCCGAAGAAAGGCGCTCATACTCTTTCTTCAACCCATCGATGTGGGTGTGATCCATCGGATACAGCGTGCCGTCCAGCTCAAAGTTCGTGCACAGCGGGAAGATGGCTTCCGGCGCGCCTTTACTGATGATGCGGTCTTTGTTTTCCGGAGTACGAACTACCACCGACATGATGCGGCGCTGAAAGTCGAAGGGGATTTCGTCCACCTTGGCATAGTCGGGAATTTTAGCGTGCGCATGGGTTTCGGTATGGGCGAGCACCGCACGATCCAGGACGTTCTTCAGCCCGGTCTGGAAGTGGCTGTTCATATACGCCAGGGCCAGAACACCTTCGTCTTCCTTCAGCGTTACATCACAGTGCCGTTCCAAGATCACTTGGTCCATGGTCAGAGTGCCGGTCTTATCCGTACACAACACGTCCATCGCTCCCAGGTTCTGAATGGAGTTGATGCGTTTGACGATCACCTTTTTACGGCCCATGGAGACCGCGCCATTGGATAGGCACACGGTCACGATCATGGGCAGCATCTCCGGTGTGAGACCGATGGCCACCGCAATGGCGAAGAAGAAAGCTTCACCCCAGTTACCCTTGGTCAATCCATTAATGATGAAGACCAACGGCACCATCACCATGACGAACCTCAGGATCAGCCACGTGAATTGAGCGATCCCTCTGTCAAAAGTTGTTTCCGTCTCCTCTTGGGAGAGGGATTGGGCCATGGAGCCTAGATACGTATCCTTTCCCGTTGCGACAACCACTCCAGTGGCCGAACCGCTTTCCGCGCTGGTGCCCAGAAACGCGATGCTGGTCAGTTCGAGGGGCAACGTCGTTGCGGCGTTCGTTTCCACCTCGAATTTCTCCACAGGGAAAGTCTCGCCTGTTAGCGAACTTTGAGTCACGAACAGATCCTTGGCCACCACCACGCGCACGTCGGCAGGGATCATATCCCCCGCCGCCAGACTGACCACGTCTCCGGGGACTAATCGAGATACCGCAATCTCCTCCGCTTTGCCGTCGCGGATCACTGTGGCGGTCACCGAAATCATGGCTTTCAGTTTGGCCGCCGCGCTATCGGCCTTCGCTTCCTGGAAGAGCTTCAACCCCAGGCTCAAGAGGATCATCGCGGAGATCATCGTGCCTGCGCGAAAATCCCCGGTGGCGAAGGAGACACTTGCCAACACCGCGAGCATGACTACCAGCGGGTTGAGCACCGCGTGCCACAGCAATAGAGGGAATCCGATGCGCTGGTCTTTCGCCAACACGTTCGGACCGTATTGGTTCAGCCTCACACTGGCTTCCGCCGCGGTTAACCCCTGGGGGCGTGTTGCGAATCGTTGGTAAACGCCTGCGACGTCAAGAGACGCGGAATCGACAACGACTTGCGAGACCTCGATACGTGGCCTTTCGTGCCGAATCGCGGCGAAAAGGTTCTTCGGGAAAAGGCTCGTGTGGGTCTTGGACACGGTGAAGCTATCGCGCCTCCATTGTGGCACTTGGCGGATTCGCCGGTGGGACCCAAATCCTCGGCCTGGCGGCTGGGACCTACGGTACTTCCCCATCTTGCCGCCTACCTCAAGAAAGCCGTAAGCTAGGAGTTCATGGAAATCACCAGAGTGGTTGGCCGGGAGATCTTGGATTCGCGCGGGAATCCGACTGTGGAAGCCGATGTGTGGCTTGTGGACGGGAGCATGGGGCGGGCGGCGGTGCCTTCGGGCGCCTCCACTGGCGAACATGAGGCCGTCGAATTACGGGACAGCGACAAATCCCGCTACCTGGGCAAGGGTACGCTGACCGCTGCGCGGAACATCAACACCGAGATCGGACCGGCGCTAGTTGGATTCGATGCCGAGCGCCAATCGCAGCTCGACCGGCAAATGATCGCCCTCGACGGAACCCCGAATAAAGCCCGCTTGGGAGCAAACGCGATCCTGGCCGTATCCATGGCAGCGGCGCGCGCCTCGGCCACGGCTCAGCAAACACCGCTGTATCGCTATCTAGGTGGAGTCTCGGCCTGCTTGTTGCCCGTGCCGATGATGAACATCCTTAACGGCGGCGCACACGCCGACAACTCGGTCGATCCGCAAGAGTTCATGATCGCCCCCTACGGCGCAGAGAAATTCTCGGACGCGCTGCGCTGGGGCGCCGAAGTCTTCCATACTTTGAAGGGCGTGTTGAAGAAGCGCAATTATTCTACAGCCGTTGGCGACGAAGGCGGGTTTGCCCCGAACCTGCGGTCCAACGAAGAAGCGCTGGAAGTCGTGCTTGAAGCGATCACGCAGGCCGGCTTCAAACCGGGTGACGAGATTGGCATCGCACTCGATCCGGCTGCCAGCGAGTTCTACGACAAGGACAAGAAGAAATATATCTTCAAGAAGTCAGACAAGAGCGAGCGCACTTCCGCACAGATGGCTGAGTTCTGGAACAGCTGGGTGCGGCAGTATCCCATCATCTCCATCGAAGACGGCATGGCCGAAGACGATTGGGACGGCTGGAAGATGATGACCGACATGCTGGGCAAGAAGATCCAGTTGGTCGGCGACGATTTATTCGTCACCAACTCCGCGCGCCTCGCCATGGGCATCGAACGCGGCGTCGCGAATTCCATCCTCGTCAAGGTCAATCAAATCGGAACGCTCACCGAAACCCTGGAAGCGATGAAAATGGCAGCGGGCGCTGGCTATACTGCAATGATGTCGCACCGTTCGGGCGAAACCGAAGATACCTTCATCGCCGACCTCGCTGTCGCTACCGGAGCAGGGCAGATCAAAACCGGTTCGGCGAGCCGCACCGATCGCATCGCCAAGTACAACCAGTTGCTGCGCATTGAAGAGGACCTAGGTGCGGGCGCCCGTTACGCTGGCCGCAGTGCATTCCGCCAATAGGTCATGATCAAAGGCGGCCCGCTTGTTCTCACGATTTTGGATGGCTGGGGTTACTCCCCCTCGCTGGAAGGCAACGCCATTGCCGCGGCACGTAAGCCCAATTACGACATGCTGCTCCGCGATTATCCCAATACGCTGATCCAAACCTCGGGGCCATCGGTGGGGCTACCCGACGGGCAGATGGGCAACAGCGAGGTGGGGCATCTAAACATCGGGGCTGGCCGCATCCTATTGATGGACGTCACGCGCATCGATCGCATGATCACCAACGGTGATTTCTTCCGTGATGGCATCCTGCTGCAAGTGATGCACGAGGCACGTAAGGGCGGTCGACTGCACCTGATGGGACTGCTGAGCGATGGCGGCGTGCATTCGATGAACACGCACCTCTACGCATTGCTGGAACTGGCCAAGCGCGAGCATGTGCAGGACGTCTGCATTCATTGCTTCATGGACGGGCGCGATACGGCTCCGCACAGCGGCGTCGGTTTCATTGAGGAACTGCAAAAGAAGATTCGGGAAATCGGCGTAGGCCGAATCGCCAGCGTCTCCGGCCGTTACTACGCCATGGATCGCGACAAGCGTTGGGAGCGGATCAACCGCGCTCGTCTCGCGATGGCCGTAGGAGTCGCGGAAAAAGCCACCGATCCGGTGGAAGCCCTGAAGCGTTCCTACGAGCATGGCATCACCGACGAGTTCATGTTGCCGGTCACGATCGTAGATGACCGGAGCGAACCTGTGGGCTTGATTCGAGCTGAGGACACCTGCTTCTTCTTCAACTACCGCGCCGACCGTGGCCGCCAGATGACACAGTCGCTGGTCGATTCCTCGTTGAAGTTGCACTTCACCACCATGACGCAGTACGACAAAAAGTTTCCCGTACCGTTCGTGCTGGCTAAACAACTGCCGACCAACATTCTGGCCAACGTGATGGCCGCCGAGAAGTGGAGGAATCTGCGCGTGGCCGAGACCGAAAAATACGCGCACGTCACCTACTTCTTCAACGGCGGGAATGAGAACGCGTATCCCGGTGAAGATCGCGAGATGGTGCAATCGCCGCACGTGGCCACCTATGATTTGCAGCCTGAGATGAGCTGCGAGGAAGTCACCGAAGTCGTGGTGAAATCGATCGAGAGCCGCAGCCACGACGTGATCGTCATGAACTACGCCAACGCCGACATGGTGGGCCACTCGGGTCAAATCGAACCGACGGTGCGCGCGGTGGAAGCTGTAGACGCCGGTCTGGGCCGCATCTATGCCGCCCTGCGTCGCTCAGGCGGACGCTGGCTGATTACTGCGGATCATGGCAATGCGGAGATGATGATTGACCCCGTGACCAAGGGTCCGCACACGTATCACACGACGAACCCCGTCCCGTTCATTGTCGTGGACGATGAGAAGCGCCCGCTGCGTTCCGGCGGCTCGTTGCAAGACATCGCACCCACGGTGCTCGGCATGTTCGGTGTGTCACAGCCTGCCGAAATGACCGGACGCGATCTCCGCGTGAAACCGTAGAAGCCACTCAGCGTTTTTTCGGTCCGAAGATTAAGCCTCCAGTCAGAAGCAAAACTCCGCCGGGGATCAGCATCCAGTAGTTGCGTGTGGTCTGGATATGTTGGTAGGCGTAACGGGAGACACCGCCCTCGATGAAGAACGGCGCGCTGGCCGCCATGATCGTCAAGCCCAGAACTCTGCGCAGGACTAGTTTCACTTGAGCCTACGGGACAGGTCGGTGTAGACCAGCGTCACGAAGCGGTCGGGCGTGATTGCGCCGCCTAACCGTCCCGGATCGAAGTCCTTGGTGATCTTCGCCGCGACCACTTGGTCCACTGTCTTGCCTTCACGAATCGCGCTGACCACGCGCCCCCGGATGGCCGTGAACATTTCCAGTTGCGCGCGGATGTCGCTGAACCCGATCACTGGTCCCAAATGGCCGGGGATGATCTTGGTCTTCGCGTCCGCCACCTTCATCACTTGGTTGCCGGCGGCGATCATGCCGTCGACCGAGCCCCCATCGTCCACACCGATGTTCGGATAGCGCAACGACGCAGGCACGTCGCCTACATGCATGACGTTCGCCTTCTTGAAGTAGATGATGGAATCGCCATCGGTGTGCGCCGGATTGGGATGGAAGATCAGGATCTCATCGCCGTTGAAGTGCAGCGTCATGCTGGTCTGATAGGTCTGGGTCGGCAGATTCCCCAGCACCGGACTCTTGGCCTCCGCCATCCGCTTGCGCATGTTGTCCTGCGAGATGATCGTGGCACCCATCTTCGCGAACGCTTCGTTTCCCGCTGTGTGATCCCCGTGCAGATGCGTATTGACGACGTACTTGATCGGGGCGGGACTGAGCTTGCGAATAGCATCCACGATTTTCTGATGCATCGGCGCGTACATGCTATCGACCAGGAAGATGCCGTCGGGTCCAGTGGACACCAGGATGTTCCCCTGCGCCGGACCGCCCATCAAGACGTAGATGTTGTCGGTGATCTTCACCGTCTCTATCTGCTGTGTGTTGAAGTCGACGCCCTGTGCGCACACCATTGCGCTCGCGAGGAGCATAGCCGCTGCGATTCGTTGGATCATTCGTGTCCCCTGAGTATCTACTTTACACCGGGCGCCGTGCCACAAACCGTAACGAGGATTCGTTGATGCAATAGCGCAAGTACGTAGGCGCAGGGCCGTCGTTGAAGATGTGCCCGAGGTGGGCATCGCACAATCTACACACGACCTCAATGCCGCTGTTCAACGCCTCGTCCTGCGATAGACCGGGCGTTTCCGCGGTGCGGACATTCTCCTCCGCGATCGGTTGCCAAAAGCTGGGCCAGCCCGTGCCGGAGTCATACTTCGCCTGCGAACTGAACAGCGCGTTCTCGCAGCAGATGCAGCGGAACAGCCCCTCGTCGTGCATGCGATGGTAGGTGCCGGTAAATGGGACGTCCGTGGACCCGGTTCGCGTCACGTAGAATTGCCGCGAGGTCAGCTTGCTCGACCATTCGGCCTGCGATCGAACCACCTTGTGAACTCGAGTGACTTGACCTCGTGCGCCGGTGTCTGAAAACTCCACGATGTCGAATTCATCGGCCGAATTGCTGGAAGGAATACGGGCCGCCGCACCCGTTCGCCACCATAGGAAGGTGAGCGTGCCCAGCGCAGGAGCTGCGAACCAGAGCACGCGCCGTCGAGTTGGGCTGGGTTGATCCACGAACCCATTCTCCCACCGGCGCGCCAGGAGTGTATCGGATAGACTGGTTGTTCCATGCCCCTGACGATTGGCACCAAGCTCGGCCCCTACGAAATCCTCGGACCCCTCGGGGCCGGGGGGATGGGCGAGGTCTACCGCGCTCTCGATACCCAGCTCGACCGCGAAGTCGCCGTCAAAGTTCTGCCCTATTCCATGGCAAGCGACCCGGAGCGCCTCGCGCGCTTCGACCGCGAAGCGAAGATCCTCGCGGCGCTCAACCACCCGAACATTGCCGTGATCTACGGCCTGGAAAAGTTCGAGGGCGGCCGGGCGCTCATCATGGAACTGGTCCCCGGGGACACGCTCGGGGCGCGGATCAAGAAGGGCGCGCTGCCGCAAGAAGAAGCGTTGCAGGTCGCCAAACAAATCGCCGAGGCTCTCGAAGCTGCGCACGAAAAGGGCGTCACGCATCGCGACCTGAAACCCGGCAACGTCATGATCACGCCGACGGGGTTGGTCAAGGTTCTCGACTTCGGGCTCGCGGCGATGTCTACGCCCGCCGCGCACACCGGCGATCCGGAAAACTCGCCGACGTTGACCATGGGGATGACGCAGGCGGGGACCATCATGGGCACGGCTGCTTACATGAGCCCGGAGCAGGCCTCGGGGCTGCAGGTGGACAAGCGGTCCGATATTTGGTCCTACGGGGCGGTGCTGTGGGAGATGCTTACCGGCAAGCGGCTGTTTAGCGGGGGCGAGTCGATCTCGCATACGCTGGCCGACGTGCTGCGGGCTCCGATTGATTTTGAGAAGATCCCGGCGGGCAAGGTGCGGAGACTGCTGAAGCGGTGCCTTGATCGGAATTTGAAGACTCGGTTGCAGTCGATTGCGGAGGCTCGGATTGCGATTGATGAGCCGGAGAGCGGGACTGGGAGTCCCGCGCAGGCTGGGAGCCTGCCCTACGTTTTTGCACTAGCGGCGGTGGCGGTGATTGTGGCTGGGGGGCTGGGGTGGAAGGTGTGGTCCACTCCGGCGGCTCCCGACCGCCCTCTCACCCGCCTCAGCGTCGACCTCGGCCCCGAGGCCCAACGCCACGCCCGCGTCTCCGTCATCATTTCCCCGGACGGTACACGCATCGTGTACGCGGCCAAAGCAGCGGGCGGACTCTCCCAGCTCATGACCCGCCGCCTGGATCAGCCCAACGCCACGGTGCTGGTGGCCCACCCGACTCTCGACTTCGAACCCTTCTTTTCACCCGACAGCCAGTGGGTCGGCTTTTGGTATCCGGCTGTCAGCCAGATCATGAAGGTCCCCGCGCAGGGCGGGGCTGCGGTTCCTCTTGGAACAACCCCTGGCGCGGTATTTGGCGCAAGCTGGGGAGAGGACAACAACATCCTGTTTGGAGGCGGGGCTGCCGGCCTATGGCGCTTGCCCGCATCCGGCGGAACTCCACAGCAGGTGGCGACGGGTCCGCGCGCGTTTCCGCAGTTCCTGCCCGGATCTAAGGCGGCTCTTCTGAATACCCGAACCGCCGCTGGGTACGATTACGATGTGTTCGACATTGATGCCCTGACATTTGAGACGGGCAAGAGAAAGACCTTGATCCGTGGCGGCTATTGGCCGCGATACCTGCCAACTTCCGGGACAACGGGTCACCTGCTTTACATGCACGCCGGGGCGCTCTACGGCGTCGGCTTCGATCCCAGAAGTCTGGAACTTCTGGGATCGCCCAGCCTGTTGCTCGACGATGTCGCCGCAGACCCGGCATTAAGTAACGGCGGAGGTCAATTCGACGTTTCCAAGACGGGAACCTTTGTGTACTTGAGCGGCAAAACGCAGGCGACCTCGTATCCGATTTCCTGGCTGGACCCTTCGGGCAAGACGGCTCCGCTGGTCTCCTCGAGTGGGAACTATGGCGTTCCCCGGTTATCGCCAGATGGAAAACGAGTGGCTTACCTGGCCGCCGGTGGGAAAGGCTCCGACCTGTGGGTGTACGATATCGACCGCGGCACGCCCACGCAGCTCACGTTCACGGGCGGGCTGAGTATCGAACTCGCCTGGGCGCGGGACTCCAAGCATCTTGTGTACGGCGATGGGACGGCGTTGTGGTGGATTCGCGCCGACGGAGCCGGGCAACGGCAGCCGCTGCTGGAAAAAACCGACAATCCCAGGCCCTTCTCATTCGCGCCCACGCAAAACAACAATGAGGCGCGGCTCGCATTTGCCCTCTCAGTGTCGGGCTTGCCCTTTATCTCCACGCTGCCTATAGACCTCAGCGATCCTGAGCATCCCAAGCCCGGCAAACCGGAAACGTTTCTGGCCGTAGCCGCTTTTGCGCAAGTGGACCCGATGTTTTCCCCCGACGGAAAATTCATCGCCTATGCCTCCGGCGAATCCGGCGACGAGGAGGTCTTCGTGCGCCCCTTCCCCGGTCCGGGCGGCAAGTGGAAAGTCTCCAGCAAGGGCGGCAAGTTTCCAGTGTGGTCGGGCACCACGCACGAACTCCTGTTCCTCGGAGTGGACGACCGCATCATGGCCGCGAGCTACACCGCGCAGGGCGATGCGTTCAGCGCCGGGGTGCCGCGAGTCTGGTCACCCACGCAAGTCCGCCGCGACGGCGTGCGGCAGAACTTCGACATCTCCCCCGACGGCAAACGCGTCGTCATGTTCCCGCGTCCGGTGGAGGAAGAGTCCGCTGGCAACCTCCATGCGACGTTCCTGCTGGACTTCTTCGATGAAGTCCGGCGGCGCATCCCCATCAAGTAGAATTCTACCTGTCATGATAGAATTCATGATAGGTAGAATTTATGCCCATCAGCATCAAGAACGCAGAGACTGAGGCCCTGGCCCGCAAGCTGGCCGATCTGACCGGCGAGTCCATCACCGCCGCGATCCAGACCGCCGTATCTGAGCGCTATGACCGAGTCCGGCAGCAGCGCGGAGGACGTTCCCTCGCGGAAGAACTGATGGAAATCGGCAGACGCTGTGCGGCCCGTCCGCGGGATATGACGCTTACCGATGACGAGATCCTGGGCTACGACGAGTTCGGGATACCCACGCGGTGACGATCGATACGTCGGCCGTGGTCGCGATACTTTTCGAAGAGCCGGAGATGGCCGAGTTTGCATTCCTCATCGAACAAGCTTCGCGCAAGCAGATGTCGGTAGTTTCGGTGCTGGAAGCGGCGATGGTCCTGGAAAGTAGAAATCGCGATAATAGCGCCGACCTCGACATGTTCCTACACAAGGCCTCGATCAGGGTGGTGCCATTCGACATCGACCAACTCGCCCTCGCGCGAGTCGCCTTCCGCCGCTACGGCAAAGGACGCCACCCCGCCGCACTGAACTTCGGCGACTGCGCCGCTTATGCACTCGCGCAGTGGTCGGGTGAGCCGCTGTTATTCAAGGGCGCCGATTTCGCCGCCACCGATGTCGCCGACGCGCGAGAAGTTCGTTAGAGTGTGCCCGCCGCACGAATCTGACTGATCGAGTCCTTGAACTGCGCCGTGTCCGCGTACACCTGGACCTTGGCAATCTTGCCGTCGGTGAACTGGAACACCTGCACCAGTTGCGCGTCAAGCGATGCTCCGTTTCCCTTGTAGGTGCCGCGGAAGCGCCCACTCGCAATCACCAGGTCGTCTCGGCCTAGGATCTCGGTGGCGGTGACTGACAGGTCGTCCCAATCCGCGATGAGTCGATCGAAGATCAATCCGCGCACCGCTTCCGGGCCCACGTACGGACTGTGGTCGGTATAGAGAAGACCTTCCGCGGCGAACCACTCCACGTTGGGATGCAGCAATGCAATGAAGCGCGGCGCGTCGAGGTGAGTGAACGCGTCGTAGAAGGAACGAACTGTTTGCGTGTAATCGTGTGCCATGTTGGTCCTCTCCTGTTACTGCACGGGCTCAATCTTCAGTACCGCGCCTTCCTTCTCATCGGTCAAAACGTACAGCAAGCCGTCGGGTCCTTGGCGGATATCGCGGATGCGTTGCCGCAAGTCCACCAACAATGCTTCGCGACGCAGTTCTTCCATTTTCTCATTGAACAGGATGCGTTCGATATGGCCGGTTCCAGGAATTTCTCCGGTGCGGAGCGAGCCGACGAAAACGTCGCCCTTCCACTTGGGAAACTTGTCGCCTGTATAGAACGTCATGCCCGAGACGGCGATGGCGGGGGTCCAATACACGATGGGCGGTTCAAAGCCGGCATGCGTGGGAGCCTGCGCCTGCCACGGTCCGGTGTAGGTGCGGCCAAGGCTCACGACGGGCCATCCGTAGTTGCGGCTGGGCTTGAGAACGTTGATCTCGTCGCCGCCGTTGGGGCCGTTCTCGTTCTGCCAGATCTCGCCCGTGCCGGGATGCATGGCGAGCCCAAGCGAGTTGCGATGTCCCAGGGTATAGATCTCGGGCTTGGCTCCCGCCTGTTTCACGAACGGATTGTCGGCCGGGATGCTGCCGTCGTCGCGAATACGCAGCACTTTACCGCCATGCGTGCTGAGGGTTTGCGGATTGTCGCCTGAGACGCTGAGGTAGAGGGAGTTGTCGCGTCCGAACACGAGCCGCGTGGGTCCGCCACCTTCGGTCACGAAGATGTCACGCGTGTCTGTGAGCTTCGTCCCATCCCACACGCTGCGCGACACAGCGGCGACCCGCTTCTGCGCATCGATCGGCTTCGTGTAGCTGAGATAGACATAGTGGTTCTGCGCGAATTGCGGATGCAGCACAACATCCATGTAGCCGTGGACCGCTCCCGGCAATCCCGAGGTGCCCGCGCCATAACCCACCGGTCCGCCAGCGACGGGCTTGGGGTCGAGCACTCCTTTACGGAGGATGCGCAGTTGGCCCTTGCGCTCGGTCACCAGCATGGAGCCGTCCGGAAGGAACGCGATGCTGAAGGGTTCCTCCAACGCCCGGGTGACGACGGAGACGCGGATCTTCTGGCCTTCGCCCGTATCGTACACTACCGGCTTCAGCGGCAGCTTGCGGCCTGCGAGTCCCTTGGGTGCCACGGGGATGCCGCCTGAAAACGGAACGGTCTGTTGGCTGGAGCCTACAGTGGTGAGTAGAAGCAGCGCGGCGGGGCCGGCAAAAGTGAGGAGGCGTTTATGCGTTTTCTGCATTTGTACAACTATACTCTTGTACATGTCTGCACAGCGAGTGGGGATTCTTCATCCCGGGGCCATGGGAGTTTCGATTGCGAGTTCCGCCATCGACAACGGATGCGAAGTGTATTGGGCGTCGGAAGGTCGGCGCGGCGTCACGCGGGATCGTGCCTCGGCGGCGGGGTTGGTGGATGCTGGAACGGTCGCGCAACTGTGCGAACGATGCCCTGTGATCGTGAGCGTGTGCCCGCCGGAATTCGCGCGCGATGTGGCTCGGCAAGTGGCTGCCGCTGGTTTCCGAGGCGTGTTCGCGGATGTGAACGCGCTGGCTCCGCAGCACAAGATCGCGATGGGAGTGGAGATGGAAGCGCTCGGGATACGCTTCGTCGATGGAGGCATCATCGGGCTCCCATCACGCATACGCGGTGAGACTACGGTGTTCTTGTCAGGCGGGGCAGCCGAAGAGGTGGCCGCGTGTTTCACGACCGGCGCGATCGCGGCGTCGGTGATGGGTCCCGAAGTTGGACGCGCCTCAGCGTTGAAGATTCTATTCGCGGCGTACAACAAGGGAAGCATCGCGCTGTTCGCTGCGCTCTACGCGGCGGCGCAGCACTATGGCGTGCTGGACGAACTACAGGGGCAGTTCACGCATCGTGGACTATCCGTGGAGAAGATCGAAATGCAGATCCTGCGGGCGGTTCCCAAGGCGTGGCGCTGGGTACCCGAGATGCATGAGATCGCGGAGACGCTGGAGACGGCTGGCATGCCGGGGGAGTTTCATGAAGGCGCGGCTAGAGTCTACGAACGGCTCAGGGGCTTCAAGGATCAAGAAGCAACGATGGCGTCTGTGCTCGAAGTGCTTCGAGCATCAGACGAGTAATCGCTAGTCGTCCTTGTCGTCGGTGTGGTAAAACCACTGCACCCATTTGGTGGGCGGGAAAATGAAAAACGCGATCATCAGGATGACCACGAACAGCACGAAGAGAAGGAAGGCGAGTGCCATGTCTGCCCTTATGGTAGCGTAACGGCTATGCGTTACTGTTACCTCGACACTCCGGTGGGGCCGTTGCTGCTGGCGGGTGACGATAGTTCCTTGCGGCACATTGAATTCCCGCATGACGGTAAACCCGAAGTGCCGGAGCCCGGTTGGACAGAATCCGCGCCTCGCGGGGTGCTGGCGGAGACGGTCAAGCAGTTGCGCGAGTACTTCGCGGGACGACGCACGCAGTTCGATCTGCCGCTGGCTCTGGAAGGCACCGCGTTCCAGCGGTCGGTGTGGCGATGCCTGAGCGAGATCCCGTATGGCGAGACAATCTCCTATGGAGAACTCGCGCGCCGTGTCGGGAACCCGAAAGCTGCTAGAGCGGTAGGATCGGCAAATGGCAAGAACCCCATTGCGATCGTGATCCCGTGCCATCGCGTGATAGCGGGGGACGGCACGCTGGGCGGCTTCGGCGGCGGGTTGCCGACGAAGACCAAGTTGCTGGAACTGGAGCGGCGATCTTAGCTGGCTTGTGGGACGGCTTCGTAAGCCGCGCGACCGCTCGTAACGGTCGCTGCACGCTTGCAAGTCAGCTAGAGCCGGTTACGAACCGGCTCGCAGGCTGAGAGCCTGCCCCATGTCCGGCGTCAACTATTTCTTTGGGTTGACGACAACTATTTCTCCCGATCAACGACAACTACTCTGTAGTTCGTAGGCCAGGGGCGGAGCCCCTCGGCCGTCCGGCTTTTCCGTAAGAGATCAAAAGGATTTGTCGCCGAGCTGTGGG
>CALQCC020000039.1 GCA_943328975.2 Bordetella parapertussis | reverse complement strand
CCGGAAGGTATGGAGATGGTGATGCCGGGAGACAGTGTGACGATGATCGTCGAACTGATCACGCCGATCGCCATGGACAAGGGCCTACGGTTCGCGATCCGCGAGGGCGGTCGCACGGTGGGTGCCGGTACGGTATCCGAGATCATCGCTTAATTAAATACCAATGAGTAGCTTAAAAGAACGCATCCGCATCCGCCTGAAGGCGTACGATCACCGGGTTTTGGACCAATCGACCACGGAAATCGTCGATACGGCCAAGCGCACCGGAGCTAGTGTGGCGGGACCGATTCCGCTGCCGACGGTTCGTAACATGTACACGGTATTGCGGTCGCCGCACGTGGACAAAAAGAGCCGGGAGCAGTTTGAAATCCGCACTCATAAGCGCCTGCTCGATATCCTCGAGCCCACGCAAGACACGGTGGACGCGCTCATGAAGCTGGATCTGCCGGCTGGTGTGGACGTCGAAATCAAGGCATTTGGTCGCGGCAAGTAAAAGTTTATAGATGGTGGC
This sequence comes from Bordetella parapertussis, assembly GCA_943328975.2. Lineage (GTDB taxonomy): Bacteria > Acidobacteriota > Terriglobia > Bryobacterales > Bryobacteraceae > Palsa-187. The sequence goes on along the minus strand of CALQCC020000039.1, from coordinate 40,662 downwards.
GAATGGTCGCTGCCAACCAGTGGAGCAAAGAAGTAATGAGCCCAGGGATTCTAGGTAAAAAAATCGGAATGACGCAAGTCTTCCGGGCCGATGGCCAAGTGGTGCCGGTGACGGTACTGAAGGCGGGGCCGTGCATCGTGGTGCAGCGCAAAACGCCGGCCACTGATGGCTACGACGCCGTACAGCTAGGCTTGATGGAATACGCGAAGGCGTCGCGGATGGCGAAGCCGGCGCTCGGTCACTTGAAAAAGTCCGAGGCGGAAGGCGTGAAGTTCTTGCGCGAATTCCGTCTGGATCGGGTGTCGAACGATGGCGACCTCAAGACCGGCGATCGCGTTTTGGTGGACGAGTTCAAGCCGTTCGACAAGGTCGACGTAATCGGCGTGAGCAAGGGTCGTGGATTTGCGGGCGTTGTGAAGCGCCATCACTTCCGCGGTTCAGATGCCACGCACGGTTCGATGTTCCATCGCGCTCCTGGCTCGATCGGCGCATCCAGCTTCCCGTCGCGCGTGTTCCCGGGTATGCGTATGGGCGGCCAGATGGGCAACGCTCGCGCAACGGTGCGCAACCTCGAAATCGTCGAAGTGGACACCGAAGATAACGTGATTCTGGTGAAGGGCGCAGTGCCCGGACCTAACGGCGGATACGTCGTGCTACGGAGGTCGAAGCGATAGTCATGCCGAGCGTAGATATCATCGATCTGAATAACAAAAAAGTCGGAACGTTGGAATTGTCCGAAGAAGTCTTCGGCGCCAAGGTCAACGAAGACCTGCTGTACGAGAGCGTTCGCCATCACTTGGCGGGCACTCGTCGCGGTACGGTAAAGACCAAGACGCGGCACGAAGTCGCCGGGTCGGGTAAGAAATTGTGGAAGCAAAAGGGTACCGGTCGCGCTCGTATGGGTTCGATCCGGAGTCCGCTGTGGCGCCACGGTGGTACGACGCATGGTCCGCAACCGCGAGACTATTCGTATCGCCTACCGCGCAAGATGCAGCTGGGCGCCCTGCGTAGCGCGTTGTCCGCAAAGTTGCGTGACGGCGAGTTGCGTGTCGTGAACGAATTCGCAATCAATGAAGTCAAGACCAAGCAGATGCGCAAAACGCTCGATGGTCTGGATATCAAGAAGACGGTCCTTCTAGTCGAAGTTGGCGAGAACAAAAATCTCGACCTGTCGAGCCGCAATCTTGAAGGTGTGAAGTTAGTGGCGAGCCGCGACGTGAATGTATACGACTTGTTGGGTCACCAACAAGTGTTGCTGAGCGAAGCTGCTGCGCGGAAGTTGTCGGAGGGACTCGCATGATCGGCGTATACGATGTCATCAAGAAACCGATTGTGACCGAAAAGGGCGTCACGAAGAAGGATTCTGAGCGGACCCTGTGCTTTGAAGTGGACGTGGATGCGAACAAGACGCAGATCCGTCAGGCTGTTGAGCAGCTCTTCAAGGTGAAAGTGGAAGACGTGCGTACCACCACCACGGCCGGCAAATTGCGCCGCCGGGGTCGCTTCGCCGGCTACCGTTCGGATTGGAAAAAAGCGTACGTGAAGTTGCAGGCCGGGCAAAAAGTGCCGGAATACGCCGAGATTTAAGTAGAGATCGAAACAATGCCTGTCAAATCTTACAAACCAACTACTCCGACGCGCCGCTACCAGACGGTAGTGACGCGCGAGGGCATCACAAAGCAGACCCCCGAAAAGAGTCTGGTCACGGGCGGAAAACGCACCGGCGGGCGCACTTCTTCCGGCCGCATCTCCTCGCGTTTCCGTGGCGGTGGTCACAAGCAGGCCTATCGCGAGATCGATTTCAAGCGTGATAAGGCGATCCCGTGTGTGGTTGCGTCGATCGAATACGATCCGAACCGCAGCGCGCGCATCGCACTGTTGCACTACGTGGATGGCGAAAAGCGTTACATTCTCGCTCCGGTGGGTCTCGCTGTCGGCGCGAAATTGATGTCCGGCGCTACCGCCGACATCTTCGTGGGCAATTCCCTGCCGTTGAAGAACATCCCGGCCGGTACGATTGTCCACAATATTGAATTGAAGCCGGGTAAAGGTGGCCAAATGGCCCGCTCGGCTGGCACGCAGGCGCAGCTGGTCTCCAAAGAAGGCGAACACGCTTTGTTGAAGCTGCCGTCGGGCGAAATCCGCAAGGTGTTGGTGGATTGTGCGGCGACCGTTGGCCAGGTTGGCAACGTCGAGCACGAAAACGTTAGCCTGGGTAAGGCGGGACGCAAGCGTTGGATGGGCAAGCGTCCTCACAACCGCGGCGTTACAATGAACCCGGTCGATCACCCGCATGGTGGTGGCGAAGGCAAAACCAGCGGTGGCCGCCATCCGGTGACGCCGTGGGGTCAGCCGACGCGTGGCTACAAGACGCGGAACAACAAGCGCACCGACAAATTGATCGTGACGCGCAAGGCGAAGAAGCGGTAAGAGGCATACATGGGTCGCTCACTATATAAAGGACCGTTCGTCGATGACCACCTGATGAAGAAGGTGGACGCGCTGAACGTGAAAAGCGAAAAGAAGGTCGTGAAGACGTGGTCGCGCCGTTCGACGATCACGCCGGAATTCATCGGCCACACCTTCGGCGTTCACAACGGCAAGAAATTCATCCCGGTGTATGTCACCGAGAACATGGTTGGACACAAGCTGGGTGAATTTTCGCCCACGCGGACGTTCAAGGGTCACGCGGCGAAGACGGCGGAGAAATCCTCCAGGCCGTCCTAAGGAACCAATATGCAGGCAAGAGCTGAAGCCCGATATCTAAGAACCTCGCCCCAGAAGGCGCGGTTGGTGATCGACCTGATCCGCGGCCAGAAGGCCGGCGAGGCGATCCATATTTTACGCGCCACGAATAAGCGTGTTGCTCCGTCCATCGAAAAGGTGCTGCGTTCGGCCATCGCCAACGTGGAGAACCTCAACAACGATGTGGACGTCGACACGTTGATCGTCACGGGAGCGTATGTGAACGAAGGTCCGCGCATGAAACGGCTGCGGGCGGCTCCGATGGGCCGGGCGTATCGCTATCAGCGACGCATGGCGCACATCATTGTTGAAGTGGGAGACAAGAAATAGCATGGGTCAAAAAGTCCATCCCTACGGATTCCGTCTAGGTGTCACCAAGACTTGGCGTTCGCGCTGGTTCGCAAAGCAGGATTACGCGAAGTTGTTGCGCGAAGACCTGGAGCTCAAGGACGCCCTACGGGAACGTTTAAAGGCCGCCGGTGTGAGCTCGATCGAGGTCGACCGCCCGGGCAACAAGCTTCGCATCACGATTCAGACCTCGCGTCCGGGTATCATCATCGGTCGCAAGGGTGCGGAAATCGAAAAGCTGAAGCAAGACCTGGCCAAGAAGACTGGCCGCGAAATCTTCATCGACATTCAGGAAGTTCACAAGCCTGAGCTCGACGCGCAGTTGGTGAGCGAGTCCATCGCTCTGCAGCTCGAAAAGCGCGTAGCGTTCCGTCGTGCGATGCGTAAGAGTGTAGACTCCGCGTTGCGCTTCGGTTGCAAGGGCATCAAGGTCCGCGTTTCCGGCCGCTTGAACGGCGCCGAAATCGCGCGTACCGAATGGTATCTGCAGGGTCGCCTTCCGCTGCACACGTTGCGTGCGGATATCGACTACGGTTTCACCGAGGCCCACACGACCTACGGTGTCATTGGTATCAAGTGCTGGGTTTACAAGGGTGAAATTCTCCCGGGTGGCCAGCGCCGTGGATTGCGTAACGATCCGGAACCGCGCCGCGCGCCTTCGCGTGACCGCCGGGACCGTCCCGATCGTGACCGTGCTCCCCGTCCGGGTGGGTTCGATCGGGGCGACCGTGGCCCGAGACCCGACCAGGGTGGTGTAGTGGTTCAGCCGCCTCCGGGTGACATGGGTGGTGGAGCGCGTTCTGCGATCCTGCCGCCGATGGCCGCACCGGTGCAGCGTACCTGGAAACAGGATGCGCCAGCTGAGACACCGCAGGCTACGCCCGATCCGGGCACTGAAACCAAGAGCGAATAAGCGCGAAAGATTTAGGTAGGAGCGATCTCTTATGTTGATGCCGAAGAAAGTTAAATACCGCAAGCAACAACGCGGCCGCATGACCGGGAAAGCCTGGCGCGGCAGTTCGCTTGCGTTCGGCGAGTATGGCTTGAAGGTGATGTGCTGTGGTTGGATCACCTCTCGCCAAATCGAAGCGGCTCGTGTTGCTATGACCCGTTCGATCAAGCGCGGCGGTAAGGTTTGGATCCGGACCTTCCCGGACAAGCCGATCACCAAGAAGCCGGCTGAAACTCGTATGGGTAAGGGTAAAGGCGCACCGGAAGAATGGGTTTGCGTTGTCCGCCCTGGTAAGATTTTGTTTGAAATGGAAGGCGTAGCGTTGGATGTGGCCAAGGCGGCCATGAAGTTGGCTGCGGCGAAGCTGCCGTATCCCACCAAGCTGGTTACGCGCCAAGGTTTGGAGTAAGCGATGAAAGAAAACGCCGAAAAATTACGGGCGCTAGGCGCAGAAGAGCTGGATCAAAAGGTCCGCGACGCAGCCGAGCAGATGTTCCGGATCAAGTTCCAGATGTCCATGGGACAGACGGAAGGAATGAAGAAGTATCGCGTGCTTCGTAAGGAGCGCGCGCGTTTGTTGACCATCCGGACCCAACGTGGTGTAACTGGACCGGTCATCATGGCGGCTCCGAAAGCGGTTGCGGCGCCGGCGGCAAAAGTGAAGAAGCCGAGAGCGAAGAAGGCATAAACCATGGCGACGGAAACCACAGCGATTGGCAACAAGAACGAAAAGACTGGCTTCGTAGTCTCGACGAAGATGGCGAAGACCATCATTGTCGAAACCACCCGCCGCGTCCAACACCCGCTCTACAAGCGGATGATCAACAAGCGTAAAAAGTTCTACGCGCACGACGAAGAAGGCAAGGCCAAGATGGGCGATGTGGTATGCATCGTTGAATGCCGACCGCTTTCTAAGTTGAAGCGATGGCAGTTGAAAGATATCGTACGCCAGGCTGTACAGGTGCCCACCGATCTGAGTTCCATCGGGATTCAAACCGGACCGGAAAAGCGCGTCACCAACAAGCAAGGCAAGAGCAAGAAATAGTAGCGGCCTAGGGCCAGACGCCCGGGGCATAGTTTAGGAGACACGAACATGATTGGAATGCGGACAATACTCGAGGTGGCTGACAACAGCGGCGCCCGCAGGCTGTCATGTATTCTGCCGCGCGGTGGCGATATTGGGTTGCGCGCAGGTCTGGGCGATGTGGTCACGGCGGCAGTGAAGGAAGCTGCTCCGGTTGGCCAGGTCAAAAAAGGCTCAGTGGTCCGTTGCGTCATCGTCCGGATGCGCAAGGAAACCCGCCGCAAGGACGGAACCTATATCCGCTTTGATTCCAATGCGGCAGTGTTGATTAACGAAGTTGGCGAGCCGGTCGGTACCCGTGTATTCGGACCGGTGGCCCGTGAATTGCGCGACAAGCGATACATGAAGATCGTGTCGCTGGCGCCTGAGGTGATCTAAGAAATGGCAAGAAAAATTCCCCAACGGCATCAGAACGATCCGCGCCCGAAGATCAACGTTAAGATCAAGAAGGAAGACCAGGTCAAGGTCATTGCCGGTAAGGACAAGGGCAAGACTGGCCGTGTGCTCGAAGTAGATCGCACCAAGGGTCGCATCGTGGTGGAAGGCGTCGGGATGGCCAAGCGCCATACGCGCCCGAATCCGCAACGCGGCATCCAGGGCGGTATCGCCGAGAGCGAGCGTTCGATCCATATTTCCAACGTGATGCTGACCACTGCAAATGGCCAAGTGACGCGTGTAGGTACGAAGGTCGACGGCAACACCCGCGTGCGTGTGGCGCGCAAGACCGGCGAAGTCATCGAGAAGAAAGTAACAAAGTCGTAGTTAGCGGATTAAAACATGGCTGCAAGACTCAAAACGCATTATCAAACCAACGTGGTACCGGCCCTCACGAAAGAGTTCGGTTACACCAACGTCATGGCTGTGCCGAAAATCGAGAAGATCTCTCTGAACATCGGTATGGGCGAGGCGACCCAGAACACCAAGCTTATCGATGGTGCCATGAACGAACTCGGGCAAATTGCCGGGCAACGTCCGGTCATCACCAAGGCACGCAAGTCCATCGCGGCGTTTAAGTTGCGCGAAGGCATGGCGATCGGTTGCGCGGTAACTCTGCGCGGCGACCGCATGTATGAATTCCTCGATCGCCTGGTGAACGTATCCCTGCCGCGCGTCCGCGATTTCCGCGGTGTTCCGTCGAAGAGCTTCGACGGTCGTGGCAACTACACGCTCGGCATGAAAGACCAGTTGATCTTCCCGGAGATCGACTATAACAAAGTGGAAAAGGCCAAAGGGTTGAACATCTGCATCACGACCACGGCCAAGACGGACGCGGAAGGAATGGCGTTGCTCACTCAAATGGGCATGCCGTTTACGAAGTAGAGAAGGATTAACATGGCCACCACCGCAAAAATCGCACGTGACGAAAAGTTGGCAATCGCCAAAGCCGCAGGCAAGCCGAAGCTGTCGTGCCGGCATCGCAACCGTTGTTTCCGCTGCGGACGTCCGCGCGGATTCCTGAGCAAGTTCCGGTTGTGCCGCATCTGCTTCCGCAAGTTGGCGCTGGCGGGCGAGATCCCGGGCGTTGTGAAGGCGTCGTGGTAGGCGAGAAGGAATTGACGAGAATGAGGACGAACAAGTCATGATGACATCGGATCCGATCGCCGATATGTTGACGCGCATCCGTAATGGCATGGCCGCCCGTCATCCGAAAGTGGATGTGCCGGCGTCGCGCTTGAAAACGGAAATCGCCAAGATTTTGAAGGAAGAAGGCTACATCGCCAACTACAAGTTGACCGACGATGGCCCGAAGAAGTCTATTCGTATTTATCTCAAATACACCCCTGGTAACGTGCCGGTGATCTCGCGCATTGAGCGCGTATCCCGCCCGGGTTGCCGCGTGTATGTCGGTTCTAAAGAAGTGCCGCGTGTGCTGGGCGGACTTGGTGTGAACATCCTGACGACGCCTGTGGGTGTCATGACGGGTAGCACAGCGCGTAAGCAAGGCGTCGGCGGCGAAGTATTGTGTCACGTTTGGTAGGGAGCTTCTATGTCTCGAGTTGGTAAAAAACCTATTCCGCTGCCTAAGGGTGTCAAACTCACCATCGGCGATGATCTGGTCGTAGAGGGCCCCAAGGGCAAGCAAATCGTACCGTTGCCGAAGGGCGTGTCGGTACGTCAGGAAGACGGCGTCGTGCACGTCACGCGCGACACCGATAAGCAGGCCGCTTTACACGGCTTGACTCGGGCGTTGGCGGCGAACGCTGTGCAAGGCGTCTCGGCGGGCTTCACCCGTGAACTGGCGATCTTCGGTATCGGATACCGCTGCGAAGTGAAGGGCCGCATCGCGACCTTTGCTTTGGGCTATTCGCACCCCATCGAGTTCTATCTGCCCGACGGTGTGGACATGAAGGTCGACAAACCGGCCAACAACCTCACGCCGTTGACACTCACCGGCTCTGACCGGCAGGTGGTGGGTCAGGTGGCGGCCAAGATGCGGGCGCTGCGTCCGCCAGATCCCTATAAGAACAAGGGCATCCGGTACGTAGGCGAAGTATTGCGTAAAAAGGTCGGCAAAACTGGCGCCGGCGGCAAGTAAGGCAAGTAGGAGACGAGCATGGCACGCGATTCCAAAGACATCATCCGGCAGCGCATTCATAAGCGCATTCGCCGTCGCTTGGCGGGCACCGAGCAACGCCCGCGCCTGGCTGTATTCCGCAGCTTGAAGCATATTTACGCGCAAGTGATCGACGATGGCGCTGGCCGCACCTTGGCCATGGCGTCGTCGAGCGAAAAGAACGGTGTGAACGGCGGCAATTTGGCGGGCGCGAAAGCGATCGGCAAACTGGTGGCCGAACGCGCCAAAGAAAAGGGCATTGACACCGTCGTGTTCGACCGCGGCGGGTATCTGTATCATGGTCGCGTGCAAGCGCTGGCCGATGCCGCCCGTGAAGCAGGTCTGAAGTTCTAAGGCGCCCGCGGCAAGTTAAAAAAAGGATTCTATGTCATCTACCGCAGCACAACGTATCGATGTCAACAGCCTGAACCTCAAGGAACAGGTGGTCTCGATCAACCGCGTCACCAAAGTAGTCAAAGGCGGCAAAAACATGAGCTTCTCCGCGCTCATCGTCGTCGGCGACCCCGCAGCCAAAATCGTTGGATACGGGACTGGTAAAGCTAAAGAAGTTCCGGCCGCCATCAAGAAGGGCATCGAAGCCGCGAAGAAGAATCTCCGCCGCGTGAATGTTCTCGAACACACCATCCAGCACGTGGTACTGGGCAAGTTCGGCGCTGGGCTCGTGTTGTTGAAGCCCGCTAAGGCCGGTACGGGCGTCATTGCCGGTGGTCCGGTGCGCGCCGTCATCCAGGCCGTTGGTATCCCCAACGTTCTGACGAAATCCATCGGTTCGCACAACCCGCACAACGTGGTGAAGGCGACCATCGACGCGCTGGAACAGTTGCGCGATCGTCAAGCTACAGCCGACATGCGCGGCGTGGCCTTAGAGAAGGTGAGCTAGTATGGCCGGAACGATTAAAATTAAATTGATCGGCAGCCCCATCTGCACGCCCATGAAGCACAAAATCATTGTGCGGGCTCTGGGTTTGAAGAAAATGAACCGCATCGTGGAACGTCCGGATACCCCTGGCTTCCGCGGTATGGTGAAGAAGGTCCCGCACCTTCTGGCAATCGTAGACTAGGCAGGCGTCGGTACGTAAGGGAATAACATGAATCTCAGTCAACTAAGACCACCTAAGGGTCAAAAACAAAAGCACCGCCGCCTGGGTCAAGGTATGGGTTCCGGTCGTGGTAAATTCGCGGGCCGCGGCGCCAAGGGTGCCAAGTCAATCTCCGGTTATTCGCGTATGCGCGGTTTTGAAGGCGGCCAGATGCCGCTGCATCGCCGTTTGCCGAAACGCGGTTTCACGAATATCTTCCGCAAGGAATTCGCGATCGTCAACGTGGCCACGCTCGAAAAGCTCGAAGGCAACACCTTTGACGCGCAAATCCTGCTGGACCTCGGTGTGATCCACAAGCTCAAGGACGGACTCAAGATCCTCGGTTCCGGCGACCTGACCCGCAAGATCGCGGTCAAAGCGGACATCTTCTCGGCCTCGGCCGCGCAGAAGATCCAGGCTGCTGGCGGGACCATGGAAGTTACGTTGAAGCCGGACACCGTCCTGGTGAAGTTCCAAAAGAAAGTTAAGACGGACAAGAAGTAAGCTTCCGAGGCTATTATGAAATTCTTCGAAGCCTTTGCGAACGTATTCCGCATCCCGGACCTGCGCAAGCGGGTGTTGTTCACCTTAGCCCTGCTGGCCGTTTATCGGTTGGGCGGAGGTGTGCCGATCCCCGGAATCGACGCTGCACGTTTTGAGGACTTCATCCGACAGAATGCGGGTTCGGTGTTTGGCATGTTCGATCTGTTCAGCGGCGGTATGTTCCGCAAGTTGACGATCTTCGCGCTGGGCATTATGCCCTACATTACTTCCTCCATCATTTTGCAGTTGCTGACCGTGGTAGTCCCTTACCTCGAGAAGTTGCAAAAAGAGGGCGAACTCGGACGGCGTAAGATCACTCAGTGGACACGCTATCTGACGGTCATCCTTGCTCTGATTCAAGCGGCGCTTATCGCTGGTGGATTGCAGGGAGCGGAACAAGGCTTCGTGCGCAACCCCGGTTTTGGTTTCATCGCCATGACCATGTTGACCCTTACCACGGGTACGGCATTCATCATGTGGCTGGGTGAACAAATCACCGAACGCGGGATCGGCAACGGGATGAGTCTCCTCATCTTCACCGGTATCGTCGTTAACCTGCCCAGCGCCATGTTCGAAATGTGGACCAAGATCCAAACCGGCGACTGGAACGTGCTGCACATCCTGATCATCGTGGCTATGATGATCGCGGTGGTTGGCTTCATCGTACTGGTGGAACGCGGCGAACGCCGCATCCCAGTACAATACGCCAAGCGCATGGTTGGTCGTCGCGTGATGGGCGGTCAGTCCTCGCACATGCCTCTCAAGGTGAACGCCGGTGGCGTGATTCCTGTCATCTTCGCCAGCAGCTTGCTGGCCTTCCCGCAAACGGCGCTGACCCTTGAATTCGTCAAGAACAGTCCCTTCCTTAGCGGACTTCTCACTTCGATTGGCGGCGGCGAGCCGATGTACTACATCCTCTACGTCCTGCTGATCATCTTCTTCTGCTTCTTCTATATCTCCATCATCTTCAATCCCAATGAAGCCGCGGACAACATGCGCAAGTATGGCGGGTTCATCCCGGGTATCCGCCCGGGTAAGAACACGGCGGATTACATGGAGAAGATCCTTTCCAAGATCACGGTAGTGGGCGGTCTGTATCTTTCGATCCTCTCCTTGCTCCCGATGATTATGATCCAGGGCATCAAGCTGCAGCACATTGCAGGCATCGGCAATTGGATCGACACGTATTTCCCGCGCTGGCTGCTGGATGGCCTGGGCGTAACGTTTTTCTTCGGTGGAACTTCCCTGTTGATCGTCGTCGGTGTAGCGATGGACACGGTGAACCAAGTCGAAGCGCAGTTAATCATGAGGCATTACGAAGGATTCACTCCGCGTGCCGGCCGCATCCGTGGCCGTCGCAGTGGTGTCTAGCACCGGCGACGGTGTTCCCTTGAATGGATCGGCTCTGCCTCATTTTGTTCGGGTCTCCCGGTTCAGGTAAGGGAACGCAGGCCAAGTTGCTCAAGCAGGACTTCGGGGTAGCGCACATCTCCACGGGAGACATGCTCCGGGAACGCGTCGCTTTAGGCGATGGGCTTGGGAAGCGGGTCGCCAAAGTGATGGCGGCGGGTGGATTGGTGCCCGACGATTCGGTCAACCGTATGGTGGAAGATCGGATCTCCTTCGATGATTGTAAGGCTGGTTTCATTCTGGACGGTTACCCCCGGACAGTGAGCCAGGCCAAGTGGTTGGCGGAGAAGTTGATCGCCAAGAAGATGCGGCCAATGGTGGTGCATCTGGAAGTCGACTATAATGTTATTGTTGCGCGTATCACCGGCAGAAGGCAGTGCCCCGTTTGCGGCACGCTCTACAACCTCGCCACGGACGCCACGAAAGTAGCGTGCGATTTGGAAGGGGCTAAGCTGGAGATCCGGGAAGACGACCAAGAAGACGTGGTGCGGGAGCGGTTGCTGGCTTACGACCGGCAGACGGCTCCTGTATTGGCGTTTTTCAAGGAAGCTGGCTACCCCGTGTGGGATGTTGTGGGTGGGGCCGCTCCGGAAAAGATCGCCGAACAGGTTGAAGATTTGATCCGTAAGGAACGCGAACGGGCCGCATGATTGTTCGCAAGAGCATGGCGGAGCTCGAAAAGATGCGCGCCGCGGGTCTGTTAGTTTGGAAGATTTTAGAAGCGTTACGCGCCATGGCAGTAGAAGGCGTTTCGACGTTTGAACTGGATATGGCAGCGGAAAAGATGATGCAGGATGCGGGTGCCCGGTCGGCCTTCAAAGGCTACTCGACGGCCACGGCGGGGAAATTCCCGGCGGTCCTGTGTACATCGATCAATGACGAAATCGTTCATGGAATTCCGTCCAAGACCAGAATTTTGAAAAACGCTGATATCGCATCCATCGATACAGCAGTGCAATTGAGCGGGTATTATGCCGATTCAGCCATCACCGTGGCCGTCGGAGAGATTTCAGCCGAAGCCCGCAAGTTGATGGATGTGACGTTGGAATCGTTGGAATTGGCGATCGACAAAGCCCGGCCGGGAAACCGGCTGTTCGACATTTGCGGTACAGTGGAACGACACGTCGTCTCCAACGGCTTTTCGATTGTCCGTGAGTTTGTGGGGCATGGCATCGGAACTCAGATGCATGAAGAGCCGCAGGTTCCGAATTATGTGGACCGCCGGGGAGAGAACCCCCGCCTGAAAGAAGGCATGGTGCTCGCCATCGAACCGATGGTGAATGCCGGCAAGCCTGGTAGTCGCGTGAAAGCCGACAAGTGGACCGCGGTGACTGAGGACGGGAAGTATTCGGCGCACTTTGAACACACCGTCGCCATTACGGCGGACGGTCCATGGGTCTTAACCAGACCCTAGAGTCATGCAAGACGCCGACGGAGCCGTAGTAGCGGAAGTCATCGATCTGCTGCCCAGCGCCGGAGTGAAGTTGAGGTTGGTTGGGGTGAACTTAAGTGACGAGGGTATCGTCATCGCCCACGCCGCAGGTGCGGCGGAACGCAATTTTGTGAGATTGCGGCCCGGTGATCGGGTTCGCGTGGTTCTTTCAGAGCGCGATAAAACGCGCGGACGTATTTTGGAGCTATTGCAGTAAAAGAGGATTTATGAAAGTTCGAGCGTCGGTAAAAGTGATGTGCCCCAAGTGCAAACTGGTGCACCGTGAAGGCGTGGTCCGCGTCATCTGCGCGAACCCCAAGCACAAACAGAGGCAGGGTTAAGGAAAACTATGGCACGTCTAGCAGGTGTTGATTTACCGGCCAAGAAGCGGACCGAAATAGGTCTGACCTATATCTACGGCATCGGCCGCACGCGGGCACTTTCCTTGTGCCACCGCGCCGGCGTGAACCCCGGCACCAAAATTGCCGACCTGACCGAAGAAGAGGTCAACGCGATTCGACAAATCCTCGAAGCCGAAGGCTCCGTCGAAGGCGATCTGCGTAAAGAAATTTCGATGAACATCAAGCGCCTCATCGAAATGGGCGCCTATCGCGGATTGCGGCACCGTCGCGGTCTGCCGGTTCGTGGCCAACGCACCCACACCAATGCACGCACCCGCAAGGGTCCGCGCCGTGGCACAGTTGCAGGCAAGAAGAAGGCAACCAAGTAAGGCGGCGTAAAGGGAATCCATGGCAAAAGCTCCTGCAAAATCCGGAAAAAAGAAGTCCTTCAAAAAGAAGGAAAAGCGGCACGTCCCCACCGGGATCGTGCACGTCCAAGCGTCGTTCAACAACACCATCGTTACCATCACGGACCCCGTGGGGAACGTGTTGTCGTGGTCCAGTTCAGGTTCGCTCGGCTTCCGCGGCTCCCGCAAGGGCACCCCGTTCGCCGCGCAACAGGCGTCCATGACGGCTGCGAACAAAGCCAAGGAATCTGGCTTGCGCGTCGTGGAAGTCAGCGTCAGCGGTCCCGGCGCAGGCCGCGAATCCGCCGTGCGTGCTCTATCGTCGGCGGGTATCGAAGTCCGTTCCATCAAGGACCACACGCCCATGCCGCACAACGGCTGCCGCGCTCCTAAAAAACGCCGCGTCTGATTTTTAGTAGTTAGCTGTAAGCAGGACGAAGGCACGCTATTCATTAGCAACGCCGTAAACTGCACCTCAGAAAGAAAGTAGTTAGGGAGGTTTGATTTGGCACGATATATTGGTCCCGTGTGTCGGCAGTGCCGGCGCGAGGGAATGAAGCTCTTCCTCAAAGGCGAGCGTTGCTACACGGAAAAATGCGCTATCGAAAAGCGCAATTTCCCCCCAGGCCAGCACGGCAAAGATCGTAAACCGAAGCTCTCGGGTTACGGCTTGCAGTTGCGCGAAAAGCAGAAGGCCCGCCGCTATTACCAGTTGCTGGAAAACCAGTTCCGCAACCTGTTTGAAAAGGCCACCACCATGAAGGGCATCGCTGGCGACAACATGTTGTCGTTGCTCGAACGCCGCTTGGACAACGTGATGTACCGCATCGGCTTTGGCACCTCGCGTTCGCAGAGCCGCCAGTTGGTTCGCCACGGCCACGTCAACGTCAACGGCCGTCGCGTGGACATCCCGTCTTTCACTGTAAAGCCCGGCGATGTTATCACCGTCCGTGATAACTCGAAGGAAAATCCCACCATTCTGCATTCTCGCGACGCCACAGCTCACGCGCCTAGCCCGAACTGGCTGGAAGTGGATCGCGAAAATTTGACTGCGAAGGTCCTGTCTACGCCGAAACGCGAAGACTTGGTCCAAATTCAGTTGAACGAACAATTGATCGTCGAGTTGTACTCGAAGTAAAAGGGGCACGAGACACTATGTTCAAAGGATTCCAGAAACCAAAGCGACTTGTCGCCAATACCGAAACGCTCACCGACCGCTACGGAATGTTTACCGCGCAGCCGTTCGAGCGTGGTTTTGGATCGACCATCGGCACCGGCCTGCGCCGGGTGCTGCTGAGCTCGATCGAAGGCGCCGCGATCACTGCCGTCCGTATCGATGGCGTTGCTCACGAATTTAGCCCCATCCCCAACGTGGTGGAAGACGCCACGGACATCATCCTCAACTTGAAGCAAATTCCGTTCAAGATGTCGGTGGAAGGGATGCGCACCGTGCGCCTCAAGGTCGATTCGGCCGGTCAGGTCCTCAGCGGCCAGATCGAAACCGATGCCGACATCGAAGTGCTCGACCGTAACATGCACGTGGCAACGGTCGGCGAAGGCGGCAAGCTCAACATCGAAATGCGCATTCGCAGCGGACGTGGTTACGTCGGCGCCGATCGCAACAACGACGAGGATTTGGCCATCGGCTACATCCCGATCGACTCAGTTCACTCGCCTGTCCGTAAAGTCAATTTTTCCGTCGAAGCCGCCCGCTTGGGGCAGATGACGGATTACGACAAGCTCACCCTCGAAGTGTGGACCAACGGAGCCATCTCGCCCGCCGATGCAGTCGGTCAGGCGTCCAAGCTCCTCAAGGACCACATGACCATCTTCATCAACTTTGAAGAATTGGCCGAAACGACGGAAGAGCCGGCAGAGCGCGCCATGAGCCAGATGACGGAAGTCATGAACCGCTCGGTGGAAGAACTCGAACTGAGTGTCCGTTCTTACAACTGCCTCAAGAACGCCAACATTCAAACCATCTCGGACCTGGTCCAAAAGACCGAAGCCGAAATGTTGCGCACCAAGAATTTTGGTCGCAAATCATTGAACGAAATCAAGGAAATCCTCGGTGGTCTGGGTCTGGGCTTCGGTATGAAGTTCGATTCCCAAGGCCGCTTGGTTTCCCCCGCCGGCACCCCGGCGACGTTGGAGCCGCTGGAAGGCGACGACGACATCGAGGACGATGACGACGAGGAAGGAGATATTTCGGCGGCTGAGTAAGCCCCCGGAATAAAGGAAATCATGCGACACAGAGTATCCGGATCGAAGATGAAGCGCGACGTTGGGTCGCGCAACTCACTCCTCAAGAATTTGGTCACCAGCGTCATTGAACATGAACGCGTGATCACCACCGCCACCAAGGCCCGTGCTATCAAGCCGCTGGTCGATAAAATGATCACGCTCGGCAAACGCGATACGCTTCATGCGCGTCGTCAAGCCGCTGGGTTCTTGCAAACCCCCGCTGCCGTGAAGAAGCTGTTCGATAAGTTGGGAACTCGCTTCGGAACGCGCAACGGCGGTTACACCCGCATTATGCGTCTCGGGAATCGCAAGGGCGATGGTGCCGAACAGGCCATCATCGAACTCGTCGGTACGGAGCTGGTCAAACGCGCAGAAGACCGCGCGCAACGCCGTGAAGCTCGCCTCAAGGCGATGCAAGAAGGCGACCACAACCACGACGGTGGCGAAACCAAAGAGTAGTTCCGTCTCACAAACTACAACGGGCGCGAGGAGCTTCTGCTCACCGCGCCCGTTGCTATTTTACGACCACCTTTTTCCCGTCTTCCACCGTCTCGTCCGGATGGGCCACCACTGCATCCCCGTCCTTCAGGCCGCTCAGAATCTCAGCCGCGAGGCCCGTCCGATGCCCCACCTCGACCGTCTTCCTTCGGGCGACACCGCCCTCCATCGCGAACAGCGCCCACCCGTTTTGATAGCGGAACAAAGCGTTGGCAGGAACCTGTAGCACCTGCTCCCCTTCCCACAAAACGAAGCTGGACTCCACCCGATATCCGTCCCCCAGCTTTTTCCAATCCGCCTCCGGTGACGTAATATCCCCAATCACCCGCACGCGCTGCTCTTCCACTCCCAAAGCCGATATCTTGGTGAAGCCGCCCGGTTCGATCACCCGCACAGGCCCTTCCAGCGCTCCAGTGCCTCCCCAACCCGACAACAACACGCGCGTGCCGGGAGCCATCTGCACGGCATCCGGCGACAACACCTCCACCTCCACCTCCACCTCAATGGCGTTCGCATCGCCAATTTCAATCAGCGGAGTACCCGGATTGACCACGCCTTCGCTTTCCTGAATCACACGGATCACCCGCCCCCCTGCCGGAATCTTCACCGGAATCGTCTCGCCCCTCGGTGCAGCCTTGCCGTTCGAGGAAGACGGGCCGAGCGCCGCCCGCGCAGCCGAAACCTCCGCCTCCGCGCTATCGATCTGCATGTTCGCGGTTTCAATATTCGCCCTGGCCGCGGAGACCGCCGCCTCCGCTCGCTTGACCTCAGTAGCCGTTTGATCCAACCGCTGCGCCGGCAAATCACCGGACTTCACCAGTCCTTGTTCCCGTTGCTGTTGCCGAGTCCAATACGAGAGATCCACTTCGGCCGAACGCAACGCCTCCTGCAGCGCACGAATCCGTGAGTTCGCCACCTCCAGTGCCGCGAGGGCAACGCGTACCCGAGCCTCACCCGTATCGCGAGCACGCGTATCCAGGAAAGGCGCGTTCACCGGACTCAATCGCGTGATCACATCGCCCGACTTCACATGATCCCCGGCCTTCAGTGCCAGCCGCGTCATGAATCCGGATACCGGCGCCGACACGATGTAGCGCGAGCGCAGGCGCGTCTTGCCCTCTTCTTCAACAGTGACACGCAACGGCCCAACCGTAGCCTTCGCTGCCTCTACCGGCACCGCCTGCGGGAGCAATCCATAGACGATCCCCGCGACGGTGATCGCGCACAACGCAGAAATCCATAGCCAGCGTTTCATGACGTTCCTTTATTCTCTCGCTTTCAGGACTTCCACTAAATTGAGGTGGTCCACCCGATGACGCACCACCAACGCGGACGCCGCGGCAGCGGCCAGCACCACCAATGCCGCGAACGCATACGTTCCGGGAGCCACCACCAGCTCTACTCGAAACAGTTCACTTTGCGTCATGGAAACCAGGATCGCCGACAGCAAGTAGCCAATACCCATACCAACCGGAATCCCAGCAAAAACAAGTAGTGCCAACTCGCCTAGCAGGATGTAGGAGACTTCGCCGCGCGTGTACCCCAGAACACGCAGGCTCGCGAGTTCCCGACTCCGCTCACTCAGTGTGATCCGCGCAGTGTTGTAAATCACTCCGACGGCGATCAATGTGGCCAGCACGGTATTGATCAACGCAAACGTCAACGTTGTATCCGCGAGCACGTCGTAGAAGGATTGCAAGACCCTGCGGCGCGAAGCCGTGCTGGCAACCGCGGGCATATCCTGCAAGCGCGAGCAGATCGCGCTCTCTTGCACAGGATCCACGGAAAGATATGCCCCCGTGACGGTGTCGCCCTCACGCAGGAAGTGGTTCAGCGAGTTCAGATCCATGTATGCATTCATGCCGACATATTCGTAGACCACCCCGGCCAACGGAAGTTGACGCACGGCACGATTTCCCTCCAGCAGTTCCACCGTCAGCAGATCCCCGGCTTTGGCCCCCAGGATATCCGCCAGGTAGTCCGTAAGAATGACCCCGCCCGCTGGTAACTCCACGCGCTGCATTTTGCGATCCAACAGCCGGTGCAGGGTGCCATCCGGCTTGAGTCCCTGAAGGCCTGTTCTGTAGGACCGATGCTCAAACCGGATCCTTGCTGGCACGGCCCGAGATGGCTCCGCGTAGCCAACTCCCGGCAAGCTGGTGAGCGAAGCTAAAGCCTTGCCCGAGACCGGACCCGTGAAGGTGACCGCAAGATCTTCTATCTGCGCGCGCCGCAGTTGCGAGTAGACCATGAAGTCCACTGCATCACTCCAGAATCCGCCCATAACCAGGATGCCAGCGGACATCGCCACGCCCAGCATCGACAACAACGACTTCAGCGGACGCCGCTCCAGGGTCCGCAGAATCATGCGCGTCGGCTGCGAAAAGTGACGGTCCAGGCCCACGCGTTCTATAAAGGTCGGACGATAGAGGCTCGGGGAATCGGGCTGCATCGCAACCGCCGGAGACTCGCCCGCCGCCCGCAGCACGGCATAGATCGTGCCCATTACGGCGGAGATGAAACAGTAGAAAGCCGAGATCACAACAATGTCTCCGCCCAGCGAGAACTCCAGATACGGGAAGCGGTAGTACGCCAGGTATAGGTTCGTGAGTCCCGCTCCTAGCCACGCACCTCCCGCGATGCCGATCAATAACCCCGTCCCTGCGATCAACAGGGCGAGTTTCAGGAAGTGGAAGACGATCGCCCGATTGGTGTAACCGAACGCTTTCAGCACCGCGATCTGGGCCCGTTGCGTGGACATCAACCGGCTCAAGACCACGTTGAGCAGGAACGCGGAGACCGAAAGGAAAATCGCCGGGAACATCACTGCCATCGTTCTCAGTTGCCGGAACTCTTCGGTCAAGTAGCGGTGTGAGGCTTGATCCTTGCGGCCGTATGCGTCCAGGCCGCCGTAGGGTTCCAGGATGAAGTCCATCGCGCCCAACACATCTTTCAGGCTCGCATTGGTGTCCAATGTTCCTGCGATTTGGTTGAACGCGCTGGTCATGTTGAACGCAGCCTCCAGCGGCTTGCGATTCATCCAGAGGATGGCGTAGTTGGCGAAGTCCGGTACGATCGCACCGGGCGCCAGTTGATAGATGAACTCCGGCGTGGAGACAATCCCAACCACATCCACATGCCGTTGCCGGCCGTTGATGGTGACCAAAAGTCCGGTGCCGGGCTTCAGTTTCTGAGCTTCCGCAAACCCGTCGCTGACCACAACCTCATCGTTCTTATCTGGCTCGGGTAGTCGTCCCGCGCGCACGTAGAGCAGGTTCAACTTGGGCGCGCCCACGGGAAGGGATACGATTCGCCCGTTGATCGGAAGTTGGTAACCCGCCAGTTTCACCGTGGCCGGAGCCACTACGCGCGTCTCCACTTCGCGCATACCCGGAATAGCGGCAATTCGCGCAGCTATGCTCTCCGGCGCGCGCTTCAGGCTCGCGAATACGTCGGGGAAGCGGAACTCGCTGTAAATCTGCCGCTGCGTAGTTTGCAGAGAATTGAGTACCGCCGCCGACATCACGTAGGTCGCCAGCCCAGAGGCCAGCACCAGCGAAATTGCCAGCACCTGGATCTTCAGTTCCCACAACTCACGGAATAGTTTGCGATCCAGAACCCGCATCGTTTACCAGTGCAATTCGCTAGGTTTCAACCGCTTCTCAATCGTTTCCACCGAGGCCACCAGCCCGTTCGCCATGCGAATCACACGATTCGCGATGTGCTGGATGTCGACATTGTGCGTGATCAACGCCGTTGCTGCGCCCAACTCTCGATTCACTCGATCAATTGCTTCCAGCACGACAATGCCCGTTTCCGAATCCAGCGCGCCAGTCGGTTCATCGCACAGCAGAACGGCAGGGCGTTTCGCAATCGCCCGCGCGATCGCCACGCGCTGCTGCTCGCCGCCTGAAAGGTGCGCCGGAAAATGATTCATGCGGTGTGAGAGCCCCACCAGCTCAAGCGCTTCTTCCGGCCGCATCGGGTTCTCCGCGATCTCCGTCACCGCCGCGACGTTCTCCTTCGCGGTCAAGCTGGGGATCAAATTGTAGAACTGAAATACGAAGCCGACGTGCTTGCGCCGGTACAACGTGAGTTCCTTTTCGCTCGCCTGGGTGAGGTCCCAGTCCCGATAACTTACATGCCCTGCGGTCGCGCGATCGAGCCCGCCCAGAATATTCAGTAACGTCGATTTGCCGCTGCCCGAAGGCCCCAGCATCACAATCAACTCCCCCGCGTAGAGGTCCATGTCCACGCCCCGCAGGGCATGCACCTGCACTTCTCCCATGTCATAAACTTTTGTTACACCACGGGCGGTGAAAATCGACTCAGCCGGAGCAGGGGCAGTCATCCCCATCATTCTCGCAGTAAGTGGTAGCGTGGTGAGGAATGTTTCTCCAGTTGGAAGCGATCCTCGAATCCCCGCTCACGTTTCCCGCGCTCGAATGCTTCCACATCGTGGGCCTCGCGCTGGGCATCGGGACGATCGCTGTAGTTGACTTCAGTATGCTCGGCTGGGGGCTGCCCAATCAGAAGGTCTCCACGATTGCCAATGGACTGTCGCTGTGGACAACCCTCGGCATCGTGATGATCCTGCTCTCCGGCGCCGGCCTCTTCGCCTCTGACCCCGACCTCTACTACCTCAACCCCACGTTCCAAATAAAGATGACCCTGTTGTTCACTGCACTCATCTTCCACTTCACTATGCATCAGCAGCGAGCGTTCGCGGACGCGCCCGCAAAGTGGGTCGCAGTGGTCTCGCTGTTGCTGTGGGCCAGTGTCGTCACCTGCGGAATCTTCACCGCCTTTGTAGGAGCACCCGCCTAATGCTCTCCTTCGCACAGTGGCTGCAGACGACTGGCTTCTTCACAGCGCTCCGGGAATCTTGGTATGTCTACCCGTTCGTCCTGTCGCTGCACTTGATCGCCATAGCGCTCTTCGGAGGCTTGATCCTGGTCACGGACTTGCGCCTGCTCGGGATCATGCTCCGCGACCGTCCCGTCGGCGAAGTCGTGAAATCCCTCCGAGCATTGAAGCACGCGGGCCTAACGCTCATGGTGGTGTGCGGACTGCTGATGTTCGGCACAAAAGCGGAGGAGTATCTTCTCAATCCGTTCTTCCACGCGAAGATGACGTTGCTGTTGTTGGTCGCGATCCACGCAGCGGCGTTTCGCGGCAGTGTCTACGCAAAAGCGGCCGAATTCGACGCGACCGGCATCATCCCCGGTCGAGCCAAATTAGCGGCCGCTTTGTCTCTGATCTTGTGGCTCGGCCTTGTGATCGCCGGTCGCGGCATCGGCTACATCAACCCCGACCTCGACCGCGTCCACGCCGAACTAACTACGCCAATGGTCCCCTAAAGAACCCCGGTTCCCGGGCAATCCCCGCCACGTACTTGTCATACTCCGACGACGACGTCGCCCGAGCTTCCAACTCTTCCGCGGTGACCCAGCCCTTCTGAAACGCGATCTCTTCCAGGCATGCGACCTTCAAACCCTGCCGCCGCTCGATCGTCTCAATGAAGTTTGCAGCCAGTAGCAACGATTCCGGTGTCCCCGTATCCAGCCACGCCGTCCCACGACCCATCACTTCCACCTGCAGCTTTCCCGCTTGCAAGTAGATCCGATTCAAGTCCGTGATTTCCAGCTCCCCGCGAGCCGACGGCTTCAAGTTCTCCGCATATCGGATTACATTGTTGTCGTAGAAATACAGCCCCACCACAGCGTAGTTCGACTTCGGCTGCTTAGGCTTCTCTTCCATGTCGACCGCATTGCCCTCTGCGTCGAAACTCACCACACCATAGCGCTCCGGATCCCGCACTCGATACGCGAACACCCGAGCGCCATCCGTCAATTGAGCCGACCGCATCAGCGATTCCGATAAACCATGTCCATAGAAAAGGTTGTCGCCCAACACCAGACACACCGAGTCTTTGCCGATGAACTCCTTGCCGATCGTGAACGCCTGCGCGAGCCCAGCTGGTTTCGCCTGCTCCGCGTAGGTGAGAGAAATTCCAAACCGCGTCCCATCACCCAGCAGCTCCCGGTAAATCGGTAAGTCCCGAGGCGTAGAGATCAGCAAGATCTCGCGAATCCCCGCCAGCATCAGCGTCGAGAGCGGGTAGTAAATCATCGGCTTGTCGTAAACCGGCAACAACTGCTTGCTGACTGCGTGTGTGAGCGGATACAGCCGTGTCCCGCTGCCGCCTGCTAAAACGATGCCCTTCATGTGTGTCCTAAGAATAACATCGGCCTTTTCCAGAAACTCTCCAGCCTTCACTCCATCCGAACTTCCCCCTTGCATCAAATTCTATTTGTGATACAGTGTTGTACAAATGGCAAGAACAGAATCCTGCGGACAATTCGAGCAGCTAGTTTTGACCGCCGTTCTCACCCTTGAAGAGAACGCCTACGGAGTCACCATCCACAAGAAAGTGGAAGAGTTGTCGTCCTCAAAATCCGTCACCCTGGGAGCCGTCTACGTAACCCTCGATAGACTTGAAGACAAAGGCTTCCTCTCCAGTTGGCTCACCGACCCCACCCCCGAACGCGGCGGTCGCGCCAAACGTTGCTACAAAGTGGAACCCGCCGGCCAGCAAGCCCTAAAAGATTCCATGCAAACCGCCCGCCGCATGCTCAACGAACTGATGTCCGGAAAAAGGAGCAAAGCATGGGCCTGAAGATTTGTACCGCACACGAGAGAGAAGGAGTCCAATGACACTACGATCCATGCTCAAACCCCTACTGCCCGCTGACTACCGCGAGCAAGTCTTGGGCGACCTCCAAGAACGCGGCTTCCGCCTTCGCGATGTGGTCGACGTCCTCCCGCGTATCTGGGGGAGCTTCATCGTCAGGACCTTGACTGGCCCCATCCCGAACGTAGCCGCTCACGGCGAATGCGCCATCCTCGCGCGCACTGAACAGCTTCAACAAGAGGGCCGCCGTGCCATCGCCTACGCTCTAGCCATCGTGCTTGCCACGCGAGTGCTCCGCGACCTCCCCGCGTCCCTCACCACGCGAGCGGCTCTAGCGCTGGTCCTCTTCCCTCTGATCACGACGCTGGGTCGTTTCCTAGGCCGTACGGTAGAGTCGAGTTTGTCGCTCGACCGTTCGCGCACTACACTCCTCGCCGACTACCGCGCGCAACTCCGTTTCCAGATGGCAGGAACTCCCAGCGGCGTTTTGGCCGCGATGTTGTTTCTGCTGACTTCGGACCAACCTCGCACTCCGTGGCCTGTCTCCACTCCGGCGGTCTGGGGCTACGCTTCCGTCGCGGTCGTCGGGATCATGGCTGCCTGGGCGTGTCTGAGATTCCTCAGGCTCCGCCGCGAACTCAATTCCTTGGAAACGGCCGCGAAGGACTAGCCTCGCACACATGAAGCCCTCGAACTTTTCCGAGACCCTCGCCAAGTGGCTCCTGCCCCGCAGCCATCGAGCCCAAGTCCTCGGCGATCTCGAAGAGCGTGGCTTCCAGTGGCGCGACCTCGCCTCGACGATCCCCTCCGCTTGGATCGCCCACCTGCGTCGCGAATGGATCGCGCCTGTCCCGAACCTCGGCGGCGCCAGCGACGAAATAATCCGCCTTCGCACCGAGCAACTTCAAAGCGGTCGCAACTTCGGATTGGTGGTGGCTCTTGGTGCCCTCTCCGGTTCAGCCATGCGGTTCATTTTCCCCGACCTGCACGGCCTCATCGTAATTGTGCCCGGGATGGCCGTAGCCCTCGTCATGAGGCTCTTCGGCTTTCCCAGCCAGGACTATCCGTCTCCGCTCCCCCAGATCCGCAGTCCTCTGAAAGAATATCGCGCAGCGCTACACCGGAAGTCTTTAAACAGCGTCGGGCCCTTCCTGTTTTTGTTGGTTGTTCAGCATGTGCTGCGAGGGCCGAACGCCGTCTGGTGGCTGCCCCTGATCGCACCCTGCATCATGGTTGCCGTCCTAGGCATGCTCTACCGCAACTCTCGGATCCAGCGCGAGATCCAAAACCTTGTAGCCTCCACCAAAGCAGAGGGCACGCTCTAACCACGGTTTTGAAGCTGCGCTCGGCTAGCGCGAGCCAGCGTGACCTAAGCTACTTGGTAACGAACGGCGAATACGGAACCAGCTTGTACCCGTATTGCGTGGTCATGATCGCGACCACCGCACCCAGCAGCGCCAGGATTGAGCCCAGCCAAATGAAGAACGCCTTCCACGGGAAGCTCTGGCCTTCGCGATGCAGCACCAGCAAGTAGCTGGCAAATACACCCAGGAAGAACAGCAGGATCATCGGAATCGCGAACATCGCGAGGTTGAGCGGGTCAGGCGTGGGGGTGACGACTGCCGCCAGGACCACGATCGCCAAGATCGCGTAGCGCGAATTGCGGATCAGGAAGCCCGGCGTAGTGATGCGCAGCAGCGTCAGGAAAAACACCACGACCGGCAGTTCAAACAAGATCGACACGCCCAGGATCACGTTCACGAAGAGATCGAAGTAGCTGTCGATACTGATGGTCGCCTTGACGCCCGACGTCGCCCCGATGCTCAACAGGAAGACCAAGCCGTAACGGAACGCCACGAAGTAGGCGAAGGCTCCGCCGGCGACAAACAAACCAGCGGTGATGATGATGAAAGGGGCGGCCCACTTGCGCTCCCGTGGATAGAGGCCGGGGGAGATGAAGGACCACACTTGGTAGATGATCCAGGGAGCCGCCAGGTAAATGGAGGCCAGGATCGGGGTCTTCATCCAGATGATGGTAAACATCTCCATCGGGGTGATGGCGATGATATCGCCCTTGACCTGGTCGATGGCATAGCGCAGCGGGGCTTGAACAAAATCCCACAGCGGGAGTGCGGCTGCCATGGCAACCAGGAACGCGATGCCGCCGCCTGCCAGGATACTGATCAGGCGCCCGCGCAGTTCTTCCAGGTGGTCCATGAAGGACATGCGCAACATGCCGCCGTCCTCGTCGTCCTCCTCCGGTTCAGGAGCAGGCGCAATAGGTTTTGCCGCGGCCAGGCGCGGCGGAATCGGGGGTTGAATTTCGGGGTCCAGCCCATGCTCCGGATCGTCCGGAAATCGCATCGGTGGAGCGTCGTGATCCGGCGGCTGTTCACCGCCGTTGTTCTGGTCCATGCGCGCTTAACTGTTCTTTACTTGTTCCGCCGCCGGTTCGCTCACGTTCACTTCTTCGGCCACTTCAGGCAACGAAGCGGAGCGTGCAACGGTGCCCTCGGTGGCTGCCTTGATAGTAGGCAACGCCGTCGAGGCGACTTCCGCGGTCGGGGTTGATTCGGCACCTGATACTTCGGAAGCGCCTACGAGTGCAGGGTGTTCCTGCTCTGACACTACATTGGTTGCGGATTCGATAGCCGGAGTGGGATCAAGGTTGATCTCTTCCTTCATCACTTCTTCCAGCGGATTCCACATGGTTTCCGACGGCACGATATCGTAGCTTGCGTGATCCGCGATTTCGCGCGCCGTTTGCCGCGTGGCAGTCTGTATCGATTGGGATTCCCGCTCCAGGGTGTGCATCTCGCGCTCGAAAGTGGCTTTAAGGTCATTCGAGGCGCGACGGAATTCGGTCATCGCTTTACCGATGGTCCGCCCTAGTTCTGGAAGCTTCTTCGGCCCAAACAGAACGAGGGCCAAGATGAAAATGACAGCCATCTCTGGCACGCCAAGTGTGAACATACGTAAGCCCTCCCGTGTCGATGATAACACGCGCAGGATGGAAGCGATTACGCTTTGGCGGCGGCTTTAGGAGCCTTGGGAACTTTGGGAGCCTTCACGGCCTTGGGGACCTTCGGAGCGTCCGGATCGGCCTTTTTGCGCGGCGTTCTAGCAGCGCGGCGTTTCTCGGCAGGCGGCTGACGATCGCTCTTCTTCAGATTCGGCAGGATGATCGCAAGAACGAACTTCTTCTCGCCGTGGTCGTCCCACTTAACGGAGATGTGCTCTTCATTGCACGTCATCACGCTGCCCAGACCGAACTTGGCGTGCTCTACTTGGGCGCCGGTCGCGAATGCAGGTTTAGTGGCCATAGACGTAATTCATTGTAACAAAAGCGAGTTGCTCGCGCCACTGCCCCCTGGGGACCGCGAAAGGACGCCCTAACGTCGGCGTACGAAGGGGCGCTCTTCGGCCTTACGAGGTACTACGGTGTCCGACGAAGCGGTCGCAGTTCCTACCGGCAACGCGACCTGCGAGGTGTATGCATCGGCTGTCGCGACGTCCAGGAAGACGTTGCCACTGCTGGCAGCAGCCGGCACGGTTACATTCAATTGATAGAGCCCAGCTAGCCCCGGAGCCAACCCGGCATACGCGACATCCGCCGTCAGGTTATCGATATTCGCCCCGACCGTGCCGGGCAGCGTCGTATTCAAGCTGCTCGCAGTGGCCCCGCCCAGCGCTCCGTCGGAGACCGTGGGGAACACTCCACCCAATCCAGTCAAGAACACTTGGATCACTTCTCCCGGTTTCGCGGGCTTGGCTTCGGTCACCAGCGAATAGTCCGCGTGCAACACGGCGCCGATCCCTTCACCGGTTTGCGATTGCGAGAAGATGCCGGGGTGCGTCAGATACCGGAACTCGGTGACGGCGTTCGAGGTCACTCCACCGCGGTTCACCTGGATCTGCACCACGCCCTCCGTGGTGCCGTAAGGGATGATCGCCGCGATCTGGCCGGGGCTGACGAAGTAGAGAGCCGCGGGCCGATTGTTCATCAAAACTTGCACTCCGCCCAACGTCGTAGGGAAGGGGACGCCTCCGGGCGTAACCACTGTGGAGCTCGCGAGGTTGGCTCCATAGATGCTGACCAACTCTCCCGGTGCGACGCCGCTGGTGAAGGGCGCGAAGCTGGCCGCGTTGACGATGCCAGTAGGGAAGATGTAGGGATCGGAGCCAGGCGCGTTGGTGAACGAAGGCCCCCGCACCGCGATGCGTAGTCCGAGGTAAGGCGATTGGCCGACGCCGATGCGGATGCTCGCGTCCTGGCTAATCGTGTACTCCACTGCGGAGAGCGTGTCCGTATAGTCGGACGTGGCTGCAGAGGGGAGCACGCCTGCTGCCGTGTAGTTCTGCGGGCGGCCCGTGGCTGTCAGGAATCGCTGATGTTCCAGTTGTACCGTGGCGTTTGCGGTGAATGCACCGAAGAAGGTGTCGAACTCTCCCGGAACGTCATTGATGGCCGCCGTATAGTACAAGCCGCTCAACCGCGGCGGTGTTCCAGAGGCCCGGCGGACTCCCACAAAGAAGTCGTAGGATGTGGCGGACCCGCCGAAGATCAGGTTCCCGTCCGGCGAAATGTACATTACTTTATTTCCCTGTAGGGGCGTGTTTGTAACGGATGGAAACCTCAGCGTCCCAATGCCGCTGCTGAAACTATAGGTAACGCCGCCTTCGCTCTGAATCACCGGCAAGCTGTTGGATTTTCCCAGGTAGGTCTTCACCGGTACTGTTCCCACGTTTCCGTTGCCATCTACATTACTTAACTGGGCGATGGTGTCATAGGCCTCGGTCTGCGCCCCAGAAGGCCCCATATTGAAATAGTCCAATGTGTAGTTGCCGGAAAAAGTCGCGTTCGTGGCCGACCCGGCCGGTACCGCGATCATCATGTCGTTGATGCCTGCCTCCGTCGCGCTCCCGACAAAAATGCCATTGGAGACGGCACCGTGCAGCGACCCGACACCGGTGTCATACGGATGGGTCATGAATCCGTAGCCGCTCGCGGAAATCGAGTAGGTGCCCTTTTGTGTATAAGAACTAGCCCCAGCAGAGGAGTCCACCTTGTTGGCCGAGATGTTGTAGCCTCCGCGCCCGTCGAACACGATCGTGCCGTAATCGACAATGGCTCGCGATATGGTGCCGGTCGAGCCCGCGACGTAGATCGCCTCGCGGAACACGTAGGTCCCGTTCAACAGGCCGTTGCCTGTGAAATCCCACACCTGGGCGGAAGCCGGTACAGCCACGGCGGTCATGAGGAGTGCTACTGCTCGCAGAAATCGTGTCATAAAGAAGTTAGGGCGCCAGTAACAATAATAGCGGTCCAGAGTCCCTGTTACGTCTGACGCGGAAAATCGGGACACGGGTACAACGTCGATCGTCACGCCCTTACATATGCGCACAGTTGAGGCCGGGATCGGTTCCGGGCCTAGCGTATTTGAAGGCGCTTGACTCGGCCGAGTTAGTCTTCAACCGCGACATGCTGCTGGAACTTACCCAGGTCCTCTATCGCCCAAAGTTCGACCGCTACTTGGAACGGCGAACGCGCGAACTCTACCTGAAGCAGTTTGTGGAAGCCGGTAAGGTGGTGGTCACTAGAATCCCGGTCGTCGCTTGCCGCGATCCTCGTGACAACCACGTTCTGGAGGCGGCGGTGAACGGCTCGGCTGCGACAATCATTACCGGGGATCTGGATCTTCTTCATCTGCACCCATTTCACGGGGTCCAGATCCTGACTCCGGCGGACTCCTCGCAGAAATAGTAGGGAACTTGGCATAGCCGCCCGGTGTCTCTATTGATGTAGAGTGAAAGTGGGCAAAACCCAATGGCCGATACAGCGGTTACCTTTCATACCGAATTAGTCAGCACCGGAATCCCGGCCGACGGGGCATGGGCTGAGGATCGCGTCTTGGCCAGCTCTCTGCGTGCCGGGGACGAAGCCGCCTATGAGGCGCTGATCCTGCGCTTTGAACAGCCGGTGTTTGGCGTAGTCAGCCGCCTATTGGAGGATTCCGCCGACGCTCCCGACGTGGTGCAGGATGTGTTCCTCAAAGTGTTCCGGAACATCACCAGTTTCCGCGGCGACAGTTCTCTCAAGACTTGGATTTACCGGATCGCGGTGAATGAGGCTCGCAATCAGCAACGCTGGTTCGGGCGGCATCGCGGCAAGGAAGTGGGGCTGGACCCCCAGCCCTCGGAAGCGCACGGTATCGGCGACTTGCTGCCGGACCCGGCGCCCGGCCCCTACGAAGCTGCCCTGGATCGTGAAGTCCAGGCGATGGTGGAAGAGGGTTTGAAACGGATCAGCACTACGTATCGCACCGCGTTGGTGCTACGTGAAGTGGAAGAGTTGAGTTATGACGAGATCGCCGAAATCTTGGAAATCTCGTTAGGAACAGTAAAGTCCCGTATCTTGCGAGGCCGCGAAGCCTTACGCAAGGAGTTGTTATCTTTGGCTACCCCGTCCGAGTCTAGAGCAACCGGTACTATCCCGCGTTTCGCGACGCACAAAGGGCACTCAGTATGAGCCAAGATCTTCGTCAGATTCTGGAAAACGACCACGTATTGACACATGCATTGCGGAGTCTTCCGCGCGCCAGCGCTCCTTCTGGGATGACGACGCGCTTGCGCGTGCTGGCATCCCGCGAACGGGAACGTGCAGCAACCCACCTCACTTGGCGGACGCAACTAAAGAGTTGGGCCGGTCGCGCACACATGGCAATCGAAAATGTGATGCGACCGCTGGCCGTTCCGGTAGCCGGTGGCGTGTTTTCCGCCGTAACGTTATTCAATCTGTGGGTGGTGCCGGCGTATCCGGCCTTTGCGCGCACGGGCACCGACGTTCCCACTCAGTTGAGCACGGAAGCTCGGGTGAAGGGCTTCTCCTCGATCGGTACCGCCGGAGAAGATGTTGTGTTGGACGTGGCGCTGGATCACAGCGGACGCATGGTGGACTACACGATCCTCAGCACCGGCTATATGCCCGATGCAAACTCCCGGCGGAAGTTGGAAAACCTGCTGGTGTTCCAAACCACCTTTGTTCCCGCGACCTCCTTCGGCCAGCCGACCCCCAGCAAGATCCGCCTGTGGTTGAGTTCCAGCCGCATCGACGTGAAGGGATAACGCCCGCCACGTGGGAAGACGCCTTGGCCAGCATTTCCTGGCTCGTAAATCTGTTCTAGATAACATCGCCGAAGCCGCCTGTGAACAGGACGCGCCCCTAGTCATCGAAATTGGTGCGGGCCGCGGTGCGCTCACCGAATCCTTGCTGGAGCGCGCGCAGCGTGTGATCGCGATCGAAGTCGATCCCATCCTGGTCCACTACCTGCGCCAAAAATTCGCCGACGCGATCGCAGCCGAGCGCCTCACCATCATCGAAGGCGATGTCCTGAAAACCGACCTAAGTCAGTGGGGTCCGGCTCCCGTGGTGGGCAATCTTCCCTACTACATCACCTCGCCGATTCTGGAGCGAACGTTCGGCACCAAGACCGCAACCCAGGCCGTGTTCCTCATGCAAGCCGAAGTCGCCACGCGTGTGTGCGCAGGTCCCAAGAGCCGGGACTACGGCTACCTGAGCGCCGTCGCCCAAGTCCAGTCGCACGTGGAGCGCCTGTTCGAGGTCCCCGCCGCCGCCTTCCGGCCTCCGCCGAAAGTGGAGAGTGCCGTAGTCCGCTTCACCCCGCGCGATCCGGTAGCCGATTTCGGCGTCGCCGACGTGCCCAAGTTCCTCCGCTTCGCCGGCGTCTGCTTCCGGCAAAAGCGCAAAACCCTCCGCAATAATCTGGTCGCCGCCTACCCGAAAGAAATCGTCGACGCACTCCCCGAAGCCCGCCTGCGCGCCGAACAGCTATCGGTGGCAGAGCTAGCGCGCCTGTCCCGCCTATTTGAAAATTAGGCGCGTCGAGAAGAACGGCAAGACTTCCGTCTCCAGCCACTCTGGGAGTCTCCTGTTTGGTCACTACGACCCTGCTCTTTCGAGAGGATGCTATTGATCGTAGGACCTAGCGAAGTCCTCAACTCGTTTCCGAAAAGCATCGAACAGTGCTTTATTTTTCTGCAAACTAGCCGTCTGGATCTTCATGTATTCTTCCTGCGGCAGGGGCAGTTCTATCTCTTCGCGCGCGGCAAAAAGAGCAGGTGGGCCTAACTCTGCAACCTTGAACGCAAGATCTCTGCAAAGACTTAGCAGTTCCAGCGATTCCTTATTTTGATCGGCCTGTAGCACATCAAGCTGTTTTGACTCATCCTTGTAGAGTTGTGCAGACTCAAGAATGCCGTCATACAGAATCTTCCGCAGATCTGAATTTCCCGGGTCTGGTGTAGATTCTAAATCTTTCAAAGCATCCGGCCACTGGAGTCTTGCCGCTCTAAACGTTTCCAACGATCGCGCTAGCTGGTCAATTGTCTTTTGCCGCTCAATAAGGATGATGCGATGGAAGGATAGATCGAGGAAGGCGGAGTTGAACTCATTCAATAACGCGGAGACAGCCGCCACTGTCTTGATCGATCCTATGACAGAGATTTTGCTGATCACTGCAATGTGCGTGGTCGACTCGCGGCTCAAATTCTCATCCGGGGTACGCAGGTCGATGAGGGAACCTAGGAGTGCCTGGAGTCGGGTAACACTTTCGGCTGCGGGCAGATAGACGTCCCTGCGCAACGCCATCTGTCGCTCACGGTCGCGCTGCGCTGAATCGTGATTGAGCTGCATCCTCAACCGTTTGGAGGATCCGCGGTTCGTCAGGAGCACCCCGCCAAGTGTCAGTAAAGAAGCAATGACGGCTGCCCAGATTACGTCCGGAATCGAAGCGATGGCAGTTATTAGGCTAGATAAGTCCATACAACCCCGTCAGCATACCGCACGGGACGGCTCGGAGGGGCGGAGTTGAGCGAGTATTCCTCTTGACGGAATACGTTTCGCGTCATAAACTGAATCGTGATCCGGTCGTTCCGTTGTCAAAAGACCGAAGCTCTTTTCCAGGATCAGACGGTACTCCGCTTTCGGGCTATCGAACGTGTGGCTCGCCGCAAGCTGCTCTACTTGCACGCGGCTAAGAAATTGGAGGAACTGCGGGTTCCTCCAGGCAACCAATTGGAGGCACTGAAGCGGGACAGGGTCGGCCAGCATAGCATCCGGATCAACGATCAGTGGAGAATTTGCTTTGTCTGGCGTGACGGTGAAGCGCATCAAGTCGAGATCGTCGACTACCACTGAGGAGGATCGTGACCATGACTGCGAAACTACTGGACCCAATTCACCCCGGCGAAATTCTGGCAGAGGACTTCATGAAGCCTCTCGGCCTCAGTATCAACCGCCTCTCGCGCGACCTGCACGTCCCGCCGAACCGCATCCACGCCATCGTTCACGGCACACGGACGATCACGGCTGACACGGCGCTCCGCCTGGGAACCTACTTCGGCATGTCGCCCGAGACCTGGCTCAATTTACAGACCGAATACGATCTCCGAGTTGCCCGTCGCACTGCCGGTCCGGAAATCGTCAAGTTGGTCCGTAAGCGCGAAGCGGCTTGACCAGCCCCGCGCAAGTGCCCTTAAACTCATGTAAATAAAACAAAACGTTGCCCCTCTATCCCCCGTATGTTACTTTCAAATGGCGGGAGCAAACCGTGGGCGAGCAGTGCGTTAGCGAGCAACCTGTGTATAACCATGTACACGACAACGGTTCGCCACGCCTGCGCTTGAAGTGAGCTTTTAACTATGAACCTGCGGTCGGTTTTCAGTCTTTTCTCCTCGGATCTCGCCATTGATCTCGGCACTGCGAATACACTTGTCTTCGCTAAGGGCAAGGGCATCGTGGTCAATGAGCCCTCCATCGTCGCCATCAACAAGAACACCAACGAGGTAGAAGCCGTCGGTAGGGAAGCCAAGGAAATGCTTGGCCGCACCCCCGGTTCCATCGTTGCCATTCGCCCCATGAAAGACGGCGTCATCGCCGACTTCAAAGTCACTGAGCGGATGCTGAACTACTTCATCCAAAAAGCGCATGGGCGTAAGATGCTGGTGCATCCGCGCATCATCATCGGTGTACCCAGCGAAATCACGCAAGTAGAAAAGCGCGCGGTCATCGATTCGGCGTATCACGCGAAAGCCAGCGAAGTGTATCTTGTCGAACAAGCCATGGTCGCCGCCATCGGCGCGGGTTTGCCGATCACCGAACCGGCCGGCAACATGGTCGTCGATATCGGCGGCGGCACCACCGACGTCGCTGTAATTTCTCTGTCGGGTATCGTGTACTCGCGCTCGGTGCGCGTGGCAGGCAATGTGATGGACGACGCCATCGTCCAATACATGAAGCGCAAGTACAACCTTCTGATCGGCGAAACCACTGCCGAACGCGTGAAGATGGCGGTAGGTTCCGCTTTCCCGCTCGACAAGCCGCTCAGCATCGAAATTAAGGGTCGCAACCTGGTCGAAGGTATTCCGAAAACGATCACCGTCGACGACACCGAAATCCGCGAGGCTTTGGCCGAATGCGTCGCGACGATCATGAACGCAATTCGCGTGGCGCTCGAGCGGACTCCTCCCGAACTCTCCGCCGACATCAGCGATCGCGGTATCGTGCTCACCGGTGGCGGCGCGCTGCTCAAGAACTTGGACAAGCGCATTCGTCAGGAAACCGGCTTGCCTGTTTCCATCGCCGAAGATCCGCTGGCGTCCGTGGTGCTGGGCACCGGCAAGATGCTCACCGAATTCAAACTGCTGCGCCGGATCGCCATCGAGTAACAACGTATGGATCTGCTGCTTTATCGCTACCGCCACTTAACCGTGCTGTTGGTGGCGATTGTTGCGCAACTGGGTCTGCTGGCCTACCAGGTCCGCAACAACCAGGATGTCCGGTTGATCCGCGTGTGGTCGGTCAGCGCCGTCACCCCGCTCGCGCGCGTTCTCGAAGCAGGCCGCAGCGGCAGCTCCAACTTCATTGACGATTACTTTCTGCTGCTGACGGTTCGCGACGAGAACAAGCGTCTCCAGGCCAGCCTTTCTGCAGCCCAACTGGAAAATCAGCGCATGCGTGCCGAACTCGGCACCGCGCAACGCGCCGAAGCGTTGGCTCTGTTCCAAAAGCAGTCTCCCATGAAGTTCGTCGCGGCGCGCATCTTCATGAACAGCACGGCGATGGGCAGTATGGGGTCCAGCGCCAACGTCTACGTCGATGTCGGTGCTTCGCAGGGGATCCGAAAAGGCATGGCCGTCATCACACCCACCGGCATTGTCGGCAAAATAACAGCGGTCTATCCGACGGCCTCGATGGTGTTGCTGATCAATGATCCGCTCTTCGCCGCAGGTGTCATCTCGCAGAAGAATCGCGTGCAGGGCACGCTGCGCGGGCAGGGCAGCAGCGCGATCGTCGACTTCGTTCAAAACGAACAGACAGTGGACAAGGGTGAGTGGTTCTATACCTCAGGCAGCGATTTTATTTTCCCGCGCGGTCTGCGCGTCGGCCCAGCGACCGACGTGAAGCCCGGTCCGCGCCGTAAAGATATTCAACTGCGGCCCAGTGGATTGGATGGCGGCGTAGAAGAAGTTCTCATTGTAGTGGAAGGTGTGCACGCGCCCATCCCCGAAGTCCCCGTTGCAGCGGAGCCGATTTCGCTGCAGGCTCCACCGCCACCTGATCCAGGTGCGGACACAAGCGCGCGTGCTGCACAAACGGGACCAGTCTCCACCGACGCGGACCGGGTAGTCGATCGTTATCGCGGCACGGTCAAGAGCGCGGTTCCTCCAGTGGCTTCGACGGCCGCTCCGGCGCCCAAACCATGAGCGATTTCTCCACCAGCTACACCGATTCGCCGCGTAAGAAAAATCACATCGCTCGCTATAAATGGGCGGTGATCGCGGGCATCACGCTCACCGCGATTCTTTTCCAGGTCTACGTTCCGCGCTTCATCAGCTACCTTTCGTATCTCGAAATGCCGTTGCTGGTGACGGTCTATTTCTCGCTGATGCGGCGTTCGCCCACGCTGGGCCTTTTGCTGGGAGCCGCCATCGGTCTCGCGCAGGATTCGCTTTCATCCAATCCGCTGGGAATGTTCGGCATCGTAAAAACGCTAGTCGGCTACTTCGCCGCCACCGCCAGCCAGCGCTTCGACGTGGAAACCGCCGGCTCTCGCCTGGTCCTGTCCTTCTTCTTTTTTGTCTTCCACCAATTTTTCTACTGGGTCTTAGGCCGAGCCTTGCTGGGCCAGCCGATCGGCCTGGAACTACCGCAAACACTGGTCATGGCGGTGCTCAACGCACTGGTCGCCGTCCCGCTGTTTCACATCTTGGATAAACTGAAGGTTTCCGAATAGAGGTACCCATGGCCATTGAACCCGAGCATCCCAGAGAAGAAGGCTCGTCTACTTCCTACACGGGTTCCCTATCGGGCCGTCTATTTCGCGACGACACCCGCTTCGCCTTGGGGCGCATCACCGCATTTCAGTATGTGATCGTCGCCGTGTTTGTGTTCCTCGTGATCGGATTCTGGGTTCTCCAGGTCTACAACCACGAAGCGAATAGCGAACTGGCAGAGCGCAATCGCATCAAGACGGTTCCGGTCCCCGCGCCGCGCGGTAAAATTCTGGACCGCGATGGACGTGTTATCGTCGACAATCACTCTTCCTTCACGGTGATGCTCTCGCAGGAAACGCTGAAGCAGGAACATCTTCCCGCCATCGCACAAGCGCTGAGTCTGGACTTACAGGAACTGCAAGCCACCGTAGCGAAATTCGCCAAGGGTCCGAAATACGTTCCGATCCCGATCAAGACAGAACTCACCGCAGCCGAGCTAGCGTTCGTAGAATCGCATAGCGACCCCAATACATACCCGGAGCTCGAAATTCTAGAAGCGCAGAAGCGCCTCTATCCGCGCGACGGCTTGGCGGCGCACGTGCTCGGTTACGTGGGGCAGGTCAGCGAAACGGAACTCAACTCCGCGGAATTCGCCAAGTACTCGCAAGGCGACATGGTGGGCAAATTCGGTTTAGAGCGCCAGTACAATGAGCAGCTCACCGGCATCGACGGACAACGCCGCGTAGTGGTCGACGTGACCGGCCGCGAGCGCGAGGTCCTGGAAAGTCAGGAAGCCAAGCCGGGCAAGAATCTGCAACTGACCATCGACCTGGATCTGCAGGCGGTAGCCGAGCTCGCCATGGACGGTCGTCGCGGAGCTGTGGTCGCACTGGATCCCCGCACCGGCGACGTGCTCGCCATGGTCAGCCGCCCTGCATTCGATCCCAACGTGTTCGGCCGCCTGCGCCAAGCCGACTGGAACAACGTCATCAACAACCCGGACAAACCGATGTTGAACCGCGCGATTCAAGGTACCTACGCGCCGGGTTCAACGTTCAAACCAATTGTCGCGATGGCGGGTCTCGAAACCGGCATGTTGTCCGAATCGGAGACCGTTAATTGCACCGGTGTCGCGAACTGGTATGGCCGTCCTTTCCATTGCAGCGAGCACCGCGGTCACGGCACCATCAGCCTGCGCTCCGCCATCATTCATTCTTGCGACGTTTACTTTTACAAGGCCGGCGACACCATGGGAATTGATAACATCGCGAAGTACGCCCAGGTTTCCGGTATGGGGGAGAAGACCGGTATTGATCTTCCGGGCGAAGCCGACGGCTTGATTCCCTCGACCAAGTGGAAGCTGCGCACGCAGAGGGAACGCTGGTACCCGGGTGAGACGATCTCCGTTTCCATCGGTCAAGGCGCGGTCGAAGTGACGCCCTTACAGTTGGCCCTGTCCATCGGCGGCCTGTCAGTAGGTGGCACGTGGTTCCAGCCGCACTTGGTGAAACTCGCAGCCACGCCCGAACCCAAACACATAGGGAACTGGAATCCGATGAACGTCGCGGCCGTCGTCTCCGGAATGTACGGAGTGGTGAACGAGGGCGGCACCGGAACCGCCGCCGCCATTCCCGGTGTTACGGTCTCCGGCAAAACCGGCAGCGCCCAGCGCGTCTCGAACGACTTGGTGAAGAGCAACCGCGCACTCGCCGACACCATGCTCGACAACGGCTGGTTCGTAGGCTTCGCCCCGCGCGACAATCCCGAGATCGTCGTCGTGGCACTGGTCGAAGCCGGCATCCACGGCGGCCTGAACGCGGCTCCTATTACCCGCGACGTACTCAAGGCCTACTTCGACAAAAAGACCGTCAGCGCCCGTCCCAACCCCGCGGACATTGCCGGCATGTTCCTGCCGAAACGCTAAGAGTTATGGTGTCTGACACCTAATTACGGACTTATACTTAGGACTGTAACCCATGCCCCGCTACCGCTCTATCCGGGATGCCGATTGGTCGCTGCTCGCGATCACGCTGCTGATCTGCGGGCTGGGTGTGGTCCAGATCTATTCGGCGACCCACGGCACCAAATTCCAGGACGCCTGGTGGAAGCAGATCATCTGGATCGGCCTAGGCATAGGTCTGATGTGGCTGGTTGCCTCCATCGATTACCACACGCTCCTAGGGCAGGTCGGCTTCTTCTACGTCAGTACCGTGATCGCGTTGGGCGTCACCGTTCTGATCGGCACGCGCATTTTCGGCTCCCGTCGCTGGATCTCCCTTGGCGGCGTCAACTTGCAAATCTCCGAGTTTGCAAAATTGGTGATAATATTGTTGGTGGCGAGGTACCTTTCGGAGCTGAAACGCAACGAAGTGGGAATTCTCGATCTGTTGAAACTAGGAGTGTTAGTCGGGATTCCGACGTTGCTGGTCATGCGCCAGCCGGACCTGGGGACGTCACTGACCTATGTGGCGATTCTGGGAGCGGGCATCCTGTTAGCCGGTTTACGATGGCATCATTTGGCGGCAATCGCGTTGGTGGGCGGTCTCGCGCTGCCGGTTGCTTGGCCGTTTTTGAACGATTACCAGAAGGCGCGGCTGGAAACCTTCGTGAATCCGGACGCCGATCCTCGAGGAGCAGGTTATCAAGTTATTCAGTCTCGCATCGCCGTCGGTCACGGGGGCATGTGGGGTACGGGAGCAACGCGGGGAACGCAGACTCAGTTGCGGTTTCTTCCCGTCGCGCATACCGATTTTATCTTCTCGGCCTTTGCCGAGGAACACGGGTTTGTAGGAGTAGTAGTGGTGCTGGGAATGTACTTTCTGCTGATCATGCAGATCGTGCAGAACGCTCAGACCGCGCCGGACAGATCCGGCATGTATATATGTATGGGGGTGGCAGCTTTGTTGCTGTTCCACCTATTAGTGAACGTCGGGATGGTTGTGGGCAGTATGCCTGTGACCGGGATTCCCTTGCCGCTGTTTAGTTACGGCGGTTCCAATGTGTTTTCGTTATTCATGATGCTGGGGCTAGTGAACAATGTACGGCTCCGGCGTTTCGCTAGTTAACGTGCTGGGGGCTCCGTTTTTAAGACGGTCGCCGGTGCGAAGTTTTTAGGCGGACCTGCGCGTCACTTTATTAAGTGCGAGGTGCGGGTGCATTAGGCGAATTTTGGTTGCTCAAGATTTCGGACCAGCAGCCGGGGCGTCAGAGAAGTTGCTCCGCCCGGTAGCCGTTGGCCGGTAGTACACAAGACCAGATTTGCCTTGCCCGTGTCCCGCCTTTGCCCGGGTCCTGTAGCACCTTCGCGATTCGTCGCGGAGGTAAGCGCGCTCTATAAGAGGAGCGCATCAGGAGGCAGCATGAGTAAGGAACTGGTGATTTCGGCCAATCGGCACGAAACCCGTGTAGCGCTGTTAGAAGACGACCAGCTTTGTGAGGTTTACTTCCAGCGCTCGAATGAATATTCACTGGCTGGCAGCATCCATAAGGGCCGCGTAACGCGCGTCCTGCCCGGCATGCAATCGGCCTTCGTGGACGTAGGCCTGGAACGCGATACGTTCCTCTATGTCTCCGACTTCCTGGACGAACATAGCGAAGACATCGACCGTGTGACCGGCGACGAACGCGCTCCCCGTGAAGCTCGCGGGGAAGGTAGACCGGAAGGCCGTTCAGAAGGCCGGCCCGAAGGCGGGCGCAGCGAAGGCGGTCGGGACCGCGACCGAGGCCGCGATCGTGGCCGCGGAAATCGTGATCGGGACCGGGATCGTGATCGTCCACCGCAGGCCGCTAC
The DNA here is from genome assembly GCA_943328975.2 of Bordetella parapertussis. Classification (GTDB taxonomy): domain Bacteria; phylum Acidobacteriota; class Terriglobia; order Bryobacterales; family Bryobacteraceae; genus Palsa-187. Next base: position 2,226 of record CALQCC020000039.1, on the reverse strand, counting down.
AGCTGCCCCCGTTGTCGAAGGTGCCACCCCCGCCGAAGCTCCGGAATCGGGAGTAGTCCAACAAGCTCCGTCCGCCGGCGGCGAACCCCGCCGTGACGATGGCCGTGGAGGCCGTCGTGGCCGCCGCCGTGGCCGCGGTCGCAGTGGATTCCCGGATTCCAAGTACGCCTCGCCTGGCGATGCATCCAGTTCCGAGACCGCCGTTGCCGCCGACGCGCAAGACGAGGCCGTTAGCGAAGTAGGCGAAACCGACGAAACGGTTGAGGCCGCCCCTGTCCACGCCCGCGTTCTGCTCCCCGGCGAATTCATCGCCAAGTATCGCCGACCCGAAGCCGCTGTTACCGCCGCCGACGTCACCGCTTACGACGAACCCGTGCACGGCCTGCTCGACAACGCCATTCCCGACGCGCCGGTGCACATCCACGCGCACGCCGAGCCTTTGCCCGCCGAAGGCAAACTCGAAACCGAAGACGCTCTAGAGCTAGTCCAGCCCTCCGTCACAGCGTTCGCCGCACCCACCGAACAGGAACTCGAAGAAGCCCAGGAAGCTGCCGAATCCGGTCCCGTGGCCATGGCTCACCTGGACGAAGATGAGGACCAAGACATTCAGGACATGATCCTCGATAGCATCGGGGACAATGAATCCGGCGCCGACTCCGAATCCGAAGCCGACGCGATGCAGGCGATGGCCGAACGCGGTGAAGACCTCCCTGTTGGCGAAGCGTCCATCGAAGACGCCGTCGAAGAAGCAGTCGATGCCGCCGAAGCATCCGCCGAGACCGCCGAAGAAGGCGCCGAAGCCGGCGAGCCGACCTCCGGCAGTGCCCAAGTGCGCGAAGGCAGTGGACGAGCTCCGCATCGTGTCTCCCGTCGTGGCCGCCGCCGTCGCGGTGGTGAACGAGGTGGAGAACGTGGCGAACGCCCCGCACCCGTCGAAGGTCAACCCGCCGTTGCCGCTGTTGCGCCCGTCGAAGGCGAAGAAGCCTCCGCCCCCGCCGCTGCTGCCGCACCCGCTCCGGTTCAGGAACAACGCGAGCGTCCCCGTCACGTCACCGCCCAGACCCGAGCCATCCCGTCCATCTCCGACCTGCTGAAGCAAGGTCAGGAAATCATCGTCCAGATCGCCAAGGAACCCCTCGGCACCAAGGGCGCGCGCATTACCTCCCACGTCGCGCTGCCCGGACGCTTCGTCGTCTACATGCCGACCCTGGAACACATGGGCGTCTCGCGCCGCATCGGCAGCGATGAAGAACGCCTCCGCTTGAAGCGCATCCTCAAGGATCGCCGCCCCGGCACCGTCGGTGGTTTCATCACCCGCACCGCTGCCGAAGGCCGCACCGAAGAAGAAATCGTCGGCGACATGGAGTTCCTCTACAACCTGTGGACGGACATCAAAGCCAAGGCCGACAAGAAACCCGCCCCCGCGCTGCTGCATCACGACCTCGACATCGTGCAGCGCATCCTCCGCGACCAACTCGCCGACGACTTCAAGGCCATCTGGATCGATAACGAAGAGACCTATGAGAGCGTGCTCCGCTTCGTGGAACGCTTCCAGCCCGCACTGGTGGGCAAGGTCAAGATGTACACCCGCGAAGCTCCCATCTTCGATAGCTTCGGCGTCACCCAGGAGATGGAAAAAGCGCTGCGCCCCAAGGTGTGGCTCAAGTCCGGAGGCTACCTCGTCATCAACCAGACCGAGGCGCTGGTCGCCATCGACATCAACACCGGCAAGTACGTCGGCAAGTCGAATCGCCTGGAAGACACCATCGTCAAGACCAACACCGAGGCGATCAAGGAAATCGTCCGCCAGATCCGCCTGCGCGACCTGGGCGGCATCATCATCATCGACTTCATCGACATGGATGAACGCAAGAATCGCCAGAAGGTGATGACCGCGCTCGAAGATGCCATGCGCGCCGATCGCGCTCCCTACAAGATTCTCCAGTTCAACGACTTCGGCCTGGTGGCCATCACCCGCAAACGCGTGAAGCAGTCGCTGGAACGCACCCTCTGCTCGCCGTGCCCGAATTGCGAAGGCGCGGGCTACATCAAGAGCGTGCAGACCGTAATCACCGAGATCCTAGCCGAGGCCCGCAAGATCGCCGGCTCCATCGAAGGCAAAGACGTGATGTTGCGCGTCCACCCCGACGTGGCCAAGGTCATCAAGTCGCACCAGAACAAGTACCTGGAAGAGCTGGAAGAAGTCCTCCGGCGCCCGGTGCTGGT